>NZ_JAWLKE010000005.1:31420-547340 GCF_033042225.1 Rhodococcus cercidiphylli
TGGAAGGGGGGGGGGTGCCGCTTTGGTCGCGGCACGCAGAACAACCCCCCCACACCCCCGGCCCGGCCGGTGTTTGCGCGGGCGGGGGCCGGTGGTGTGTGCAGCGTGCAATCAGCGGACGGTGTGCACGATCAGAACGTCGCAGGTGGACTTGCGAGCGGCGTCCGACGGAACCGAACCCAACAGCCGGCCCGTCAACGAGTTCAGGCCGCGGTTGCCGACGACGAGCAGGTCACCCTTGACCTCGTCCACGAGTGCCAGCAGCGACTCGACGGGAGCACCGACGATCGCCTTCTCCTCGATGTTCTTCGCACCGGCCTTGGTGGCGTGCTCGCGCGCCGTGCGCAGAATCTCACGCGTCGGTGCCGATCCGGTGATCTGGTAGGCGTCCTCGCGCAATGCGTCGGCGGCAGCGGACGTGTCCTTCGGATCGGCCGGGTAGTACGCACAAGCGATCACCAGGGTGGCAGCGGCGTCTCCCGCCAACGCCGCGGCCTTCTCCACTGCCCGCAGTGACGATTCGGAGCCATCGGTCCCGACGACGACGGTGCGGTAGGCGCTCATTCATTCCTCCATTTGTCGGTCACACACAGATGTGACACTTCTGCTCGAACTCGATTGGTGCAAGTCACAGGACCGAAAAACGTGGTCCGGGGACTGATTCGCTGACATTAGCCGGAACCGGCCGATCGGCACGTGAACTTGGGGAACAACACGATCCGCGCCACTCACATACATTGGTTTCCATGCCGATTCCCCGCCCGCCACTGTCGAGACGGGCCATGACTGTCGGTGCCGCCGTGATTGCGGTTCTGGCTGTAGCCGCCCTCGCATTCGTACTCCTCCCCCAGGATTCGAGCGCCGACACATCCACGCGTGATGCGCGCATCACGCTACCGGACAGCCCCGGATCGACGGGCACCGTCGACATCGACGCTCGTCTGTACGTCCCCGCCGTCACCCCCGCACCGACGGTGCTGCTCGCCCATGGCTTCGGCGGCAGCAAGGACTCGGTCGACGGCGAGGCACGTGACCTCGCCGCCCGCGGGTACACCGTGCTCGCCTACAGTGCACGCGGGTTCGGCGACAGCACGGGTTCGATCTCGCTCAACGACCCCGACCGCGAGGTCGCCGACGCACGCGGACTCATCGACTGGCTCGCCGAACAACCGGAGGTGGAACTCGACGCCCCCGGTGACCCGCACGTCGGTGTCGCCGGCGGATCGTACGGCGGCGCACTGGCTCTGAGCGCAGGCGGCACCGACCCCCGGATCGATTCGATAGCCGCAGCGATCACCTGGAACGACCTGGGTCAGGCACTGTTCCCCAACTACGGCGTCACCTCCGCCGAGGGCCGAGAAGCCCTCGGCGACACCGCCACCCCCGCAGCTGCCGAATACGGCGGACCCGGCGTCCTCAAGCGCGGCTGGGCCGGAGTGTTCTTCGGAGTGGGCGCCTCCAGTGCAGCACCGGCCGGCGACGGAAACGGCAACGGCACCGGAACCGGAACCGACGGCAACGAAGCCGGCACCGCCGAGGAGACATCCGCCTGCGGACGGTTCGCACCCGAATTCTGCGACGCCTACGCCCAGTCCGCAGTGACCGGAATCCCCAGCCAACAGCTCCTCGATCTGCTCACGGCCCACTCGCCGGTCGCGGTGGCGTCGAACATCACCGCGCCGACCCTGCTGGTTCAGGGCAGCCAGGACACGCTGTTCGGTCTGGATCAGGCCGACGCGACGGCTCGTCAGATCGCGGCGGCCGGTGGGAACGTCACCGTGCGATGGTTCGACGGCGGTCACGACGCAGGTGGGACGGACGGCACGAGCGATCAGGCCATCGCCGACTTCTTCGACACGACCTTGCGTGAGAGCGATGCTGCTACAGACAGCCAGCCGTTCGTCTACTCCACTCAGCGGGCAGCCGACGAACGCGGCGGCGACCGCAACCGCCGAATGACGGCTCCTGACTACCCGGGGCTCAGCCCCGACTCCGACCCCACCGAGACTCGATCGGTGACGTTCACTCCCGCTGCGGAGAACCAGTCGATCATCCGTCCGCCCGGGGCGTCGCCGTCGGCGATCTCGTCGATACCCGGTTTGGGCTCGGTGCTCTCGACCCTGGGATCGACCGGGGCCGGAGCAGCCCTGACCGCGGACCTGCCGGGCCAGTCGGCAACGTTCACCAGCGAACCCGTCGATTCGTCCGTGACGGTCACCGGTGTGCCGCGGGTGAATCTGCGCGTGGCGTCGCTGGCCTCGCCGGGTCAAGCGGTCCTGTTCGCGAAGCTCTACGACGTCGCGCCGAACGGCACGAGAACGCTTCCGGGCGGGGCCGTCTCGGCGATCCGCCTGCCAGACACCGAGGGCATCGATCCCGTCGACGTCACCGTTGCCCTGCCTGGCATCAGCTACCTCGTCCAGCAGGGTCATCGCCTCGAACTGAGCATCTCCACCACCGATCAGGCGTATGCCGTGCCGCTCGAACCCGCACAGTTCAGCGTGGCCATGACCGACAACACCATTGCGTTGCCCACCGTCCCCGCGGAAGCGAGCGCGAACAGCACTGTTCCGGTGGCACCACTGATCGGCATCGGGGTCGTCCTGCTCGCGGTCGCCGGTGCGATCGTGGCCGGAGTCGTGCAGACCAGACGCCGCGCGGTCGCCGAAGTGGACGAGAGTCTGATCGACACCCCTCTGGTGATCACCGATCTGGCCAAGACGTACTCCAACGGTTTTCGGGCAGTCGACGGCGTCAGCTTCGAGGTGAAGCAGGGCCAGGTTCTGGGTCTGCTCGGGCCGAACGGTGCAGGCAAGACCACGACCCTGCGCATGTTGATGGGCCTGATCACTCCCACCGGTGGTGACATCAGGGTCTTCGGTCACAAGGTGACGCCAGGAGCACCGGTGCTGTCCAGGTTGGGCTCCTTCGTCGAGGGATCGGGCTTCCTGCCGCACCTGACCGGAACACAGAATCTGCGGCTGTACTGGGAAGCGACCGGTCGCCCGATCGAGGACGCCCATCTCGAGGAAGCCCTCGAGATCGCAGACCTCGGCACCGCGATCGAACGCAAGGTCAAGTCGTACAGCCAGGGCATGCGGCAACGGCTCGCCATCGCCCAGGCCATGCTGGGGTTGCCGGATCTGATGGTCCTGGACGAGCCGACCAACGGACTCGACCCACCGCAGATCAGGACGATGCGCGACGTGCTGATCAACTACGCGAAGACCGGACGAACCGTGTTGGTGTCGAGCCATCTCCTCGCCGAAGTGGAGCAGACCTGCACCCACGTGGTCGTCATGAATCGCGGATCGGTGATCAGTTCCGGCACTGTCCGCGAACTGACCGCGGCAGGCGGACAAACGGAGATCAGGGTCGACGACGCCACCCGCGCGCAGTCCGTGCTTGCTACCTCCGGCCACGACGGCGCAGTCGTCGTCGACGACGGCACGGTGACCGTCGACCTGACCGACGCGGATGCCGCCGTCGTGATCCGAGAGCTCGTCACCGCGGGGATCTCGGTGCGCGGATTCTCGCAATCGACGCGCCTCGAAGACGTGTTCCTAGACCTCGTCCACCGAGACACCCCAGGGTCTTCCACCAGCAAGGATCGTTCATGAGCACCACACACGCAGACGGGCGCGCTGCCGGATACACCGGCGGCAGCACCTTGCCGTTCCGTACCGAGTTGCGCAGGCAACTGGGACGTCGACGCACTCAGCTGGCGATCGGCTTCCTGGCGCTGCTGCCGGTAATTCTGGCCATTGCGTTCACAGTCGGCAGCTCGGATGCGGACTCGGACGCCGGTGGGCTGATCGAACTCGGCACTCGCGGAGGCATGAACTTCACGGTCTTCGCTCTGTTCATGTCCGTGGGATTTCTGCTGATCGTGGTGGTGGCCCTGTTCTTCGGCGACTCGGTGGCAAGCGAAGCCTCGTGGTCGAGTCTGCGATACCTGCTGGCCATTCCTGTGCCCCGGAGTCGACTGCTGACGCAGAAGGCATTGGTGTCGGCGACGCTGTCCAGTGCTGCGATTCTGGTGCTCGTCGGGGTGTCCCTGCTGATCGGCACCGTGATGTACGGCGCGGAGTCGCTGATCACCCCGCTGGGCGAGGGGCTGCCCTACGGCACCTCACTGGTTCGGCTACTGATCGCGGTCGCGTACATCGGCATCAACCTGCTGTGGGTCGCGGGCCTGGCGATGCTGCTGTCCGTGCTCACCGACGCCCCTCTCGGGGCCGTCGGCGGCGCGGTGATGACATCGATTCTGATGCAGATTCTCGACCAGATCACGGCACTGGGATCACTCCGCAACTACCTGCCCGGGCACTACGCCAATTCGTGGATCGATGCATTCGGCACGAGCATCGACTGGAACGACATGGTGGTCGGCTCGTTCTCGGCCGTCACGTACGCGGCACTGTTCGGGTTGATCGCGTGGCGACGTTTCGGCACCAAGGACATCACCAGCTGAGGCGGGCTACTTCTTCTTGATCGCGGGCCCGAACACACCATCCGGAATGACGCCCGCACCGACGATCGACTCGCGCCACGGCGTCGCGAGCGAGACCAGCCGCGCCGCACCGTCCTCGCCGAGCGCAGCCCACGGCGCGGCGGCGAGGTCGTTGGTGATGTCCTCGACCAACGTGCGGAGATCCTTTCCGTCCTGAGTCAGCGCGCCGTCGGACGAGAGCAGCTCACGGTCGGCCAGAGACGCAACGGCCCCGTCCCACTGCTCGGTCGACCATCCGCGACGCTTGCGGGCGAACTCCTTCTCGAAGCCGTAGCCGGTGGCGGTATGGGTGATGAGCGCTTCGAGACCGCTCAGTCCCGCCGTCTGCAGCGCCGCGAGGTGACCGTCGCCGCGGTATTCGCGGATCAGAGTCAGGGCGTGCCACAGCACGAGATGCGGAGCTGTCGGCCAGTCGAGCTCGGCATACGCGGCGTACAGGGGTCGGCCGTCGTCACCGGGAATGCCACGGGCTGCGATCGATGCCAGGTCTGCGGCCTCAGCCATGTCCGCGGACGTCAGGACCTCGGGCACGAGCAGTCGGGCGAAAGCGGCATCGAGCGTGTCGTACCGGATTGCCATGATCTCGTCGGGGGACGCGATGTCCCAGGCGGCCGGAATCAGCGGCGCGATCAGTTCACGATTGAAGTTGTAGAACGTGGCGGTGACGACACCTGCACCGACCCGCCCCAGAGGCGCTGCCCGGCCCGCGAAATAGCAGGCCCGCGGCGGCAACCCGGCGGCGACGAGAGCGTCCTGCGTCTCCGGAAGGAAATAGGTCATCGAGTGAATGAGCTCGAGCGCGCGAGAGGTGCGGCCGGCGGTGGTTGCGTCCATCGTTGAACCGTAACCGAACCTATTTGAGGCCGGCCGCATCCATCCCGCGCAGTTCTTTCTTCAGATCCTGGATCTCGTCGCGCAGTCGGCCGGCGAGCTCGAACTTGAGCTCGCGTGCCGCGTTCATCATCTGATCGGTCATGTTCTTGATCAGATCGGCCAGTTCGGCGCGCGGCATCGACGAGACGTCCTGGCCCTCGTACACCCCGGTGCTGACCGACCTGCCCGCCTCGCCCTGCGCTCGCCGGCCCCGGCTGGCGTTGCGACCGGACCCTCCGACTTCGACGACGGAATCGGTGTCCTCGGCTTCCTGGTAAACCTGGTCGAGGATGTCGGCGATCTTCTTGCGCAGCGGCTGAGGGTCGACGCCTCTTTCCTTGTTGTACGCGATCTGCTTCTCACGCCGACGCTCGGTTTCCTCGATCGCGTAGGTCATGGAATCGGTCATCTTGTCGGCGTACATGTGTACCTCGCCGGAGACGTTTCGGGCGGCACGACCGATGGTCTGGATGAGGCTGGTGCCGCTGCGGAGGAAGCCTTCCTTGTCTGCGTCGAGAATCGCCACCAGCGAGACTTCGGGCAGGTCGAGACCCTCACGGAGCAGGTTGATGCCCACCAGCACGTCGTACTCGCCGAGTCGGAGCTGCCGGAGCAGTTCGACGCGGCGCAGCGTATCGATGTCGGAGTGCAGGTAGCGGACACGAATGCCCAGTTCGAGCAGGTAGTCGGTCAGATCCTCCGACATCTTCTTGGTCAGCGTGGTCACCAGCACACGCTCGTCTTTCTCCGCGCGTTCTCGGATCTGATGGACCAGGTCGTCGATCTGGCCCTTGGTCGGTTTGATGACGACCTTGGGATCGACGAGTCCGGTCGGACGGATCACCTGCTCGACGAACTCTCCCCCGGTCTGCCCCAGCTCGTACTTGCCCGGAGTTGCCGAGAGGTAGACCGTTTGACCGATTCGCTGAGTGAACTCCTCCCACGTCAACGGTCGGTTGTCGGTCGCGGACGGCAGGCGGAAACCGAAGTCGACGAGGTTGCGCTTGCGGGACATATCGCCCTCGTACATCGCCCCGATCTGCGGAACCGTCACGTGAGACTCGTCGATGACGAGCAGAAAGTCCTCGGGAAAGTAATCGATCAACGTTGCAGGCGCGGTACCTGCACCGCGTCCGTCGATGTGCCGCGAGTAGTTCTCGATACCCGAGCAGAATCCGACTTGCTTAATCATCTCCAGGTCGTATTGCGTCCGCATCCGCAGCCGCTGCGCCTCGAGCAGCTTTCCCTTGCCCTCCAGCTCGGCGAGCCGACCTTCGAGTTCGGCTTCGATGTCCTTGACGGCTCGTTCCATCCGCTCCGGCCCGGCAACGTAGTGCGTGGCCGGGAAGATGCGCACCGAATCGACCTGCCGAACGATGTCGCCGGTCAGCGGATGGAGGTAGTACAGCGCTTCGATCTCGTCGCCGAAGAACTCGATGCGAATCGCCAGTTCCTCGTAGGACGGAATGATCTCGACCGTGTCACCGCGAACTCGGAACGATCCGCGGGTGAAGGCCATGTCGTTGCGGGTGTACTGCACGTCCACGAGCAACCGGAGCAGCGCGTCACGCTGCACTTCGACGTTGACCTCCAGCTCGATCGACCGATCGACGTACGACTGCGGAGTACCGAGACCATAGATGCACGACACCGACGCCACCACGACCACGTCGCGGCGCGAGAGCAGAGATGCAGTCGCCGAGTGCCGCAGACGCTCGACATCGTCGTTGATCGACGAGTCCTTCTCGATGTAGGTGTCGGTCTGCGCGATGTACGCCTCGGGCTGGTAGTAGTCGTAGTACGAGACGAAGTATTCGACTGCGTTGTTGGGCAACATGTCTCGCAGCTCGTTCGCCAACTGCGCCGCCAAGGTCTTGTTCGGTGCCATCACCAGAGTGGGGCGCTGCAGCTTCTCGATCAGCCAGGCAGTGGTGGCCGACTTACCGGTACCGGTGGCACCGAGCAACACGATGTCCTTCTCGTCCGCCTTGATCCGCCGTTCCAGCTCGGCGATGGCGGTCGGCTGATCGCCTGCCGGCGTGTGTTCGCTGACGACCTCGAACGCCGGTCCGGTGCGCTCGATTGCGCCCACCGGACGGTGCTCGGAGTGCGCGACAACGGGATGTTCGGATGCAAACGCCATTTCACAAGCGTAGACGCGACCACCGACAAGTTCCGTCGGGCAGACCCCGGACGTCGGTTCCCGGTAGCTTCTACAGGCATGGTCGCTCACACGTCAGCCGGTGCGCACACCGTCGTTCATGCCCCCAAGCACGAGACGTTCGACCTCGTCGCCAAGACGAACGTGGATCCCAAGGGGTTCGTCCGGGTCGTCGACGAATACCGCGTCGAGCCGTGGGGGCTGTACATGGCCCGCCCGTCCGATCACGCCCACTTCGACTACCTGGAGTCCTGGTTGCTGCCCGCTCTGGGGCTACGGGCCTCGGTGTTCCACTATCTGCCCGCGCACGCCCGCGATCAGGACTACTACGTCGACATCGGCGAGTACACCGCCGGCACCACTCGATGGACATCCGTCGACCACTATCTCGACCTCAGCGTGCGTACCGGCCGCGATTACGACCTGCTCGACGTCGACGAGTTGTTCGACGCTCGGGTGGCGCACCATCTCGACACCCCCACGGCCGAACTCGCGCTGGCCAGATCGATCACGGCCATCGAAGGACTGACGCGGCACGACTACGACCTGAACGCGTGGCTCGCATCCCTCGGAATGCCGACCGAGTGGAACGGCAAGCCGTCCTGACTCGGTCGGCCCCGATTCACGCGGTCCAGTCGGTCTGCTCCGCCCACTGCCATGCCCGACGGTATGCCACGTCGAACCATGGGGCTTTCGCGTTCTCGTAGGCCTCGATGGCCGATCCGAAGTCGGTGATTCCGGCAGCGGCCTCGGAGGCGCGTCGCTTGATTCCGGCGTACTCGGTGGTGATGTTGTCGTCCGCTCGCAGCCAGTCCCGGAACAGCAGGGCGAACGTCTGATTCGGCCAGCCGTCGACCCGGATATGTACGTTCGCCGGCCGGCCGGGGTCTGCGCTGCCGTGAAAACGCTTGGCCCACACGGCAGGATCGGCTTCTCCGCCGATTCCGTATGCGGGCTTGGGATGGTCGAAGTTGCTGGCCTCTCGCCGAGGGAACCCTGCCACGCGCAGCTGCTCGGCGACGGCATCGGCGTCGTCGAGGCTGCGAACCGTGATCTGAATGTCGATGACATCCTTCGCGTCGAGACCGGGCACCGCGGTGGAGCCGATGTGGTCGATTCGGACCGCTTTATCCGCGCAGGCAAGGGCCAGGCGCGAGATGATGCGTCGGGCCTGCGATTCCCACGTGGGGTCGGCTGTCACCTGTTCCGGATGAACGCGCGCGATGATCCCCTCCCTGATGTTGCGCTCGAAGGGAATCAGACGTTCGCTCCACAGGGCTCGGACGACGTCGTCGACGCTGCCCGGCGCACCGGTGTTGTCGATCCACACGTCTGCTGCGGCGCGGCGCGCATCATCGGTTGCCTGTGCTGCGATCCGCGCGCGAGCGTCGGCCTCGGGCATGCCTCGCTGTCCCGTAAGACGACGCACCCGTTCCTCGGCGTCGACCCACACGATGACCACGAGGTGAAAGAACGGGCCCATCGATCCCTCGACGAGGAGCGGAATGTCCTGCACCACTATGGCATCCGGCGCTGCACCGTCGATGATCGCGGCGGTGCGCTCGCCGACCAACGGATGAACGATGGCGTTGAGCTTCTTGCGGGATTCTTCGTCGCCGAATGCCTTGGCCGCCAATGCCGGACGGTCGAGTGAGCCGTCGGGTGCGAGAATGTCGGCTCCGAAGGTGTCCGTCAGTCGTTGCAGCCCAGGCGTTCCCGGCTCGACGACTTCACGGGCAAGCACATCGGAGTCGACGAGCACTCCCCCGAGTTCGGTCAGCACCTTGGCAACGGTCGATTTTCCGGCACCTATTCCACCGGTCAGTCCCAGTCTCAGCATGCACCCAGTCTGACACTCGAACACGCCGAATCACACCAGCCTCAAATGCACCGTTTTCGGAGGTGGGTCGGTTATCTTCGACGAGCGCGACCTCGATGTGCCGACCCACAGCTATTGAAAAGGACACCCATGCGAAGCAATCAGATCCAACCGGGTCGGCACCGCCTCGGCATGGATGCAGGCGTTCATTGCATTCTCATCCCGGAAGTAGCCTCGGCGTTGGCCGACCATCGGCGTAACTGGTTCACCAACCTCCTGACCCCCGCCCGCCACAGCTTCGCCAGCATGCGCAAGCGCACGGAGAGCGTCGGCCAGTGGAGTCCAGCCACCGCCGCGTAGTTCGCACTCCCCCTCACACATGGGCCCGGTTCATCGGAACCGGGTCCATTGTCGTGTCCGCAGCTTCTCTGCTCCCCTGATTCGAAACGAGAAAGCCCCGGTTCTCACGTGGAGAACCGGGGCTCGGTGTCACACCCTCACGGGTGGACCACTTCTATCAGGCGTTGCCCGACAGCTTCTCGCGAAGTGCAGCGAGCTGCGCATCGCTGGCCAGCGAACCACCGGTCGAGGCCGGAGCCGACGCTGCGGGAGCGTCGCCTTCTGCATCGGCGGGGGCCTGACCCGACTCGGAGGAGTAGTTGGTGTTGGCGGCTTCGGCAGCTTCGTCCTTGGCCGTCTTCTCCATCTGAGCGGTGTGCATCTTGTGGCGACGCTCCGCCTCGGCGTAGCGACCTTCCCACTCTTCACGCTGCTTCTCGTAACCTTCGAGCCATTCGTTGGTCTCGGAGTCGAAGCCCTCGGGGAAGATGTAGTTGCCACCCTCGTCGTACGAGTCGGCCATGCCGTACTTGGACGGATCGAACTCTTCTGCGTAGTCCTCGTTGGCCTGCTTGAGGCTCAACGAAATCCGGCGACGCTCGAGATCGATGTCGATGACCTTGACGAGTGCGTCGTCGCCGACACCCACGACCTGGTCCGGAACCTCCACGTGGCGCTCGGCCAGCTCGGAGATGTGCACGAGGCCCTCGATGCCCTCTTCGACGCGCACGAATGCACCGAAGGGAACGAGCTTGGTGACCTTGCCGGGCACGATCTGGCCGATCGCGTGGGTGCGAGCGAACTGGCGCCACGGATCTTCCTGAGTTGCCTTGAGCGACAGCGAAACACGCTCGCGGTCCAGGTCGACGTCGAGAACCTCGACGGTGACCTCGGTGCCGACCTCGACAACCTCGGACGGGTGATCGATGTGCTTCCAGGACAGCTCGGAGACGTGCACGAGTCCGTCGACGCCACCCAGGTCCACGAAGGCACCGAAGTTGACGATGGAGGACACGACGCCCTTGCGGACCTGGCCCTTCTGGAGCTGGTGCAGGAATTCGCTGCGGACCTCGGACTGGGTCTGCTCGAGCCATGCGCGGCGCGACAGAACCACGTTGTTGCGGTTCTTGTCGAGCTCGATGATCTTGGCCTCGATCTCCTTGCCGACGTACGGCTGGAGGTCGCGGACGCGACGC
Organism: Rhodococcus cercidiphylli; assembly: GCF_033042225.1. Classification (NCBI taxonomy): domain Bacteria; kingdom Bacillati; phylum Actinomycetota; class Actinomycetes; order Mycobacteriales; family Nocardiaceae; genus Rhodococcus; species Rhodococcus cercidiphylli. The sequence continues at coordinate 42,322 of NZ_JAWLKE010000005.1, forward strand.
ATCTCGACGAGCGAGGCGGGAAGGAAGCCACGAAGACCGATGTCCAGGATGAGTCCACCCTTGACGACCTCGATGACGGTGCCCTTGACGGCCTCGTCCTTCTCCTTGAGCTCCTCGATCGTGCCCCAAGCGCGCTCGTACTGAGCTCGCTTCTTGGACAGGATCAGACGGCCTTCCTTGTCCTCCTTGGTGAGGACGAGTGCTTCGATCTCATCTCCCACGGAGACGACCTCGTTGGGGTCGACGTCGTGCTTGATGGAGAGCTCGCGGGAAGGAATGACGCCTTCGGTCTTGTAACCGATGTCGAGTAGAACCTCGTCGCGATCGACCTTGACGATGGTGCCCTCGACGATGTCACCATCGTTGAAGTACTTGATCGTGGCGTCGATGGCGGCGAGAAAATCCTCTGCGGAGCCGATATCGTTGACGGCTACCTGCGGTGAGGTTGTGGTTGAGGGCATGTGTTGAGTTGCTCCGGACGGGTTGGGTATCGGTTGATGGATGTTCGGTCGGACTTGGTGAAACGTGTGCAACACGAGCATCTTCGGCGAATCCGTTGCCGGATCCGTGTGCGCCGAGGTCGAGGGAACCCGACCTGGGCGCAGCATGAACACACTCGCGTTGAACAGGGTACGCGATGCCGCAGTACCAGCACAAACCCGGTTAGAGTCGGCGTGTGACCGATCTTTCCACACCGTCGTCCACTCCCGGCCGCGGCCGAATCGATTCGGTCGCGAGTGACCGCGCGAGTCGTCTCTGGTGGGATTCCGACGCCGAGAGCTACCACCGTACGCACGGCGCGTTTCTCGGAGTGTCGACCGAGTCCGGGGAGTTCGTCTGGTGCCCGGAGGGGCTGCACGAGGGCGACGTGCATCTGCTGGGCGACGTCGCGGGCAAGGACGTCCTCGAAGTGGGCTGCGGCAGTGCACCGTGCGCCCGCTGGCTCGGAACCCAGGGTGCGCGCGCGATCGGCCTCGACATCTCGATGGGCATGTTGCAGCGCGGCGTCGATGCAATGACCGCGGGCGGGTCGACGGTTCCGCTGGTGCAGGCCAGTGCCGAGTCCTTGCCGTTTGCCGACGAACGGTTCGACATCGTCTGCTCGGCCTTCGGTGCGGTGCCGTTCGTCGCGGACTCGGCCAATGTGATGAAGGAAGTCGCGCGGGTACTCCGGCCGGGCGGGATCTGGGTGTTCGCCGTCAACCATCCGATGCGCTGGGTGTTTCCGGACGATCCCGGGGTCGGCGGTCTGACCGCGACGATTCCGTACTTCGATCGAACCCCGTACGTCGAATACGACGCCGACGGGACTCCCAACTACGTGGAGCATCACCGCACGATCGGTGACCGCGTGCGCGAACTGGTCGCCGCAGGTCTCGAGGTGCGCGACATCGTCGAACCGGACTGGCCGGAATGGCTCGACCGCGAGTGGGGACAGTGGAGCCCACTGCGCGGCCAGCTCTTTCCGGGCACCGCGATCTTCAGCAGCCGCAAACCGCACTGACGGAGTCCGCCGCGATCAGCGCCGGTGCACCCGGGCTTCCACGGCCTCGGTGAATGCGCTGGTCGACGCCTGCCCACCGAGGTCGGCTGTCGCGACCCCGGATTCGACCGTGGCGTCGACGGCGTCACGGATCCGGCCGGCGGCCGCGGCCAGCCGATCGTCCCTGTGCCGCGGGGCGAGCCACTCGAGCAGCATTGCAGCGGACAGGAAGAGTGCCGTCGGATTGGCCCGGTTCTTCCCTGCGATGTCCGGGGCCGATCCGTGCGAGGCCTGCGCCATCGCCTGGGTTTCCGAGGAATTGATCGACGGCGCGGTGCCCAACGAACCGGACAGCTCACCCGTCAGATCCGACAGAATGTCACCGAACATGTTCTCGGCCACGATGACGTCGTAGTCCTCGCCCCGCCGAACCAGGTGCGCCGCGAGCGCGTCGACGTGCTCCTCGGTTACCTGGACGTGCGGAAATTGCTCGCTCACGGCGCGGCACGCATCGCGGAACAGCCCCGTTGTCATGGACAGCACGTTGGTCTTGTGCACGATGGTCAGTTTCCTACTGCGTCGCTCAGCCAGCGAGAATGCCTCACGTGCAATGCGTTCGCAGGCCGCACGCGTGAACACTCCGACGGCCAACGCCACATCGGGAGTGGGCATGAACTCCCCGCTGCCGATGAACATGTTGCGATCGGCGTAAAACCCCTCGGTGTTCTCCCGCACGACCACCAGATCCATCCGCGGAGACACCGCCCGTACGCCGGGCAGTGCCTTCGCCGGCCGGATGTTGGCAAACAGGTCGAATTTCTTGCGAATCCGTCCGCCTGGAGTCAGTTCGGATCGGAACGGCTCCGGATACGACGCGCTGTCGTGCGGTCCCAGAATCCAGCTTTCGAGCTCACCCAATTCGTCCAGCGTGCTCCTGGGTATCGGCGTTCCGTGGTGGTCGATGGCGTCCATGCCCAGAGGGAGGCGCACCCAGTCGACGGCCGGTCCGCCGATGGACGCCAGGGCCGCGTCGACCACCCGGATCGTCGCGGGCACGATCTCGTGGCCTATCCCGTCGCCGGTCATGGCCCCGATCCTGAGCGTCGTCGTGTTCCGGCCGTCCGTCTGCGACATCATGGGCTCCATGGTGCAGTCCGCTGAACTACTACTCGACTCCGGCCTCGACGCAGCGGTGCGCCGCGAGTGGGCGGCGCTGTCCGAGGCCGGGCTCCCGAGTCAGAACCGCCACCGCGGTGAGTCGAATCGCCCGCACGTCACCGTCGCAGTGGCGTCGTCGATGCCGGCCGCGGTGGACGACGGCGATGCGGTCCGCTTCGATCCGTTCGATGTGCGCCTGGGCGGGCTCGTCGTGTTCGGCGGTCGAACGATCACCCTGGCGCGACTGGTCGTTCCGTCGAGCGAGTTGCTCGATCTGCACGCCCGGATGCACGAGGCGGTGGGCGAACATTCGCTCGACCACCTCGAACCCGGCCGATGGACGCCGCACGTAACGGTGGCTCGACGGTTGACGCCCGAGGAGGCAGGAGCGGCGGTGCGCCTGCTCTCGGCGGACATCGACGATCTGGTGGGATCTGCGGTGGCGCTGCGCCGATGGGACGGCGAGGCCAAGCGCGAATGGCGGATCGGCTGACCCGGGGCACTCTAGAACCGGAAGTCGCCGAACTGGGTCACCTCCGCGTGGGTATCGGGAGCGAAGCCTGCGAGCACGACGGCGTCGAGGGCCAGGAACAGCAGCACAACTACCAATACAATTGTCATGCCGCAAGCTTCCAACCTGCGAAGAATGCGCACGAGTGGCAGTAAAGCCATATATCGACGACTTTCTGCCATACTTCTTTTCATGCTGAAACGAGTGGTTGTCGCGCTGATGCCGTTGACCGAACAGTTCGAGCTGGGCGTCGCCTGCGAGGTGTTCGGATTCGATCGCTCGGACGAGGGCCTACCCACCTACGACTTCTCTCTGATCGCAGGTGTCCCCCAACCGATCCGCACCCGCGTCGGTTACACCATCGACGTCCCTCACGATCTCGACAGTCTCGACAGCGCCGATCTGATCATCATTCCGGCCGGCGGCACCGAAGCCGCCGAGGACGGTACATACGTCTGCGGAGCTGGATACAACTCGTCCATCGAGCCACTACTGGCCAAACTTCGCGCGGCCGTCGACAGGGGTGCCATGGTCGCCAGCCTGTGCAACGGCGCGTTCGTACTGGGCAAGGCCGGACTGCTCGACGGCCGCCCCTGTACGACGCATTGGCGGCACTCCGCTTTGCTGGCCGCGAAATATCCACTCGCGCAGGTCGATCCGAACGTCCTCTACGTCGACGACGGAAACGTGCTGACAAGCGCGGGCACGGCGGCCGGAATCGACCTGTGCCTGCACATCGTGCGCAAGTACCAGGGCAGCGTCGTGGCCAACGGGATCGCTCGCCGGATGGTCGTTCCTCCGCATCGTGACGGCGGCCAGGCTCAATTCGTCACCAGTCCCCTGCCCGCCACTCGTACCGAGACACTGGCTCCGCTGCTGGACTGGATGACCGAGAACCTCGACTCCGAGCTGACCATCGGTCGACTGGCGGCGAGGGTGAACATGTCGGCGCGAACCTTCGCCCGCAAGTTCGCGGCCGAAACCGGAACCACGCCCGCGCGCTGGCTCAACGACCAACGAGTACTGGCGGCGCAGCAGCTGTTGGAGAACTCGGATCTGCCGATGGATTCGATCGCCGAGGTGGTCGGTTTCGGAAATGCGGCAGCCCTGCGGCAGCATTTCGTGAGGTTGCGATGCACCACGCCGAATGCGTATCGCCGCACGTTCCGTGCCGCACCCCAGCCCGCCTGACGCAGTCGCTCCGACCCGGCCGGGATGATTCCGGTGAGTACCTGCGTTGGGACACTCCAGAAGCGCAATCAATCGAAAGGGACCGCGTGGCCACTCAGACTTTGACCCAGCAGAATTTCGACGAGATCGTGACGAACAACGACGTGGTGTTGGTCGATTTCTGGGCGTCCTGGTGCGGACCGTGCCGCCAGTTCGCGCCGACGTTCGAGAAGTCGTCCGACGCGCACCCCGACGTGGTGCACGCCAAGGTGGACACCGAGACCGAGCAGGGACTTGCTGCCGCGGCGCAGATCCAGTCGATCCCGACGATCATGGCGTTCCGCGAAGGAATTCTGGTGTACGCACAGCCCGGTGCACTGCCTGCGCCGGCGCTCGAGGACCTCGTCGGTCAGATCAAGGCACTCGACATGGACGTCGTGCGCCAGCAGATCGCCGAGCAGGCTCCCGCGGCGGAGTAGTTTCTCGCCGCTGCACACGACGCGAAGGGCCGCTCACCGAATTCGGTGAGCGGCCCTTCGTCGTTCGTCCTGCGCGGCCTCGAATCAGTGCGCAGCGGCATCCCAGCTGCGGCCGGTGCCGACCGAGACTTCCAAGGGCACCGACAGTTCGATGGCCGAGGACATCTTGTCGCGTACGAGCGCTTCGACTTCCTCACGCTCGGATTCGACGACCTCGAGCACCAGTTCGTCGTGGACCTGCAACAGCATTCGTGACTTCAGCGTCGACTCCGCCAGTGATCGGTGAACGTCGATCATCGCGACCTTGATGATGTCTGCGGCGGTGCCCTGGATCGGGGCGTTGAGAGCTGCCCGCTCGGCGACCTCGCGGCGCTGACGATTGTCGCTGTTGAGATCGGGCAGGTAGCGGCGCCTGCCGTACAGCGTGGAGGTGTATCCCACCTTGCGCGCTTCCTCGACGGCGTTGCGCAGGTAGTCACGGACGCCACCGAACCGCGCGAAGTACGCCTCCATCTGCTGCTTCGCCTCGTCGGTGGAGATCTTGAGCTGCGCGGCGAGACCGAATGCGCTGAGTCCGTATGCCAATCCGTACGACATCGCCTTCACCCGGCGACGCAGTTCGGGGGTGACCTCCTCGATCGGCACGCCGAACGCCCGGGCACCGACGAAACTGTGCAGATCCTCGCCGGTGTTGAACGCCTCGATCAGCCCTTCGTCGCCGGATACGTGCGCCATGATGCGCATTTCGATCTGGCTGTAGTCGGCAGTGAGCAGTGTGTCGTATCCGGCCCCGACGACGAAGCCGTCACGGATGTGGCGTCCCGCCTCGTTGCGCACCGGAATGTTCTGCAGGTTCGGCTCGGTGGACGACAGTCGTCCGGTGGCCGCGACCGTCTGGTTGAACGTGGTGTGAATGCGGCCGTCGTCGGCGACGGATTTCAGCAGGCCGTCGACCGTCACCTTCATCCGCGTCGCGTCCCGGTGATCGAGCAGGAACTTCAGGAACGGATGCTCGGTCTTCTCGAACAGCCCCTGCAGCGCATCGGCATCGGTGGTGTACCCGGTCTTGGTCTTCTTCGTCTTGGGCATGTCGAGTTCCTCGAACAACACCACCTGCAACTGCTTCGGAGACCCGAGGTTGATCTGCTTGTCGATCACGCCGTAGGCGGAGTTCGCGGCCTCGTCCACCTGCGCGGCGAATCCGGATTGCAGCGCGCGCAGGTGATCACCGTTCACGGCGATACCCGTTGCCTCGACATCTGCCAACACCGTCAGCAAAGGCAGCTCCATCTCGGAGAGCAGGGTGGTCGACTCGATGGCGGCGAGCTCGGCGTCCAGCGCATCGGCCAGGTCGATGACGGCCCGCGCCTTGAGAATCTCGCCCTCCGCGAACGCCGCATCGGCGGTGTCCTCCGCGTCGAGCAACGACATCTGACCTTCACCCGCATCCTCGACGCGGAGTTCGCGCTTGAGGTAGCGCAACGACAGGTCGTCGAGATTGAACGATCGCTGACCGGGCCGCACCAGGTACGCCGCCAGTGCGGTGTCGGTGGTCAAGCCGCCGAGGGTCCAGCCGCGCCCACGAACCGCATGCAGAGCCCACTTGGCCTCGTGCAAGGCCTTGGGTTGCGCTGCATCTGCGAGCCAGGCCGCGAGTGACTGCTCGTCGGATTCGTCCAGAGCGGTCGTCGTGACGAACGCGCCCTCGCCGTCGGCCGCGGCGATCGCCACCGACGTCGCATCGCTGTCGAACGGCCGACGCGGGCCGAGAATCGACAGCCCACTGCGCCTGCCGTCGGCTGCGTGTTCCGCCAACCAGGCGGCCAGTTCACCCGGTGCGACGATGCCGCCGCGGACGTCGAACCCTTCCTCCGCCTCGGGTTCGACCGACGCGAGTGTCTCGAACAACCGGTCCCGCAGAATGCGGAACTCGAGGTCGTCGAACAAGGCGTGGATCTTCTCGCGGTCCCACGGAGCGAGTTCGAGCTGATCGGGGGTGTAGGGCAACGGCACATCTCGGACCATCTCGGTGAGCTCGCGGTTGAGCACCACACTGGAGAGGTTGGCGCGCAGTGCATCTCCCACTTTGCCCTTGACCTTGTCCACGTTGTCGACGAGGGCGGTGAGGGAACCGTATTCGATGATCCATTTGGTGGCCGTCTTCTCGCCGACCCCAGGAATGCCAGGAAGGTTGTCGCTCGGGTCTCCGCGCAGGGCCGCGAAGTCCGGGTACTGCGACGGCGTCAACCCGTACTTGGTGGCGACCTCGTCGGGAGTGAACCGAGTCAGATCCGAGACGCCCTTGCGCGGATACAACACCGTGACGTTGTCGGTCACCAGCTGCAGCGCATCGCGGTCGCCGGTGACCACCAGGACGCGGTAGCCGAGCGCCTCCGCCTGGGTCACCAGAGTGGCGATGATGTCGTCCGCCTCGAAGCCGGCCTCTGCCATCACCGGGATTCCCATGGCCCCGAGTACGTCCTTGGTGATGTCGACCTGGCCGGCGAACTCGTCCGGAGTCTTGCTGCGGTTGGCCTTGTACTCGGGGAACCGCTCGGCGCGGAAGGTCTGCCGCGAGACGTCGAACGCCGCCGCGATGTGCGTCGGTTTCTCGTCCCGCAGCAGATTGATCAACATCGAGGTGAACCCGTACACCGCGTTGGTGGACTGACCGCTGGTGGTCTTGAAGTTGTCCGCAGGCAACGCGAAGAAAGCACGGAACGCCATCGAGTGGCCGTCGATGAGCAGCAACGTGGGCCGCTCCCCGCCCGCCTTCGCGTCGGTCTCGGCTGCGGGCGCTGCACTTTTCTCCGTTACTGGGCTCACGGTTGACCAGTCTAGGGAGCGGGTCCGACAACTCGAAGCCGGATGCAGGTGCCGCGACGCGATCGCTCTCACGGCGCGCGTCGTGCACCGCGAAACACAACCGATACTTTCCGGAAATCTCAGTCGCCGATTTTGCGTCGTTTCAGCGGATAGAGTCCGACAATTGCAGGAAACCCCACATACCCGTGGCTCAACGACAACCCGTCCGGAGGACGTGCGTGGCTCCAAATGTTCGATGGACCAGAAAGGTGCAACCGCCGAGGTTGCGCGCAAGATCTGCCGTTCGGCTCTTCCAGCGAACACTCCTACTCGCCGTTCTGAGTTCCATTGCCGCGCTGCTGTTCAGTGCGCCGGCATTGGCCCAGGAACCTACCCCCACTCCCCCGGCAGCACCGGGGACCAGCGCCGAACAGGCACCGCCGGCGGACGCCGTCAGCGTCGCCGGATCGCTCAACAACGGTGGCGAACGACTCATCGGAGTCGACGTCGCGGCGCTGGACGCGTCCGGCTCCGAAGTCGCACGCACCACCAGTGAAACCGGCGGCCGGTGGACCCTCGAATTGTCGCCCGGCACATACACATTCCAGGTGGTTCAGGAAACGCTCCCCGACGGCGTCAGCGTCCAGGGCGAGGTCCAGCGCGATGTGCAGGCCGGGCGTTCCAACACCGTCATCTTCTCGTTCGGTGAGGCCAGAACCGCCACCAGCATTCCGTTCTACGAGAAGTTCGTCCGCACCACGGTCGACGGCTTTCGTTTCGGCCTCGTCATCGCGCTCGCCGCGGTCGGACTGAGTCTGATCTTCGGCACCACCGGTCTGACGAACTTCGCGCACGGAGAGATGGTCACGCTCGGTGCCGTCGCGGCGTGGTTCTTCAACGTCAGTGTCGGGATACAACTCATCCCGGCCACGCTGCTGGCAATCGTCGTAGGAGTCGCGATCGGCTGGCTCAACAACGCCCTGATATGGCGGCCGTTGCGCAAGCGACGGACCGGCCTCATCGCGCAGCTCGTGGTGACGATCGGCCTCGCAATCGCACTGCGCTATCTCATCCTGATCTTCTTCTCGGACCGCTCCGAACCCTTCGACGACTACCAGGCTCAGACCGAGAACAACTGGGGTCCGCTCTCGATCACCAACGTCAACCTCGCCTGCATCGTCATCAGCATCGTCGTCCTGGTCGGCGTCGCACTGATGTTGCAGCGCACCAAGATCGGCAAGGCCATGCGTGCGGTTGCCGACAACCGGGACCTCGCTGCGTCCTCCGGCATCAACGTCGAGCGCGTGGTCACGTTCGTCTGGTGCCTCGGCGGCGGCCTGGCTGCCCTCGGCGGCGTGTTGTTCGGGCTCTCCGAACTCGGCGGTCGCGTCCAGTGGGAGATGGGCTTCAAACTCCTGTTGCTCATGTTCGCCGGCATCACACTCGGTGGACTGGGAACGGCCTACGGCGCCTTCCTCGGTTGCGTCATCGTCGGTCTGCTCGTGCAGTGGTCGACGCTGGTCATCAATCCCGATCTCAAATACATCGGAGGGTTGCTCGTCTTGATTCTCATCCTCGTCGTCCGTCCACAGGGCATCCTCGGCTCGCGACAAAGGATCGGGTGACCTTCACATGGATATCATCGGCGCACTTCAGATCTCACTCGCTCAGCTGGTCGGCCCGTCGGCCATCTTCTACGCTCTACTCGCCATCGGCCTGAACCTGCACTTCGGTTACGCCGGACTGCTCAACTTCGGTCAGATCGGCTTCGCACTGCTCGGCGGCTACGGCGTCGGCATCACCACGATCACCTACGAACAGCCGCTGTGGCTGGGCATTCTGGTCGGCCTCGCTGCAGCCGGATTACTGGCCCTGGTTCTCGGCATTCCGACCCTGCGACTGCGAGCCGACTATCTCGCGATCGTCACCATCGCCGCCTCGGAGATTCTCCGATTGGTGTTTCGTTCCACCGCAACGGATTCGGTGACCAAATCCACCAACGGCATCACCGGCTTCGCCGGCCCGTTCACCAGCATGAGCCCGTTCGAGGGTGGTAAGTCCTACGAATTCATCGGCGTGCGGTTCCTCGGCAACGATCTGTGGGCCATGCTCGTCGGCTGGACGCTGGTCCTGCTGCTGTGCGGCGTGGTCTACCTGCTGACGCACAGCCCGTGGGGACGCGTCCTCAAGGCTGTCCGTGAGGACGAGGACGCAGCCCGTTCGCTGGGCAAGAACGTCTTCGTCTACAAGATGCAGGCACTGGTTCTCGGTGGCGTCATCGGCGGTATGGGCGGTGTGTTCAACGCACTGCAGACCCAATCCATCAACCCGGACTTCTACTCGACAGCCCAGACGTTCTTCGCCTTCGGCGCACTGATTCTCGGTGGGGCGGCAACAGTGTTCGGCCCGGTACTGGGCGCGATGCTCTTCTGGTTCCTGCTGTCCATTCCCGATGCGATTCTGCGGCAATTGATCTCCGGCGACGACCCGGTGCTCAACCTCACCGGTGCCCAGGTCGGTGCCACGCGATTCGTGCTCCTGGGAATCCTGATCGCCGTCTTGATGGTGTTCAGACCTCAGGGCATTCTCGGCAACAAGCGAGAGGTTCAACTCAATGCCTGACCCGAGCAAGGATGCTGCTGCAACGGCCGCACCGAGCAAGAAAGCAAGCACACTCGAATCACGCGCTGCGCAGGCGTTGTCGAGCGATCAACGCGCGGCCCTGTTCGCCGGTGTTCCCAACGAACCCGGCGCACCGAAACCGGACGCCACCATGGTGGTCGACGGCGTCTCGCGCACCTTCGGTGGCCTCAAGGCCGTCGACGTGGCGCACCTGGAGATTCAGCGTGGCTGCATCACCGGCCTGATCGGGCCCAACGGCGCAGGCAAGACCACCCTGTTCAACCTGCTCACGGGATTCGATCGACCCGACACCGGGACCTGGTCGATGGACGGCCAGGAACTGGGCCGGATGCATCCGCATCAGGTGGCCCGCAAAGGTGTGGTGCGCACGTTCCAGTTGACCAAGGCACTGTCGAAACTGACTGTGCTGGACAACGTTCGGCTGGGTGCAACCGGTCAGCGCGGTGAGCGCATGATCAACACCTTCATGCCGTGGACATGGAAAGCCCAAGAACGTCAGATCACCGAACGCGCCTACGAGCTACTGGGCCGCTTCAAGCTCGACGCCAAGGCCGACGACCTCGCCGGCTCGTTGTCCGGCGGCCAGCGCAAGCTGCTGGAGATGGCGCGTGCGTTGATGACCGATCCGTCGGTGGTCATGCTCGACGAGCCCATGGCCGGGGTCAATCCAGCTCTGACGCAGTCACTTCTGGGGCACATCAAGTCGCTTCGCGACGACGGTATGACGGTGGTGTTCGTCGAGCACGACATGGACGTCATCCGCGACATCAGTGACTGGGTGGTGGTGATGGCTCAAGGCAGCATCATTGCCGAGTCCACCCCCGAGGAGCTCTCCAACAACGGAGCCGTCGTCGACGCGTATCTCGGTAGCCATCACGATCAGGCTCTCGAATTCGATGCCGACGGCAATCCGGTCGGGGCAACCGCCGAACTGGCGGAGGCACTGAAGCAGGCCGAGAAGGAAGAACTCGAAGCGGGAGGCGATCTTTCGGAACCGGAGTTCGTCAGCCCAGTGACGCCCGACGTGGCCGAGGGCGGCTCACACCGGGCCAAGGAGGACAACTGATGAGCGAACAGACATTGACGCCGGCGGAATTCGCCGCGACACCCGAGGAACATGCTCGACTCGCCGAAGGTGCACTGCTGCGCGCCGACGGACTGGTGGCCGGATACATCCCCGGCGTCAACATCCTCAGCGAGTGCAACTTCTTCCTCAACGACGGGGAGATCGTCGGCATCATCGGACCCAACGGTGCCGGAAAGTCGACCCTCCTCAAGACCCTGTTCGGGCTGGTCGCCGTCCGTGAGGGCAGCGTCAAACTGCGCGGCGACAACATCACCTCCGCGGAAGCGCATGTGTTGGTCACCAAGGGAGTCGGCTACGTTCCGCAGACGCAGAACGTGTTCCCGTCGCTCACCATCGAAGAGAACCTCGAAATGGGAATCTATTTGCGTCCCAAGAAGTTCGGTGAGCGTTTCGAGTTCGTCAGCGAGCTGTTCCCGCTGCTCGGCGAACGCAAGAAGGTCAAGGCAGGCGCGCTGTCCGGCGGCGAGCGACAGATGGTCGCCATGGGACGCGCACTGATGATGGAGCCGTCGGTACTGCTGCTCGACGAACCGTCGGCCGGATTGTCACCGATGTTCCAGGACGAGGTGTTCATCCGCTGCAAGAAGATCAATGCAGCGGGCGTCTCGATCATCATGGTCGAGCAGAACGCCCGTCGCTGCCTCCAGATCTGCGACCGTGGCTATGTACTCGATCAGGGCCGCAACGCCTACACCGACACCGGTCCGGCATTGATGAACGACCCGAAGGTGATCGAGCTGTACCTCGGCACACTGGCGGGAAGCAAAGAGAAGAAGTAGCTGCTCGGCAAACGACGAAGGCCCCGGTTCGATGTCAACCGGGGCCTTCGTCGTTGCGGTCGAACGTGCGACACCTACGAAAACCTCTGGGCCCGAGTCCTGATCGAGGACTCGGGCCCAGAGGCTGTGTGACAGTTACAGATCACTCACCGACGACGATGTAATCTTCCGTCGTCAGGGTGTTGTCCGGTCCGAAGACCAGGTTGCCGTACGAACCGGTGGCGGGCTCTCCTGCGTCACTGAAGTTCAGCGCGCCGGTGATTCCGTCGTAGTCGATATCGGTTCCGGCCTTGACGAGCGGAAGGCACTCGGCGTAGCTGGTGCACTTGGTGCCGTCCTTGGTGACGCTGTTGATGTTGGCCGCGATGTCGGTACCTGCCGTCGACTTGGCCTGCTCGGCAGCGAGCGCCGAGATGATCACTGCGTCATAGGACTCACCCGCGTAGTTGAAGTCGACCAGAGCCGGATCGACGACCTTGAGACGATCCTGGAATCCGGTGCCGACATCGGTCAACGGAGTGGTGCCGCGCATCGTGTCCAGCAGACCCGCTGCGACCGACTCACCGAGGGCGTTGCCCATGTTGCCGTCGACGCCGTAGACCAGCGTGCCGTCGGACGGTCCGATGCCGATCTCGTGCATACGGGTGATGATCTTCGCGGACTCCTCGAAGCCGATGATGGCCACGGCGTCCGGGTTGAAGTTCTTCACACCGTCGACCTCGGCGTTGAACGACTGTGCGTTCGGGTCGTAGATCGTGGTCTGGATCTGGTCCGCCGCGATGCCTGCCTCTTCGAGGTTGTCCGCGGTGTTCGCGGCCAGGCCCGTGCCGTACGGGTCGTTGAGCGCGAGGATGGCGACGCGCTGCGCACCGTCCTGGGCGATCAGCTGGGACAGGGCCTGCGCCTGCAGCACGTCGGTGGGTGCGGTACGGAAGTACTGACCCTTGTCCGGGTAGCAGACGAACTGATCGGACGTGTTGGCCGGCGAGAACTGCACGACGCCTGCGCTGGCGATCTTGTCGATGACCTTGAGCGAGACCGAGGACGACGCTGCACCGACGATGACGTCGGAACCGCCGGCGAGCAAGCGGTCCACCGTGGTGTTGGCGGTATCGGTCGTCGTGTCGCCCGAGTCACCGGGGATGAGCGTGACGGGCTGCTCGAGGACGCCACCGGCTTCGTTGACGTCGTTGACGGCCAGCTGCACACCGGCAACTTCGGGCGGGCCGAGGAAGGCCAGGGTTCCGGTCTCGGGGAGGAGGGTTCCCACCACCAGCGGGGCCGTGTCGGGGGTTGCCCCGGCAGTGGCCTGCTCGGGCGTGCAGTCGGTGGAGACGGTCGTTTCCGCGGCTGCAGTGCCGCCGCTGGCACTGGTGGAGTCGGTCGAGCCCGAGTCGTCGCTCGACGAACAGCCGAACAGTGCGAGCGAGGTAACGCTCAGCACCGCAGCCGTGCGGACATAGGTCCGAATTGCCATCTAGGTTCTCCTTGAAATTGCTCGTCGATGAAGCGCACCTGAGTTACATGTGGCTCACGTGTGGGTCAGACGCTAATGCTCGGAGCCGATTCGCAAGGCCTAGAACGACGCTCGTGACCTGACTGTGACCTAGAGAGTCGAAGTTTTACGTGGCCGTAGCTTTCGCCGGCCGATCAGCTGTCTCCCACGGGCTTGTTCGCAGGGGTACCGAGCGTGTCGATCACGACCTCCGCGACGGCCTTCATCGTCGTCCTGCGATCCATCGCAGCGCGCTGAATCCACTTGAACGCCTGCGGTTCTGTGAGCGATTGCGATTCCATCAGGATGCCCTTGGCCTTCTCGATGAGCTTGCGCGTCTCGAGCCGATCCTGCAGATCGACGATCTCGGATTCGAGGGCGGAGATCTCACCGAAACGGCTGGCGGCCAACTCCACCGCAGGCATCAGATCGGCTTTGGTGAACGGCTTGACCAGATACGCCATGGCCCCGGCATCGCGCGCCTTCTCCACGAGCTCGCGTTGACTGAACGCGGTGAGAATGACGACGGGCGCGATGCGCTTCTCGGCTATCTCCGACGCCGCATCGATTCCGTCCCGACGCGGCATCTTCACATCCATGATGACCAGATCGGGACGCAGTTCGACGGCCAACTCCACCGCCTGCTGACCGTCGGCCGCTTCACCGACCACGTCGTACCCCTCCTCACGGAGCATCTCCACGAGGTCCAATCGGATCAGGGATTCGTCCTCTGCCACCACCACACGAAGCGGGGGCTTGCCAGTACCGTGCGCACCAGGAGCATTCATCTGTATCGGTCTCCTTTGACAGTCATCGCCCATCAGGGCCGTCGAGCATCTGAAGGGTACCGGTGCGCGAGGCCGAAAGCGCATCTTCTAAACTCGTCAATCGTTGCTTGAAAGACGCCAGCCCTCGTATCCCAATTGGCAGAGGAAACGGATTCAAAACCCGTCCAGTGTGAGTTCGAGTCTCACCGAGGGCACCACAGCACAGCGTTCGACTCTTCGGGTCCGGTAATGGTCACCCTCGATCGCGCCTACAGTGGAGTGATGTACATACCCAGCAGTCTTCGTTGCCACGACACCAGTGCGGGCAATTTGTGCGCAGCGAAGGTCGACCATCGTTTCGGGGATTCGGCGGACCAGTCCGCCCAGTGGGTCTTCTACACCTGCAGCGCCGATTCCACCCACGAGACCGGTTACGTGGACCGCCTGGTCACTGCCTGAAACATGTTCGTAGAACGCGCGTACGTCCATGCCGACGATGTCGGATCGGACTGGCCCTTCACCGTGCCTGCTGTCGCCGACCTCGCTCGCGACGGACTCGAGTTCCTGGCACCGGTCACAATTCTGGTCGGAGACAACGGTTCCGGTAAATCGACGCTCGTCGAAGCAATAGCCGAGGGTTTCGGAATCGATGCCCGCGGCGGTCGCGCGGCGCAGCAGTCGCGTCGACTCGACGAGGTGACCAGCGCGCTCGGAGAGGTACTCGAACTCGAGACCACGCCACGAGGTTCTCGAATGCTTCGTGGCCCACGACTGAACAAGCGCGGCTTCTTCCTGCGCGCCGAGACCGCGTTCGACATGGCCGAGAACCTCGGCGGCGTGCCGGGTTTCTGGGACGAGAACACCGCCGAGATGAGCCACGGTGAAGGGTTCCTGACCATGTTCGGTGCAATGTTGGCCGAACCCGGTTTCTACGTTCTGGACGAGCCCGAATCGGCCCTGTCGTTCACCGCGAGCCTGCAGCTCGTTGCATTGATGTCCGAGCTGGGCAATGACGGCGCGCAAATCGTCTGCGCCACCCACTCACCGATTCTGGCGTCGACGCCCGGTGCGGACATCGTGGAAGTCGGCGAACACGGTCTACGCCGAAGCACTTGGGACGAACTCGAATTGGTACAGCACTGGCGTCGCTACCTCGACGACCCGAACAGCTATCTCCGTCACCTGCTCGACTGACCGTCGGCCATCGACACCTCACGACGGCGACGCACACTTCCCGGCGAGACGCCCGTGGCGCGCTTGAACGCCTTCCCGAACGCAGCCTCCGACAGATACCCACTGCGCCGGGCCACTTCGGCCATCACCACGTCCTCGGATCGCAACGTGCCGTACGCGACCTGCATCCGCCACGTCGCGAGATAGCTCATCACGGAATCACCGACCAGCTCGGTGAAACGTGCCGAGAACGCCGAGCGAGACATGTTCACCCTCGATGCCAGACCCGCAACGGTCCACCGCTCGTGCGGGTGTCGATGGATCAGCGCCAACGCCGTTCCGATCCGATCGTCCTGCAATGCACCGAGCCAACCCGACTGCGCACCTGGCGTATTCGCGATCCACGACCGCAGCGCATGGATCACCAGAATGTCGGACAGCCGGGTGATCACCGCTTCTCCCCCGGGCTCGAGCACACGCGCCTCGTCCGCGACCATGGCCAGCACGTTCTGCATCCTCGATTGCCTCGGGCCCGGATCAGCGTCGACCACCACCAGCGCGGGCAACAGGCGAACGAGCTTCTGCGCGGCAGGATGATCCAGCCGCACCGCCCCGCACACGAGAGTCGCAGCACGGCCGGCACCGCCCGCGTCGTGAGTGAGCACCGCGTAGCGATCGCTGATGTACTCGTGCGGGAGATCGTGAACGCTCGTCGCCCGAACCGAAGCGTCGCCGGCTGCAATGAGCACGTGCCCTCGCCCGTGCGGTACCAACGCGAAATCGCCGGGGACCAACTCACGCGTCGGCTCGCCGGGAACCGACAACGCGCAACTGCCGTCGACGACCGTGTGAAACCACAGCGCATCCTCCATGGCGGGCAGTGCGAGACCCCAGGATCCGCTCATCTCGGAGCGCACGTAGAACGATCCGGTCATCCGTAGAAAGTGCAGCGCTTCAC
Organism: Rhodococcus cercidiphylli; assembly: GCF_033042225.1. Lineage (NCBI taxonomy): Bacteria > Bacillati > Actinomycetota > Actinomycetes > Mycobacteriales > Nocardiaceae > Rhodococcus > Rhodococcus cercidiphylli. Next base: position 58,830 of record NZ_JAWLKE010000005.1, read on the forward strand.
CCAGAGGGTCGGACGACTTCCAGGGATCTGCGCCGCGCATGCACCGATCGTCCCACGAAATGGACGATCGGACATCGAATGCGGCTGTGTGCGCATTGCTCATCCCGCCCCTCGGGACGAGGGTGGACAACTGAACGCTCACCTGCCGGAGGGAACCACCGTGTTGGATCGAATGCTCGCAGCCGCCACCGCCGTTGCTGCCGTCGGATGTGGGCTCGTTGCCGGAGTGCTGCTCGCCTTCTCCATCAGCGTGCTCCCCGGCCTGGCAACACTGCCGGTACCCGACGCCATCGCCGCCATGCAGAGATTCAATGCGGCGATTCTCAACCCGATGTTCCTCGGCCTGTTCTTCGGAACGGCCATATCGTGCACTCTCGCAGCGATTATCGCCGTATCGACCGGTCGGGGTTCACCGGTGCTGGTCGTGAGCGGAGCTGTTCTCTACCTTCTCGGATGCCTCGCGATCACGGCTGTTGCGAACGTCCCCCTCAACGACGCGTTGGCCGGGGTGGATCCCGGCAGTGCTGCCGACACCCAGGTGTGGCAGAACTTCACCGAGAAGTGGACGCGATGGAACACCGTCAGAACAGTGGCCGCGACTGCGGCCTGCGCCGTTCTGATCCTCGGTCAGGGTAGATCGGCGCTGGGCTGATCGGACACCGAGTCCTGGTGTCGCTTACGGATTTCTTCCTCGAACCGCGCGATGAGGTGGTCGGTGTCTGCCGTGGACACATCGCGCGCGCCCTCGTCCATCGAGGCGTCACGACCCCGGCGCAATGCAGCAAGTTCGGCTTCGAGTTCGTTGTTGTCGAGTACACGTGGATCCAGCATGACCTCCATTGTGGTCCCCTGTCCGGTGCCCCCGCGGGGAATTGCTGTAATCACGCAATGAACGTCGTGCACAGCTTCGCACCGATTCTCGGCCGCGGCGCGACCACCTTGATTCTGGGCTCGATGCCCGGCGTCGCGTCGCTGGCCGCGCAGCAGTACTACGCGCATCCACGAAATGCGTTCTGGCCGATCATGGGAACGCTGTTCGGTGCAGGCCCCGAACTTCCCTACGATGCGCGCACCGAGCGTCTGCGCAGCCAGGGCGTCGCGATATGGGACGTGCTGAAGCTGTGCACGCGCGAAGGAAGCCTGGACTCGGTGATCGTCGAATCGTCCATCGAGACAAACGATTTCGAGCAATTGTTCGCCGAGAATCCCGGCATCGACAGGGTGTTCTTCAACGGAGCCAAGGCCGCCGAGACCTACCGGCGGTACGTGAAATCGGCAACGCCCCAGGTGGAATTCGAACGACTACCGTCGACCAGTCCGGCGCACGCAGCACTCGATCTGCAGGCGAAAACGCGAATATGGACCGACGCACTCAGTCGCGGACCCGTTTCGGGAAGTGCCGGATGAGACCTTCCTGAACGACGGTGGCGAGCAGCTGCCCGTCCATCGAGAAGAAGCGGCCGGTGGCCAGTCCGCGCGAGCCGGCCGCGACCGGCGATTCGGTGGCGTAGAGAGCCCATTCGTCGAACCGGAACGGCCGGTGAAACCAGATGGAGTGATTCACCGTCGCCGCGACGATGCGGTCGAGTCCCCACGACAGTCCGTGGGTGGTGATGATCGAATCGAGCACGGTGGTGTCCGACGCGTAGCCCATGGTCGCGGCGTGGAAGATCGAGGCGTCGGGCAGATCCCCGTCGGCCTTCATCCACACGCGATTGTGATTGAGCTTCTCCCCGGTGCCGTGCATGATCCACGCGGGATCGTTCGCGTAGCGCATGTCGATCGGCTTGAGGGCGTCGACGAACATCTGCAGACGGTCCTCGTACCCGACGAAATGATCGCCGAGCGGAGGCACTGCGTCGGGATACGGAACCTCGGGAACCTCGACGCTGTGCTCGAGGCCCTTACCGAAATCCTGGAAGGCCGCGAGCATGACGAACAGCTCGTTGCCGTCCTGTACGGCGGTGACCTGCCGGTTGGCGAAGGCTCGGCCGTCGCGCTGACGCGAGACCCGGTACTCGATGGGCTTCTTGACGTCACCCCCGCGAATGAAGTGCGCATTGATCGCGTGCACGTCCCGCGACGTACCGGATACGGTCCGGCCCGCCGCGATCAGGCCCTGAGCAACGAGCTGCCCCCCGAACGTTCGACTGCCCACCTGCTCGGGGTGAACGCCGACGAACACGTCCTCCTCGATCTCCTCGAGTGCGAGGAGATCGAGGAGCGTCTCTAGATCTGTCCTGCGTACAGCTGTACTGCTCGGCGCGCTTTCGCTGACGCCGGTTCCCCCCGCTTCGACCACTTACCGGTCCTCTTCTCCGATTCGGTGCACATGGATCAAGTTGGTCGAGCCTACTGTGCCGGGAGGGGCACCGGCCACGATCACGACCTGATCGCCCTTGTTGTACCGACCGAGTTCGAGCAGCGCCTTGTCGACCTCTTTGACCATCGCGTCCGTCGAGCCCACATCGGGGACCAGGAACGTCTCGGTTCCCCAGCTCAGCGACAGCTGGCTGCGCACCTCGGAGATGGAGGTGAAGGCGAGCAACGGAAGCTTGGTGTGCAGACGAGCCAACCGTCGAACGGTGTCACCCGACTGGGTGAACGCGACGAGTGCCTTCGCGTCCAGGCGCTCACCGATGTCGCGGGCAGCGTAGGAGATGACGCCACGCTTGGTGCGCGGGACGTGCGTCAGCGGGGGAACACTGTCGCCCTCGGTCTCGACCGTCTCGACGATGCGAGCCATGGTCCGCACGGTTTCCATCACGTACTTACCGACCGAGGTCTCACCGGAGAGCATGACCGCGTCGGTACCGTCGAGCACTGCGTTGGCGACGTCGGACGCCTCGGCGCGCGTCGGGCGGGAATTCTCGATCATCGATTCGAGCATCTGGGTCGCGACGATGACGGGCTTGGCGTTGGCGCGGGCGATCTGGATGGCACGCTTCTGCACCAGCGGAACCTGCTCGAGGGGCAACTCGACGCCGAGGTCGCCGCGGGCGACCATGATCGCGTCGAATGCGAGCACGATGGCTTCGAGATTGTCGACGGCCTCGGGCTTCTCGAGCTTGGCGATGACGGGAACTCGACGGCCCACGCGGTCCATCACGGCGTGGACGAGTTCGACGTCCGCGGGAGAACGGACGAACGAGAGCGCGATGAAGTCGACACCGAGGGCAAGGGCGAACTCGAGGTCGGCGATGTCCTTCTCGCTCATGGCGGGAACGGACACGTCCATGCCCGGCAGGGACACGCCCTTGTTGTTGCTGACCGGTCCACCTTCGGTGACACGGCACAGTACGTCGTTGCCTTCGACGCCGGTGACCACGAGGCCCACCTTGCCGTCGTCGACGAGGAGGCGGTCGCCTTCCTTGGCGTCCTGGGCAAGCTCCTTGTACGTGGTCGACACCCGGTCGTGAGTGCCCTCGCACTCCTCGACGGTGATGCGGATCAGCTCACCGGCCGCCCAGGTGGTCGAGCCCTCGGCGAATCGGCCGAGACGAATTTTCGGTCCCTGCAGGTCGGCCAAGATACCCACGGCTTTGCCGGTGGCGTCCGATGCTGCGCGGACCCTCTCGTAGTTGGCCTGATGATCGGGGTGATCACCATGGCTGAAGTTCAGTCGTGCGACATCCATTCCACTCTCGACGAGTTCGCGGATGCGCTCTGTGGTTGCGGTTGCGGGTCCAAGGGTGCAGACAATCTTCGTACGTCGGCTCACGAAGGCGAGCCTAGCCGCTGGACGCCGCGTTCTCTATCGCAGACGCATCCACTAGAATACTACCGACGGGTAGCCGCGCTACCCCGCTGCTGGGACGGTCTGTACCGGTTCAGAGACGGGGGTCACCCGACCGCCAGAGGCAGTGCGGTCGGGTGTACCGGCGACGGCAATTCCGAGTGTCCGGTGAGGAAAGCATCGACTCCGTGAGCCGCGGATCGACCCTCCGCGATGGCCCACACGACCAACGACGCACCGCGATGCGCATCCCCGCACACGAACACGCCCGGTGCCGTGGTCTGCCAGTCGGGACCACACGAGAGCGCACCCCGCTTGGTCAGCGCCAGGCCGTACTCGTCGAGTAGCGGACCGTGCTCGACACCTTCGAAACCGATCGCGAACAACGCCAGATCACAGGGCAATTCGATCTCCTCCCCGATGGGCGTGACGATGCGTCGACCGTCCGCGTCGCGCTGCACCTCCACCTCGGCGAGCACCATCGCACGAACGTGCCCGCGCTCGTCACCGAGGAATCGCTGCACCGCGACCTGATGACGCACGACGCCACCCTCGGCGTGCGCGGGTGAGGTGCGCAGCACCAGCGGCCACGACGGCCACGGCGAGAGACTGTCGTCGCGAGCCCCGGGCAGAGCCGGGTTGTAGTCGAGCTGAGTGACCGATGCTGCACCCTGCCGGTGGGCCGTTCCCAAACAGTCGGCTCCGGTGTCACCGCCGCCGATGATGACCACGTGCTTGTCCGCAGCGGAGATCGACGTGGGACCGTCGCCCTCGCATTCCTTGTTCGACGGCACCAGATGCTCCATGGCCAGGTGGATGCCGTCGAGTTCGCGACCGATGACCTCGGCGTTGTCACGGGCCCGCAGAGCTCCGACTGCGAGAACGACTGCGTCGAAGGATTCACGCAGTTGCTCGACGGTGAAGTCGATCCCGACCTCGCAGTCGGTGACGAAGTGCGTTCCCTCGGCCCGCATCTGCATGAGCCGCTGATCAAGCACGGACTTCTCGAGCTTGAACTCGGGGATGCCGTATCGCAGCAGACCGCCCAGACGATCGTCCCGCTCGTACACGGTGACGTCGTGCCCGGCGCGGGTGAGCTGTTGCGCCGCAGCCAATCCCGCAGGGCCGGATCCGACGACGGCGACCCTCTTGCCGGTGGTGATCGTCGGCGGCTGCGGAACGATGCTGCCGTCTTCCCAGGCCAGATCCGCGATGGTCTGCTCGACCCGCTTGATCGTCACGCTTCCGCCGGTGGCCGCCTCGGAGATCGACAGCACACATGCCGATTCACACGGGGCCGGGCAGACCCGCCCGGTGAACTCCGGAAAATTGTTGGTCGCATGCAGTCGATCGCTGGCCGCATCCCAGCGGCCGCGGCGCACCAGGTCGTTCCATTCGGGGATCAGATTTCCCAGCGGGCAACCCGCAGTCCCCGAGTGGCAGAACGGAATACCGCAGTCCATGCAGCGACGCGCCTGATCGGAGACCTCGGCAGCACGCTCGCTCGTCGGCTGGTGCGAATACACCTCGTTCCAGTCCTTGACGCGCTCGCCGATCGGACGCTTGGCAGCCTCACGCTTGACGACTTTCAGAAATCCCTGTGGATCAGCCACGTGCAGCCTCCATGATCGCAGCATCGACGTCGCGCCCTTCGGCACGCGCCATTCTTGTCGCCTCCAGCACTCGCTGGTAGTCGACGGGCATGACTTTGGTGAACAACGCAGACCGGCGGGGCCAGTCGGCCAGCAGCGAGGTCGCGACGGTGGAACCGGTCCACCGTCGGTGATTCTCGACGGTCTCGCGCAGCCACACCAGATCGTCCGGGTTGGGCACCTGCAGTTCGACCATCGCCATGTTCACGTCCGCCGGATCGAGACCGAGGACGAACGCGATACCGCCGGACATACCCGCAGCCATGTTGCGACCGGTCGGCCCGAGCACCACGACGCGACCGCCGGTCATGTACTCGAACGCGTGGTCGCCCACGCCCTCGTTCACCGCGATCGCTCCCGAGTTACGGACCGCGAACCGCTCCCCCGCCTTACCGCGCAGGTACACCTCACCCGAGGTGGCACCGTAGAGAATCGTGTTTCCTACGATCACGTTGTCCTCTGCGACGAACGGTGCGTCGTCGGCAGGGCGCACGACTATTCGACCGCCCGACAATCCCTTACCGACATAGTCGTTCGCGTCACCGACCAGATCGATGGTGATACCCGGCGGCAGGAAAGCCCCGAGAGACTGGCCGGCCGATCCGGTGAACGCGATGCGAATGGTGTCGTCCGGCAACCCGACTGCGCCGTAGCGCCGGGTGACCTCGGACCCCAGCAGCGTTCCGACGGTGCGATTGACGTTGCGTACCGGCAGCTCGAGCTTGACCGGATGCGCATCCTCCAACGCTCCTTCGGCCAACTGGATCAGAGTCCGATCAAGCGCCAGATCGAGACCGTGGTCCTGCGCGCGGAGGCGTCGACGCTGTGTCATCGGGGCACCGTGGCGGTCGACGGGCATCGCGAAGATCGGGGTCAGATCGAGTCCCTTGCTCTTCCAGTGCGCCACTCCGGCTGCCGTCTCGAGCACGTCGGCGTGACCGACCGCCTCGTCGATACTACGGAAACCGAGCTGCGCCAGGTACTTTCGCACGTCCTCGGCGATGAACTTGAAGAAGTCCTCGAGGAACTCGGGCTTACCGGTGAACCTCTTGCGCAGCTCCGGGTTCTGGGTGGCGACACCGACCGGGCAGGTGTCCAGGTGGCAGACGCGCATCATGATGCAGCCCGCCACGATCAGCGGGGCCGTCGAGAACCCGAACTCCTCCGCGCCGAGCAATGCCGCAACGATGACGTCGCGTCCGGTGCGCATACCGCCGTCGCACTGCACGGTGATGCGATCACGCAGGCCGTTGAGCACCAGCGTCTGCTGGGCGTCGGCGAGGCCGATCTCCCACGGAGCGCCTGCATGCTTGAGCGAGGTCAACGGCGCAGCACCGGTTCCGCCGTCGTATCCGGAGATGAGAACGACGTCCGCGTGTGCCTTGCTGACGCCCGTCGCCACCGTGCCGACGCCGACGGAACTGACGAGCTTGACGTGCACGCGCGCCTTCTCGTTGGCGTTCTTCAGATCGTGGATCAGCTGCGCGAGATCCTCGATCGAGTAGATGTCGTGGTGCGGGGGCGGCGAGATGAGGCCGACACCCGGCGTCGAGTGTCGGGTCTTGGCCACCCACGGATACACCTTGTACCCGGGCAGCTGACCACCCTCGCCCGGCTTGGCACCCTGCGCCATCTTGATCTGAATGTCCGTGGCGTTGACCAGATAGTCGCTGGTGACACCGAACCGACCGCTGGCGACCTGCTTGACGGCACTGCGTCGCGTCGGATCGTAGAGCCGGTCGACGTCCTCGCCGCCCTCCCCCGAGTTGGACCGTCCGCCGAGATTGTTCATCGCGACGGCCATCGTCTCGTGCGCCTCGGCGGAGATGGATCCGTAGCTCATCGCGCCGGTGTTGAACCGCGTGACGATCGACTCGACCGATTCCACCTCGTCGAGCGGAACCGGCGGCCGGACACCGTCCTTGAACTCGAACAGACCGCGCAAGGCACCGCCCTCGCGAGCGAGCCGGTCCACCTCGTCGGTGTACTTCTGGAACACGTCGTATCGGCCGGTACGCGTGGCATGCTGCAGCAGGAACACCGTCTCGGGGGTGAAGAGGTGCAGCTCGCCCTCGCGTCGGAACTGATACTCGCCGCCGATCTCCAGCCGCCGATGGACGCGGTCGGTCGGATTCTCGGGGTAGGCCCTGCGGTGGCGCAGCTTGACCTCCTCGGCGAGCACGTCGAGACCGACGCCACCGAGCTTGCTGACCGTGCCCTTGAAGTACTCGCGCACCACCTCGCGATCGAGACCGACGGCCTCGAAAACCTGTGCGCCGGTGTAGGACCCGACGGTCGAGATGCCCATCTTCGACATCACCTTGAGTACGCCCTTGCCGAGCCCGTACAGATAGTTCCGTACCGCGATCGTCGGTTCGACTCCGGTCAGTTCACCCTCGCCGACCAGATCCTCGATCGACTCCATCGCCAGATACGGATTGACCGCTGCGGCACCGAAGCCGATGAGCAGCGCCAGATGGTGCACCTCGCGCGCGTCACCGGATTCGACGACGAGCGCGATCTTTGTGCGCTCCTTGGTGCGAACCAGGTGATGGTGCACCGCCGAGGTGGCCAGCAGCGACGGGATCGGGGCCCGCGTGTGGTCCGAATCGCGATCGGAGATGATCAGCGTGGTGTAGCCCGCAGCGATCGCTTCCGATGCCCGGGCCCGCAACTCCTCGATGGCCTCCGCGAGACCTTCACCGCCGCGCTCCACCTCGTACAGCCCACGCAACACCGTGGCCGACAGTCCCGGATGGTCTCCGTCGTCGTTGATGTGGATGATCTTGTTCAGCTCGTCGTTGTCGAGCACCGGCCACGGCAACACGATCTGCCTGCACGACGCCGCAGTGGGCTCGAGCAGGTTCTGCTCCGGACCCATCACCCGCGCGAGCGAGGTCACGATCTCCTCGCGGATCGAGTCCAGCGGCGGGTTGGTGACCTGTGCGAACAGTTCGATGAAGTAGTCGTAGAGCTGACGCGACCGCTGAGACATCACCGCGGCCGGGGTATCGGTACCCATCGATCCGAGCGGCTCGCCCCCGGATGCGGCCATCGGCGTCAACACGACGCGCAGGTCTTCCTCGGTGTAGCCGAAGGCGACCTGCCGACGCACCACCGAGTCGTGGTTGTACTGGATGTGAGCGCGCTCGGGCAGGCTCTTGATCTCGAGCAGGCCCGCGTGCAGCCACTCCTGGTACGGATGTTCGGTTGCCAGTTGAAGTTTGATCTCCTCGTCCGGCACGAGACGTCCGGCGACGGTGTCGATCAGGAACATCTTTCCTGGCTCGAGGCGACCTTTGGCGACGACCTCGGATTGGGGAACGTCCAGCACGCCTGCCTCACTGGCGAGGATCACACGGCCGTCCGCCGTCTGCCACCAGCGGCCGGGGCGAAGGCCGTTACGGTCCAGCACAGCTCCGACATAACTGCCGTCGGTGAACGTCACGCAGGCCGGACCGTCCCAGGCCTCCATCATCGACGAGTGGAACTGGTAGAACGCTCGCACCCGCGGATCCATCGTGCGGTGGTTCTCCCACGGCTCGGGCACCATCATCATCACCACGTGCGGCACGCTGCGTCCGCCGAGGTGCAGTAGTTCGAGCACCTCGTCCAAGGACACCGAGTCCGAGGCATCGGGGTTGCAGATCGGGAACAAGCGCTCCAAGTCGCCGGGGATCAGGTCGCTCGACAGCAGCGCTTCGCGAGCCCGCATCCGATTTCGGTTGCCCTTGACGGTGTTGATCTCGCCGTTGTGCGCGACGTAGCGATGCGGGTGCGCCAGCGGCCACGACGGGAACGTGTTGGTCGAGAAGCGACTGTGCACGATGGCAATGGCGCTCTTGCACAACGGGTTACGCAGTTCCGGAAAGTACAGCGGCAGCTGCATCGTGGTGAGCATGCCCTTGTAGACGATGGTGCGCGAGGACAACGACGGAAAGAACAGTCCCGACCCCTCGGCCTCGATCTCGGGGGTGACTCGCTCGGAACGCTTACGCAATCCGTAGACGAGACGGTCGAGAGCCAGACCGGCCGGACGCGTGCCGTCGACCTCGGGAGCGGTGACGTAGAGGTAGCTCATGTACGGCATGCAACCGAGGGCGGTGAGGCCAACATCGGCTCGATCGGGATCGACCTCGACCGGAACCCAGCCCAGGATGTCCAGACCTTCTTCGGCGGCAACGGATTCGACGCGCTCGACGGCGATGGCCCGCTCACGGATGCCCTGCGGCAGAAAACACACTCCGGCCGCGAACGTGTTGTCACCGTCGGCTCCGGGCGCGGGCAGGTCGAACGGCGCGAGGGAGTCGAGGAGTTCGACAGGGAGCTGAATCAGAATGCCCGCGCCGTCACCGCTGTTGGGCTCGGCACCGGCAGCTCCGCGATGTTCCAGGTTCTCCAGTGCCAGAACCCCGTCGGCGACGATCGCGTGGGAACGGCGACCCGCGATGTCGGCGATCATCGCCACGCCACAGGAATCCTTCTCCGAGCTCGGGTCGTACAGACCTTGCTCCGCAGGCATCCGAGAAAACAGCACCACGATCACCTCCACGTAGGCCGGTGGGGTGCGTGCAAGCGGTGCAGTGTCTACGACCCTGCATCGGAAGTCTCGGCAACCCCGTCGGCTGGTCGGCTCGGATCGACCGAAACGGTCGGATGAGCCGAATTGAACTGCCTATCGGGAATTCACCGGGACAGCTCTGGCCCGCGAAAGAATCCGGGATCTCTCCCGGCTGGCGAAATCGTAGCAGCTGGCATTCGCATCGATGCAATCACGAATGTCGGCTGTGACGAATGCGATCGTCAGTCGCGCAACGGTCGACCGTGCTGATCACGCACGCTGCCGGTGAGCATCAAGATGCCGTCGATCAACGGCCAGATTCCGCCGATACCGCAGGTGAGCCACGTGACGGCTATCTGCGCCACCGCGATGCCCGGCTGGTTGAGATAGAAGCGACCCGCTCCGAACGCGCCCAACAAGATGCCGAGCAGACCTGCCGTCAGCTTCTGCTTGTCCGAGAACGGCTCACCGGTGACCGGGTGCCGACCGTACGGAGCCATCGGGTCCATGTATCCGGGCCCGCCCGCGTACGGGGGACCACCGTATTGGGGAGCGCCGTACTGAGGACCGCCGTACTGGGGAGCGCCGTACTGACCGTCCGCATAGTGCGGCGGCGCACCGTACTGGCCGGAACCCTCGGATGGCGGTGGGTAACCGGTGCCGGGCGGAGGTCCGAACTGCTGACCCTGATCACCGGCACCGGCACCAGGGGTGTTCGGGGTGCCGTGGTTCGGGGTCGTGTACTTGGGGTCGGGTGCGCCGTAGACGGGACCCGATCCTGTAGGGGTGTTCTTCTCGAACGAGATCGTCGGCTCCGTCGAACCGGATCCGTCTTCCGGCGAACCGTTGGACGGCCATTTACCTGAGTCACTCACTTCGGGCTCCCTTGTGCGGATGCGGTGCGAACACGGGTTCAGTCTCTCAGTTTTCGCCCCTGAGGGTCCGTCACATTGCCCACCAGTATCAGCACGCCGTCGACGAGGTGCCAGACGAACAGCCCGAACAACACGATCAGTCCGAGGCCGAACACTGCGGTGAGCAGCACCCCGAAGAAGAACAGGAACAGCTGGGCGACACCGATCCCGATACTGCCGAGATAGAAGCGACCCACACCCAACCAGCCGAGAAATATCTGCAGCAGGCCACCGACGATCTTGGACTTGTCCGACAGCGGCTCGCCGGTCATCGGATCACGCCCGTACGGTGCATCGGGGCCTACACCGAACCCGGGTCCGCCCTGGTAGCCAGGGGGTACGCCATAGCCCTGCTGGCCGTAGCTCTGTTGCGGGAAACCCTGCTGGCCGTACCCCTGCTGTGGGTAGCCCTGCTGTTGATAACCCGGCTGTGGGTAACCCTGCTGACCGAAATTCTGTGGCTGGCCGTACCCCTGTTGCGGATAGCCCTGCTGCGGATACCCCTGTTGCGGATAACTCTGCTGGCCGTAACCCTGCTGCTGGTAGCCGGGGGGTGGCGGAAATCCACCCAGCGGATTATCGGTACTGCCGTCCGGACTCGGTGCCGGGTAGCTCGGCGTGCTGGACCAACCCGGCCCGTTTCCGATACCCGAGTACGTGTCCCACCCCGGACCCGTGGGGCCGGTCGGACCGTGCGAGGGCGCGGACTCCGAGGTTCCAGGAGGCTCCGAGAGCGACGCTTCGGCAGTGGCGTCGTAGTCGAACGGCGTGCCGAACGACGCGGTCGGCTCGGTTGCGTTGTCGCTGGAATCGGCAGTGCCGGAACCCGGCTCGGGCTCGGGTCCAGGGGTCTTGTCGAAATCAACCACGCGTACTGCCTTCTTCCTCGGCTTTCTTGTCGGACTTCCCAGCGGGCTGCACGTCGGCGGTGCCCGCGTCCGTGGTGTCGTCGACCGGCGTCGGGCGCGAGCCTGTCGGATCCGACGAGGTGACCTCGGAGACCTCATGATCCTCGTCGTCGTTCGACCTCAGCGTCGCCGGTTCTTCTCGGCCCTTGGTGGCAATCACGAAGTACGCGACCGCCAGAACGAAGATGATGGCGGAGGTGAAGGTGTTGATGCGGATACCGGCGATCGTCGTGGCGAAGTCGTCGCGCATGAGCTCCACCCAGAACCGCCCCGCGCAGTATCCGGCAACGTACAGCGCGAACAGTCGACCGTGGCCGATCGCGTACTTGCGGTCCACGAGAACCAGAAGGACTACGACCGCGACGCTCCACAACAGCTCGTACAGGAACGTCGGATGCACCACTTTTTCCACGAAACCGGTCGAGACTCCGTTGAGTGGATCGAGTCGTCCGTTGGCGTCGACCCGTTCGTAGATCTCCAGACCCCACGGCTGAGTGGTGGCACGGCCGTACAGTTCCTGGTTGAAGTAGTTACCGATGCGGCCGATCGCCTGGGCGAGAAGAATCGGTGGGCCGACAGCGTCACCGAATGCCGGCAACGGAATTCCGCGTCGACGGCAGGCGATCCAGGCACCGACGCCGCCGAGGAACACCGCTCCCCAGATTCCCAATCCGCCGTTCCAGACGTACAACGCTTCGATCGGGTTTCCGCCGGGACCGAAGTAGGTCTTCCAGTCGGTTGCGACGTGGTACAGACGCCCGCCCAGTAACCCGAACGGGACGGCCCAGACTGCGACGTCGAGGACTGTGCCCTTGGTTCCGCCTCGGGCCACCCAGCGCCGATCACCCCACACCACGGAAACGACGATGCCGATGATGATGAACAGGGCGTAGGCCCGCAGAGCCAACGGTCCGACGTGCCACACCCCCTGCGGCGGACTGGGAATGTAGGCCAGGATCGCGGTCGAAGTCACGACGCTACGTTAGCGGAACGGACACCCTCGGCGAGTTCCGTCGTCAGGTCACGCACGGCGTCGAGTCCCTTGTCCACGGCACTGACCAATGCCGAACCGACGATCACGGCGTCGGCATAACGGGCGATCTCGGCAGCCTGCGCACCGGAACGGACACCGAGGCCGACACCGATCGGGATGTCGGAGTGCTCACGAATGCGCGCCGAGAGCGCGGGGGCCATCGAGGACACCGCGTCGCGGGCTCCGGTGACGCCCATCGTCGAGGCCGCGTAGACGAAGCCGCTACTGGCTTCGACGGTGCTGACGAGCCGCTCCTCGGTCGACGACGGCGCGACGAGGAAGATTCGGTCGAGTTCGTAGCGGTTCGAGACCTCGATCCATTCCTGCGCCTCGTCGGGAATGAGATCCGGAGTGATGATTCCGAGCCCACCCGCGCCTGCGAGGTCCCGCGCGAAGTTCTCGATGCCGTACTTGAGCACCAGGTTCCAGTAGGTCATGACGACCGCTTTTCCGCCCGCGGCAGAGACCTGCTCGGTCACTGCGAACACGTCCTTGACCCGAGCACCGGCTCGCAGCGCAACGTCGGCTGCGGCCTGAATCGTGGGGCCGTCCATCACGGGATCGGAATACGGAATACCGACCTCGACGAGGTCGCATCCGGCGTCGACCATGGTCTTGAACACCTCGACCGAGCGCGGCACGGTCGGAAAACCCGCGGGTAGGTATCCGACGAGTGCTGCGCGCCCTTCGGCGCGGCACTGCGCGAAGGTCCCGGAGAGGCGAGAGTCGTTGTTGCTCATGGCTTGATACCCACTTCGTCGTCCACGTTCGCTTCGCCGTCTCCGTCGATCAGCCCGAACCATTCGGCCGCGGTGTCGACGTCCTTGTCGCCACGCCCGGACAGGTTGACCAGGATGATCGCACCTTCGCCCAGCTCCTTGCCGAGTGTCAATGCACCGGCGATGGCATGCGAGGACTCGATCGCCGGAATGATGCCCTCGGTGCGGCACAGCAGCTTGAAGGCGTTCATGGCTTCGGTATCGGTGATGCCGCGGTACTCGGCGCGCCCGATGTCGTGCAGGTACGAATGCTCCGGACCGACGCCCGGGTAGTCCAACCCCGCCGAGATGGAGTGGGAATCGACGGTCTGACCGTCCTCGTCCTGCAGCAGATACGAGTACGCACCGTGCAGCGCTCCGGGGGTTCCACCGCTGATGGTCGCGGCGTGGCGACCCGTCTCGACGCCGTCACCTGCCGCCTCGAAACCGATCAGTCGAACGTCGGCGTCGTCGATGAAGGCATGGAAGATGCCGATCGCGTTGGAGCCACCTCCGACGCAGGCAGCGATGGCGTCGGGCAGCCTGCCCGTGGACGCGAGCACCTGCTGCCGCGCTTCGAGGCCGATGATGCGTTGGAAGTCGCGCACCATGACCGGGAACGGGTGCGGCCCGGCGACAGTGCCGAAGCAGTAATACGTGTTGTCCGCGTGGGTGACCCAGTCGCGCAGCGCCTCGTTGATCGCGTCCTTGAGAGTGCGTGAACCGGACTTCACTGCGACGACTTCCGACCCGAGCAAACGCATTCGTGCGACGTTGAGGGCCTGGCGCTCGGTGTCGACCTCGCCCATGTAGACGACGCAGTCGAGACCCATCAGCGCACAGGCCGTGGCGGTCGCGACGCCGTGTTGACCGGCACCTGTCTCCGCGATGACACGAGTCTTGCTCATCCGCTTGGCGAGCAAAACCTGGCCGAGAACGTTGTTGATCTTGTGAGAACCGGTGTGGTTGAGGTCTTCTCGCTTGAGCAGAATACGAGCGCCGCCTGCGTGCTCGGACAGCCGTGTCGCCTCGAAGACCGGTGACGGGCGACCGGTGTAGTCGCGCTGCAGTCGGTCGAGTTCAGCGAGGAACTCGTTGTCGCTGCGCACCTTCTCGTACTCGGCGGTGACTTCCTCGATCACACCCATCAGAGCCTCGGGCACGAATCTGCCGCCGTAGACGCCGAAGTGGCCACCCACATCGGGCTCGTGCGCGCTGCGATCGGTGAGGCCGATGCTGCTCTGCGGCAGATCAGCGCCCTTGAAACGGACTGCCTGCGGGGCGTCCGTGGTGGAAGAAGAATTGCTGGTGCTCACCGGTCCAGTGTGCCCCAACGGCGGACCGCAGCCGCGCTCGGGTCAGCGTGCGGGCTTGGGGCACGACGGATGCGTTCCCGCCGTCACCAGGTCCGAGACGGCCGTGCGTGGATCCCCTGCCGTGACCAAGCCCTCGCCGACGAGTACCGCGTCGGCACCGGCACCGGCGTAGGCGAGCAGATCTGCAGTGCCCCGCACCCCGGACTCCGCGATACGGATGATCTCGCTGGGCAACCCGGGCGCGATACGGCCGAAGCTGTCACGGTCGATCTCGAGCGTCTTCAGATTGCGGGCGTTGATACCGATGACGCTGGCACCGGCTTCGAGGGCGCGATCCGCTTCGGCCTCGGTGTGCACCTCGACGAGCGCAGTCATACCCAACGACTCGGTGCGGTCGAGCAACGAGGTCAACGCATCCTGTTCCAGTGCCGCGACGATCAGCAGGATGACATCGGCACCGTGGGCCCGAGCCTCGTGGATCTGGTACGGACCGACGATGAAATCCTTGCGCAGCACGGGAATCGAGACGGCGGCACGGACCGCGTCGAGGTCCGCGAGTGAACCGTGGAACCGACGCTCCTCGGTGAGAACGCTGATGATGCGAGCGCCGCCCTGCTCGTATGCGCGAGCGAGAACAGCCGGATCACCGATGTCTGCCAACGCGCCCTTGGACGGGCTCGCCCGCTTCACTTCGGCGATGACGCCGATGCCGTCCTCACGGAGGGCAGCTGCCGCGTCGAGGGGGGCCGGGGCTGCTTTCGCTGCTGCTTTCACGGCGGCGAAATCGACCACCGATTCACGCGCGGCCACGTCGGCTCGCACACCGTCGAGAATCGAGTCGAGAACAGTCATGGTGCCCCCAGTCCTTTCTGAGCGTCGACGTCCGATGTGAGGAATCTCATCGGGGTCGGACCTAGCGTAGAGGTCCGTTTCAATCCGACGAACGCCGGGTACCGGACTCGTCGGTAGGGTCTTCGCCTGCGTCGAGCGCGTCCCACATCATGCGTTCGGTGAGGTCCTCTCCCTCGTCCTCCGCGCCGGCACCGGATGCCGTGGTGCGCGCGCGCCGAGCGACCTCGTCGCGACGCACCGCCGGGGCGTCGTACTTGGACGAGAGTACCTGCGGCGCAAACGTTTTCCGAATCGACACCACAGCAGCAGCGAAGGCGCAGACTGCACCGACGAGGGTGACGATCGCCGGCAGAATCGAGACGTCCGTCATCGAGACCTGGGCGCGTGCAGGAAGCTCAGCCAGCGCCGCGGATTCGGAATTCGAAGCCCCGGCAGTGAGCAGTCGAACTGCCGGAATCGCGGCCGCCACGGCTACAACGGCGATCAACAGGGCCAGCACCCGAGAGGCCCACCCTCGCACGGCGAACGACGCTGCGATCGCTGCCACCAGCACGAGCGCGAGCGGCGTCGTGGCAGCAGCCCAGGTGCTGCCGAGCAGCTCGTCGGTCCGGCTCTCACCGAGGCCGTCGAACGACGTCACCCGAACCCAGGTCATTCTCGACGCGCCCCACAGGCACGCCGCTGCAACGACCAGAAGCGCGACGGGAAGAGCGGCCGACCCGCGGCGACCGGATCGCTCGGTCATCGGCCGCCGACCTCACGGAGCGATTCCGCTGCCGCGACGGCTCCCAGCACCGCCATCGCCTTGTTCCGTGCCTCGTCGTCCTCGTACTCCGCAACCGAGTCGGCCACGACGCCTGCCCCGGCCTGAACGTAGGCGGTGCCGTCCTTGATCAGAGCGGTCCGAATCGAAATGGCCGTGTCGGCGTCCCCCGCGAAATCGAGGTAGCCCACGATGCCGCCGTAGATGCCGCGTCGCGTCGGTTCCAGCTCGTCGATCAGTTCCATCGCGCGCACTTTCGGGGCCCCGGAGAGGGTGCCTGCCGGGAAGCAGGCCTTGACCGCGTCGAGGGCGCGCTTGCCCTCGGACAACCGTCCGGTGACCGTCGACACCAGATGCATGACGTGGCTGTATCGCTCGATGTGGCGGTAGTCGCTCACGCGAACGGTGCCGGGAGCGCAGACGCGTCCGAGATCGTTGCGGCCCAGATCGACGAGCATCAGGTGCTCGGCGTTCTCCTTCTCGTCGGCGAGCAGGTCCTTCTCGAGCAGCACGTCCTCTTCCTCGGACGTGCCGCGCCAACGCGTACCCGCGATCGGATGCGTGGTGGCCAGACCGTCGACCACCGTCACCAACGCCTCGGGGCTCGATCCGACGATGGAGAACGCCGTCTCGTCGTTCTCGCCCGGGACGTGCATCAGATACATGTACGGGCTGGGATTGGAGGCGCGCAGCATTCGGTAGACGTCGAGGGGTGACGCATCGGTGTCCATCTCGAAACGCTGAGAGAGCACAACTTGGAACGCCTCCCCTGCTTCGATCTCCTCGACCAGGCGAGCGACGTCGGCACCGAAGCCCTCGGACGTGCGCTGCCGCCGGAACTGCGGCGTAGGCCTGGACACGGTGGAGACGGTGGAGGCTGCGGGCTTCGACAGGTCCGCACACATGCGATCGAGACGACGCACGGCGTCGTCGTACGCCTCGTCGACGTGCTCGTCGGTGCCGTTCCAGTTCACCGCGTTCGCGATCAGGGTGATCGCACCCTCGTGGTGGTCGACGGCCGCGAGATCGGTGGCGAGCAGCATGACCATCTCCGGGACACCGAGATCGTCCTGCGCGTGCTCGGGCAGTTTTTCGATGCGCCGCACCGAGTCGTATCCGAGGTAACCCACCATGCCGCCGGTCAACGGGGGTAGACCGGGCAGCCGCTCCGAGTGCAACAGCTCCAATGTCCGCGCCAGCACTTCGAGAGGATCACCGCCGCTCGGCACGCCCGCGGGGACGTTGCCGCGCCACGCGGCTTCACCGTCGATGACCGTGAGCGACGCCGGAGCGCCTGCACCGATGAACGACCACCTGGACCACGAGCTGCCGTTCTGCGCGGATTCCAGCAAGAAGGTTCCGGGTCGGTCGGCACCGAGCTTGCGGTATGCAGACAGTGGAGTCTCGGAGTCGGCGAGCACCTTTCGCGTCACGGGCACCACGCGGTGCTCTGCGGCGAGATGCCGGAACACCTCACGTGAGGTGGTCGAGTCCGAGTTCTCGGTATCGGGAGTGGGGCTGGGGTCGGTGGTCGTCTCGCCGTGCATTTCTCCATCCTCCCAGGTGCGGCAGGAAGGTCGGTGCCCGCGGTAACCTGCCGAGCATGAAACCAGGCGAGCTCGTTCCCGATTTTTCCCTGCCGGACCAGACCGGAGAGACCCGAACACTGACCGGATTGCTGGCGAACGGTCCGATCGTGCTGTTCTTCTACCCCGCGGCCTTCACTCCCGGTTGCACCGCCGAGGCGTGCCACTTCCGGGACTTGGCATCGGAGTTCGCCGAAGTCGGAGCAACCCGCGTCGGCATCAGCGCCGATGCCGTCGCCAAGCAGGCCGAGTTCGCCGCCGCCAAGTCCTTCGACTACCCGCTGCTCTCCGACGAGGACGGCAGTGTCGCCACCGCATTCGGCGTCAAGCGCGGTCTGCTGGCAAAGCTCTCCCCGGTCAAACGCGCGACGTTCGTGATCGGCACCGACCGGAAGGTACTCGAGACCTTCTCGAGCGAAGTACGGTTCGAAGCCCATGCGGACAAGGCTCTGGAGTACCTGCGGGCACATCGCAGCTAGAGCACTGTCCGACGCGATGCCTCGGGTGGGGGGAACCTCGAGGCATCATGTGCAGGCGACAACCAACTCGATCGAGAGGTTCCCCGCGATGAACACGTCGGCGACACCGCAACACACGGTGGATCCCCGTTGGCTCACCGAGAGTCAACAGGAGGCCTGGCGATCACTCGTCGCGCTGGTCACTCGGTTGCCGGCAGCGTTGGACGCTCAGCTGCAGCGCGATTCGCAGCTGACCCACTTCGACTACTTCGTCCTCGCGACGGTCAGCGAGAATCCCCAGCGGCGGATCCAACTCCGCGATCTGGCCGAGTACGCGAATGCGTCGCTCTCGCGCCTGTCACACGTGGTGACGAAGCTCGAGAAGGCCGGGTGGGTCGAGCGCGAGAGCATCCCGGGCAGCCGGGGATCCTATGCGGTGCTGACCGACGCAGGTATGGCCAAGGTCGTGGAATCGGCACCCGGGCACGTCGGCACGGTGCAGTCGCTCGTGTTCGAGGGTCTGTCCGACGCGGAGGTCGAGCAGCTCGGGACCCTGAGTTCGACTCTGCTGGCGCAGTTGGACAAGGGAATAGCAGCGGGGACCGGTCACGCCTGAGTGTCGGGTCCCAACAGGACGTCGGCGTCGAAGCAGGTATGTGTGCCGGTGTGGCATGCCGCGCCGACCTGATCGACGACCAGCAGCACGGTGTCACCGTCGCAGTCGAGTCGAACCTCGTGCACGTACTGCGTGTGACCCGACGTCTCACCCTTGACCCAGTACTGCTGCCTGGACCGTGAGTAGTAGGTGCCCTTACGGGTGTCGAGGGTTCGAGCGAGTGCCTCGTCGTCCATCCAGGCAACCATGAGTACCTGACCGGTGGATCTTTCCTGCACGACAGCGCTGAACAGCCCGGCCTCGTTGCGCTTGAGCCGCGCGGACAGCGTCGGGTCGAGTGTCATCGAAAATCCTCTTCGCTATCGAACGACGATGTGCTCGGCGCGCATCGCATCTTTGACCTGGCCGATGGTGAGATCGCCGAAGTGGAAGACACTCGCGGCAAGAACGGCGTCCGCTCCGGCGTGCACTGCCGGCGAGAAGTGCTCGACGCTACCGGCTCCACCGCTGGCGATCACCGGCACGTGCACCGCAGACCGAACGGCGGCGATCATCGGCAGATCGAATCCGGCCTTCGTTCCGTCGGCGTCCATCGAATTGAGCAGGATCTCCCCGACGCCCAGTTCTGCACCGCGTACTGCCCATTCGACGGCGTCGATGCCGGTGCCGCGTTTGCCGCCGTGCGTGGTGACTTCCCAGCCCGACGGGGTGTCCTGCTGCCCCTGAGGGACGGTTCGGGCGTCGACCGAGAGCACGATGCACTGTGAGCCGAACCGTTCGCTGAGCTCGCGCAACAACTCCGGTCGGGCGATCGCAGCGGTATTGACGCTGACCTTGTCCGCCCCGGCTCGCAACAGCCGATCCACATCGGCGACGGTGCGCACTCCCCCGCCGACGGTGAGCGGGATGAAGACCTGCTCGGCGGTGCGGCTGACGACGTCGAGCATCGTGCCCCTGTCCGAGGTCGACGCGGTGACGTCGAGGAAGGTCAGTTCGTCGGCACCCTGCGCGTCGTAGGCGGCCGCGAGCTCCACGGGATCGCCTGCGTCACGGAGGTTTTCGAAGTTGACTCCCTTGACGACCCGTCCGGCGTCGACGTCGAGGCACGGAATCACTCTGACCGCGACGCTCATCGCACCGGTCCTTCCAGATAGTCGACGGGATCACCGAGTTCGGTGATCACCTTCAGCAATTCTTCGTGCACGCCCGGTCCGGCTGCCAGGACCGATGCAGAGTCGACCGTCCACGGTTCACCCGCGAGGTCGGTCACGATTCCACCTGCTGCGCGTACCAGCAGCGCACCGGCCGCGTTGTCCCAGGCACGGTGACCGAAGACGACTGCGCCGCCGAGTACTCCGCTGGCCGTGTAGGCCAGATCGACCCCGGTGGCACCGTGCATCCGCAGTCGCGAGGAATGCATCGACAACTCTTCGAGAATGCGGAATCGGAACCGACCCGGCAGCGAACCGCGGCTGGCGACATTGAACGCACCGAACCCGATCATGGACTCGCGCAACGCTTTCGGCTTCAGCATCGGGAGGGCGACACCGTTGAGCAACAGGGGCCCGCCTGCCACAGCGCCGAAACGCTGATCCACCAACGGCAGCCAGGTGAGCCCGAGCACTGGCTCGCCGTCGTCGAGCAACGCCAACAACGTTCCGGCCGAGGGCAATCCCGACGAGTAGTTGAAGGTGCCGTCGATCGGGTCCAGCACCCAGACGAGTCCCTGGTTCAGGTCCGGTCCCCCGAACTCCTCACCGTGAACGGCGATTCCGGTGGCCTCGTACAATTCCGCACCGAGCCGCCGCTCGAGTTCCAGGTCCACCGCCGTGGCGAAGTCGTCGGGGCCCTTCTGCACCGCGCTCGGTGCGCCGACGCCGGCGACGAACCGATCGTGGATGCCGTCGAGCAGACCGCCGGCGATCTCGAGCAGACGAGTCGGGTCCTCGGGAAGGGTCATTCCTGCGTTACCGAGACACCGCGGCGAGGGCGTCCGGGAGCGTGAAACGTCCGGCGTACAGCGCCTTTCCGACGATGGAACCCTCCACCCCGCGATCGACGAGTCCGGCGATCGCTTCCAGGTCCGCAATCGTGGACACGCCACCCGACGCGATGACCGGCTTGTCGGTCTTGGCACACACATCGGCGAGCAGTTCCAGGTTGGGTCCGGTCAACGTGCCGTCCTTGGTGACGTCGGTGACGACGTAACGCGAGCACCCGTCACGCTCGAGCCGCTCGAGAACCTCCCACAGGTCGCCGCCGTCGCTCACCCAACCGCGACCGCGCAACCGCGGCGCTCCGTCGACGATGAGCACGTCCAGACCGACGGCGACACGATCGCCGAACTCGCCGATCGCGCGGGAGCACCACTGCGGATCTTCTAAGGCTGCGGTGCCGAGATTGACTCGCGCGCAACCGGTCGCCAGCGCCGCGCGCAGCGACTCGTCGTCACGAATTCCGCCGGACAGCTCCACCTTGACGTCGAGCTCGCCGACGACCGACGCCAGCAGCTCGCGGTTGGATCCGCGGCCGAACGCAGCGTCGAGATCGACGAGGTGGACCCACTCGGCACCGTCGTTCTGCCACGCGAGTGCGGCGTCGCGAGGCGACCCGTACTTCGTTTCGCTTCCTGCTTCTCCTTGAACGAGACGGACAGCTTCGCCGCCTGCGACATCGACAGCAGGCAATAAGACCAGGCTCACGTGCGGTTATGCTACGGGCCGAGCGTGTGTGAACTCAAAACGGGTCGACTGTGGTGCTACCGGAGTTCCTTGCGCGTCATGCGGGTGGACACCACGCCCATGGCCGCGATCGCGCCGACCACACCGGCCAACGCGATGACCAGACCCACCCCGGCGCTCGGCTGCAGCACCGCGATCAGTGCCGTCGCGAGGGCGAGCACGATCACGGCCGCACCGAGTGCTCGAAAGGCCAAGCGCCCGAGTGAGAACTCGCGCTCGCTCACACCGATCGGACCCAGTTCTCCAGCAGCGCAGCCCCGGCGTCACCGGACTTCTCCGGGTGGAACTGAGTGGCCGAGAGCGCACCGTTCTCCACTGCAGCGAGAAACCGGCCGCCGTGATCGGCCCAGGTGAGCAACGGGGCAGCGATGGTGTCGCTGGGTTCGAGCTCCCACTGCTGCGCGGCGTAGGAGTGGACGAAGTAGAACCGAGTCTCGGGATCGATGCCGTCGAACAGCACGCTCTTCTCGGGTGCCTCGACGGTGTTCCATCCCATGTGGGGCAGCACCTCGGCCTGCAAACGCTCCACCGTTCCCGGCCACTCCCCGCAACCGTTCGCCTCGACACCGAACTCGACGCCGCGGTCGAACAGGATCTGCATTCCGACGCAGATGCCGAGCACGGGACGTCCGCCGGCCAGGCGACGGCCGATGATGCGGTCGCCCTTCACCGCCAACAGACCTTCCATGCAGGCAGCGAACGCACCGACACCGGGAACGACCAACGCTTCTGCGTTCAGAGCCTCGTCGAAGTCCGAGGTCACGGTCACATCGGCACCGACCCGGGCGAGAGCCCTCTTCGCCGAGTGCAGATTGCCCGAGCCGTAATCGAGCAACACCACAGAAGTCATGTGGGAAGTCTATCGGGGCGTGGTCTCGCGATGAGCGCCACCGCCGCGACGACGACCACCGTGGCAGCGGCGGCGGCGAATCCAGCGGTGTACCCCACACTTGTCGCCAGGACGCCGAGGGCGAGGGCGCCCGCCCCGGTACCCGCGTCGAAGCTGATGTTCCAGACGGCGCTCGCGCTGCTGTACCGGGCGGGGCCGGCTGCGTCGAACGCCATCACGAGACTGTCGTTCTGGCATGCGCCGTACCCGATTCCGAACAGGACGGCTGCGACGAAGAACAGCGCCGCGGGCATGTTGCCGAGCGCGGCGATTGCGAAGAGTGCGATGCCGATCGCCGCGGACACCAGAGCCGGAAACACGGAGCGTCCGATTCCGATTCGGTCCGCCACCGACCCTGCGACGTATCGTCCGACGAGCATCGCGGCGCTGACAACGGCCAGTGCTAGTCCGATCATCGCGGCTCGGTTCGATTCGGCGATCGGCAGCAGACTGGTGATTCCCCCGTATGCCGCGGACACCGAGGCCACGACGAGACACGGCACCAGGAATTGACGTACGTCGAGGCGAACCCGCTCGATCCTCGGCGGCTGCGGTGCGGGCCGGGTCGGCGGCAACAGCGCCACTCCGATCAGGCCGGCTGCGGGCACCAGAGCACCGAGGACGAACACGGCCGTCGGACTCGCCGCGAAAATCACCAGACCCAGTGGCAGCGTGACCATCTGAGACAAGGCGACGGCGATGCCCTGCGCGCCGGTTGCCCGGCCGAGCAACGCGGTCGGAGCGAGCTCGGCGACGATGGCGGCACCGGCGACCGTCAACATTCCGAAACCGGTGCCCCGCAGGGCGGACACCGCCAGCGCCGGTGCGGCCTCGACGGAGACGATGAACAGCAGCGCGGGTAACCCGAGGAGCAGGCATCCGGCCGCGAGAACCGCGCGGTGGCCGACCTTCATCAGCATGCTCGGCACGAACAGTTGAGTGATCACCGTCGTGGCCATGAAGATCGCGGTGCTGGCAGCCGCCACCGCATCCGATGCCCCCCGACTGGGACACCGCGAGGGGGACCACCGGGAGCAGCAGTCCCCAGCCACCGAACGACGCCGCACCCATGGCCATCGCGGCCGGAAGACCGCGGATGGAACTCAGGCCGCTCAATGCACGAGCGCCGATCGAACGATCACAGACTTCCCTTGGTGGACAGCACACCGGTGACGCGGGGGTCGTACTCCGTTGCCTGACGCAGCGCCCGAGCCACGGCCTTGAACTCGGCCTCGGTGATGTGATGTTGATCGCGGCCGTAGATCACCCGAACGTGCAGTGCGATCCGGGCATTCGAGGCCAGCGTCTCGAACACGTGCTTGTTGATCACCGTGGAGTACGGAACACCGGGGTAGCCGCCGATCACCGAGTGCACCATGTAGTCCGGCTCGCCGGTGTGTACGCAGTACGGACGACCGGACACGTCGACGGCCGCGTGCACGAGCGTTTCGTCCATCGGAATGAACGAGTCACCGAACCGAGTGATGCCCGCCTTGTCGCCGAGGGCCTGACCGAGGGCCTGGCCGAGCACGATCGCAGTGTCCTCGACGGTGTGGTGCGCCTCGATCTCGATGTCGCCCTTCGCACGCACCGTCAGGTCGAAACGAGCATGGGTGCCGAGCGCGGTGAGCATGTGGTCGTAGAACGGAACGCCGGTGGAGATGTCGACGATGCCGGTGCCGTCGAGGTTCAGCTCGACCGAGATGTCGGATTCCTTGGTGGTGCGCTCGATCTTGGCGATGCGGGGAGCGGGTGTGGTCACTTCGGTGCCTCTGCTGTTTCGGTCGATGCGAGTGCTGCGCTGACGGTGAGGAATCGGTCGTTCTCGTGCGCCAGTCCGATGGTGACGCGAAGATATCCGGGAATTCCGACGTCCCGGATGAGCACGCCTTCGTCCAGGTACCGCTGCCAGGTCGCGGCCGCATCGGAGAACCGGCCGAAGAGCAGGAAGTTGGCGTCGGACGGCACCACGTCGTACCCCTGGCGGCCGAGAGCCGCTGCCACCCGATCTCGTTCGGCGGAGAGTTCGGCCACGCTCCCGAGGGTGTCCGAGGCATGCCGCAGCGCCGCTCGCGCAGCTGCCTGCGTGACGACCGACAGGTGATACGGCAAGCGCACCAACAACATTGCGTCGACCACGGCCGGGGCGGCCACCAGATATCCCAGCCGACCGCCGGCGAACGCGAACGCCTTGCTCATCGTTCGGCTGACCACGATCTTACTGGGGTAGCTCTCGATCAACCCGATCGCGCTCGGCGCAGAGGAGAATTCCGCGTAGGCCTCGTCGACCACCACGATTCCCGGTGCCGCGTCGAGGATTCGGCGCAGATCGGCCTCGTCGATGCTGTGGCCCGTCGGATTGTTGGGGCTGGTGACGAACACGACGTCGGGTCGACGTTCTTCGATCGCCTGCACTGCGTAGTCGACGTCGAGAGAGAAATCTGCCCGACGCTTCGCCGGAATCCATTCGGTCTGCGTCCCGGAGGAGATGATCGGGTGCATCGAGTACGACGGCACGAAGCCCAGCGCGGTGCGATCCGGTCCCCCGAACGCCTGCAGCAACTGCTGCAGAATCTCGTTGGAGCCGTTGGCCGCCCACACGTTGGCGGTGTCGACAGCGAAGCCGGTCTGCTCGGTGAGGTACCGGGCGAGGTCGGCCCGTAATTCGTCGGCATCGCGATCCGGGTAGCGGTGCAACTGCCCGGCGGCGATCCGAACGGAGTCCGCCACATCGTCGATCAAGGCCTGCGTCGGCGGGTGCGGATTTTCGTTGGTGTTCAACTGAACCGGCACGGTGAGCTGCGGCGCACCGTACGGTGACTTGCCGATCAGTGCCTCACGCAGTGGGAGGTCGTCCAGCGAGACCGCTTGTCCCAGAGCATCGGTCATGACGGATCACCGGTACGCAACCCTTCGAACCGCAGCCGCACCGCTTCTCCGTGAGCCGGCAGATCCTCGGCGTTCGCCAGCGCAATGACGTGTGCTGCAACATCTTTCAGCGCGGATTCGCTGTAGTCCACCACGTGGATTCCGCGCAGGAACGTCTGCACACTGAGGCCGGACGAGTGACGCGCGCATCCCGCCGTCGGCAGGACGTGATTGGAGCCGGCGCAGTAGTCACCGAGGCTCACCGGAGACCACGCACCGACGAACACGGCACCGGCGCTGCGCACCCGGGCGGCGACATCGGACGCGTCCTTCGTCTGGATCTCGAGGTGCTCGGCGGCGTAGGCGTTGACCACGGCCAATCCCTGCGTGACGTCGTCGACCAGCACGATGCCGGACTGGCTTCCGTTCAGTGCGGTGGCCACGCGTTCTGCATGCCGGGTGGACGCCATCTGTGCGTTGACGGCCTCGTCCACGGCATCGGCCAGTTCGATACTGTCGGTGACCAACACGCTGGCCGCCATGACGTCGTGTTCGGCCTGGCTGATGAGGTCCGCTGCCACGTGAATCGGGTCCGCGGTGGCGTCGGCGAGAATCGCGATTTCGGTCGGCCCTGCCTCGGAGTCGATTCCGACGAGCGAGCGACACAGTCGCTTGGCGGCCGTGACGTAGATGTTGCCCGGACCGGTGATCAGATCGACCGGTGCCAACTCGCCGCCGTCGGTGTCGACGCCGCCGTAGGTGAGCAGCGCGACACCCTGTCCACCGCCGACGGCCCAGACCTCGTCGACGCCGAGCAGCTGCGCCGCAGCCAGGATCGTCGGGTGCGGCAGGCCGCCGAAGTTCTTCTGCGGCGGCGATGCCACCACCAGAGAGCCGACGCCTGCGATCTGCGCGGGCACCACGTTCATCACGACCGACGACGGATACACGGCGTTGCCGCCGGGCACGTACAGGCCGACGCGATCGACGGGGATCCAGCGTTCGGTCACCGTGCCGCCGGGTACCACCTGGGTGGTGTGGTCGGTTCGACGCTGATCCGAGTGCACCAGTCGGGTTCGTTCGATCGCGACCTCGAGGGCAGCGCGAACATCGGAATCGAGCTCGGCGAGGGCCTTGACCAGTTCTTCCTGCGGGACGCGAATGCGATCCGGCCGGACGCCGTCGAACTTCTCACTGAACTCGAGCGCAGCCTCGGTGCCGCGTTCGCGGACGGCATCGACGACGGGGCGAACCTGATGCAGCACCGAATCGACATCCACTCCGCCTCGGGGAAGTGCGCCGCGTAGTTCGGCGGTGGATGGAGTTCGTCCGCGTAGATCGACGCGGGCGAGCTCGATGCGGGCAGGCATAGTGGGCCCCTTCGTGAAGTCGGTTCGGTGCCGGGGTTCGGTCGAAACAGTGTGGTTCGAACACCCAGGATAGTTCCACCGAATTCCGCTCAGCCCCGCACGTCCCACAGATGATGGATGGGGTCGTGAGTGTAGTAGGCGGCCAGTGATTCGACCGAGAAGTCCGATCCGTCGCTGCGCCGACCGGTCCGATGCCGATTCTCGGGCGGAACAGCGGCGAAATCGTCGGCGAGGGCGCGCGCGGCGTCACCGAGTTCCGACGCCACCTCCGCAGGATCCTGGGAGTTGTAGTCGTCCGCCAGCGCAGTGGCGTCCTGGTCCCAGTTCGCGAACTCGGGATCGTCCTCGGTCAGCACCAGCGCCAGCCGGGTACGGAAGATCCGGTGCGCGTCACGTACGTGCGCGGCGTACTCGAGGGCGGACCACGTCGAGTCGTCGGGTCGCAGAGCAACGTCTTTGCGCCGCAGAACCGCTTCCCAACGCTCGACGTCGGCGCGAATGAATAAGGTCCGGGATGTCGTCGTATACGACGGCACTGGAGTCGAACCCGCAATCCGGGCAGGCTCGTTCGAGTACCCAGGTCCAGTTCTTGGTGTCGGGATCGATCGGCATGCCGGTCAGAATAGATGCAGGTCAGGCGTAGCGGGCGGCCAGGTTGTGCAGCGTGCTCTCGATGCCCTGCGCGTTCTTCTGCGGCATCTTGAACAGTTCCAGCATCTTCGGGGACTTCGCTGTTCCGTACTTGAAGCTCTCGGTGACCGTCGTCAGTCCCGGCTGCTTCTCCTCGAACTCCCAGCGCCAGCTGTGCCCCAGCGGATGCTGCCACTCGACGACCTTCTGCTTGTCTGCGTCGACGAACTCGGTGACGGTGCTGGTGATCTTGTACGGCACGCCGTACTGCTTCATGCCGACCGAGAATTTGGCACCGCTACTGAGACGATCGGGACCTTTGACGGTGTCCTTGACGGTTCCGGAGCCGTCGAGTTCGCCATGGCGGCGCGGATCGGCCACGATCGCGAACAATTCGGCCGCAGGCGCTCGAACCTCGGTCTGCTTGGAAACTTGCTGCGGTCCTGTGTCGATGGATCTGATGTCTGCCATTCGGGAGGTCTACCCCGTCGCGCTGCGTTCGACACCCGCGGCCGGGCGGAATCGGAGTTGACGGGCGTAGTTCAATGAACGCATGTCCTGGTCAGTGTGGCTCGCATTCCTCGGCGCGAGCATCGTCATCAGTCTCTCCCCCGGTGCCGGTGCCATCGCGTCGATGTCCACCGGGCTTCGCTACGGCCTACGCCGCGGATACTGGAACATCTTCGGGTTGCAGATCGGGTTGCTCCTGCAGATCGGCATCGTCGCCGTCGGGCTCGGAGCTGTTCTGGCGAACTCCGCGCTGGCCTTCACCGCCATCAAATGGTTCGGCGTCGCCTACCTGGTCTATCTGGGCGTTCGGCAATGGCGTGCGGCCCCCACCGATGTCGCCGACGCTCCAGCGGTGGCCGACCGCGGAACGACGATGCTCGCCCGCGGGTTCCTCGTCAACGCAAGCAACCCGAAGGCGGTCGTCTTCATGGTCGCAGTGCTCCCCCAGTTCCTCGACCCGACTCGGCCCCTGCTCGCCCAGTACCTCGCGATCGCGGCCACGATGGTGGCAGTCGACATGCTGGTGATGACCGGATACACCTCCCTGGCATCTCGGGTTCTGCGGCTGATGAAATCGCAGCGCCAGCAGAAGACGATGAATCGCACGTTCGCCGGGATGTTCTTCGCCGCTGCGACGTTTCTCGCGACCGTCCGGCGCGTGACTCCGTGAGGAAATATCGCGTGATCATGAAGAACGCACTCGGCGGCGACCCGATCCGGATGGGGCTGTTCGACACGCTTCTCGAGGCCAACACCTGGATCCAGGACGTCGGCAAGCGAGACGAGCACGAACTGGGCACTTACACGGTCGAGGTAGTCGACGAGTGAGTCGGCGGTGTCCGTGTTCGAGCGGTGACACGTTCGACGCATGCTGCGAGCCGTACCTGCTCGGAACGGCGAACGCACCCACGGCTGAGACGCTGATGCGATCGCGATTCACCGCGTTCGCCGTCGCAGACGTGGACTACCTCCGCAGATCGTGGCATCCCGACACCGCACCGGCCGAGCTGGAATTGGACCCCGATCAGCGGTGGTATCGACTCGACATTCTGGCAACCGACGCCGGTGGATTGTTCGACGACGCAGGAACCGTCGAATTCCGAGCTCGGTACAAACATCCCGATGGGGCGGGCTCGATGACCGAGGTGAGCCGCTTCGTCCGAGTGGACGGCCGCTGGCGTTACCTCGACGGGGTGGTCTCCCGCTAGAGGTTGCGGAGCTTGGTCGGCCGATTACCGGCGGTACGACGTGCTTCCTGCTTCTCCTTGATGCGTTCGGCATCCTTGCGCACCTGGATCTGGGTGCGACGCTCCCGGACGAGCCACTGCGGCGGGCTGGCGACGAGCTCGTCGATGGCATCACTGGTCAATGCTTCGGTGACACCGCCGCGGGCCAGCCCTGCGATGGACACGCCGAGCTTCTTCGCGATGACGTCGCGCGGGAAGGGTCCGTTGGTCTGCAAGTCGGTCAACCACTGCGGCGGATCGCTGCGCAACGCGTCCAGTTCGGACCTGCTGATCATCGAGTTCTGGAATTCTTCGGGTGCTGCGGGAAGATAGATGCCGAGCTTGTTCGCCGCGGTCAATGGCTTCATGGTCTGCTGCTTGTTCTCCGGGCTCACCGGAACAGCTTATCCGGCCATGAGCGCTCTCGACGCCACGGTCGCTCGCGGCCCGCGTCGTCCCATAGGGTCGACACCGTGAACATCGATGTGCAGACACTGCGCTGGTACGCGGCCGTGGCGCAGCAACTGCATTTCGCGCGCGCTGCTCAGTCGCTGGGAATCTCGCGAATCCGCTTGAGCAAGACGGTCGTGGAACTCGAGGATCAGCTCGGCGTCGACCTGTTCGTACCGGGTGCCTCGCCCACCGAGCTCACCGCGGACGGCCGCGATCTACTGGAACGGGCGCTGGCGGCGATCGCCGAGGACGACCGGCTGTCGGAACTCGCGCAGGTTGCTGCAGCCGAACCGACGACCTTCACCATCGGGTACGCCGAGGGAGTCACGCTCACCAAGTGGACACGCATCTGGGCCGATCGGTTCCCCGATGTCACTCTCTCCGTGGTGGCGACCACACCGGAGACACAGGTGGCGGCCTTGCACGACGGCACGGTCGATGTGAGCTTCGTTCGTCCGCCGATCGATCGTGAAGGTCTCAACGCGATCGGTCTCTACCAAGAGGTGCAGGTCGTGGTGGTACCGAAGGACCACGCAGTCGCCGCATTCGATTCGGTCACCGCAACCGACCTCGCCGACGAGCATCTGCTCGCCGACCCCGCGACGGTGCCCGAATGGGCAGCTGTGGCAACCGAACTCGTGACCGGCAGCCGCCCGGAACTTCCGCCGATGAATTCCGCCGCGGAGACGTTCGAGTACGTGGCTGCCGGGTTGGGGGTGGCGATCGTGCCGCACTCGGTGGCCCGTTTCAACGCCCGTAAGGACCTCGTCTACCGCCCGGTGACCGACGTCGAGCAGTCGCAGATCGCACTCGCCTGGGTCGCCGCACGCGAGGACGACCGTATCGAGGAATTCATCGGCATCGTCCGCGGCCGCTCGACCCGCAGCTCACGCGGTGCATCGGACGAGACACCGGTCAAGAAGAAGAAGAAAGCGCACCCCTCCAAACCCGCTCGCCCCGTT
Source organism: Rhodococcus cercidiphylli (assembly GCF_033042225.1). Taxonomy (NCBI): domain Bacteria; kingdom Bacillati; phylum Actinomycetota; class Actinomycetes; order Mycobacteriales; family Nocardiaceae; genus Rhodococcus; species Rhodococcus cercidiphylli. Next base: position 89,632 of record NZ_JAWLKE010000005.1, read on the forward strand.
GCCAAGACGAAAACGAACGCCCGACGCAGCGGGAAGCGTCGCTGAATCTGCACCCTCGCGCCGGCCCGGATCCTGGACGAACCTGTGTTCGAAAGTTTGTCGGTGGGTCGCGGTAGATTCTGTTCATGCTTTCGGGGGACGGCGGATCAGGGGTGGACGGCATCGATACGGTGCCGTCCACCCCTGACGTGTCCGATCCGGACTTGTCGGTGTTGGTGGAGCGGGTCGAGGCCGCGTTTGCCGAGTTGGCGGAACAAGCGTCGGCGTCGTGGACGAACCCGGATCGGCGTGCGGTGATCCAGCGCATGGAGATGCTGACACGGTCGCTGACCGCGTACTCGTACACCTGGCTGAACGAGCTGATCGCGCAGCACGGCCTCGACGTGTATCCGGGCTCGGTCCCGTCCTCGGTGGCGTGGATGCTGCGGATCACCCCTCGAGCAGCAGGAGCACGAGTGCGTCTGGCCGCGGAATTGGGTGACCGGACTGCGTTCTCCGGAGAAGTACTGGCCCCGTTGCTGCCGCGGACAGCGCAAGCACTGCGGGCGGGGTTACTCGATGCCAAGCATGTGCAGATGATCCGCGAATTCTTCCGCCATCTGCCCTCGAGTGTCGATCCGCAGACCCACGATCTCGCCGAACAACAGTTGGTGGAACAGGCAGTGAAATTGCGGCCGGACGATTTCGCGCCGGTGGTGGCGTGCCTGGACGCGATGCTGAACCCGGACGGCGACCACGATGATGATGACGATGACGACGGAAACCCACCGAAGCCGCGGAAGCGACGGGATGCGTTCTTCTACCTCGGCGAGCAAGGGGTCGACGGAATGTCGGAAGGAAAATTCTGCGTCGACCCCGAACTACGCGCCTACCTCGAGGCCCTGTTCTCCAAAGCCGCGAAACCCGGCATGTACAACCCCGCCGACGGCAAACCGATCACCGACAACGACACCGAAGGGGACGGCAGTGCCACTGCGCCGCAGCCCGAGTCGACGTCCAATGATGCAGGGTTGTGGGACAACACCGGCTGTGACGGTGACGGCGAATGCGGCGAGGGTGCCGACTGTGGTTGCGGCACTGAGTCAGGTGACACGCCTGACCCCGACGACACCGGCGACGACGACAGCGACACTGGTGTCGACGATCCCGCCGCGGACAAGACAGCAGCGCGGGACGCTGCCGCCGCACGCGATCTCCGCACCCAGAACGAACGTCGTCACGACGCCCTGAAGCTGGCGCTCCGGCACACCCTCGCCTCCGGGACCCTCGGCACACATCGCGGCCTGCCCGTCACCGCGATCGTCACCATGAGCCTGAAGGATCTGGAAGCCGGCAGCGGCTATGCGAAGACCGCCACCGGATCACGAGTGTCGATCCGCGACGCCATCCGCATGGCCTCCCACGCCCACCACTACCTGACCATCTTCGACGACCACGGCCGAGCGCTGTACCTGGGTCGCTCGAAACGCATCGCCTCCGCCGACCAACGCATCGTGCTCATCGCCCGCGACCGCGGCTGCAGCTTCCCCTCCTGCACCCGCCCCGCAACCTGGTGCCAAGCCCACCACCTCACCGACTGGATCGACGGTGGCACCACCGACATCGACGGGTTGACCTTCGGCTGCGACATGCACCACGCACTCGTCGGCACCGGACCAGGAAAGTGGGCAACCACCAAAACCACAGCAACACATCGCTACCCCGGCCGGACCCTGTGGCATCCACCGGCCGGGATGGACCCGAAGCGCCGCGGGCTGATCAATCACGCACACCACCCCGAGGAAGTGCTGTACCCAACCGACCAGCACGACGACACCGGCGACGAGGAACCGCGACAACCCGCCTGACGACCCACACCAGTCTCAGGGCACAGCCCTGCCTGCACCCGCGCTGACGTGCCTCAGCGAACCGGGTGGCGCTTCCGATTGTGAATCAGAACAGCTACCCCGAGTCCCACCAACGTCAACAGAAGCGGTGCAGCGATGACGAGGGAAGCGTCGATCGCCACGAACAGAATGAGCAGCAACGCTGCTGCCAGGAAATACACGGCGGCGAAACGTGGAGTCCACAGGACGGAGTCCATTCCACACCTCCTTGCGCGTACGAACTACTTGTCGTTACCGAAGGTAACTGAAAAGAGCTGAGCGCACTAGAGGCCCAGGCCCCGCAGGCGGTCGATCTCACGACGATCGCGCTTGGTGGGCCTGCCTGCCCCTCGATCACGCCTCGGTACGGAAGCCAGAACTTCTTTCGGTGGCGGCGGCGGACTGCGATCGATCAAGCACTCCGGTACGACCGCTGCGCCGACGCGTTTGCCGATGGCCCGCACCACGACGACGATCTTCTCGAGCCCATCGACTCGAAGCCTGATCTCGTCGTCGGGGCCGATGCGATGCCCTGGCTTGGCGGGTGTTCCGTTGACGCGAACGTGCCCGCCGCGGCAGGCAGCAGCGGCGGCGGACCGCGTCTTGAACAACCGGACCGCCCAGATCCAACTGTCGAGGCGGACACTCTGAACTTCCATCTTCGAACGAATTCCTCACATTGCGAGGCTCGACTACATGTCCAGGCCGAGATCGAGCACTGTCACCGAGTGTGTCAGACCGCCGACGGCAAGAAAGTCGACCCCCGTGCGCGCATAGTCACGTGCCACGTCGACGGTCAGGCCACCCGAGGATTCCAGCTTCGTCTGCGGCGCGAACTTGTCTCGGCGCTGCACGGCCATCTGCGTCTGCCACAGCGCGAAGTTGTCCAGCAGAACGAGTTCCACGTTCTCCGACAGCACCTGGTCGAGTTGCTCGAGGCTGTCGACCTCGACCTCGCACGCGATGTCGGGAGCCGCAGCCCGCACCGCGTTCAGAGCGGCGACGACCGAACCGGCCGCTGCGACGTGATTGTCCTTGATCAGCGCGGCATCGCCCAGACCCATCCGGTGATTGACGCCACCACCTGCGCGTACCGCGTACTTCTGCAGCGAACGCAACCCCGGCAACGTCTTTCGACTGTCCCGGATCTTGCACTCGGTGTCTGCGACCTCGGCGACCCAGCCGGCCGTCGCGGTGGCGATTCCCGAGAGATGGCAGACGATGTTGAGCATCGTGCGTTCGGCAGTGAGCAGACCCCGCGTCGGTGCCTCGACCGTCAGAACGGCCTGTCCCGGTTCGACCTCGGATCCGTCCTCGATGCGATGCACGACGGAGTATCCGTCGGCTCCGATCACCTCGTCGAGAACCAGGAGGCCGACGTCGATCCCGGCGATCGTGCCGAACTGGCGCGAGACCACCGACGCCGTGGCGACGGCATCCTCGGACACCGTTGCCAGCGTGGTGATGTCGGGCCCGTACCGCAGGTCCTCATCGAGCGCGGTCCGGATCAGTGCGAGTACCTCGGTGCGATCGACGCCCGGGTTCACCTCGTTCGCGGTGTCGGTCATGTCAGCGTGCTCCCGTCATCACGTCGTCGTTGACTATCGCCAGCCGTCCGTCGAGATCTCGTTCGACGAACAGGCTTCGGCGTTGCGCAGGCGCGCTCTCCGGATGATCGCGTCGGGTATGGCACCCTCGGCTCTCACGGCGCTCGGCCGCGGCCAGCACGATCACCTCCGCCGCAGCGGTCAAGGCTGCGTCCTCGACGGCGCGCGCATCCACCGGAGGTTCCGATACCACGCCGTGCGCCAGAACGCGTTGCGCTGCAGCAAGACCCGTCGCATCTCGCACCACTCCGACCTCGGCGGTCATGGTTCGCTGCAGTACCGCACGGTCGATACGGGAATACGTGGGCATTGCGACATCGGAAATGCTGCCGTGTCTACCGACCCGTTCGGCAGCCACGTAGGCCGCACGCTCACCGACGACGAGACCCTCGAGCAGACTGTTCGACGCCAACCTGTTGGCACCGTGCAAGCCGGTGCGCGCCACTTCACCTGCAGCGAGCAAGCCGGGAACCGAGGTGCGCCCGGATGTATCCGTCGCCACGCCCCCGCAGGAGTAATGCGCTGCAGGTGCCACCGGAATCAGGTCTTTCGCCGGATCGATGCCGGCCTCTAGACATGAGGCGGTCACGGTCGGGAACCGTTCGTGGACGCGTTCCACCGTGCGGGCATCCAGTAACACGTGGTCGTCACCGCGTTCGTGCAGCAGCTCGGCGATGGCGCGGGACACCACGTCGCGTGGCGCGAGGTCGCCGAGCGGGTGCACTCCCGCCATGAAGGCACGGCCGGTGACATCGACCAGGCGGGCTCCCTCTCCCCGCACTGCCTCGCTGATCAACGGGCGACGGCCCGTCGACCCCGCGGCGAACAACACCGTCGGATGGAACTGCACGAATTCCAGATCCGCGATCCGAGCACCGGCGTCGAGGGCGAGTGCGATGCCGTCGGCCGTCGCGCCGGACGGGTTGGTGCTGCACGAGAAGAGTTGTCCCAGTCCGCCGGTCGCGAGCAGCACCGTCGGGCAATGAACGACGCCGACACCGCGAGGCCCGCGCACGAGCAGACCGACCACCTCGCCGTGGGTGGTCAGTACCCGCAGCGCGGTGGTGTCGAACTGCACCGTGGGCACGGACGCGTCCAACGTGCGCTGCACCTCTGCCCCGGTGGCGTCTCCCCCGGCATGAACGATGCGACGGACGCTGTGGCCACCCTCGCGGGTCCGCGCAACGGTGCCGTCGGCCGCCAGGTCGAACTGAGCGCCCGCAGCTTCGAGCGAGGTGATCGCCGCCCGCCCGCCGGAGACGATCGAACGCACCGCGTCCTCGTCGCACAGGCCGGCACCGGCGACGCAGGTGTCGGCCACATGCGATTCGATCGAATCCTCGAGTTCGGGGCCGACGACCGCGATCCCGCCCTGGGCGTACTGCGTCGCCGTGTCGGTGGAACGCCCCTTGCTGACGGTCAGCACCCGCAGGCCGCGAGCTGCCGCCGTGCGAGCCGCGGTGAGTCCGGCAATTCCACCGCCGACCACGACGAGATCGGCCGCGGTTTCCCACGCGACCGATGGATTCACTCGCCGCCGCCAGGGGTGCCGATCTCGATCATCCGCTGCACCGACTTGCTCGCGATGTTCGCGGTCTCGAGGTCGACGTGCACCTCGTCGCGGCCCTCGACGAGGCAGCGCAGCAGAGCAGCAGGGGTGATCATCTTCATGTAGCCGCACGAAGCGCGGTCGTTGACGGCGAGGAAGTCGACGTCGGGTGCAGCCATCCGCAGCTGATGCAGCATGCCGATCTCGGTGGCGACCAGAACCTGCTTGGACGCGGTGGTGCGGGCAGCGTCGAGCATGCCGCCGGTGGAGAGGATCTTGACCTTGTCGGCGGGTACGAACCCCTCGCCTGCGAGGTACAGAGCCGATGTGGCGCAGCCGCATTCGGGGTGCACGTACAGCTCGGCATCGGGGTGGGTACGAGACTTCTCGGCCAACTCGTCTCCGTTGATGCCGGCGTGCACATGGCATTCTCCGGCCCAGATGTGCAGGTTCTCGCGCCCGGTCACGCGCTTGACGTGCGCGCCGAGGAACTGATCGGGCAGGAACAGGATGTCGCGGCCCGGATCGATCGACTCGACGACCTCGACGGCGTTCGAGGAGGTGCAGCAGATGTCGGTCAGTGCTTTGATCTCGGCGGTGGTGTTGACGTACGAGACGACGACGGCGTCGGGAGAATCGGCCTTCCATTCGCGGAGCTGGTCTGCGGTGATGGAATCGGCCAGTGAGCAGCCGGCGCGCTGGTCCGGGATGAGGATCGTTTTCTGCGGGCTCAGGATCTTGGCGGTTTCGGCCATGAAATGAACTCCACAGAACACGATCGTGTCCTCGGGCACCTCGGCGGCCATCCGCGAGAGCGCGAGCGAGTCGCCGACATGGTCGGCAACGTCCTGAATCGCGGGCAGCTGGTAGTTGTGCGCGAGCAGCGTCGCGCCGCGCAGATCGGCGAGCCGTCGAACCTCTGCCGCCCACTCGGGAGTTGCCTCCACTCCCCCGTAACCACCTGCTCCGTCGACGATGTCGCGAACTCCGGCGAATGCCGAGTCCAGGATGTTCACCCGGGTAGCGCTGCTGGTCATGACGGTTCTCCTTCACCGATCATCCGGTCGTCGGTGACCGAATTTCCTCCGAGGGAGTTTTCGACCTATGATCGAAAACGTGACCTATCGTAGCACCGTCCACGAAGTACTCATTGCGGTGTTCCAAGTTCGAGCCTTTTCCGACCCCGACGCGCCTGAACTGGCGGTGCTGCTGTGGCAGCGCGCCCTCGACCCCGAGGCCGGCACCTGGTCGCTGCCCGGTGGCACGCTGCGCGACGACGAGAACCTCGCCGCGTCCGCGCGCCGTCAGCTCGCCGAGAAGGTCGACGTGCGCTCGGTGGCGCACCTCGAGCAGCTGTCGGTCTTCAGCGAACCCGAACGCGTACCGGGAGACCGGCGGATCGCGTCGACCTTCCTGGGCCTGGTACCGATCTCGGCCGAGCCGACACTCCCCCCGGACACCGCATGGCACCCGGTTTCGGCACTGCCCGACATGTCGTTCGATCACGGAACCGTCGTCGCGCACGCGAGACATCGACTGGTCGCCAAACTGTCGTACACCAACATCGGATTCGCACTGGCTCCGGTCGATTTCGCGATCTCGTCGCTGCGCGAGATCTACGGTGCCGCACTCGGATATCAGGTCGATGCCACCAACCTGCAGCGGGTGCTGAGCCGGCGCGGTGTCATCGAACCCACCGGACGGCGCGCGCCGTCGGGCAAGGCCGGTGGTAGACCGCCTGCACTGTTCCGCTTTGCCGACAACAGCATTCGAGTCACCGACGAGTTCGCCGCATTGCGGCCGCCCCAGGCGTGAACGGCTGCTGTCAGTCGGCTCGATTCGAGTCGAACGATGGTGGCGGCGGATAGAACTCGACTTCGAGGTCGTCCGGATCGGGATCGGTGTGTTGCAGATTGTCGTTGGGATTCATCGCCGCCAGAAGCATGATCACCAGCGACGCCATCAGTGCCTGAACGATCAGCACCTGCGGAGTCTCGATACTGGGCGCAACGGTGACGATCGACCCGACCTCCGGATCGGTGACCTTCGGAAACCGAAGAGCAGCAATCCCGTTGCCCACCAAAATCGCAGCGACCGAGCCGACGAGTGCGCCGACGAAGACGGCACCGAACAGCCGCGGCCCCCGCTCGGACCTCCACAGCCACCACCCGATCGGGAGAACGAGACCGAGGGCCAAGGAAAGGAACGAGAACATCGCGAGGCCGTCGAAGCTGTGCAGGCTCTCCCCGGTCAGGGCCGCCCCGCGATCCTGCGCCACCACGAGCAGCTGCTGCGCCGGTGCCAGGAATCCCCACAGCATCCCGCCCAGAGCCGACACTGCCACCGAGATTCCGACAACCACCGACAACACCCGAACGGTGCTGCTCCGCGGCGGCACTTCGAGAACGTCCGACGTGACCACCTAGCGCCTACCCGTCGCGGCCGAATCGACGAGGCCGTGACGCGAGCACAGCGACGTCCACCCGTCGGGGACGATCTGCACCACCATGCGGCGACCGCATTCTGCGCAGAACCGCGGCGGCTCCAAACCGAGTCGGACGGCGACCGACAACGAACCCGCACTCACCTCGGCTCCGGCGTCGACAGGCCGACCGGTGTACGGGTCGTAGTGGGTCTCGCTCGTCATTCGACCCACCCTAATACGCCCATCAGATCGTCGAGTTCAGCGCTTTGATCGGCATCTGCAGCTCGCCGAGAAGATCGAGATCCTGCTCTGCCGGGCGGCCGAGTGTCGTCAGGTAGTTGCCGACGATGACGGCATTGATCCCGCCGAGAATTCCTTGCTTGGCACCGAGGTCGCCGAGGGTGATCTCGCGCCCGCCTGCAAATCGCAGAATCGTGCGTGGCAGAGCGAGACGGAACGCGGCGACGGCGCGCAGAGCATCGGATGCCGGCAGCACATCGAGATCTCCGAACGGAGTTCCAGGCCTGGGGTTGAGGAAGTTCAGGGGCACCTCGTCGGGTTCGAGTGCGGTGAGATCGGCCGCGAACTCGGCGCGTTGCTCGAGCGTCTCCCCCATACCGAGAATTCCGCCGCAGCACACCTCCATGCCTGCCTCGCGCACCATGCGCAGGGTGTTCCACCGTTCCTCCCACGTGTGGGTGGTCACCACGTTCGGAAAGTACGAGCGAGAGGTCTCGAGGTTGTGGTTGTAGCGATGTACACCCATCGCCGCGAGCTGATCGACCTGATCCTGGTCGAGCATGCCGAGCGAGCACGCGATATCGATCTCGACCTCGTTCCGGATGGCTTCGATACCGGCGGCGACCTGCGCGAGCAGCCGAGCGTCGGGGCCACGCACCGCCGCGACGATGCAGAATTCCGTTGCTCCGGTCTTCGCGGTCTGCTTCGCAGCTTCCACCAGCGACGGAATGTCGAGCCACGCAGCACGAACCGGGGAAGCGAAAAGACCGGACTGCGAACAGAAGTGACAATCCTCGGGACACCCACCGGTCTTGAGGCTGATGATTCCTTCCACCTCGACCTCGGGCCCGCACCACTTCATCCGCACCTCGTGGGCCAACAGCATCGTCTCCTCGAGACGGTCGTCGCCGAGCTCGAGAACCTCGAGAACCTGAGGTCGATCGAGCGCGATGCCGTCACCGAGCACCTGAGTACGCGCCGTGCGCAAAATGTCCATTCCGGGTCCCCTCGTAGTCGAACGGCATCATCATTGAACACCGTTCAAGTTGAACGGCGTTCACGTTAGGCGCCGGGCTCGGCTACTGTCAAAGCGAAGACGCGTCGAACGACTTGGGGGGCAGCAGTGCAACTGAACAGGCAGGACGTCCTGGACGGCGCGATCGCCATTCTCGACGAGTACGGCCTGGCAGACCTGACGATGCGGCGTCTGGCGACGTCCCTGCACGTGCAGCCGGGCGCGCTGTACTGGCACTTCCCCAACAAACAGACGCTGCTCGGTGCCATCGCCGACCACATACTCTCCGGTGCCGATGCACCGTCCACCGAGGATTCGTGGGACGCACAGATCGCACAGATCGCCCACCGACTGCGCGACGCCCTTCTCTCTCGACGCGACGGTGCCGAATTGGTGGCCGCGACCTACGCGTCGAGGCTGACCACCAACCACATTCGCGAACGCATTGCCGCCGTGTGCATTCGAGCAGGACTGCCGCGACGCGACGCGGAACTCACCGCCGACACGTTGCTGTACTACATCCTGGGCCAGACCGTGGACGAGCAGGCGCGCCTACAGATGGACTCCGTCGGAGCCCTCACGCCCGACGCGTCACCGCTGTTCGAAGAACCCGACCCGACGAGCAGATTCGATTTCGGACTGAAGCTCTTCCTCGACGGAGTACGGCATACCGCGGCGGACCGCATCCGCCACTAGTCGATCAGAATTCGGCGAAGACGATCCGCCCGTTCCCGTTGTCCAGGGTCATGGTTCCGTCGTCCCGAGACCACCGCGGGGTGGAGGTCAGGAACTCCGACAGCCACCGGTCCTGCTCCATCAACGCCTCCGGGCAAGCCATCCGCGTCGACCCGAGAGAGTCGATGGTGATCCTGCCCTGCGAGGTGTCCACGGTGCCGAACAACCTGTTGCACCCGGCCTCGGCCGAGATTCGGTCGTCGACGAACTCGAGCCTGACCGTCGTACCGGCGACCGGCGTGTAGGAGTCGGGTGCCTCGACCGACGAGTACGTCTTGCCGGCCGGGAATTCACCGTACGAGTCGGTGCACCCGGAGGCCACCGCACTCGCACCCAACGCGAGAGCGACCAGCGCGCGCCGCGCGTCAGCCACCGAAGATCGGCCCCAGACCGGCCGCACCGGCATTTCCGCGGGACGCGAACGGGTTGTCGTGCACCATGTACGTCCAGGTCGACGTCGGGCGTCGCAAGCCCGCCTCGTCCAGATCGATTCCGTCCGAGGTGATCTCGGCCGACTCGAACGTAGCGTGCGAGAGATCCATCGCCTTGGAGGACACCGTTTTGAACGCCTCGACAGCGATCCGGTGGTACTCGTCCAACGGATTCTCCCGACCCAGTGCGCGCAGGTGAATACTCTCGCGCACGTCGGCGAGGTGCGCGAGATAGTCCGACCACGACCGATCGAGGTGGTACAGAACGATCTGGCGGGCGACATCGACCAGAGTCTTCTCGGACACGTTCTCGCGCAACTCCTTCGAGCGCGCAGGCGCGTGCTGCTCGAGTAGCGTCAACGCCTCGTCGGTGTCGAGCAACGTGGCCCGGCGGCGATCCAGGATCTCACGGTGCTGAGCCGTCAGCTGGTTGTAACGCCAGGTACGCGAATGTATTTCGAGCATCTGCCCCTCGGCGATGCGCTGTGCATGATCGACGCGGTCGGCCGCGGCCGAGGAAGTGAACATTCCGCTCTCGTCGATGTCCTTCGGTGCATCCTTGTCGCCGATGTTGTTCTTGACGACGTCGTCCTCCCAACTGCCGAAGAACAGCGACCGCCCTGGATCTCCCTGCCTGCCCGCGCGTCCGCGGAGCTGATTGTCGAGACGCTCGGTGGTGTGGCGACCGGTACCGAGAACGAACAGTCCGCCGAGCTCGGCGATACGTTCGCGATCGGTGCCGTCGGGACCACCGAGCTTGATGTCGGTTCCGCGCCCGGCGATCTGCGTCGATACCGTCACTGCGCCGTGCACACCCGCCGCGGCGATGACCGCCGCTTCCTCGGCGTCGTTCTTGGCGTTGAGTACCACCACGTCGACGCCCGAGGCGGTGAGCGTCTCGGCCAGCGCCTCGGACTCGGCGACATCGTGGGTACCGATGAGAATCGGCTGACCGGTCTCGTGAATCTCTTTCACCTGCAGAGCAATTGCAGCGTTCTTGTGCTCGATCGTGTCGTACACACGGTCGTCCTCGTCGACGCGCACCGTCGGCACATTGGGGGCGATGACCGAGACACCGAGACTGTAGAACGTGCGAAGCTGCTCCCCCGCCGCCATGGCCGTACCGGTCATACCGCACACCGTTGCGTACCGATTGATCAACGCCTGCACGGTGATCGTGTCGAGAATTTCACCGGTCTCGGTGGGGGCGAGCCCTTCCTTGATCTCGACCGCGGCCTGCAACCCGTCCGGCCAGCGCTGCAGTTCGGCGACTCGGCCACGCGAGGCGTTGATCAGCTGTACACGGCCGTCACGAACGATGTAATCGACGTCGCGCTGGACCAGCACCTGGGCGTGCAGGGCCACGTTGACCGCAACCAACGTCGTCCCGACGTGCTGCTCGGAGTACAGGTCGATTCCGCCCAGTTCCTTCTCCATCCGCAACGCGCCCTCGTCGGTGAGGAACACGTTGCGTCCTTCGGCATCGGTGTCGAAATGAACGCCCTTGTCCAACAACCGGACCGCATCCATGACCGTCGAAGTCGAGACGTCACCGGAGACCGAACCGGCCAACACCAGCGGAACGAGCGCCTCGTCGACCAGCACCGAATCGGCCTCGTCGATCAGGGCAACGCCCGGCACGGGCGCGACCAGATCGTCGCGGTCGTTCACCAGATGATCACGCAGAACATCGAAACCGATCTCGTTGACCGAGGCATAGGTGATGTCGCAGGCATACGCGGTGCGCCGCTCCTGGGCAGTCGAGGACTCACCGATGGAACCGACGGTGATACCGAGGGACTCGAACAGCGGTTGCATCCACTGCGCGTCACGTTGCGCGAGAAAGTCGTTGACCGAGATGACGTGCACCGCGCGTCCGGACAACACGTATCCGACGGCAGCGATGGCACCGGCCAGCGTCTTGCCCTCGCCGGTAGCCATTTCCACCACGTCACCGGCGAGCAACCGCACGGCACCGTGCAGCTGCACGTCGAAGGGCCGTAGCTTCAGCGCACGCTCGCTCGCCTCGCGCGTCAACGCCAGATACCGCGGAACGTCGAGACGCTCGGCGGCGTCGACACGCAGCGCGGCCGCCTCGGTCGCCAATTCACTCTCGCTCAGGGCAGCTGCCCACTCCGCGTGCTCCTGGGCCCGGTCGACGCTTCGACGCGAGGTGCTCTGCGCCTTCTGTGCGGATCGGCCGAGTACACGCCAGAATCGGTCGGAGCCCAAAGCCATCTGTTATCCCTACCTGAGAAAGAAAAACCGTTCTCACCCACAGTACCGATGCGGCTCCGCCCAGCTCTAGGCATCGAGCGGCGTCGTCACCGCGATCCGGCGCGTGCCGTCGTCCAACGTCACCACCTGATAGGCATTGCGCTCGGTTCCCACCGGCGAACCGTCGGAGTCGAGGTTCTCGAGTAGAAGATGCCCGACCCAGATACCCGGCACCTCTGCCTCGGTGACGATGTCGCGGGCCCGCACACCCTCGATTCCGCGCGACCGATAGTAGGTCTGCCCCTCCCGAAAGAACTCTCGAGTCTGCTGCGGATCGGCGATCGCCGCACATCCACGCGCTGTGACCGCCAGAGCCGGATAGTTGTAGATCTCGGCCAGACCGTCGAGATCACCCGAGGTCAGGTACCCCGTATAACGAGCGAAGAAGCTGTCGACCGATTCGTTGTCAGGTGTCATATCGACAACGGTAGGACCCATTCCCGTCAGGGCTGTGTCGGGAATCGGGAAAAATTCGGACGGTGCCGAAGCAGAATGCGCCCCAGTCGCTCGACAGCGTGCTCACCCTGCGCCGCGTCGCGCGTCAGCAGCGGATCGTCGAATGGCTGGGGTCGGCAGCTGCGCCGTTGACCTCGCCTGAACTCGCGCAGCGGCTCGGGGTCTCCGTGCGCACCGTCGAACGCGACCTCGCCCGGTTGCGTGAGTCCGGGGTCCCTGTCGATGCGGTGCCGGGTGTGCACGGCGGATCTCGGCTGGCGAGTGTCGCCTCGCCCCGGCCTGTGAGGTTGACCGCCCCCGAAATAGCAGCACTCATCGCGAGCCTCGCCGCTCTGGGGCCCACCGAAACCGACAGTGCCGCATCGGCAATGAAAGCCTTGATCGAGGCATTGACCACCGAGTGATCCGGGAGTAGGCATCACCGTTTTCACGCCACCAGGGTCAGAGTTGCGCAACCAAGGCAGGCAATCCCGTCGCGGCCGTGGTGCGCCACCGGTGATCGGCCATGTCCGAGACCTCGGTCTCGACCGGGTTGATCTCGACCACCGTCGCTCCGGCGCTGCGGGCGATCGCGGGCAGCCCGGCGAACGGGTACACCACTCCGGACGTGCCGACGACGAGAACGAGGTCGGCCTCACGAACCGCGTGCTCGGCCGCCTCCCACGCGGCCTCGGGCAGAGATTCGCCGAACCACACCGCTCCCGGCCTGATCAACCCACCGCACAGCGGGCATTCCGGCGGCGGAACTCGCTGATCGGCCTCGGCCGGGGCGTCGGCCGCACCGTCGTCGAACGATGCTCGTGTGCCACAGTCGCTGCAGTACGGCTCGAACAGACTGCCGTGCACGTGCGAGAGAACTGTGGCCCCGGCCCTCTCGTGGAGGTCGTCGACATTCTGGGTGGCGATATCGACGTGCGCCCGCTGCTGCCATTGCGCCAGTGCCACGTGACCGGCGTTGGGCTCGGAGCGTCGGACCAATTCGGCTCGCCATCGATACCAGCCCCACACCAGATCGCTGTCGGCCAGCCACCCCTCCGGGCTGGCGAGATCCTTGGGGTCGAAGTCCTTCCACAACCCGCTCTGGGCGTCCCGGAACGTGGCGATCCCCGACTCTGCGGACATACCCGCGCCGGTGAGCACGGTGATCCGCGATGCTCCTCGCGCGGAGTCCACGACGGGCTTCGGAACGGCTACGGGCGACTGGTTCTCGGAAGTGCTCACCCGGTTATTGTGCCGAGCGGTGTGCCGCGTCGCGCTACCGTGGTCGCATGAGCATCGACACCACCGCGCGCACTCTACGACGCCGACCTCTGTGGTTGGCCGCCTGCGCAGCCGTCGTCGTGGTGGTGGTGGCTGTCGTGGTTCTGTGGCTGGCACCGAGCCGGTACCTCCCGTGGGACACCGAAGCGTTCCCCGAGGTGAGCACCGGCGAGCTGACCGCCGATCAGGCTCGGGTGGTCGAACTCCTGCGCACCGAGCACGAACTGCAGCGTCCGGGAACGTTCTACGCCGAGGGCGTCGAGGAAGCGTGGTGCGCCGATTTCGTCAGCTGGATCATGAAGGAGGCCGGCCTGCCGCTGTCGAATCCCCATTCGGGTTCGTGGCGCATTCCCGGCGTCTACACCCTGCAGGAGTACTACCAGGAGCAGGGACGATTCGAGGCCGTCGGCGACTACACGCCATCGGTGGGCGACGTGGTGCTCTACGACAACACGAGCTTCAGCGGCCAACACACCAACGTGATCGTCGCAGTCGACGGCGACGAGGCCGTCACCGTCGGCGGCAACGAAGCCGGCAAGATCAGGGTGCACACGCTGCACTACGGATCCGATTCCGGAGTCGTCGGATTCGGTCGACTCCAGAGCTGACGGTCACTCCGGCGGGATCGCGTCTGCGTCACCGTACGAACGAGCGCCGCCGTCTCGTTTGGCTCGGTAGAGCAACATGTCCGCGCGGTCGAAGCAGTCGTCGACGGACTCCCCGGCACGCAGTGTCGTGTAGCCGGCAGAGAATTTCTGTCCGTCGGGCACGACCGCCGACAACTCGGCCAGCACGGCCGACATGGTCGTCGTACCCGCGCCGGGCATCACCAGAGCGAACTCCTCGCCGCCCCACCTGGCGAGGGACGCGCGGCCACCGAGCAGGCCCTCGGCAGCAGCAGAGAACTGAATCAACAGCCGATCTCCGCGTCCGTGCCCGTACTTGTCGTTGTACGACTTGAACCGGTCGAAATCGAGCATCGCCAGAGCCAATACGACATCGGCACCTCGCGGTGTCGTCAACTGATGCAGCCGATCTCGCCATCCACGCCGGTTGAGCAATCCGGTGAGGGCATCGGTCTGCGCGGCCTGACGGAGGTCGTCCTCGACGCGCCGACGGTCGGTGGTGTCGTGCACGACGGCCATCGTCCATCGAATGCCCGCGGGGCCAGGAACCTCACTGGCCGAGACCCATCCCCACCGGATGGCGCCGTCCGCATGCAGGTAGCGCTTCTCGACGTGCACCGATTCCCCACGCGCCTTGGCGTCGGCCATGATCTGTTCCATGGCGACATGCTGGGCCAGATCGTCGGGATGGGTGAACTCGCGTGAAGACCGGCCGGCCAACAGGTGACGCGGACAACCGACGATGGCCGCGTACGCCTCGTTCGCGAGAACCAACAATCCGTTCTCGTCGGCCAGGGCCAATCCGACCGTGCTGGCCTCGAACATCTCCCGATACCAACGTTCGGTGTCGACCATCTTCAGCCGGTCTCTTCCTCGAACAGTGCAAGCCACGTCGAATCGCACGGACCACCGAGAATACTCGGTGCGTCGCACACGGGCGGCACGTGAGCAGGGCTCTGCCGATCTTGACCTTGACGTAGCGTCACGGTTCACACTGAACACATGAGAATCGGATCCCTGGCCGACGCCGCCGGAACGACACCTCGAACAGTGCGGCACTATCACCGTCTCGGCCTGCTCGGTGAGCCACGCCGTCTGTCCAACGGCTATCGCGAGTACACGATCGACGACGTGGTTCGACTGATGAGAATCCGCTGGCTCGCCGATGCCGGAATGCCCCTCGGCGCGATCGCGGCAGCGCTGGACCAGCGGGCAACGGACGAGAGCGACGTGGTCGCCGATCTACGCGCTCTGCTGGCCGGTATCGAAACGGAGCAGAAAGCATTGGCGCACAAGCACACTCGATTGTCCGCCCTGCTCGACGACGCCGTCGAGCATCGTCCACTGACCGCTCTGCCGCGCGATGCGGCGGACACACTTGCCGTATTGATCGATGCCGCTGCGGAGACCGACCGCGAAGCGCTACTCCGTGAGCGTGACCTGCTCGAGGCGATGGCGATCGCGGGCACCGTCCCCGCGTCGTTCTTCGAGACGACGACAGCGGCGCTGGCCGATCCCGACACCCGGGTGAAGTACCTGGCGCTCCTGCGCAGATTCAGCGCGCTCGAAGGCCGAGACGTCGACGATGCCGCAGACGACATCGATTCGCTCGCAGCAGAATTGGCCTCGATGCTCGATATCGGCGCTCTTCTCTCGGCTGCGCCCGACGACACTGCCGACCAGACCGGCCCGCTGAGTATCGACGACATCGTGCCCGATCCCGCTCAGCGCGCAGTGATCATCGAAGCCACCGCACGCCTGCAGACCACCGAACCGAGCAGACCGGGTGATAGTCGATGACGGTCGTCGCGACGGTGGACCGAGCGAGCATCGTCTCCGCTCGAATTCACCGCCGCTTCGGCGTCGTGTCGCCGACGCTCGACGGCGGCCGACTCGTCCTACCGAATCAGGACGGCACCACCGTCGACATCGATTTGTCCTGCGCAACAGTGGTGTCCGTGCCCGCACCCCTGCAGCGATGGAGGCTCGAGGGTAGTGCCCACTCCTTCGGCCTTCACGTGGACGATCCAGCGGCACTGGTCGCAGCGCTCGGTCGGTCCGCCCCCTCGATCGGATCCCCGTCGGCGCGTCGGAGCAGTCCGGTTGCGAACAACAGCACCATCAAGGCCGCCGCGGTGATACCGGATCCGGCCCAGATGGGCGAGGTGTAGCCGAGACCGGCCGAGATCGTCACACCACCGAGCCACGCGCCCAACGCATTTCCCAGATTGAACGCGGCGATGTTCGCGCCGGACGCCATCGTCGGAGCGTCGGATGCGAACGACATCACCCGCATCTGCAGCCCCGGGACCGTCGCGAAGCCGAACGCACCCATCAGCACGAGGGATGCGATCGTCGCCGGGCGACTCTCCGCGGTGAGCGCGAAGAAGACGAGTACGACGGTCAGTGCACCCAGCAGAATCGTCAGCGTGCCGGTGAGGTTGCGGTCTGCTGCCTTGCCGCCGAGGTAGTTGCCGACGAACAATCCACCGCCGAACAGCACGAGCAGCCACGGCACCGAACTCGACGCGAAGCCACTGACGTCGGTGAGCGTGAACGCGATGTAGGTGAACGCACCGAACATGCCGCCGTACCCGAGCACCGTGACCACGATGGACAGCCACACCTGCACCGACCGGAACGCGCGCAGCTCTCGACGCAGATTGCTCACCTCACCGCTCCCGGTGTCACGAGGAACGAGGGCGGCGATACCGATCAACGCGACGACGCCGATCACCGTGATCGCCCAGAACGTCGAGCGCCAACCGTGGTTCTGACCCAGAAACGTCCCGAACGGAACTCCGAGGACGTTGGCGGCGGTAAGACCGGCGAACATCATGGCGATGGCTCCCGCCTTCTTCGCAGGCTCGACGAGGCTGGCCGCGACGACGGCACCGATACCGAAGAACGCTCCGTGACACAGCGCAGCGACGACGCGGCCGAGCAGCATCATCTCGTAACTGCTCGACAGTGCGGAAACGAGATTGCCGACGATGAACAGGCACATCAGTGCGAGCAGGACACTCTTGCGAGGAAACCGTGTCACGGCGGCGGTGACGAGCAGGGCCCCGACGACGACGGACAGCGCGTAGCCCGTGATGAGCCATCCGGCCGTGGCCTCGCTGACCGCGAAATCGGCCGCGACTTCGGGCAGTAGCCCCATGATGACGAATTCGGTCAAACCGATTCCGAATCCCCCGATGGCGAGGGCGAGCAGGCCGAGTGGCATGTCTGAACTCCTGATTGGAAGATGCGTACGCAATTATCGAGCTACCGCGTGTAGTTGCACGCGCTTGATAAATGCTTGCATGCGCGTCATATATGCGCAAGCCGGGCACTGTTCGATCGGACCGAAACCGTCCCCGAACTGGGCATATCGCGGCAAAGCAGACTCCGAGGGTTACTTCACCTCACGTACACGTATTGTTTGCCCCAGAATCCCGATCTCATCAGGATCGGATACCACCGTCCGCGACCCCCGACCGAGTGGTCGATACACAGCCGGGAAGTCACTTCTCCTCCATGCACGTACCCCACAGCAGCTCCGATACGTCGGCTCCGGTTGTTCCGGCTCAGGGGGACACAGCTCCGCCGCCCAGCGGACCGCGTCGGCCACCGCAACGCCGAGATCTCAACGGCCTTCGCGGTGTCGCGATCGCACTCGTCGTCGTGTTCCACATCTGGATGGGCCGGGTGTCGGGAGGCGTCGATGTATTTCTCACCCTGTCCGGCTTCTTCTTCACCGCATCTCTGCTGAGATCGGCCGAGGCCGGGGCGAGCCTGAATCCGTTCACCCGGATCACTCGGGTGCTGCGCAGGCTCGGGCCTCCCCTGCTGATCACGCTGCTCGCGGTTGCCGTCGCATCGGTATTCCTGCTGCCGCGCACTCGCTGGGCCGACCTGGGCGATCAACTCGTATCCGGCGTCTTCTACTACGTGAACTGGCAGCTGGCGACGACGGCGAACGACTACCTTGCGGCCGACCCCTCGGTGAGCCCACTTCAGCACCTGTGGTCGGTGGCCGTCCAGTTCCAGTTCTATCTCCTGGCCATCGCCGTCGTGTTCGGTCTCGCATGGGTCCGACGCATCGCGCGACCCCAGGGGCCTCGAAGTCTCGATCCGCGCACCTTCGCCGTGATCTTCTCGCTCATCGCCGTGCTGTCCTTCGCCTACGCAGCGGACGGTGTGCAACGCCACCAGGCGTGGAACTACTACGACACCGGGGCGCGGCTGTGGGAAATCATGCTCGGAGCCGCAGTAGCCGCCGTGTTCGCCGCACGCAATGGCGAGCCGTCGTCCGAGCCGTCCTCCGATGAGACCCGAACGCGGTCGCAGCTACGCGCGGCCCTTGCCGGTATCGGAATAGCGGTCATCGTCGCGTGCGGCTTTCTCGTGGACGGTGTAGCTGCATTTCCCGGTCCGCTGGCCCTGATTCCGGTGCTGGCCACCCTCGCGTTGATCGTCGCGGGCTCCGAGACCGCAGTGGCGGCCACGCTCTCCAATCGGTTCTTCGCCTGGCTCGGATCCATTGCGTTTCCGCTGTACCTGTGGCACTGGCCGCTGCTGATCTTCCACCTGTCGGCGACCGGCCGAGCCCACGCCGACATTCTCGGCGGTCTCGGCATCGTCGGAGCCTCGGTTGCACTGGCATGGCTCACCGTGCGCCTCGTCGAGCGACCCACGCAGTCGCCGACGTTCACGCCGGCACGCATCGCGGTGACTGCGACTGCGGCGATCGCTGCCGTCACGGTGACGGCAGGTTCGATCGGATGGAACTTCCACATCGATCGGTCGATCGACGCGGTGCAAGCCGACGGATCGGTCGACGAGCAGACTCACCCGGGAGCGCTCGAACTGACCGACGGTATTCGCGTGGAGCCGGCCGACGTCAGTCCCCCGCTGTACTCCGCCCCCGAGGATCTGCCGGCCACCACCCTCGAGGGCTGCATCGCGGACTTCGAGACGCGCGACGCGGTCTCGTGCACCTACGGCGACGTCGACTCGGACCGGACGATCGTGCTTGCAGGCAGCTCGCACGCCGAACACTGGGTGACCGCCCTCGACACGCTCGGTCTCCGGCACGGCTTCGCGGTCGTCACGTTCTTGAAGATGGGCTGCCCGCTGAGCACGGACACGATGCCGATGCTCGGCCCCAACGAATACCCCGACTGCCTGGACTGGACACAGACCGTGCTGGCTCAGGTGGCCGAGATGCAACCCGACTACGTGTTCACCACCGCCACCCGGCCCAGGGAGGACGCGCCCGGCGACTTCACACCGCCCTGGTACGCCTCGGTGTGGCAGCAACTGACCGCGAACGGCGTCGGAATTCTGGGCATCCGAGACACCCCGTGGCTCGCGTATCGGGCGATCGACTGCCTCGCCGACGGCGGCACGGCCGCCTCCTGCGGTATCCCGAGGGACGAGGCGCTGGACCCCGTCAACCCGGCCCTGGCCTCCTCGTTCCAGCTGCCCGGATTCTCTGCTCTCGACCTGTCCGATGCGGTGTGCGACGACACCGTGTGCCGCGCCGAGCAGGGGAACGTTCTGATCTATCGTGACGAACACCATCTCACCGCCACCTACGTGCGAACGCTCACCACCGAGCTGGGCCGACAGATCGGATCGGCCACCGGCTGGTGGGCCGGACCGTGATCCAGTCGGTCCAAGGCCAGGGGCATGCGGCTCGCGCTCGGTAAGCCCGGGCCCACCCGCCACAGTAGGGTTGATCCATGCTGCACGAAGCCTCCGACGACACGCCTGCCATCGCAGTATGGCCGGGATCCGCTTATCCGCTCGGCGCGACCTACGACGGAGCAGGAACAAATTTCGCACTGTTCTCCGAGGCCGCGGAGGCCGTGGATCTGTGCCTGATCGCCGCTGACGGAACCGAGACCCGCATCCGTTTCGAGGAGTCCGACGGCTACGTCTGGCACGCATATCTGCCCACGGTGGAACCGGGTCAGCGCTACGGCTACCGCGTGCACGGCCCGTGGGATCCAGCAGCCGGGCACCGCTGCGATCCGAGCAAACTGCTCGTCGATCCGTACGGCAAGGCGTTCGAGGGATCGTTCGACGGCGACCGATCGCTCTTCTCGTACAACATGGACGCGCCGGCTCCCGCACCCGAGGCCGCGGTACCGACCGACGACGAATCCGCGGATTCACTCGACTCCGAGGCACCGTTCGAGGACACCACCGATCTCTCCGATCCCGACGACGAGATCATCGAGGACGCTCCCCTCGCACACGACGACGCGCCGAACAACGACTTCCCCCAGCACGATTCGCTCGGACACACGATGACCACCGTCGTCATCAACCCCTTCTTCGACTGGCAGGCCGATCGCGCCCCCAAGCGCCCGTACCACGAGACGGTGATCTACGAGGCCCACGTCAAGGGCATGACGATCAACCATCCCGACATCCCCGAAGCCGAGCGCGGCACCTACGCGGGCCTGGCGCATCCGGTGATCATCGACCACCTCAACCACCTCGGTGTCACGGCCATCGAGCTCATGCCGGTGCACCAGTTCATGCAGGACCAGGTTCTGCTGGACAAGGGATTGCGAAACTACTGGGGCTACAACACTTTCGGCTTCCTGGCCCCGCACGCGGAGTACTCCTCACACAAGTCCCCCGGTGCCGCGGTCACCGAGTTCAAGGCCATGGTTCGTTCGTTCCACGCCGCAGGCATCGAAGTGATCCTCGACGTGGTCTACAACCACACCGCCGAGGGCAACCACATGGGCCCGACCATCAGCTTCCGCGGCATCGACAACGCCGCGTACTACCGGCTCGTCGACGGCGACCTCGAGCACTACATGGACTACACCGGTACCGGCAACAGCCTCAATGCGCGACACCCGCACACGCTGCAGCTCATCATGGACTCACTGCGCTACTGGGTCACCGAGATGCACGTGGACGGATTCCGATTCGATCTCGCGTCCACCCTGGCGCGCGAACTGCACGACGTCGATCGCCTGAGCGCGTTCTTCGATCTGGTGCAACAGGATCCGGTCGTCAGCCAGGTGAAGCTGATCGCCGAGCCCTGGGACGTGGGCGAAGGCGGCTACCAGGTCGGCAACTTCCCCGGCCTGTGGACGGAGTGGAACGGCAAGTACCGCGACACCGTGCGCGACTACTGGCGGGGTGAGCCGGCCACGCTGGGCGAGTTCGCGTCGAGGCTGACCGGATCCTCGGATCTGTACGAGGCCACCGGCCGTCGCCCCGGTGCCAGCATCAACTTCGTCATCGCGCACGACGGGTTCACGCTCAACGATCTGGTGTCGTACAACGACAAGCACAACGACGCCAACGGTGAGGACAACAACGACGGCGAGAGCCACAACCGCTCGTGGAACTGCGGCGTGGAAGGCCCGACGGACGATCCGGAGATCCTGGACCTGCGTGCCCGCCAGATCCGCAACATCATGGCGACGTTGCTGCTCAGCCAGGGCACGCCCATGATCGCCCACGGCGACGAGATGGCGCGTACTCAGCAGGGCAACAACAACGTCTACTGCCAGGACTCCGAACTCGCCTGGATGGACTGGTCGTTGGCCGAGAAGAACGCCGAACTGATCGAGTTCACCCGCAACGCCATCTCGCTGCGCGCCGAACATCCGGTGTTCCGGCGTCGACGGTTCTTCGAGGGCCGTCCCATTCGAACCGGCGAGCAGGCCCGAGACATCGCCTGGCTCACCCCGGCGGGCGAGGAGATGACCCCGGAGGACTGGGACAGCGGATTCGGCAAGTCGCTGACCGTGTTCCTCAACGGTGACGGAATCCCGGAACCGAACCAGCGCGGAGAGCGAGTCGTCGACGACTCGTTTCTGTTGTGCTTCAACGCACATCACGAGACCATCGAGTTCGTGACCCCGGACGGGAACTACGCCAAGGAATGGACGGTGGCGCTGAACACCGCGTCGCGAACCGGGACAAGTGAGAAATCGATCGAAGCGGGTACACCGGTGGAAGTCACCGCTCGTTCCCTGCTCGTTCTACGAAAGACTGCCTGACATATGCCGCTGCCCACCAGTACATACCGGTTACAACTGCGGGGCGATGCCTTCACCCTGGCCGACGCCTCCGACGTGGTCGACTACCTCCACGACCTCGGGGTCACCCACCTGTATCTGTCGCCCATCCTGACTGCGACCGAGGGCTCGACCCACGGCTACGACGTCACCGACACCGCCACGGTCTCGGCCGCACTGGGTGGCCGGGAAGCGTTGACGCAGTTGCATTCTCGTGCAGCAGAGCTGGGCATGGGGATCATCGTCGACATCGTCCCCAACCACGTCGGAGTGGAGGACCCGCGGCAGAACGCATGGTGGTGGGACGTGCTGCGACGCGGCCGTGACTCCGACTACGCGACGTACTTCGACATCGACTTCGGAGCCGACAACGGCGTCGACGGCAAGATCGCCATTCCGGTCCTCGGTAGCGCGAGCGACGTGGGCGAACTGACCGTCGACCGCTCCGAGGACCAGCCTCTGCTCGCGTTCTACGAGCACCGCTTCCCCATCGCCGACGGCACGGACAGCGGCGACGCGCAGGCCGTACACGATCGTCAGGCGTACCGACTGGTGAGCTGGTCCGACGGACTGATCGGGTACCGACGGTTCTTCTCGGTGAACGGTCTGGCAGGAATTCGGCAGGAAGACCTCGACGTCTTCACCGACTCCCACCGCCAGGTGGCCAGTTGGATCGACGACGGTCTGATCGACGGACTTCGCGTCGACCATCCCGATGGCCTGGCCGACCCGGCCGGCTACCTCACCGAACTACGCGGGCTCCTCGGCCCCGACCGGTGGCTGGTCATCGAGAAGATTCTGGCCGACGGCGAACCGCTGGACGAATCGCTCCCCGTCGACGGCACGACCGGATACGACGCGCTGGCCGCGGTCGGCGGAGTCTTCGTCGACCCCGAGGGCGTGCACGCGCTCACCGCACTGTCTCAGGTGCGCTCGGGCATCGCCTACGACAGCGAGACGCTGCACGAGACGGAACTCGACCTCAAGACCGGTGTCGCCCGCGGCGATCTGTCCCCTGAGGTGCGACGCCTCGCCCGGGCGGTCGTTCGCGAGTCCGGCACCACCGTCGAGCTCGAGTCCGTCATCGACGCGATCGTCGCCGTCGTCGCGGCCGTACCCGTGTACAGGACCGACTACGCACCGCTGGCCCGCGTACTGTCCGGCGTGATCGCGGACATCGGCGAGGAGCAGCCCGAATTGGCAGCCGGCCTCGGTGCGTTGACGACAGCTCTCATCGGCGGTGCCGAATCGCCGGTGCGATTCGATCAGGTGTGCGGTGCCGTCACCGCCAAGGGCGTCGAGGACTGCCTGTTCTACCGCGCCAACCGGCTCATCTCGTTGCAGGAGGTCGGCGGCGATCCCGGCCGATTCGGTTGCAGCACAGAGTTCTTCCATCTCACCAATGCGGACCGCGCGAAGCGATGGCCGGCGGCAATGACGACGCTGTCGACTCACGACACCAAGCGAGGCGAGGACGTGCGAGCGCGCATCGGCGTGCTGTCGCAGACTCCCGAGCTCTGGGCCCGATGCATCACGGACTGGGAGGAACTGACCCCGAGCCCCGACGGCACCACCGGAATGTTCCTGTGGCAGAACCTGTTCGGAGTCTGGCCGGCGGACGGAGTGGTCACGTCCTCGCTGCGTGAACGCGTCCACGCCTACGCGGAGAAGGCGATTCGCGAGGCCGCCCTTCGCACCACGTGGACCGATCCGGACGAGGAATTCGAGTCCGCGGTACACAGCTGGCTCGATGCGATCTTCGACGGTGCCGTCGCCCGTTCGATGTCGATGCTCGTCGAGAAGCTCGCTCCGCACGGTCATTCCGACGCTCTGGGTCAGAAACTACTGAACCTGGCCGGGCCCGGCATCCCCGATGTGTACCAGGGCACCGAGCTGTGGGAGGACTCGCTCGTCGACCCCGACAACCGCAGGCCCGTCGACTACTCGGTTCGTCGATCGATGCTCGCCGCGTCGAACCCCGCTGCGCTCTCGGTCGATACGGGTGCCGCCAAGCTCGCCGTCGTTCGCTCCGCCCTGCACGTGCGACGCGAGCGACCCGAGAGTTTCGTCGGCGGAACCTACGCACCCATCGTCGCGGACGGATCCGCAGCCGAGCACCTCGTCGGATTCGCACGTGGCCCGCTGCCCGGCAACGCCGACGTGGTGGCACTGGCCACCCGACTCTCCCTCGGCTTGGCCGAGCAGGGGTGGGGCGAGACGACCGTGACCCTGCCCGACGGTCGCTGGCGAGATCGGCTCACCGACGTCGAACACACCGGCACCGTGTCGGTGGCCGAGGTGTTCGCCTCGCTCCCGGTCGCACTTCTGGTGCGCGACAACGAAGGAACGGTGACACAGTGACCTCTCCCGCAGTGACGTCACCGGCAGTGACATCGGCAGCAGCGACTCGTCGGTTCCAGGTCTGGGCACCGACCCCCGAGACAGTCCGCCTCCAACTCGACGACACGGTGCATCCGATGCAGCGCTCCTCGAGCGGGTGGTGGCATGCGGACGTCTCGTGCAGCCCGACGAGTCGTTACGGCTTCCTGCTCGACGACGCAGACAAGGCGCTCCCGGATCCGCGGTCGCCGCGGCAGCCCGACGGAGTCCACGAGCTGTCCCAGGTCTTCGACGTCGATCCGACGCTGTGGACCGACGCGGCCTGGACCGGCCGGCAGCTGCCCGGCTCGTCGATCTACGAACTCCATATCGGCACGTTCACCGACGAGGGCACGTTCGATGCGGCCGTCACCAAGCTCGATCATCTTGTCGATCTCGGCGTGACGTTCATCGAGATCATGCCGGTGAACGGGTTCAACGGCGTGCACAACTGGGGCTACGACGGTGTTCTCTGGTACACCGTGCACGAGGCGTACGGCGGGCCGGAAGGCTTGCAGCGCTTGGTCGATGCGTGCCACGGCCACGGCATCGGCGTCGTTCTGGACGTGGTCTACAACCACCTCGGCCCGTCCGGCAACTACCTCGACCGCTTCGGCCCGTACATGACCGAGGGTGCCAACAGTTGGGGCCAGGCGATCAACTACGCCGAGGCCGACTCGGGCGAGGTGCGGCGCTACGCCCTCGACAACGCGCTGCGATGGTTCTCCGAGTTCCACATCGACGCGCTGCGACTCGACGCGGTGCACGCGATCGTCGACCACACTGCGATGCACCTCCTCGAACAGCTCTCGATCGAAACCCGAAGCCTCTCAGCTCATCTGGGCCGGCCACTGACCCTGATCGCCGAGAGCGATCTCAACGATCCGATGCTGATCACTGCTCGGTCGGGTGGCGGTTACGGACTCGACGCCCAGTGGGACGACGACATCCACCACGCGATCCACGCAGCCGTCTCCGGTGAGCGGCAGGGTTACTACGGCGATTTCGGTTCACTGCAGGGGCTTGCGAACACGCTGCGGCAGGGCTTCTTTCACGCCGGAACGTACTCGAGTTTCCGCGGTCGCGTCCACGGTCGCCCACTGGACACCCGGCGTATCCCGGCCAGTTCCCTGGTGACCTACACGACCACACACGATCAGGTGGGCAACCGCGCGATCGGCGACCGACCTGGGTTCTACCTCTCCCCCGGCCAGCTCGCGATCAAGGCCGCCCTGGTGCTGACCTCCCCCTACACTCCGATGCTGTTCATGGGCGAGGAGTGGGGGGCGTCGACGCCGTTCCAGTTCTTCACCTCGCACCCCGAGCCCGAGCTGGGCAAGGCCACCGCAGAGGGGCGCAAGGCGGAGTTCGCCGAGCACGGTTGGGACAAGAGCGATATCCCCGATCCGCAGGATCCCGAGACGTTCACGCGGTCCAAGCTGAACTGGTCGGAGCTGGGCGACGGCGATCATGGGCGACTGTTGGCCGTCTACCGGGATCTGTTGCGGCTGCGTCGTGACCGGACCGAACTGACCGATCCGTGGCTCGACCACGTGAAGGTGGAGTACGACGAGGACGCGCAGTGGATCGTCGTTCGCCGAGGCCGCATCAGCGTGGTGTGCAACCTGTCCGAATCCGCGGTGACGGTACCGGTCGGCGGCTCAGCACTGATCGAGTGGGAGCCGACGACCTCGGACGAGACCGGCTCTGCCACCACGGTTCCCGGTCACTCCGTCGTCGTGCTGGAGTCCTGACGCTTACGTAGATTGACCAGGACGAACACGGCGGTGATCGCCAGCACCACCGCGGTGGCGACGGCCGCGACATGCATGCCCGACACGAACGCAGCATGCGCGGAATCGAGCAGAACCGTCGCCACCGAGTCCGGCAACTCACGAGCCACCGCATCCGCGCCGCCGAGTGTCTCCCCTGCCCTGGCTCCGAGTTCCGGGGTCAACTGGGTGACGTCGATTCCGCGGCGGAAGATGGCCATGACCACGGTGCCGAGTACGGCGACACCCAACGCGATACCCAACTCGTATGCGGTCTCCGACACCGCCGAGGCCGCTCCCGCTCGTTCGGGTTCGACGGAGCTGACGACCAACTCGGAGGTCAGCGTGAGCGCCACACCGACCCCGGCTCCCACCAGGACGAATCCGGCGATGAACAACGCCGGTCCGCTGTCGGTCGCGAGTCCGACCAGGATGCCTGCGCCCGCGGCGGCGACGATCATCGAACACCCAGAACCGTTCCCGCGCTGAAGTATCGAACCAGGACCGCGACCAGCAGTGAGGTGACGATACTGGCGGCGGTGCCGGGCAGCAGCAACAGTCCGGCTTCGAGTGGGCTGTTGCCGAGCACGAGCTGCAGGTACTGCGAGCCGAAGAACAAGACCCCGGCGAGGGCGAACACCGACAGGAAGTTCGTGGCCACGCCCGTCGAGAACGCCCGGTTGGCGAACAGTCGTAGGTCGATCATCGGGGCGGCAAGAGTCCGCTGCCGACGGACGAACACGTACCCGGCGATGACGCCGACCACCGCGGAGAGCAGGTAGACCACGTCGAATCCGTGTGCCGCAGTCTCTTTCACCGCGAACACCACGGGGACGATGGCAAGCATCGACAGTGCCGAGCTAGTCAGGTCGAAGCGCCCCGGGTTCGGATCCTTGGACTCGGGGATGACCAGGGGCCCGAGCGCGATCAGCACGATCATCACGGGGATGTTGATGAGGAACACCGATCCCCACCAGTAATGCTCGAGCAGCCAGCCGCCCACGAGCGGGCCTGCGGCGGCACCGCCGCCTGCCATCGCGCCCCACACGCCGATCGCGGCGACGCGTTGACGCGGGTTCAGGAAGATGGTCCTGATCAGGCCGAGAGTCGCGGGCATCAGAGTTGCGCCGGAGATGCCCTGCAGCACCCGGGCGGCGATGAGCATCTCGGCGCTGGTCGACACCGCGGCGACGAGCGAGGCGAGACCGAAGCCCGCTGCTCCGATCAGCAGCAGTCGACGACGACCGATTCGATCGCCGAGCGTGCCCATGGTGATGAGCAGGCCGGCCAGGACGAACGAGTAGACGTCGATGATCCACAGCAGCTGGTTGCTGGTGGGTGCCAGATCCGCGCTGACGAACGGCAGGGCCAGATCGAGGACGGTGCCGTCCACAGCGATGAGCAGCACCGCGAAAGCAAGCACCACCAACCCGAGCCAATCTCGGGGGCCGGCCCGATGCTCGGACGCTCCGTCGACCTCGTGCACCGAACCGGTGCGCACGTCACTCACCACGATCTCCTACGTTCTGCGCTCGGCGACCGTATAGGCCGGACGAAGCGACGACACGTACCGACCGTCCAGCCGGTACAGTGATCGAGAGTACCGCGAACCGTCCAGCCGGTAAAGTGACTTTCATGTCATCGGACACCCGCGACCGAATACTCGACGCACTCGAATCGATGCTGATCGAACACGGCATGACCAAGGTGACCCTCGACAGCGTCGCCGCCGCCGCAGGCGTCTCCAAGGGCGGCCTGCTCTATCACTTCAAGACCAAGGACGCGCTGATTGCCGCCATGGTGCGACGACTCGGTGCCCAGGCCGACAAGCAACGCGCCGACGCCACAGCAGGGGGCACCTCGGTGTCCGAGTGGTATCTGCAACCACCCGACTCCATCTCCGAGAAGGAGATCGCACTGTATCGATCGACCCTGGCCGCGTTGCGTAGCGTCGACGGTAATTCCGGCGAGGTGCAGGACGCCGTCACGGAGATGATGCGATTGTGGGACGAGGGGCTACGCGCCGAAATCGACGATCCCGTTCAGGCCGAGATCATCCGACTCGTCGGCGACGGCATCTACCTTGGAGCCCTCCTCGATCTGCCGGGCGTGGACCCCGAACTGCACCGACAGGTGGTCGATCGCCTCCTCGGCCGGTAACTCCGCAGGTAGGTCCGGTGGGCCGGCTCAGGTCAGGTAGCGATACACCGGAGAGCCCGGCTCCAGCTGCTCGACGTGCAGGTGCGAATTCCGCATACGTTCGAGCAGCGGGCTCAATCCGGCCGCCGACCCGAGTTCGACGCCCACCAGAGCCGCACCG
Source organism: Rhodococcus cercidiphylli (assembly GCF_033042225.1). Taxonomy (NCBI): domain Bacteria; kingdom Bacillati; phylum Actinomycetota; class Actinomycetes; order Mycobacteriales; family Nocardiaceae; genus Rhodococcus; species Rhodococcus cercidiphylli. The sequence goes on from NZ_JAWLKE010000005.1 coordinate 118,631, forward strand.
GTCTCACGGTTGTTGCGCTTGACGTACTCGAACAACGTGATGTCGTCCTCGGGGCCGAGCACCTCGTCGAGGAATCTGCGCAGCGCCCCGGGTTCCTGCGGGAAATCGACCAGGAAGTAGTGCTTGAGCCCCAGGTGGACCAGAGAGCGCTCGAGGATTTCGCCGTAACGGGAGACGTCGTTGTTACCACCCGAGACGAGGCACACGACGGTACTGCCAGGGGCGATGTCGAGGTGCTCGAGCGCAGCCACCGCGAGTGCGCCCGCGGGCTCGGCGATGACGCCCTCGTTCTGGTAGAGCGCCAGCATCGCCGTGCAGATCGCGCCCTCGTCGATCTGCGTGATCAGGAACGCGCCCGGGCCCGCACTGTCGAACACCGGCGCAGTGAGCAGCGGCAGCGAGGCATGCGAGACCACACTCGCTCCCAGCGACCGCAACGCGGCGTACGGCACGTCTCCGATGCGGCGGACGGCAGCTCCGTCGACGAACGGATCGATGTCGGCGAGTGTCACCGGACCACCGGCGATCAGTGCGGCGGTCATCGACGCGGCTCCGGACGGCTCGACGCCGACCAGTGAGGTCTGCGGTGCTCGCTCGCGCAGGTAGCTCGAGATGCCCGCGATGCATCCGCCGCCGCCGACCGGCATCACGACGACATCCGGCGCGCCGCCGAGCTGGTCGACGATCTCGGCGGCGATAGTGCCCTGGCCGGCCACGGTTCGGGGGTCGTCGAACGGCGGCACCATCGTGGCACCGGTACGAGCGACATCCTCGGCAGCGGCGGCAGCTGCCGCGTCGAACGTGTCGCCGATGACGATGAGATCGACGAATTCCCCTCCGTGCACCCGGATGCGGTCACGCTTCTGCTTCGGGGTGTTGGCCGGGACGTAGATCCTCCCCCGCACCTGCATCGTGCGGCATGCGAATGCGACGCCCTGCGCATGGTTCCCGGCGCTCGCCGTCACCACGCCCACGGCGAGCTCGGCGTCCGTCAGCTGATCCATCAGGTTGTATGCGCCGCGAATCTTGTACGACCGCACGATCTGCAGGTCCTCGCGCTTGAGGTAGACCTTCGCGCCCGTCTCCGCGGACAGCCGCTCGCACAGCTGCAGGGGTGTCGCGGCCACCACCGAAGAAATTCGCACCGCAGCGGCATCGATGTCGGCAGCGGTGACGGCTACCGACGATGAGTGCTGGGAGGCGAGTTCAGGGGATGAAGACACCAGGACATGCTGCCACCAGCGTGGAACGGTTGCCCATCCGGGACCGTTCCACGACCAGTGCAGGCACGCCTCAGGCGCGCGAGAGAACCAGAACCGGTATCTCGCGGTCGGTCTTCTTCTGGTAGTCGGCGTAGTCGGGGTACGCGGCAACCGAGCGTTCCCACCACACGGCCTTCTCGTCGCCGGTCACTTCACGTGCGATGTAGTCGTGCTTCTCGGGACCGTCCTGCAGCTCGACCAATGGCTCGGCCTTGACGTTGTGGTACCAGACGGGGTGTTTCGGCGCGCCGCCGAGGGAGGCGACGATGGCGTACTCGCCGTCGTGTTCGACCCTCATCAACGGCGACTTGCGGAGCTTGCCGCTCTTGTTGCCCTTCGTGGTCAGCAGCACGACCGGCATGCCGTTCATCATCGTGCCTTCGGTTCCGCCGGAGTTCTCGTACAGCTCGGCCTGCTCGCGGGCCCAGTCGGATGAACTCGGTTCGTATTCTCCTGTCAATGGCATGGCTTTCAGTCAACACCCACCGACGTGGCGACGCCAGGAGATCGCCAACAATGCCAGGCCGAAGCACAAGTTCGGTGGACCGAATCTTTTGTTGGGTATAGTCTGAACTTCCCGCAGCGGAGACCCGAATCTGCCGGTGGCACCAGAGGAGAACGCGATGACCTACACGAGCACCCAGGTGAGCCGTCGACCCGCTCCTACCCTGCGCACCGCGGACGTGGCAGGCATCGCATGGCCGGTCTACAAGCTCGAAGCCCTCGCACTCGGATTTCTCGTGTTCGCCGCGACCCTCGTCATCGCCGGCTCCCTGCAGGCAGCCGTGCTGGCCGGCGCAGCGGTCGCCGTAGTCGCCTGGTGGACGCTGCGGGTGACCGAGCTGGGTTCGACCGCGCCGGCGTCAGCCCGTCAAGCAGCCCGGCCCCAGTAGCGCCTTCAGGTCTCCCATCAACGCCGAGGTCGGCGTCACCCTCAGGCTGTCGTCCAGCTTCATCGTGGTGATCTTGTCGCCGCTGACCAGCCGCAGATGGACGTCCGAGGTCCCTGGGTGACTGATCAACACCCGCTTGAGCGCGCCGACCTTGTCGGCGGTGCACAGTCGCGTCGGTAGACTCACCGCGAGCGGCTTGTCGATACCGATGGCCGAAAGATCGGGCACCGCAAGGTCGTTCGCGATCAAGGAAACTCGGTCGTCACGCACCGAAACCCGACCCTTGACCAGCACTACCGAGTCCTCGGTGACATCGGCACCGAACACCGAGTACGCCTGCGGGAAGAACAGCACCTCGATACCACCGGCCAGGTCCTCGAGCTGAGCCGACGCCCACGTCAGACCGTTCTTGTTGATCCGACGATTCACCGAGGCCAGAATGCCGCCGACGGTGACCTGGGTGCCGTCCTTGATGTCACCCTCGAGGATGGTCGGGATGTTGCAGTCGGACTTCGCCGCCAACATGTGCTCGACGCCCAGGAGCGGGTGGCCCGAGACGTAGAGACCGAGCATCTCGCGCTCGAGGGCGAGCCGATGCTTGGATTCCCACTCCTCGTCCGGCACCCGGACGTTGAACACCGCAGAGATGGACTCGTCGGCATCCTCGCCGCCGAACAGGTCGAACTGGCCGATCGCCTCGGCCTTCTTGGTACCCATCACCGCGTCGATCGCATCGGCGTGAATGAGCATCAGACCTTTGCGCGGATGATCGAGCGAGTCGAAAGCACCTGCCTTGATGAGAGATTCGGTGACCTTCTTGCTGCACGCGACCGCGTCGATCTTGCCGAGGTAGTCGGAGAAGTCGGTGTACTTCGACTTCTCCGATCGCGCCCTGATAATCGACGCGACCACATTGGTACCGACGTTGCGGACAGCGCCGAGACCGAACCGGATGTCCTTGCCCACCGACGCGAAGTTGAGTTCGGACTCGTTGACGTCCGGCGGCAACACCGTGATCCCGAGCTTGCGGCAATCGGCCAGATAGATCGCAGCCTTGTCCTTGTCGTCGCCGACGCTGGTGAGCAGGCCGGCCATGTACTCGGCCGGGTAGTTGGCCTTCAGGTACGCCGTCCAGTACGACACCAGGCCGTAGCCCGCGGAGTGAGACTTGTTGAACGCGTAGCCCGCGAAGGGCAGCACGGTGTCCCACAGCGCCTTGATGGCCGCCTCGGAGAAGTCGTTGTCCAACATGCCCTGCCGGAACCCGGCGTACGCCTTCTCCAGCTCGGAGAGCTTCTTCTTACCCATGGCACGACGCAGCAGGTCGGCCTGGCCCAGGGTGTAGCCGGCCACCTTCTGCGCGAGCTGCATGATCTGCTCCTGGTAGACCACCAGGCCGTAGGTCTCGCCGAGAATCACCTTGAGCGGCTCTTCGAGCTCCGGGTGAATCGGCTTGACCTCTTGCCTACCGTTCTTGCGGTCGGCGTAATCGTTGTGCGAGTTCATGCCCATCGGACCGGGCCGGTACAGCGCCAGGACGGCGACGATGTCCTCGAAACCGGTGGGCTGCATTCGCCGGAGAAGATCGCGCATGGCACTGCCATCGAGCTGGAAGACGCCGAGAGTGTCTCCGCGAGAGAGCAAGTCGAAGGTCGCCGGGTCGTCGAGCGGGAGAGCGTCGAGGTCGATGTCGATGCCGCGGTTGGCCTTGATGTTGTCGATGGCGTCACCGATGACGGTGAGGTTTCGCAGGCCCAGGAAATCCATCTTGAGCAGGCCGATGGCCTCGCACGACGGGTAGTCCCAGCCGGTGATGATCGCGCCGTCCTGCGCGCGCTTCCACACCGGAATCGCGTCGGTCAGCGGCTCGGAGGACATGATGACCGCGCAGGCGTGCACGCCTGCGTTGCGAATCAGGCCCTCGAGTCCCTTGGCCGTCTTGTAGATGGTCGCGACGTCGGGATTCGAGTCGATGAGCGCTCGAACCTCGACGGCTTCCTTGTAGCGCTCGTGCGACGGATCGGTGATGCCCGCCACCGAGATGTCCTTGGCCATGATGGGCGGCGGCAGCGCCTTGGTGATCTGATCGGCGATCCCGAAACCGGGCTGGCCGAACTGCACTCGGGCCGAGTCCTTGATCGCGGCCTTGGTCTTGATGGTGCCGAACGTGATCACCTGGGCGACGCGATCGCTGCCCCACTTCTCGGTGGCGTAGCGGACCATCTCACCGCGGCGGCGATCATCGAAGTCGATATCGATATCGGGCATCGACACACGCTCGGGGTTGAGGAATCGCTCGAAGAGCAGACCGTGCGGCAATGGGTCGATGTTGGTGATGCCCATGGCGTAGGCGACCAACGATCCGGCGGCGGAACCTCGGCCCGGCCCGACGCGGATGCCGACGGCCTTGGCGTGGTTGATCAGGTCGCCGACCACGAGGAAGTAGGCCGGGAAGCCCATCTCGAGGATGACCTTGATCTCGTACTCGGCGCGTGCCAGGTAGTCCTCGGCCGGTCCGTCGGGGAACCGTCGCTCGAGTCCGGTCATGACCTCGTGGCGCAACCAGGTGCCCTGGGTGTGACCCTCGGGCACGGGGAAGATCGGCATGCGGTCGCGGTGCGCCCACACCTCGTCGTAGGGCTGTACTCGCTCGGCGATGAGCAGGGTGCTGTCGCACGCACCCGGCACCTGGTCGTCCCAGAGCTCGCGCATCTCGGCGGCGGACTTGAGGTAGTAGCCGTCACCGTCGAACTTGAACCTAGTGGGATCGCTGAGCGTCTTACCGGTCTGGATGCACAGCAGCGCCTCGTGGTTCTCGGCGGCATCCTTGGTGACGTAATGGCAGTCGTTGGTGGCCAACGGCGGGATCGAGAGCTTCTTGCCGATGTCGAGCAGGCCTTCGCGGACGCGTCGCTCGATGGACAGGCCGTGATCCATCAGTTCGAGGAAGAAGTTCTCCGGACCCCAGATCTCGCGCCACTTGGCAGCGGCCTCGAGCGCCTCACGATCCTGGCCGAGTCGCAACCGAGTCTGCACCTCACCCGACGGGCAGCCGGTGGTGGCGATGATGCCCTCGGCGTGCGAGGCGATGATCTCCTCGTCCATCCGGGCCCACTTGCCCAACTGACCCTCGATGGAAGCGAGCGAGGACAGCTTGAACAGGTTGCGGACTCCGGTGGCGTTCTCGGCAACCATCGTCATGTGCGTGTACGCACCGCTACCCGAGACGTCGTCGGACTTCTGGCTGCGGTCGCCCCACAGCACACGCTTCTTGTTGAACCGGGACTCGGGCGCGATGTAGGCCTCGATGCCTATGATCGGCTTGATGCCGGCCTTCTTGGCCTCGTTGTAGAACTCGCTGGCCCCGTACATGTTGCCGTGGTCGGTCATGCCGACTGCCGTCATCTCCAACCGTGCTGCCTCGGCGAACATCGCGCCGATCTTGGCGGCACCGTCGAGCATCGAATATTCGGTGTGGTTGTGCAGATGAACGAACGAATCGGCCACGAAGGTTCTCTCCTGAAGGTCGTGCGTCGGCGTGAATACGAGCCGCGAACGTACTCACTGTAAGCGGTCGAACCGACAGAATTTTCACGCTGCCGGTGTGTCCTGGGAGGACGTGACAGGTGTGACGGATGCGACGAGAAATCGCCTCATCGGGTCGGCACGGGACCGTCGTCCGGGAGCGGACCGACGACGTCCACGTGCTCCGGCAGGAGCGGCTCGACTGCGAACTTGCCGGACACCGCATCCGGCGGAAGCGCCTGCACCGCTCGCACATCGGCGCGGCCGGCCAGCTCGCTCAACTCGGCTGGGGTCGCGCGCACCACCAACGTCACCACACACGCACACCCGTCGAGCAGCCGTTGCCGCGACACTGCGGCGATCTGCGCCTGCCGGTCCCTCGCCCCGAACGATTCGGTGGCCAGGCTCGCGGCCCGCGCGGTCGAATTCAGTACCGAGCGTTCGCTGCCCGGCACGCCGACGGTCAGGATCGGGGTCTGCACACGATCGAGCGGAACACGCAAAAGCACCTGCGAGATACGAATCCCGTCGGCCACGGCGTAGGCCTGTTCGGCGGTGAGTTCGCGATCGAACGACACCGAGCCCCACCGAGGTTCGGTGTTGTCGCTGCGCAGGCTCGCCTCGGCGCGGGCCAGGTAATCGATCACCTGCTCGCCGCTGTCCGGGCCGAGCCGGTCGGTGCCCACGCCCAGCTGTCGTACCGGGTTGAGGTGCCCGATCACCGCGAGCGCCACGAACACGAGTGCAGCGGCAACGACACCGCCCAGCACTCCCCTGGTGCGCATCACGCCTTCCGAAGCACCTCGAGTGCGTGCTCGAGGTCGGCCGGATACTTGCTCTCGATCTCCACCCAGCGGCCGTCGGACGGATGCGCGAAGCCGAGCGACCGCGCATGCAGCCACTGCCGTTCCAGGCCCAACCGTTCGGCCAGCCGCGGATCGGCACCGTAGGTCAGATCGCCGCAGCACGGATGACGCAGAGCCGAGAAATGCACCCGAATCTGGTGCGTGCGACCGGTTTCCAAGTGCACGTCCAGCAGGCTCGCGGCCTGGAACGCCTCGACCGTGTCGTAGTGGGTGACGCTGGGTTTGCCGTCGGCACGAACGGCGAACTTCCAGTCGTTGCTGCCGTGTCGACCGATCGGGGCATCGATCGTTCCACTGCTCGGATCCGGATGCCCCTGCACCAATGCGTGGTAGCGCTTGTCGATCGTGCGCGCCTTGAACGCCCGCTTGAGCACGGTGTACGCGCGCTCGGACGTGGCGACCACCATGACCCCGGACGTGCCGACGTCGAGGCGGTGCACGATGCCCTGGCGTTCGTGCGCACCGGATGTAGAAATTCGGAAACCGGCGGCCGCGAGACCGCCGATGACGGTGGGTCCGGTCCAGCCGACACTGGCATGCGCAGCGACCCCGACGGGCTTGTCCACGGCCACGATGTCGTCGTCGGCGTAGAGGATGTCCATCCCCTCGACCGGCTCCGCCTCGATCGTCAACTCACGGGCCGGCTCGGGCAGCGTCACTTCGAGCCACGACCCGGCGGCCAGCCGGTCGGACTTGCCTACGGCACCGGCATCGACCAGAACCGAGCCCTCCTCGGCCAGTGCCGCGGCGACGGTACGCGAGAGCCCGAGCAGCCGAGCGAGACCGGCGTCGACCCTCATTCCGTCCAGACCGTCGGGCACCGGCATCGAGCGCGATTCCCTCACTTGTCGGCCTCGGCTGCGGCATCGGATTTCGCCTTCGTCACCCGTTCACCGTTCGGCTCGAACCCGAACAGGCTCAGGACGACGAGCAGGATCGCACCACAGACGATGGACGAATCGGCAACGTTGAACACCGGCCACCAGCCCACCGACACGAAGTCGACGACGTGTCCCTGGAACGGACCCGGGGCACGGAAGAATCGGTCGATCAGGTTGCCGAGCGCGCCGCCGAGAACCAGACCCAAACCCAGTGCCCACCACGGCGATCGCAGCGTCCGACCGATCTTGATCACACCGATGACGACCGCGACTGCCACGACCGTGAGCAACCAGGTCATTCCGGTGGCCATCGAGAACGCCGCACCGGGATTACGCACCAGCCGCAACGTCACGACGTCTCCGACGATCGAAATCGGGTTGCCGGGCTTGACGTAATGCACCACCACGATCTTGGTCACGAGGTCGAACAGCAGAATCACGGCCGCGATCACGACCAGCAACCGCGTCTTGAGCGGCTTCGGAACGAGACTCGCGGCGCTGTCGGTATCGGTCACCTGCGAGTCCGCGGTCTCGTTCGGTGCCGGAACACTACTCGTCTCGGCTGGCGGATCGTCGGCGCGGTCTTCACTCACCTGTCCATCATGGCGTATGGACGGCGGCGGGTCCTCATCCGTGCCGCGCACCACCGGTCTCCACGGGCGGTGTCAGTAGCCTGGTGGCCGTGAAGTCGACCGATCGTTTCCGCACCGTCCGCTCCGGCACCGTCCGCTCCGGCACCGTCCGCTCCGGTTTCCTCGCCGCCTGCTGTGCACTGGTTCTCGTCGCCGGATGTTCGAGCACCGACTCGGACACCGATCCCGCTCCCGAGCAGGCGGCGTCCTCGAACGAGGTGACGATCGCCGTGACGCCGACGACCACCACCGTGGTCGACCCCGGCACCGAGCCGCGACGCGTACTGGCCTTCGACACCTCCGACGCGAACGAGCAGAACGTGGACCTCACCACCACCTCCACCGTCTCGCAGCAGATCAGCGACGGGACTCCGCAGGACTTCTCCAGCCCCGAACTGACCGTGCCCCTGTCCGCATCGACGTCCGATACCGTCCCGGACGACGACGCCTCGACCGGCGCTACCCGGTCCGTCGAGCTGACCATCGGAGCTGCGACGTCGCCCGACGAGGGACTGACCGACGCCCTCTCCGCATCCGAGGGCTCGTCGGCACGGCTGGCGACCACCGACTCGGGAGCGATCACCGCACTGCACATCACCCCCGCCGACGCCGCGCTCGACACCGCCCGCGCGGCGATCGAACGCTCGTTGAACGCCGCGGTGTACCGCTCCGTCGATTTCCCCGAGGCAGAGGTGGGAGTGGGCGCGACATGGACCGTCGATCAACAGGTACTGAGCGGTATCACGTTGAACCAGCGCACCACGGTCACGCTGCGAGCACTCGACGGTGACCGAGCGACCCTGGACGTCGCGATCACCCAGACGCCCGAATCGACCACCTGGAACCTGCCCGACGACGCGGGGACGCTCAACATCGAGACCTACACGTTCACCGGCTCGGGAACGCTCGAGATCGATCTGACCCGACCGCTTCCCGTCGGCGGATCGATCACCGCAGGTGGCGAGCAGATGTACACCGACCCCGAAAGCACGACCGTGCTACGTCAGACCGTCGGAGATTCGATCACCTGGGCTGCCCGATGACCGCGCGGACCGTGACGCAGCTGCTGGCGGCGCTGTCTGTCCTCGGCGTCGCCGCGTCCGGGTGCAGCGCAGACCAGCCGGCCCCGACCCCTGCACCCGCGCCCAGCTCCGTCCCCGCACCCGACCCCCTGCTCGGTGCCCCGATCACCGACTCCGGCGTCCTCGCCGCAGCGATGTTGGGTCTCGGCGACCTCCCGGACGGCTTCTCCTCGATTCCCGACCCCGTCCAGGATCTCGGTCTCGACCCGGCTCCCGAGTACGACTCCCCCGACGAGTCCGGTACCGACCCGGCCGAGTGCGCTGCGGTACTGGCACCGATCTCGGAGCAGCGGAGCGGTGCGGCGTCGAACGCAGTCGTCCGCTTCTCGGGACCGAACTTCTCCTCGATCGACGAGGATGCGGCGAGCTACCCCGATACGGGCACGGCCGAGGCCTTCACGGCGATCCAGCAGGCGTGGGTGGGGTGCACGACGTTCAGCGGCACGGACGCGGACGGGGTGAGCGTCGACTACGCGTTGGCGGGCCGGGAGCAGTCGACGGTCGGTGACGCGTCGGCCTCGGTACGCCTGACCACCAGCAGTGAAGGGTTCACCTTGGTCTCCGATGTGGTGGTGGCCGTGGTCGACTCGACCGTCGTCCAGATCGTCGTCTCGGATCAGGCCGGCCTGGAACCGGAGACCGTGACCGCTGTCGCCGAGGCTGCCGTCGAACGCATTCGATCGGTGACACCGAGCATGTGAATCGAGCCGGGCCCACGAAAAACTGCCGGTGACACGTCCCCGAGGGGACATGTCACCGGCAGTGTTCTTGTCGGTCAGAGACGATCGGCAGGACTCAGGGTGCGGGGCACGCCGGGCTGGTCAGCTGCGCGAGCGAGACGATGCCGCACGCGTTGTCCTTGGAGAGCTTCCAGACGCCGTCCTCGGGGACGAACTGGAAGGTGCCGGGGTTGGCCTGGCCGTTGAGCGTGATCGTGATGCCTGCGTTGAGGACGCCGGTGCCGAGATCGTCGATGCTGGTGATCTCGATTTGCGCGTTGTTCGCGACGGCAGCGGCGGCGACCTGGTTGATCAGTTCGGGGTCCTCGGATGCACCCTGGATCAGGGCGGCCTTCTCCTCGACCGGAACGTTGGGGTCGAGCCCGCGTACGAGCTGAGCGTTGAGGTCCTCCACGGTCGGCACCGGCGGGTACGCACCGGCGTCGGGAGCGGCAGCGGCAGACGTTGTGACCGCCGTCGTCGTCGCGGTGGGCTCTTCGTCGCCTCCGGAGCTGCAGGCGGTCATGGTGAGCGCTCCGGCGATGGCGATGCCGGCAACCATTGCCCGTCGGGTGTTACGAAGCTTCAAGTGCTTGTCCTTTTCACTCTGAGTCACGTCTCGATCGTTCTGTGACTCGTCGGTCGTCTGGAATGGGGTCGTCTCGGACCTGGTCCACTATGTCAGCTCGACACGCCCGAGTCACAACGCGATCGGCATACCTGTGAAACCTCACAGAGTTTCCTCAGCGACGCCACAACTCACTTCAGGCTGTCGAGAACGTCGGCAACGACCAGGTTCTCGTCCGATTCGGCGAAGGTGCGCGCGATTCCCGGCCCGCTGGTTCGCGTCTCGAATCGCACGGTCACCACCGAGTGACCGGCCCCCTGCACCCAGCCGTGACCGAAGTCGGGATGCCGGACGTCCATGCCCGGTTGCCACCGCGGACCGTCCGGGACGACGACATCCGCGGCGGCCTCGATCAGTGCAGGCGACTCCTCGGTCGCATCCGCGGCCGGCTCGTACTCCAGCTCGGGAAACAGCGAACCCTGTCGCACGGCCGACAATCCGGCCAGCCCGACGCCGACCAGCCTGATCGGACCGACGTCGACCGGATCGACGGCAAGTCGCTGCGCCGTGGCCACGATGGTCTGCTTGTCCACCGTCGCGTACGGCAACGTTGCCGATCGGGTGATGATGCTCATGTCGGACTTGCGCAGTTTCAGTACCACCGTCCTGGCACCCCGACCGTCCTTCAGCAACCGGCGATGCGTCGAATCGACGATGGACTCGATGGCCGGGCGGAGCTGAGCGAGAGAGATCAGGTCCTGTGCGAACGTCGTCTCGGCGCTGACCTGTTTGGCCTCGGCCCGCTCGGCCACGACGCGATTGTCGATTCCGCGTGCGAGCTGATGCAGGCTCGGCCCCATCGTGGCCCCGAGAATCGACGCCACCTCGGACTCCGGGGTGGCCACGAACTTGCCGATGGTGTCGATCCCCAAGCGTCGCAAGCGCTCTCCGGCCACCGGTCCGATCCCCCACAATTTCCGAACCGGCAGAGCCGCCATCAACTCGACCTGGATTCCCGGAGCGACGACGGTGATGCCGTCGGGTTTGGCCAGTCCCGACGCGATCTTGGCAATCTGTTTTCCGGATCCGGCACCGATCGAGGCGACCAGTCCGGTCTCGGCGAGTATCAGTGCGCGCAGGCCCGCGCAGAACTGCTCGACCTCGTGAACCGTCGCACCGGCGAGTTCGAGCGGCTCACCGAACGCCTCGTCGATCGAGAGTTGTTCGAGAACGGGCATGGGTCCGCGTAGTGCCTCGAAAGCGCGTCGGCTGAGCTCGGAGTAGAGAACGAACCGCGGTGGCAACACCACGGCCCCGGCTCCGACGAGTCGGCGAGCCTGATGCATCGGCATGGCCGAACGCGCCCCGAAGGCACGCGCCTGGTAGCTGCAACCGGCCACCACTCCCCGCCCACCCGCGCCGCCGACGAGGACCGGGCGGCCCCGCAACGTGGGGCGAGTGAGCTGTTCGGCGGATGCGAAGAACGCGTCCATGTCCAGGTGCAGCACCCATCGGCGACTCCGGAGAGTGTCGTCGGCGATGTTCGACATCGTCAGCCGAGATCGACGGTGAAGCCGAGCGCCTGCGCCGCCCGTTCGGGTGTCGGATCCGACCACAGCTCGCCGTACACCTCGCTCGTCGTCAGCGATCGCATGTGCGCGGTGTCGATGTACAGGGTGCCGTGGAGATGGTCGGTCTCGTGGGCCACGATCCTGGCCGGCCAGCCGGCAACCACCTCGTCGATCTCGCGACCGGCTTCGTCGGTGCACTCGAGCCGCACCTCGGCCGCTCGCGTCACGACGGCCTGATAACCGGGAACACTGAGACAACCCTCGTAGAAGCCTGCGGTCCGCGATCCGACCGGGGTGTACCGAGGATTGACCAGTACCCGGAACGGAAGCGGCGTGCGCTCCCGGACCCGGGACACCTCCGCTTCGACGTCGCAGCGATCCTCGATCACTGCGATCTGCAACGGGATGCCGATCTGCGGTGCGGCCAGGCCGACACCGGGCGCGTCGTGCATGGTCGCGCGCATCACCTCGATCAACTCCGCGAACGTCTCGGAGTCGAGCTGACCGGAATACCGCGCTGCCTCGGACCGCAGAACCGGGTCACCCGCCGCGACGATGGGCACGACGCCGCCGCGAGCTTCGGCGAGAAGCTCGCGGACGGCACCGACCGATACGTCGCCGTCGATCATGACGACTTGGTGATCGCTGCCCGCACTCCCTCACCGAGATCGCTGCCGTCGTCGCCGACGCGTCCGTCGACGAGCGAGAGTGCGAGCACCTCACCGGCGATGAGATCGCGGTGCGTGTCGAGCCACGCCTGCCGATGTTCGGGGACCTCGATGACGATGTCGATGCGGTCCGAGACGTCGAAGCCGTGATTGCGACGCGCGTCCTGCAGTTCGCGGATGCGGTCCTTGGCCCAGCCCTCGGCTTCGAGTTCCTCGGTGACGGCGGAATCGAGCACGACCAGTCCGGCGTTTCCTGGCAACGGTGCCGTCGATTCGGGCTCGGCGGCAACGAGCCTGCGAGTGAATTCCTCCGGCAGCAGCGCAATTCCTGCTGCGCTCACCACACCGTCCGCGTCCTCGGACCAATCGCCTGCCTTCACGGCCTTGATGACGGTCTGGACGTCCTTGCCGATCCGCGGGCCCGCAGCACGCGCATTGACGACGAGCTCGAACTTTCCGTGTACCGCAACGTCTTCGGTCAGATAGACCTTCTTGACGTTGACCTCGTCGGCGATGATGTCGACGAACGGACGCAGCCGCTCCGCATCGGCGGCCGCGACGGTCACCTCGGGCAGCGGCAACCGCACGCGCAGGTTCTGTGCCTTGCGCAGACCCAGAACGGTCGAGCACACGGTGCGGACTTCGTCCATGCTCTCGACGAGTTCGGGATCCGACGGCAGTTCGTCGGCCTCGGGCCAGTCCGTCAGGTGCACCGAGCGGCCACCGGTCAAGCCCCGCCACACCACTTCGCTGATCAGCGGCAACAGCGGGGCGGCGATACGCGTGAGCACCTCGAGCACGGTGTGCAGGGTGTCGATCGCGTCGGCGTCCTCGCTCCAGAACCGCGAACGCGACCGTCGCACATACCAATTGGTCAGCGCATCGCAGAACGTGCGCAGCTCGTCGCAGGCACCGGCGATGTCGTTGCCCTCGAGCGCATCGGTGATCGCGTCGCGGGTGGCCGACAGCTTGGCCAGAACGTAGCGATCGAGCACGTGCGGAGAATCGGTACGCCATTGCCCGGGCTTCGAGGCGTAGAGCTGAAGGAAGCTCCACGCATTCCAGATCGGCAGCAACGCCTGGCGGACGCCCTCGCGGATGCCCTGCTCGGTGACGATGAGGTTGCCGCCGCGCAGGATCGGTGAGGACATCAGGAACCACCGCATGGCGTCGGAGCCGTCGCGGTCGAAGACCTCCTTGACGTCCGGGTAGTTGCCCTTGGACTTGCTCATCTTCAAGCCGTCGTCACCGAGCACGATGCCGTGTGCGGCAACGGTCTTGAACGCCGGACGATCGAACAATGCGGTCGCGAGCACGTGCAGGGTGTAGAACCAGCCGCGTGTCTGCCCATTGTACTCGACGATGAAATCGCCCGGGTTGTGCGTGGAGAACCACTCCTCGTTCTCGAACGGGAAGTGCACCTGCGCATACGGCATCGAGCCGGACTCGAACCAGCAGTCCAACACCTCGGGAACGCGACGCATCGTGGACTTACCCGTCGGGTCGTCCGGGTTGGGACGCGTCAGATCGTCGATGTAGGGCCGGTGTAGATCGGTCGGCCGCACACCGAAGTCACGCTCGAGCTCGTCCAGGCTGCCGTACACATCCAGCCGCGGGTAGGCCGGGTCGTCGGAGGTCCACGCCGGAATCGGGCTGCCCCAGTATCGGTTTCGGCTGATGTTCCAGTCGCGTGCACCTTCGAGCCACTTGCCGAACTGGCCGTCCTTGATGTGCTCGGGAACCCAGGTGATCTCCTGGTTCAGCTCGACCATCCGATCACGGAACTTGGTCACCGCGACGAACCACGACGGCACTGCCATGTAGATCAGTGGCTGACCACTGCGCCAGCTGTGTGGGTACGAGTGCTCGATGGTTTCGTGCCGCAGCAACCGACCCGAGGCCTTGAGGTCCTTGATGATCACCGGATTGGCGTCGAACACCATCAGGCCCTCGTACGGCGGCACCAGCGAGGTGAACTTGCCGCCTGCGTCGAGCGGCTGCACCACCTCGATGCCGTTCGCGGTGGCGACGTCCATATCCTCCTCACCGAAAGCCGGTGCGAGGTGGACGATTCCGGTGCCCGAATCGGTGGTGACGTAGTCGGCCTGCAGCACGCGGTGCGAGTTCTCGTGGCCGAGGAAGAAATCGTACGGCGGTGCGTAGGCAAGTCCGACCAACTCGGTACCGGTGTGCTCCGAGAGCACCTCCGGCTCCTCCCCCAGTTCCTTCGCGTAGTGCGAAAGACGCGCAGCGGCAAGCACGTAACGCTCACCGTCGGTGCCTCGCACCTGCACGTACTGCACCTCGGGATGCACCGCGATCGCCAGGTTCGACGGCAGGGTCCACGGCGTGGTGGTCCAGATCAACGCGTTCGCGCCGTCCAGGGGCGAGCCGGGAGCCGTCAACGGCATCGTGACGGTGACCGCGGGATCCTGACGCATCTTGTACGCGTCGTCGAGGCGGGTCTCCTGATTGGACAGGGGTGTCTGCTCGTACCAGCTGTACGGCAGAACTCGGTAGCCCTGGTAGATCAGGCCCTTGTCGTGCAGCGTCTTGAACGCCCACATGACGGACTCCATGAAGTCGACGTCGAGAGTCTTGTAGTCGTTGTCGAAGTCGACCCACCGCGCCTGCCGGGTGACATAGTCCCGCCACTCGTCGGTGTACTGGAGCACCGACTGCTTGCAGTAGGCGTTGAACTTCGCCAGGCCCATCTCGTCGATCTCGGACTTGTCCTTGATACCGAGCTGCTTCTCCGCTTCCAACTCTGCGGGCAGACCGTGGCAGTCCCAGCCGAAGCGGCGCTCGACCTTCTTGCCCCGCATCGTCTGGAATCGCGGGACGAGGTCCTTGACGTAACCGGTGAGGAGGTGGCCGTAGTGCGGCAGACCGTTCGCGAAGGGAGGGCCGTCGTAGAAGACGAACTCCTCGGCACCCGCTCGATTGTCGATGCTGGCTCGGAAGGTGCCGTCCTCGGCCCACTCGTGCAGCACGATGCGTTCGAGATCGGGGAACGGGACACTGCCCGATCGGCCCTCGGCCAAATCGACCAGCGGGTACGACGCATTCTTCGGACGTGCGCTCGCATCTGTCATATCTGTCTCCTCCGTGCCGGACGCGTACTGGACGCGACACCTGTTGGCACGGGGACGACATTCGACGATCGGGACGTCGGATACCGCGGTACCACCCCGCTTGCTCGGCTCCGACGACACTGTCGCCGGAGCAAGCCTCTCCACGTGAGCTGTGACGGGCTCACCCGTTCGGTTCTACTGGACGTCGATTCGAGGTGGTTGCCCCTCGAACCGAGTCGTTCTTCCGAAGGCTCCCCGGTGATGGCCGGATCGACGCCTGAAACAACTGGGGAAAATCAGCACATATTACTTATCGGGTTCCGGCGGTGGTCGTTTGCCCGTCAATGCACCGACAAGTAGCAGGACTGCTCCCACGATACACACGACGATGCAGGCCCACGCCCACACAACCGACCCCGTCATCAACGCGAGAACCAGAAAGCCGAAACCGATAGCCGCTGCGCCGAGAGTCAGGACCAGCACGTGATTCCTCGCTCACCGTTCGACGCGACGTCAGGGTGCGATGCTGCCGTGTTCGGCAGCATCGGCACGAACTCCTGCGTCAGTTGCCCTTGGCGTACGACTGGCTGTACCCCGACGACTGGCTGTCCTGGTTGAAGTTGTCCTGCCCGTTGTCCACCGGCAGCGCCGAGGAACGGTTCTCGAGCTCTTCGAGCTGCGATTCCAGGTAGGACTTGAGCCGCACGCGGTACTCCCGCTCGAACGTCTTGAGCTGCTCGATGCGACCTTCGAGTACCGAACGCTGCTGGTTGATCGTCGCCATGATCTCGGTGTGCTTGCGTTCGGCATCGGCCTGCAATGCGTCGGCCTTCTCCTTGGCCTGACGCAGCTGGGTCTCGGAGCGCGTCTGTGCGTCGGACAGCAGCGACTCGGACTTCTGCCGAGCCTCGGACATCATCGACTCCGAACGCGTGCGGGCATCCGAGACCAGACGCTCGGCGTTGGTGCGCGCGTTGCCGAGCAGCTGCTCGGACTCCGACTTGGCATCACCGGTGAGACGATCGGCCATCTCCTGAGCGAGGCCCAGAATCTTGGCGGCCTGCATGTTGGAGTCGCCACTCTGCTGCGGGGCCGCCGCAACGGGTGCGACCGGAGCGGGCTGCGCCGCGACGGGCGGTGGCTTGGGGGGATCCACCGGGCGCTGTGGCTCGGCCTTCGGTGCCGCGACCTGAGCCGCCTGCGGGCTCTGCCGCGAAGCGTTCTTGGCGTCCGCAAGCTCCTGGTCGAGCTCACCGACCCGCTGGCGGAGGTCGGCGTTCTCTTCGATCAGTCGCGACAACTCTTGCTCGACGAGGTCGAGAAAAGCGTCGACCTCGTCTTCGTTGTAACCACGCTTACCGATGGGCGGCTTGCTGAACGCGACATTGTGCACATCAGCTGGAGTCAGCGGCATGGAAGGATCCCTTCACGCGTCTTGGGGCGGTAGAGCAAGCATTCAGTTATATGCCATTCCGCGCGAGTGCAGAACAATCAAACTGTAACTGGCGTCCATTCTGTCACACAGGACACGCAGCATGCGCTGGGTCCCGCGTTCTAACGTTTCGTCTGCGATCTCAGGCCGCGAGACCGCTGGTCACATTCCACGCGATGAAGACGACGAACAGCAGGACCATGATGGACAGGTCCAGTCGCACTCCGCCGAGGTTGAGCGGCGGAATTATCCTGCGGAGGAACTTCACCGGCGGGTCGGTGACCGTGAAGATCGCCTCGAGCACGATGACGACCAACCCGGTCGGTTGCCAATCTCTCGCGAAAGTTCTGATGAACTCGACGATGATTCGACCGATGAGAAGGAGCCAAAAAAGAAACAATACGATGTTGATCACCGTGAACACGATCACAGCTATACTCTGCCTGAATTCGACGGGCTGAGCAAAGCGCGCTGGTCACAGCCCTGCACTACCTCTCCGAACAGCGAATCTCTCACTGCTGACTGTAGAAGCCGGTCTCGGCGATCCGCCTGCGCTCCTGCGGCGAGACATCGACGTCGGCCGGCGAGAGCAGGAATACCTTGGTCGCAACCTTGTCGAAGGAACCGCGCAGCGCGAAGGCGAGGCCTGCCGCGAAATCGACCAGGCGCTTGGCGTCCGCGTTGCTCATCTCGACCAGGTCCATGATGACCGGAGTGCCGTCGCGGAAACGCTCACCGATGGTGCGCGCCTCGCTGTAGTCACGCGGTCGCAACGTGGTGATCTTCGAGAGCGGGCCGCCGTCGTCCGCGATCGGGCTGCGTCGCGTCTCCGCACGCACGTCCATCCGAGTGTCCATGGCCAACGCTCCCCTGGTTGCCGCACCTCGCGTGGTCGGTGCCGCGCCACGTCCTCGTCCGCCGATCGGGGCCAGCGTCGCCGGACGCGGGGCCTCGTAGTCGTCGTAGTCGTCATCGACCTGCGCGTGCCGAGATCCACCGAACGACGGCTTCACGAATTCACGCTCATCCATGTCGTCGTAGCTGTCACGACCACCACGGGAACTGCGTCGCGTGTCCGGATCGTCGAGGTAGTCGTCCTCGTAGTCGGCGAGCGGAACCATGCCGAAGTACGCCTTGAACTTGTGCAGGGTGCTCATCGTTCTGCCTTCCGTGGCGGTGTGTCTACTGTCCATCTCCAGGTTCGCAAGTGTCTGTTGTGACTGATGTGATCCATGGACTGTTATTGCGAGGTTATCGGCCGCGCGCCGAGTATTGCGGTACCGACACGCACGCACGTCGATCCGTGCCGCACAGCAGCTTCCAGGTCTCCGGTCATGCCTGCGGACAGCTCGAGCGCTTCGGGATGATCGGCCGTCAGCCGACGGTGCAGGCTCTCGAGATCGGCGAATGCGGCGTCCGGATCGGCACCGAGCGGTGGCACCGCCATCAACCCCGCCAAACGCAACCCGGACGCGTTCGACACCGCGTCGGCGAGCTCGTGGAGTTCGTCGCGTTCTACGCCGCCGCGGTGCACATCCCCGTCGAGACTGACCTGAACGATCACGTCGAGTTCGGTCCGACGCACACCCTCGTCCAATGCCGCCGTCGTCGCCTTGGACAGTGCGGCCACCAACCGCGCACTGTCGACGGAATGAATGGCGTGCGCCCACGCGGCAACCGACTTCGCCTTGTTTCGCTGCAGGTGTCCGATCATGTGCCAGCGAGGCGGATCGCCGACGAAATCTTCGGCCGTCTCGGCGACCTTGGGCGACGCGTCCTGCTCTCGGGACTCGCCGAAGTCGCGGCACCCCAGTTCGTAGAGAATCCGCACGTCCGAGGCGGGGAAGAACTTGGTCACCGGCAGCAGAGCCACGTCGGCGGGCGACCGGCCCGCATCGACACAGGCACGGTGCAACCGCTCACGCACCGACGTCAACGCCGTCTCGATCTCCTGCGCCCGGTCGGTGCCCGACGCGCCGCCGGTGGGTTCGCTCATGACAACCTCTTCTGCCGGTTCACCGGTCTGCCGTTTCGGCCCGATCACCTGGGGATGTGCTGTCCATCCAGACGACACTGGCGATTCGGCCGGTCGATCCTTCGCGACGGTGACTGAACAAGGCCCGGTCCTCGATGGTGCACCGCGGATCCTGAGCGACCCCGGACACTCCCGCGGCGAGCAGTTGAGCGCGGATACCGGCGGGAATGTCGAGCCCCGGCGTATTGCGGACCGTGGTCGTCGCGCTGCCGGGGAGATGCTTGTCGACGTCCGCTCGCATGGAGGCGGGCACCTCGTACTGTCGGCCGCTCGCCGCCGGACCGAGAAAGGCACCGATCCGCGCCGGAACCGCCCCGAGCTCGACCATGGCGGCCAACACCCGGGGAACGATGCCGATGCGGGCACCGACCCGTCCTGCATGCACCGCTGCGATCACGCCTGCCTCCTCGTCGGAGAGCAGGACCGGCACGCAATCGGCAGTCAACACCACCAGACCGAGATCACGTTGCGTCGTCACCAACGCATCGGTCATCGGCACCGGCTCGGACACCGGACCGTCCACCACGGTGACGGTGCGTCCGTGGACCTGCTCCATGAACACGAGCCGTTCGAGTCCCATACCCAGTCGATCACCGAGGCGTCGACGGTTGGCTTCCACCGAAGCGGGGTCGTCACCTACATGGTCGCCGAGATTGAACGTGTCGAACGGCGGTGCCGAGACGCCGCCCGCCCGCGTCGTCGAGACGCGTCGGACACGAAACGGACCGGCGGAAGCGGTGTCACTCACCGCCGCATGAAGGACGGCACATCGACTTCGTCTTCGCCCTCGTCCTCGGCGATCGGAACGCGACGGCCGGAACCGACGGAGTCGCGGCCCTGTCCGGACGAGTCCCGGCCCTGGCCGGACGAGTCGCGACCGTAACCGGCTGCGGATTCGCGGCTCGACGATTCGCGGTTGGACGAGCTCGACGAGTTCAGCGGCGGCAGACTGCTACCACTCGGTGCGCCGACCGGGTCGCGGAACACAGCACCGTCGGAACTGTCGGTCGATTTGGAGGACACCTCGCCCGAGCGGGCCGATCCGATCGGGCCGCGGGTGGAGGTGGCAGCTTCGACCGGACGCCGCGTCGGGGTTCCGCCGTCGAAGCCTGCGGCGATGACGGTCACGCGGACCTCGTCGCCGAGCGAGTCGTCGATGACGGTGCCGAAGATGATGTTGGCGTCGATGTGTGCGGCTTCCTGCACCAGCGAGGCGGCCTCGTTGATCTCGAACAGACCGAGGTCGGATCCACCGGCGATGGAGAGCAGCACTCCGCGTGCACCTTCCATCGAGGCTTCGAGCAGCGGCGAGTTGATCGCCGATTCGGCCGCCTTGATCGCGCGACCCTCACCGCGTGAGGATCCGATACCCATCAGTGCACTGCCTGCGCCGGACATGACGCCCTTGACGTCGGCGAAGTCGACGTTGATCAGTCCGGGAGTGGTGATCAGGTCGGTGATGCCCTGGACACCGTTGAGAAGTACCTCGTCGGCGCTGCGGAACGCGTCCATGAGGCTGACGGCCGCATCGCCGAGCTGAAGCAGTCGGTCGTTCGGGATGACGATGAGCGTGTCGCAGGACTCCCGGAGCTGCTGGATGCCGGTGTCGGCCTGTCCACCGCGCCGCTTGCCCTCGAAAGAGAACGGCCGGGTGACGACACCGACGGTCAGTGCACCGAGCTTGCGAGCGATGTTGGCGACGACAGGAGCGCCACCGGTGCCGGTGCCGCCGCCCTCGCCTGCGGTGACGAACACCATGTCGGCACCCTTGAGCACCTCTTCGATCTCGTCCTTGTGATCGTCTGCTGCGCGGCGGCCGACCTCGGGATCGGCACCTGCGCCGAGTCCGCGGGTCAGTTCGCGGCCGACGTCGAGCTTGACGTCTGCGTCACTCATCAGCAAGGCCTGAGCGTCGGTGTTGACCGCGATGAACTCGACTCCCTTGAGTCCCTGTTCGATCATGCGGTTGACCGCGTTCACGCCGCCGCCGCCGATGCCGACGACCTTGATTACGGCGAGGTAGTTGTGCGGGGGCGTCATGGGCTCTCGCCTTCCGTGGATTGTTGCCTGAAATGTGGAAAACCCTCAACCTAAACCACAGGCTTAGAGTTATGTCAAGTACTGAACTGGTCGAAACGCTATTCATCGCCGACGACTATCGCCATTAGGCGCGCCGACGCCACGCGAGAAATTCCGGTCCGCGCGTCGAAACTATTTGGTGGTGGGCAGATCCGGACTCGACACGTCGAAGATCTGACCGGGCTGGGACAGCAATGCGATCGCGACCGCGCCCTTGCGCTCGGAGTCGTCCTTGCTGCCCCACACGACGGTGCGCCCGTCGAGCAGCAGAATCGAGATGTCGGACAGCGTGCTCGCCCGCAGCTCGGCGGCCTGATCGCGCAGCAGCGGTGGCAACGTATCGAGAACCGCCAGTGCATCTTTCGTCACCGGATCACCGAACACCGGATTGTCGGTCACCAGACGCACCACCCCTGGCGGTGGCGGCGCGATCGCGAAATCGACGCCGGTGGAGTCCAGGAGATGGGTGCCGTCCGGAGAATCGAAGAACGCCACCGGAACTCGCTCCTCGACCGTCACCTGCACGGTGGACGGATACTGGCGTTGCACGCGGACCGTCGCCAGCGCCGGGATCGTTGCCACCCGCTGCGCCGCCCCCGCCGTGTCCACCCGAACCAGCGGAAGGCCGACGGGTACGTCCAGCCGGTCGAGGATCTCCTGCTCGGACACCGACGATGCCCCCGCGACTGCGATGGTGCGAACGGACAACAGCGGCGTGAAGTACACCAGCGCAGCCGATCCCACCACGACGACCACCACGGCGAGCGCAATCAGAGCGGCTTTGCGACGCGACCGCTTCACTCGGGCGCGCTCTTCTTCCCGTGCCTGAGCACGGGCTTGCTTGTCGGTGACCGCGGACGGCGAATCACCCTCTCGTGCAGCTGTTCCCGACCTCGAAGAACGGACTCGATCGGAGCGGCGGGTCACGTCGACGGCCGATCCTTCGGTACTCCGCGGCCGGTCGCAGCACCGAAATCGGTCTTCGAGCGAAGCGCATCGAGAATCGGCCCGCCGAGCATCGTCACGTCGCCGGCTCCCATGGTGATGACGACATCGCCGGGCACACTCAGGTGGGCGACCTGCTTGGCCACCAACGACAGATCCGGCTGATAGTTCACCGGCTTGGTCACCGAAGCGGCAACCAGCGCCCCCGTCACACCGGGCAACGGCTCCTCGCGCGCGCCGTAGACGTCGAGCACGACGATCTCGTCGGCCAACGACAACGCGGCACCGAACTCCTCGGCGAACGTCGCGGTCCGCGAGTACAGGTGCGGCTGGAACACCACCACCACCCGTCCCTGCTCGCCACCCGAACGATCCTGGCCTGCTACGAGGGCCTGCGCGGCAGTCAGCACCGCACGCACCTCGGTCGGGTGGTGCGCGTAGTCGTCGAACACGCGGACGCCGTGCTCACGCCCGGTGAACTGAAAGCGTCGATGCACGCCGCCGAAACCGGTGAGTCCGGCCAGCAATTCCTCGACTCCGGCACCGACCTGGCGCGCCGCGACGAACGCCGCCAGCGCGTTGAGTGCAGTGTGCCGACCGGGGACGCCGAGCCGTACGGTGCGCGCCGCGTCCTCACCTGCGATCTGCAACTGTGCGACGCCGCCGATGTCCTCGGGCTCCCACGCCAGCAGCCGAACGGCCATGTCGACCGGCCCCGCGTCGACGTCCGAGGACCCGTATCCCAGCACCGTGACTCCCGGAAGGTTCCGCTCGACCACGCGTCGAGCGAGCGCCGCCGAACCCGGGTCGTCCATACAGGCCACGAGCACACCGCCGGGACCGAGGAGCGCAGCGAAATCGTCGAACACCTGAACATAGGCGTCGGTGGTGCCGAAGTAGTCCAGATGATCGGCCTCGATGTTGGTCACGATGATGACGTTGGCCTTGTACTGCAGCAGCGAGCCGTCACTCTCGTCCGCCTCGGCCACGAACACGTCGCCGCTGCCGTGATGGGCGTTGGTCCCGGCTTCGTTGAGCTCTCCTCCGACGGCGAACGACGGATCGAACCCGCAGTGCTGCAGGGCGACGACCAGCATCGAGGTCGTGGACGTCTTTCCGTGCGTACCCGAGACCAACAGCGTGCGGTATCCCTGCATGAGAGAAGACAGCACGGCCGGTCGCAACACCACCGGGATTCCACGCATCCGAGCTTCGACGAGTTCGGGATTGGTCTGAGGAATCGCGGCGTGGGTCGTCACCACCACGGTGGGTCCGCCGTCGATCATGTCCAGGGCGCTGGCGTCGTGACCGATGCGGACCTGGGCGCCGCGTGCGCGCAATGCGAGCACGCCGCGCGATTCCTTGGCATCCGAACCCGACACCTGTCCCCCGCGAGCGAGCAGGATCCGCGCGATGCCGGACATGCCGGCACCACCGATGCCCACCATGTGTACTCGTTCGAGCTCTGCCGGCAGATCCGACATCGCACCCTCAGTTGTCACGCGGACGTCTCCCTCGTTCTCTTCTCATGCGCGACGCCGCCCAGCTCAGCGCCGCGACGCGTGCGCGGTGTCGAGCACGATCTGCGCGACGGCAGCTGCTGCGTCCTTGTGCCCGGCACCGGCGGCGGCACGAGACATGGTGGCGATTCGTTCGGTGTCGGTCAGCAGCGCGACCACTGTCTCGCTCACGTACTGCTCGGTCAGTGTCGCATCGGGTACCAGGATGCCACCTCCGGCGTCGACCACGGGACGGGCGTTGAGTTCCTGCTCGCCGTTGCCGTGCGGCAGGGGCACGTAGACGGCGGGCAGACCGGTCGCGGAAACCTCGGCGACCGTCATGGCACCGGAGCGACAGATCGCGAGGTCCGCAGCCGCATACGCCAGATCCATCCGGTCGATGTAGGCACGCGCGACGTACGGCGCGGCCGGATTGCGCTGCTCGACGTCGAGCGAGTTCTTCGGACCGTGGGCGTGCAGAACCGAGATACCAGCATCGGCGAGGGCCGCCGAGGCTCCGGACACCGCGTCGTTGAGCGATCGGGCCCCCTGTGAGCCGCCGAACACCAGCAGCACCGGGCCGTTCTCGGGCAGGCCGAAGTGCGCGCGAGCCTCCGCGCGGACGGCAGCCCGATCGAGGCCGGTGATGGTGGGACGCACGGGAATTCCGATCACGTCCGCGTCGGCAGCACCGCGCGCGGCGATCCCCGAGCCCGCGACCGCGGCGAGAACCCGCTCGGCCGAGCGGGCACCGACCTTGTTGGCGATACCCGCTCGTGCGTTGGCCTCGTGGATGACCACGGGAATTCGGCCGCCACGGCCGAACAGTCGACCGCGGGCCGCGAGATAGGCCGGTAACGCGACGTAGCCGCCGAATCCGACGAGCACGTCCGCCTCCACGGCCGCGAAGATCTCTCGGGTGCGGCGCACCGATCGCACGACGCGCAGCGGCAACTTGAGCAGGTCGACGGTGGGCTTACGGGGCAGCGGAACGGGCGGAATGAGCTCGAGTGCGTACCCGCGAGCCGGGACGAGAGTCGTCTCGAGGCCCCGGCTGCTGCCGAGAGCGGTGACGGTGACGGTGGGGTCGAGGACACGCAAGGCGTCGGCCACAGCGAGCGCAGGCTCGATGTGCCCGGCCGTTCCGCCCCCGGCAACCACTACGGAAATCGGTCGAGATGTCTGCTTCACCGTCGATATCCTCGCTCACCCGAGCGGACGGGAGGGCGACCGGGTTGTGGTTCCGGCCGCGGACGGTATGCCGATCGCGATCCTGCGGCGGGCTCTCGCCGGACCGGATCGCTTCGACGGGGGTTGCCGCGGGCGTTACCGCGGGGAGCGTCGCCCCGGTACGCAGCCGATGTGGGCGACATCGTGTCGGTCCGTGAACTGGAGACGCGCGTGCGGGCACGGCCGGGTTCGGCAGCCCGCGCTGTCCGTGCGTCACTGCCCTTGCCCTTACGGGACTCGAGGCGTTTGCGATCCTGCGCCGCCAGTGTGGGGCGAGTGGACTTCGAGCGCGCCATCGCGGCTCGCTTGGGCGAGAACACGGCGGGCAGCGGCAGCTTCAGAGCTCGCGCGATTCGGCCCTCCTGCCCTGCGTGCAGGGCCGCGATCGCCTCGGGTTCGTGGCGGGCGGCGCTCGCGATGATGCCGAACATCAGCAGCGTGATCGCGGTCGAGGTGCCACCGTAGGACACCAGGGGCAGCTGCAGACCGGTCACCGGCAGCAACCCGACGACGTAGCCGATGTTGATCATGGCCTGGCCGAACACCCAGCACGTGGCACCTGCGGTCAACAGCCGCAGGAACGGATCGACCGAACGCATGGCGATGCGCAGGCCGGTGTAGACGAAGAGACCGAACAATCCGATGACTGCGAGGCAGCCGATCATTCCGAGTTCCTCGCCGATGATGGCGAAGATGAAGTCGTTGTGCGCGTTGGGCAGGTAGCTCCACTTCGCGCGGCTCTGCCCGAGCCCGCGACCGAACATTCCGCCGTCGGCCAGCGAGTATTTCGCCTGGGTGGACTGATAGGACAGGCCCTGGGTGTCCTCACCCGGGTTGAGCCAGGCCTTGACGCGATTGGATCGGTAACCGGCGGTGAACGCGAGCACGGTCGCCAACGCCAGACCGGTCATCAGCACCGCACCGAACAGCCGAGCGTTGAGGCCGGCGAACCACAGCAGTGCCACCAGGATGATGCCGAGGGCGATGGCGGTACTGAGGTTCGGCTGCAGCACGACGAGCAGACACATCAGCAGACCTGCAGGCAACAGCGGCACCAGCAGCGATTTGATGTTGCCGTGCTCGCTGCGCCGCGAGGCCAACAGGTGTGCGCCCCACAGAACCAGCGCGACCTTGGCCAGCTCGGACGGCTGGAAGGACACGACGCCGAAGTCGAACCAGCGGCGCGCACCTTGGCGTTCGGCACCGATTCCGGGAATGAGCACCAACATCAGCATGGTGATCGAAACCAGGAACAGTGGAAAAGACAGCTTCCTGAGGTAGCGAACCGGCAGCCGGAGAGCGACGTAGAACGCCACGACTCCCAGCGCGACACCGATCAGCTGCTGGGTGAAGAGCGCGTACCCGGACTCATCGGCTGCGAACGACTCGGCGGACGACGCCGACAGCACCATCACCAGGCCCAACACCGTGAGCAGTACCGCGATCGTGACGACGAGGTGGAAGGACGCGAGCGGTCGGCCGAACCACAGGCCGATTCGGGTGCGTGGAGCGGCGGTGCGGCGAGGTGGACGCGGCGGATGACCGGCGGCAGTCACGATCGCGACGATCCGATGTCGGTGGCCTCGAGGCGCTGGACCGACTCGGCGAAGCTGCGGCCGCGGTGGCCGTAGTCGGCGAACATGTCCAGTGACGCGGCGGCCGGGGCCAGCAGGACCGTATCCCCCGGCGCGGCGAGTTCGGCCGCATGGGCCACGACCGCCCGCATCACCGCATCAGCATCTTCAGCACCATGAGTCACACCAGCATCGTCTCCCGAAGGGAGCCTGACGACCGGAACATCGGGCGCGTGTCGCGCCAAAGCCTCTGCGATCTGCATCCCATCGCGCCCGAGAACGACCGCAGCCACGAGACGATCGGCGATCTCGACCACCAGATCGTCGATCACCGCACCCTTCAGCAACCCACCCGCGATCCACACGACGCGATCGTGCGCCGAGATCGAGGAGCGAGCGGCGTGCGGGTTGGTCGCCTTCGAGTCGTCGATGAACGTCACCCCGCCGAGCTCGCGCACCACCGCCGCACGATGCGGACCCACCCGATAGGTCTGCAGCCCGACCCGAACAGCGTCGGCGTCCACCCCGATCGAACGAGCCAGCGCGCCTGCCGCGAGCGCATCGAGAATGCCGGACGGGCCGCTCGGCTCCACGTCCTCCGCAGCGAGAAGCTCGACGTTCGCACCGAAGGCGTCGTCCACGAGAATCCCTGCCCGCACTCCCAGCTCACCCGAGGCCGGCTCACCCAACCGAAACCCGACGACGGTGGCTGCGGGCGATCCGGCAGCGAGACCCGCCGCCCTGGAGTCGTCGAGACCGATCACCGCGACATCGCCACTCAACGCACGAGCCTTGGCCTGGACGTAACCGTCCATGCCGCCGTGCCAGTCGAGATGGTCCTCGGCGATGTTGAGCACCACCCCCGCCGCCGGACGCACCGACGGAGCCCAGAACAACTGGAACGACGACAACTCCACGGCGAGCACACTCGGATGCGGGGTACCACGCAACGCGTCGGCGATGGGGAGTCCGATGTTGCCGCAAGCCACCGATGCGATGCCTGCGGCGTCGAGTATCGACGCCAGCATCGAGGTGGTGGTCGTCTTTCCGTTGGTGCCGGTGACCACCAGCCAGCGAGTTCGGGGTCCGTACAACTCGGCCCGGTCCACGTGCCAGGACAACTCGACATCGCCCCACACCGGAATGCCCTGCTCGGTGGCCGCGGCCAGCACCGGAGAGTCGGGACGAAAGCCGGGACTGGTGACGACGAGCGAAAACGCAGCGAGCGCCGCCGGATCGTCGAGCAGGTCGTCCTGCAGCACCACGGCAGCCCCGGAGTCCGACGCCTCGTCCAGCGCGGCACGATTCGAGTCGGTGACGGTGACGATGGCACCGAGATCGAGCAACGGTTGCACGACGGCCAGTCCCGAGATGCGGGCACCGGTCACCAGCACCGAACTGCCGCGCAACCAGGTCAGGTCGGTCCGAGCGTGGTGCGGAGATTCGGCCATGCCCTATCCGCCGACAGCAGCGAGATACTCGCTGTAGAACAGAGCGAGTCCGACGGCCGACGCGATGGCGGCCAACAACCAGAACCGGATGATCACCGTCGTCTCGGCCCATCCGGCCAACTCGAAGTGATGATGGAACGGTGCCATGCGGAACACGCGTCGGCGACTGGATCGGAACACCGCGACCTGGATGACGACCGATGCGGCCTCGGCGACGAACAGCGCACCGATGACCACCATGATCAGTTCGGTCTTGGTCACCACCGACAGGCCTGCGATCAGACCGCCGAGGGCCAGGGATCCGGTGTCGCCCATGAAGATCTTGGCAGGCGCGGCGTTCCACCACAGGAAGCCGATGCAGGCTCCCGCTGCGGAGGCGCAGACCAGTGCCAGGTCGAGGGGATCTCGGACGTCGTAGCAGCCCGGGGCTGGCCCGGCGGGGCCTGCGCACGCCTGGCGGTACTGCCAGAAGGTGATGACGGTGTAGGCACCGAGCACCAGTGTCATCGACCCGGCTGCGAGGCCGTCCAGTCCGTCGGTGAGGTTGACCGAGTTGGACCACGCGATCACGAGCAGGCAGACGAAGAACACGAAGACCACCGCGGACATCGACCAGGTGGCGATGTCGCGTACGTACGACAGTTGGGTGCTGCCAGGAGTGAGCCCACTCTCGCTGCGGAACTGCAACACCAGGATCGCGAACAGCACGGCTGCCGTTATCTGACCGACGTACTTACCGGTGGCGTTCAGACCCAGGTTGCGCTGCTTGCGGATCTTGATGAAATCGTCGAGAAAGCCGACGAGACCGAGCACCGTGGTCAGGCCGAGAACGAGCAGGGCCGAGGCCGACGGACCGTCTGCGTCGTAGCCGATACCGATCAGATGCGAGCCCCAGTAGCCGGCCCAGATGCCGACCAGAATTGCGACGCCGCCCATTGTCGGTGTGCCCCGCTTGGACTGGTGACTCGCCGGGCCCTCCACTCGAATCTCCTGGCCGAAGCCCTGTTTCGAGAAGGTCTTGATCAGCACCGGGGTCAGGAGGATCGCGACCGCGAGCGCGATGCCTCCGGCGAAGAGGATCTGCCTCACTGCTCACCCTCCGCGGTGGCGCTCGACGCATCGGCCAGCAGGGCGTCTGCGACGGTCCACATCGCCCCGGACTGCGAGGCCTTCACCAGCACGATGTCGCCGGGACGCACTTCCTCGTGCAGTACTGCGATCGCCGTTTCACGGTCGGGCACCAGCATCGATTCCTCGCCCCACGAACCCTCCATGACGGCACCCTGGTGCAACGCCCGGGTGGGACGGCCGGTGTCGACGATGATCAGACGGTCGACGTCGAGGCGGACGGCGAGGCGGCCGATCGCGTCGTGCTCGACCACCGAGTCCGAACCCAGTTCGCCCATCTCTCCCAGCACCGCCCAGCTGCGGCGTTTCGGCCCGTCGTCGCGACGCGACATCGACACCAGTGCTTTGAGTGCGGCGCGCATCGAATCGGGGTTGGCGTTGTACGAGTCGTTGACGACGGTGACGCCGTCGGCGCGGGTGCGCACGTCCATCCGCCTGATCGACGTCGGTGCGGCGGCCCCGACCGCCTGGGCAACCTGCGTCAGCGTTGCTCCGCACTCGAGTGCGACGGCCGCTGCCGCGAGGGCGTTGCCGACCTGATGCTCACCGTGCACCGCCAGGGTGATCGGTACCGAACCCGCTGCGCATTCGAGCGTGAACGACGCCCGGGCGTCGGTGTCGACCTGCACGTCGACTGCTCTGATGTCGGCATCTGCGTTGCGCCCGACCGTGACGACGGCAGCCGTTGTACGCGTGACCATTTCGGCGACGAGGCGATCGTCGATGTTGAGGATCGCCACTCCCCCGTCGGCGGCACTCGGCAGCGCCTCGACCAGCTCGCCCTTCGCCAGTGCGATGGCCGCGCGCGAGCCGAACTCGCCCAGGTGCGCGGTTCCGACGTTCAGGACAACCCCGATCCGGGGCGGTGCGAGCGTGGCGAGTTCGGCGATGTGGCCGATTCCTCGGGCGGACAATTCCAGACAGAGGAAATCGGTGTCGGCATCCGCTCGCAGCGCCGTCCACGGATGTCCCAATTCGTTGTTGAACGATCCGGGCGGTGCCACCACCGAGCCCAGAGGCTCGAGGACCGCAGAGATCAGGTCCTTGGTCGAGGTCTTCCCGGAGGATCCCGTCACACCGACGACGGTCAGGCCGTGCTCGGCCGTCAACTCGAGCACCGAGGCCCGGGCCAGAGCGCCGAGCGCGGACAGTACTGCCGAACCGGAGCCGTCCGGGTCGTTCTCGAGTGCCATCGCGCGGCTCTCGTGCGGAACCGGACTGACGACCACGGCCGGTACGCCCACCGGACGCGCGGCCAGTACCAGCGCCGCACCTGCGGCAACCGCGGCGGGGGCATGGTCGTGACCGTCCACCTTCGCGCCGGGTAAGGCGAGGAAGATGCTGCCGGGGGTGACCTTGCGGGAGTCGAACTCCACCGGTCCTGGCACCACGACCGTCGGATCCGGCACATCGTGCACCGTGCCTCCGACGATCTCGGCGAGGCGGTCGATCGAGAGGGGGATCACCGTACGCCCGCGCTCGTGCCGACCCGACGCGCATCGATGGCCGAGGCGAGTATCACTCGATCGTCGAACGGATGCTTCACACCCGCTACCTCTTGTCCGGTCTCGTGCCCTTTACCTGCGATCAACACAACATCCCCTTCGCGTGCCCACGCCACGGCCTGTTCGATCGCCGCTGCGCGGCCTGCCACGTTTCGTACTTCACCGCGAGCCTCGTCCGGCACCGACAGTGCGCCGTCCTCGACGGCCTGTCGAATGATGGCCGGGTCCTCGCTGCGCGGGTTGTCGTCGGTCACCACCAGGAGCTCTGCGCCGCGCGCACCGGCGGCACCCATCAGGGGACGCTTCGCGGTGTCGCGGTCGCCACCTGCTCCGAGTACCACCGCGATTCGTCCACGCGAGGATTCGCGCAACGTCGCCAGCACGGCCTCGACGGCGGCAGGCTTGTGCGCGTAGTCGACCACCGCCAGGAAGTTCTGTCCACGGTCGATCCGCTGTACGCGGCCCGGCACGTCGACCGTCGCGACCCCGGTCACGGCCTTGCTCACGTCGGCCCCGGCCGCCGCGCAGGTCGCCAACGCCAGCACGGTGTTCGCGACGTTGTAGCGACCCGGCAACCGGACCGAGACCGGCAGCGACGCACCCTCCGGATCGGCGACCGTGAACGACTGGGTGCCGTCGTCGTGCTTGGCCCAGTCCGAGACCGTCCACTGCGAATCGGCCCCGGTCGACGCGGTCACCACGGCCGACCCGGCCGATCGAGCGATGTCGGCCATCCGCATGCCCCACGCGTCGTCGACACAGACGACGGCGGTGTCGGCACGAACCGCCGAGTCGGCCGCGAACAACCGACTCTTGGCCGAGAAGTAGTCCTCGAGAGAGTCGTGAAAATCGAGGTGATCCTGGGAGAGATTGGTGAACGCACCGATCGCGAAGCAGGTGCCGTCGACCCGGCCGAGGGACAACGCATGGGAGGACACCTCCATCACCACCGTGTCGACACCTTGCTCGACCATGACGGCGAAGAGCGCATGCAGCTGCGGGGCCTCGGGCGTGGTGAGCGCGCTCGGTACATGCCGGCCCAGAACACGTGTCTCGATGGTGCCGATCAGACCGCATCGACGACCTGCAGCAGTCAGGCCGGCTTCGAGCAGATACGACGTCGTCGTCTTTCCCGAGGTACCGGTGATACCGATGACGGTCATCTTCGACGACGGGTTGCCGTACACCAGAGCGGAGACCGCACCCAACACCTGGCGCGGGCGCTCGTGCACCAGAACCGGAACTTGTCGACCCGTGCCTGCGAGCGCTCCCCGCACGATCTCGAGTCCGGCCGGATCGGTGAATACCGCCACGGCACCCCGCTCGACTGCGTCGGCGACGAACTCGGCACCGTGTCGAGACGATCCGGGCAGTGCGGCGAAGAGATCGCCGGGAAGAACGGACTGCGCGCGCAGATCGATACCGGTCACGCTCACACCGGCGGGATCGGCCTCGCCGATCGTTGCACCGACCGCGGACGCCACCTCCCGCACTTCGGTGTGCGGTGGATGCGCCGGACGTGAACCCGGAGCCGGTTGTGAATCCGATGACACAGTCACTCCTGCTCCCTTCCTCTCTACTGCCGGCCACGCGCCTGCCGCGGCTCGATCACGCCGCGGCGGCAGACGAACGAAGACGCCCGAGCCGATGTGTCAGATTACCGGCGTCCGGGATCGTGATGTCGCCGCCCCGACTACGAGGACCGGCGGGTCGGGATCTCAGTCCGCCTGCAGAACCAGCTTGGGTCCGGGGTCCGCGGACATCGGCACGCTGTCGCGCTGCAGCATCCAGCTGGCGATGTTGTGGAACAGCGGTGCTGCCGACTGGCCGCCCGAACCGTCGGCGCTGCGGGTCGGGGCGTCGAGCATGATCCCGATCACGTAGCGGGGATCGTCGGCGGGCGCGATACCGGCGAACGTGATCCAGTAGTTCGAGTTCGAGTAGCACTTGCACTCGGGGTCGACCTGCTGAGCCGTACCTGTCTTGCCGCTGATCTGGTAGCCCTCGACCCCAGCGGCCACTCCGGTACCGCGCTGGTTCCCGGTGTCGTCCTGGGTGACGGATCGGAACATGTTGCGGACGGTCTTCGCGGTATCGGGACTGACCACGTACACCCCGTCCGGCTGCTGGGTCTCGGTTCGCTGACCGTTGGCGTCCACTGTCGCTTCGACGATCCGCGGCGGGATGCGAACCCCGTCGTTGGCGATGGCCTGATACATCCCCGTCATCTGCAACAGCGTCATGGACAGGCCCTGACCGATGGGGAGGTTGGCGAACGTTCCACCCGACCACTGATCACGGCTCGGTACATTTCCCGCGCTCTCGCCTGGCAGACCGACGTCGCTGCGTTGGCCGAGGCCGAACTTGGTGAGCATGTCCGCGTAGCGATCCTCACCGACGCGCTGCGCCAGCATGAGGGTGCCGACGTTGGAGGACTTACCGAACACGCCGGTCGTCGTGTACGGCACGACGCCGTGGTCCCACGCGTCCTTGACCGACACGCCGGACATGAAGATGCTGCCCGGTACCTGCAGCACCTCGTCGGGTGTGGTGAGTCCGTACTCGACGGCTGCGGCCGCGGTGATGATCTTGTTCACCGAACCGGGTTCGAACGGCGTGGTGACGGGCAGATTGCCCATCTCCTTCGTGCGCTCGTTGTTGCCGACTCCGATACCGGGGTTGAAGGTGTTGTCGTTCGACATGGCGAGCACCTCGCCGGTGTGCGAATCCTGCACGTACGCCGAGGCGTTCTTCGCTCCCGACAGGTCCTTCGCCAACTGCACCTGCTGTTGCACGTAGTACTGCAGATCTGCGTCGATGGTCAGTTCGACACTCGAACCGTTGACTGCAGGCTGCTTGTCCCGCCAGCTTCCTGGAATGACGGCACCGTCGGATCCGCGGTCGTAGGTCTGCGAACCGTCGGTTCCGGCCAGGGTCGCGTCGAGCGAATCCTCCAGACCGAGCAGACCGTGTCCGTCCCATCCGGTGGCACCGACGATGTTCCCGGCCAGCGATCCGCCCGGGTACTCACGGATGTCCTGACGCTCGAGTCCGACCTGCTTGAAATCCTTGCTGATCTTCGACGCCACGGTGGCGTCCACACCGCGGGCGAGGTAAGTGAATTCGTCGTTGCTCTTCAGCTTCGCGAGCAGGTCCTTCTCGCTGATCACATCGCCGAGATCGCTGTGGATGCGGGCAGCGATGTCCTCGAGGTACTGCTCGGTCTCCGGCTCGGTGGGGTCCTTCGCCCTCGCCTCGTCGAGTTCCTTGCGAACCCGAACCGGTTGGAACGTCAGCGCTTTGGCCTCCATCGTGAAGGCGATCGGATTGCCGTTGCGGTCCAGGATGGATCCACGCATCGCCGGATCGACGAGAGTCGTGGTGCGTTGCGACGCCGACTCGGCCGACAACCTCGGCGCATCGAATCCCTGAATCCACAGCAACTGTGCCGCCGCGACGGCGAGCGCCACATACATCAGGACGCGACCGGTGCCGTGACGGAACCGAAAGGTGGACGAGTCGAGACGCTTTCGGCTCGGTGGCCGACGGCGTGGAGCAGGCGACGGCCTGGTCACTGCCCGCCACCCGATGCTTCGCCGGTGGACTCGGGGGCTTCGACCGAAGGTGTTTCGAGCGAGGGGATGCTCATGGGAACCAATTGTTCAGCAAGCGCGGTGTTTCCAGCTCCATTGCTTGTACTCGGCGTGGCGGCGCGGGTGTCGATCGTGCCCGAGGTTCGGTTGGGCTGAGACGCGCTTCGCGGCGTCTGCTGCTGCGATGACTGCGTGCTCGGATTCGCGACGGTGCCCTCGCCTGCGGCCGCGGCCGGTACCGGATCGAGCGGTGCCACCGGTGCACCGTCGGCCGGAGCCGGAGTACCGACGACCTGGACACCGCCGTCCGGCGCGACGATCAGACGCGCGGAGTTCTTCGCCGGGACCATCCCGAGCTCGGCGGCCTTGCGCGCCAACTCCGGAGCCGATTCCGCCAACTCCACATCACGCTGCAACGACGCCCGCTCCTGAGCGAGTTCGGCGTTGACGGCCTTGGCGGCGCTGAGATCGTAGGAGTCTCCTGCGGACCGAGTGGTCAGGAGCAACGTCAGACCGAGACCGATGGCGAGCAGGCCGATGATCAAGGCGACGAACGGAATTCGCGCGGCGATAGCGCTTCCGTTCAGCGAAGGCCGCGCACCGGCCCCGGAACCACGCGCAGAATCCGAGGTATGGATCGACGCACGCTGCTGCCTGCGCTCGTATGCGCGAAGTGCAGCGCCTGATCGTCCACCACCCTTGCTCGTACGTTCGGGTCGCGAGAGTGGAGCCTGCGGAGCGACCCTGTTCCTCGGTGCTGGAACCCGATTGCGTTGTGTTCCAACGGTTGTGCCTGGAACCGTCATTCCGCTCTCCTTGCAATCCGTTCGGCGGCGCGCAATCTCACCGGAGCCGAACGTGGGTTGTCGTCTATTTCTGAATCCGAGGCACGCTCGGCACCTCTGGTCAGGAGCCGGAACTCCGGACCCATTCCTGGAAGCTCGACCGGCAGCCCCTCGGGACTGCGGGACTTGATCCGAGGTGCCAACTCCTGCTTGACGACTCGGTCTTCGAGCGATTGATACGACATGAAGACGACCCGGCCGCCGACAGCCAACGCGTCGAGCCCGGCAGGTACCGCCGCCTTCAACGAATCCAGTTCACCGTTGACCTCGATGCGAAGTGCCTGGAAGGTGCGCTTGGCAGGGTGTCCGCCGGTGCGCCGGGTCGCGGCCGGAATTGCGGCATAGAGCAATTCGACCAACGGGCCACTCGTGGTGAAGGGCGTGTGCTCTCGGCGTCGCAGTACAGCGGAAGCGATCTTGCCGGCGAACCGTTCCTCGCCGTACGTGCTGAGGACCCGTGCGATGTCGCCGTGCGAGTACGTGTTGAGGACGTCTGCGGCGGTGATTCCCACGGTCGGATTCATTCGCATGTCGAGTGGGGCGTCCACGGAGTAGGCGAATCCGCGATCGGACTCGTCCAACTGCATGGACGACACTCCGAGGTCGAACAGAATCGCGTGAACGGAGCCGACAGCAGGCAGACCGGCCTCGTCGAGGGCTTCGGCGATGCCGTCGTAGGTCGTGTGCACCAACGTGATTCGATCGGTGAATGGAGCCAAGCGGGCTCCGGCCAGCTCGAGCGCATCGGGATCCCGGTCGAGTCCGATGAGGTGCAGGTGCGGACAGGTCCGCAGGAAATGCTCGGCGTGACCGCCGAGGCCGAGCGTTGCGTCGATCATGACGCGAGTACCGCCGGTGGAGCCGAGTGCGGGTCCGAGCAGTTCGTCGGCTCGTTCGAGTCGAACCGGAACGTGGAGCGGGCCGGCGGATCGACGGTGGGTTCGGTCGGCGGACGACTCGATGTCGTCCGGTCCGGTGCCCTCCGTCATGGTTCCTCCCGGTCGCGCGTACGTACTTCTCGCCCGGGTCCGGGCCGTGCGGGTCGCCCACCGAAGCCGACGCGAATGCATCGAGGTCCCTGTCCGATAGGGAACCTGGCGTTGGGGAAGAACGTCAGGGTCCTGATCTGCGAAACCTGGCGTTGGGGAAGAACGTCAGGGTTCTGATCGGGCAGAGGCCTCGCTGCACTCGCAGGCGACCTGGTTCGGGCTACAAGATCCCTCCGAGGGACTCGTCGAAAGCGTCGGAGAAATCCTGTTCGTTCTCAGCGGAGTAGCGCGCCCACGCTTCGTCGTTCCAGATCTCGATGAAGTCCATCGAACCGATCACCACGCAGTTTCGTTCGAGCCCCGCGTACCGGCGATGCTCGGGACTGATGGTGATTCGACCCTGTCCGTCCGGCCGCTGTTCGTCGGTTCCCGAGAAGAACTGGCGAACGTAAGCACGGGCTTTGGGGTTGGCACGAGAAGCCGCCGTCAATTTCCGAGAGCGCTCTGCGAAATCGGCCGCGGTGTAGACAGCGAGGCTGAAATCCTGCCCCTTGCTCACCATGACCCCTCCTGCAAGCGCGTCCCGAAACTTGGCCGGCAACGTGAGTCGACCCTTGTCGTCGAGCTTCGGCGTGTAGGTACCGAGAAACACTCGCCACCTCCAGCCTCGACTCTCCGCTGCGGACCACTTTACCCCACTCTCCCCCACTTCGAACCATCCGAAGCCGGAAAACTTTGGCGAAAGTGACATTCATGCAGCTCAGCATGCACAAGATCGGCGGCATCGGCAGCGATGCCGCGGGTGATATCGCCGGTTCGATTCGGGAGCGACAGCCCTCGGGTCCGTCACTGAAGCCGCCTGACCAGCACCTCGACGTCGGGTGTGGCGGATGGACGCAGATCTCTGCCCTTCAGTGGGGCCTCGGTGGGGAGAAGTGGGGAATGTGGGTGAAAGTGGGGAGTGTCGGGGAGGGATCCCAGAATTCCCGTGCGCGGGAGTGTTCGAGCCGGCCCTCGACGCGGAGCGGAGGGCTGCAGGCAATTCTGCGGCGTCTGTTCGCGGGCAGAAAACGACAACAGCACCTCACCCGAGGGTGAGATGCTGTTCTACGTCGACGCGTGAAGTTGTGGAGACGAGTCGGTTCGATGGAACCCGGTCGATTCAGTCCTGCTCGAACCTCTTACGGAACCGATCTTCCATGCGAGAGGTGAAGCTGCCGCCCTTGCGACCACCCTTCGATTTCTGCCCGGTAGAACGCCCGGACGTCTCGGCAGCATCGTTGGCTGTGCTGCTTTCGTCCTGCGACGCTGCGGCTCCCTTGCTGGAACCGCCGAACAGGAACAGTGCCCCGGCACCGAACATCAACAAAAAGCCGATGAGACTGACGACGAGAAAAGCCAAACTGTTCGTCGACAATGCAACACCGGCGACGAGCAACACGAGTCCCACTACGAACAGCGCGGCAGCCTGAAAGCGCCTCCTGCTCGACGCCGCGCGTACGCGACCGCCCCTCACATGAGACGCGAATTTGGGATCCTCGGCGTAGAGAGCGCTCTCGATCTGATCGAGCATGCGCTGCTCGTGCTCGGAGAGTGGCACGGTACCTCCCCCTGCACAGATATTGAAGGTCATTTCGGTTACGAAACGACGGGAAGCTGACCTTGGCGGCTACCTGTTGTCGATGATACGAGCTGAATCGGCCGCTTACCACCTACTCGGTCGATGTGTTCCTGAGAAACACCGAAGTTTTCGAGACGCACGTCCCGAAAACTCCGTGCGAACACCGCATGACGTGGCGATTGTCGCCTGACGTCCAGCTGTGTGAGCTACGCCGACAAGGGTGCGGTCATCGGGTCGACGGACGCGAAACGCCCCTGCCCGCCGAGTCGATCCTCGACGGAGTTCAGAAAACGACCGACGTGCCGCTGGAAATCGTCGGCGTCGAGATCGTCGATCGTGCTCGACGCACCGGCCTCGACTGCAGCCCGGGTGGCCGAGAAGGACGCGAAGTAGTCGGCCCAGACAGCGAGGTCCGGTGCCGCCTTCGCCATCAACACCCACGCACTGCGTGAACGAGGACGCGCTCCGATCGAGTTCGGCAACGACGCGAGCACCGCTGCCGCGCCTTTCAGTGCGGCGGCGTAGCTGCCGAGAAATCGATCTCCGGCATTGCTCTCCCCGATGGACTCGGACAGCAGAGCATCCGCTCGACCCAACAGAACCTGAGCCTGACGCGACACCGGCGACCGCACTCCGGCATCGAATGCCTTCGTGATCGTCATACTCGAACACCTCCAGTTCGAATCTCCGGCGCGCACCTGGCGCGGCCGGAACCGTGGCGAAGCCTTACAGTCGAACTCCGGAGAATCCGACTCGAGGATCCGAGCCGGAACCACCGGCGCACTCGGCCCCGATTGTCGAACACCCGTTCGACACATTCAATATAGCTGTGCCCACCGACAAGTTTCCGAAGAAAGGTTGAGAACAGTCGTCACCGATGCGCAGACAACGCCGTACCTGGTCGATCTGACGCCCCCGGAATTCCGCCAGCGGCTGTTCGAGGCACTGTCCATCTACGTCGAGGCCATGGGCTATCCGCGTGGAACCGAACAGAGCAGAGCACCGATGTGGAGCGAACATCTGCACCGGCCGGGCTGGCGAGCAGTCGGTGCACTGCTCCCGAACACCGACCCGACACAACCCGATTCCCTGGTCGCCGTCGCATACGGCTACAACGGTGCCGCGCACCAGTGGTGGCATCAACAGGTTCGCGACGGTTTGCGACGCACGGGGCATTCCCCACAGAACGTCGAGGCCACGCTCGACGACTACTTCGAGCTCACCGAGTTGCACGTCCTGCCGAGCGCTCAGGGGCACGGCCTCGGCGGACGACTGTGCAGCCGTCTGCTCGACGGCGTTTCCGCGCAGAACGTGATGTTGTCCACACCCGAGGTCTCGGAGGAGGACAATCGAGCCTGGCGGTTGTACCGGCGGCTCGGCTTCGCGGACGTACTACGCGACTTCACGTTCGCCGGTGACCGACGCCCCTTCGCGGTCCTGGGCCGCCGGTTGCCTCTCGACGGGCCAGTAGCCTGAAGGTGTGATCGATGCTGTGGTGGTGGGCTCCGGCCACAATGCCCTGACCTCTGCCTGTTACCTGACCGACGCCGGCATGTCGGTCGAGGTTCTCGAGCGCGACTCCGTCGCCGGTGGCGCGGTATCGACGGTGGAACGCTTTCCCGGCCACCGTGTGGACCGTGGTTCGTCGGCGCACATCATGATTCGTCACACCGGCATCATCGAGGAGCTCGGACTCGCCGACTTCGGTCTGCGCTACATCGACTGCGATCCCTGGGCGTTCGCGCCTGGGGCCGTCGGCACCGACGAACGCGGCATCGTGTTCCACCGCGATCTCGACCGAACCTGCGACTCCATCGCCGCTGCCTGCGGCACAGCCGACGCACGCGCCTACCGCACCTTCGTCTCCGTCTGGGGTCCCCGCAGCGAACGCACCATGCGTGCGTTCGGCGGACCACCAACCGGGGCGAAACTGCTCCGATCCTTCTGGGGCCTCGGCGCGCCCGACGGCGGCAGCATGCTCTCGCGGGAATTCCTCGCCACCGGCGATTCCCTGCTGGACGAGATGTTCTCGAGCGAACGCCTCAAGGCCGCACTCGCGTGGTTCGGCGCACAGTCGGGTCCGCCGATGTCCGAGCCGGGTACCGCACCGATGGTCGGCTTCGCTGCCCTCATGCACACCCTTCCGCCGGGCCGCGCCGTCGGCGGTAGCGGCGCGCTGACCGAGGCGATGATCTCTCGGCTACAGCGCGACGGTGCCGTACTGACGCTCGGCGACGCCGTGACCTCGCTCGTACGCCGCCCACACGGCTGGACCACCAGGACCGCGTCGGGACGGGAGGTCGACAGCCGCATCGTCGTGGCCGGTTGCCACATCGTGACCACCCTCGACCTGCTGGCCGCCGGCGGCCACGATTCGGCGCAGCTCGCGCGGTGGCGCAGCACCATTCGGGTGGGGCCCGGGATCGGTACCGCGGTCAGACTGGCCACCGACGCCCTTCCGGCGTTCCCGAGCGCGGACCGGATCGAGGACGGCACCCACGGTCTGGCGCTGCTGGTACGCGACCGCAGCCAACTGCGGTTGGCACACGGGCACGCGCTGGCGGGCGATCTGCCGCCCACCCCGGCTGTGCTGGGGATGTCCTTCAGCGCGCTCGATCCCACCATCGCGCCGCCGGGACAGCACCAGATCTCTCTGTGGTCGCAGTGGCATCCCCACACCCTCGCCGACGGCAGACAGTGGCGATCGGATGTTCCCGGCGAGCGATCGTTGGCCGAGTACGAGGCGGATCGGATCGTGGCCGAATTGGACCGATACGCACCCGGTTTCGCGGGATCGGTGCTGGATCGGTTCGTTCAGTCGCCGCCCGACATCGAGCGGGAGCTCGGTCTGGTCGGAGGCAACATCATGCACCTGGACATGTCGTTGGACCAGATGATGATGTGGCGACCTCATCCTCAACTGGCCGGACATCGGGTCCCCGGTGCAGACGGGCTCTATCTCACCGGCGCATCGACCCATCCCGGCGGAGGGGTCACAGCGGCCAGTGGTCGCTCGGCGGCGCGGATCGCGATCGCCGACGCCCGCGCCGCCCGCCGTCGCACGTTCTTCGGAAGGAAACGGGTATGAAGGTTGCGCCGATCGTCGTGGCTGCCGCTGCCGTGGGCTGCCAGATCCTCTACCCCTTGGTGTCGGGATCGACCAGAGACGTGGTGACGGTGGCGGTGGTGGCCCTGCTCGCGCTTGCGTCGATCCTGCACGCGGCACTCAATCGCGGCGTCGTGTGGGCCACCATTCTCGTCGTCGTGACCGCAGGTACCGGATTCGCGTCCGAACTCGTCGGCACGGCAACCGGCATCCCGTTCGGCGAATACTTCTACGCGCAGAATCGATTGGGCCCGAGCCTGTTCGAGGTGCCTGTCGTGGTTCCCCTGGCGTGGACGGCCGGGTTCTACCCGATCTGGTGTGCAGTGACCTTCGTCGTTCGCCGTCTCGATACGACGCAGGTACGCGCCACCGCCCTCCGAATCGTGGCGGTCGCGGTGGGAATGGTCGGTTGGGACCTGTATCTCGATCCACAGATGGTCACCGACGGACAGTGGACCTGGACCGCCGGATCCGCCGGACTGCCCGGGGTGCCGTCGATTCCGCTCACCAACTACCTCGGCTGGCTGGTGGTGGCCACCCTGATGGCTGCGGTGATGGAATCGCTCGACCGCGCCGTCGGTCGCCCACAACCATCCGACGACGCGGTGCCCATCGGGTTGTTCCTGTGGACGTGGCTGGGGTCGGCGCTCGCGCACGCGGTGTTCCTCGACGGTCCGGAACTCCGATACTCGGCGGTGTACGGGTTCGTCGTCATGGGCCTCGTCGGCATCCCCCTGTTGTGGATTGCCCGTCGCGACCGACCACTCGGGGCCGGACCGCGTGCGGCCGTCGATCGCTCCGGTACCGACACGCCTCGCTGACAACCCCTGCCGACTGACATCACCTCGATGTCCTGGCACGATGTCGCTGTGCAGTCGACATCGCGAACATCTCATCGAACCCACCGCCGCCGTGTTCTCTCGGTGGTCGCGCTGGCGCTGCTGGTCGCGCCGATGCTGGCCGGTTGTCTGCGTGTGCAGGTCACGATGGGCGTGTCGGCCAACGACCGCGTCGCGGGTCAGATCGTGGCTGCCAGCGTGCCGACATCGGACTCCGACACCGGCCCGGAACTGGTGGTGCCCTCCTCGATCGAGGACAAGGTTCGCGTCGAGCCGTACAACCAGGACGGATACGTCGGGTCGCAGGCCATCTTCGACGATCTGTCGTTCGGCGACGTGCAGACCCTCG
Source organism: Rhodococcus cercidiphylli (assembly GCF_033042225.1). NCBI lineage: Bacteria > Bacillati > Actinomycetota > Actinomycetes > Mycobacteriales > Nocardiaceae > Rhodococcus > Rhodococcus cercidiphylli. Next base: position 160,592 of record NZ_JAWLKE010000005.1, read on the forward strand.
GCTCGATCTTCCAGAACGCGGCCGGATCGTTCCAGCTGACGCTGCAGCGCTCGGGTGACACCGTCACTCTGGCAGGCAACGCCGATCTGTCCTCCGTTCCGGTGCAGGGCTCGGACGTACAGTTCACCATCGCGTTCCCGGCCCGCATCGGCACCACCAACGGCACCCGCGAGAGCGACAACTCGATCTCGTGGAAGTTGCCTGCGGGCGAGGTCACCTCGCTGCGCGCCGAGGTCAACTATCCCGATCCCAACACCCGCAGCTTCGCCGGCTGGGCCGGCATCGTGGGCGGCGTGACCGTCGGCGTCGCGGCCATCGTCGGGGCCATGGCCTGGGTGTCGCGCAACCCACCGCTACGGGGCCGCGGGTCGCGCAACACCGACTCCGGAAGCTCCACCGACAGAACGTCTGTGTGAGAGCCCGCCTGCTCGCGCGCACAACGGCGACGGCAAGCGTCCTCGCGACAGCGTCGGCCGCGGTCTCCGTGTTCAACTCTCGATTCATGCCGAGCCTGCGCTCCCCGGACCACGACGTCACCGAGCGCGTCGTCGTCTGCATTCCCGCCCGCAACGAGGTTTCGACGCTGCCTGCGCTGATCGGCGACCTCACGCGGCAACGATCGTGCACAGACCTGCGCGTGATCGTCCTCGACGACGATTCGACCGACGGAACGGCGTCCGCTGCCCGTGCGGCTGCGGACGGTGACCCGAGGATTCGCGTCGCGACCTCCGGTGTCGCTCCCCCGGCCGGCTGGACCGGCAAGGCCGCAGCGTGCGCCGAGCTCGCCAGACTGGCCGACGAGGACGACCCGATGACGTCGCTGATCGTGTTCGTCGATGCCGATGTGCGACTCGAACCGGAGGCGGTGGCGGCAGCGGCCCGGGTACTGCGACGGCGCGGTGCCTCCCTGCTGTGCCCGTGGCCGGAGCAACTCGCCGAGAGCACCGTCGAGCGACTCGTCCAGCCCCTGCTCGCGTGGTCGTGGATGTCCACGCTTCCGGTACCTCTGGGCAACGCCACTCTCGCACCGTCGATGGCGGTCGCGTGCGGGCAGTTCATGGCCTTCGACGCCGCCGCCTATCGCGCCATCGGTGGCCACGGATGCGTGGCGGCGAGCGCAACCGAGGACCTGGATCTGGCACGCGCTCTGCGTCGACGAGGATTCTCGACGGCGGTGGCGTCGGGTGCGGGGTTCGTCCGATGCCGGATGTACCGATCGGCCGCGGAGTTGCGGTCCGGCTACAGCAGGTGGTTGTGGAGCGAGTTCGGTGGACCGGCCGGTTCGGCTGCGGCGGCCCTGGCACTGACGGCCGTGTACGTCCTGCCCCCGATCACCGCACTCACGTCCTCGGGTGTCACGCGCCGCCTCGGTCTCGCCGGGTATCTCGCCGGCACGGTATCTCGGATGTCCACCCGTCGGCGCGAGGTGGGATCGCGATTCGGGGTGGTCGACGCAGTCGATGCTGCGCTGCACCCGGTGTCGATTCTCGCGTTCGTCGGCCTCGTCGCGGAATCCCACGTGCGTAGGCGTCGTGGCGCGCTGTCGTGGAAGTCGCGCCCGATGCCGCGCGGCGAGACCTGACCCGTCTCACACTCGTGCGGCCGCGAGCCCCAGGTTGCTCAACACCTCACGCGTCGCGCGCGCGAAGTTCAGGGTGATGAAGTGCAATCCGGGCGCGCCCTCGGAGATCAGGCGCTCACCGATGTTCGTGGCGAGTTCGATGCCCACCTCTCGGACGGCGGCGCGGTCCTCTTCCGGACCGGATCCTGCTGCGCGAGTGAACTTCTCGTCCAGGTGCGACGGAAGCGTTGTACCCGAGAGCTCGAGCATCCGGCGAACCGAACGAAGTGAGGTGATGGGCATGATCTCGGGAATGATCGGCTTGGCACCCTGCTCGGCGTCGAACGCACTCACGCGGTCCCGCAGGCGCAGGTAGTCGTCCACATCGAAGAACATCTGTGTGATCGAGTACTCGGCACCCGCCCGCAACTTGCCGACCAGGCACCGGGTGTCCTGCTCGAGGTCGGCGGCGCGGTGGTGACCTTCGGGGAACGACGCCACGCCGACGTGGAAGTCGCCGAGATCACGTACCAGCCGGACGAGCTCCTCGGCGTACTCGACTCCGTCCGGATGCTTCTCCCAGTCGCCGAGTGGATCTCCGGGGGGATCTCCCCGCAATACGAGAATGTTGGTGATGCCGCGGTCAGCGTACGACCCGACCATCGATCGCAGCTCGTCCACACTGTGCGAGACGGCAGTGAGATGCGCCACAGGGAGGAGGGTGGTCTCCTCGGCGATCTGCCCGGTGACACGCACCGTTCGATCGCGGGTGGAGCCGCCTGCGCCGTAGGTCATCGACACGAATGCGGGCTGAAGTTGTTCGAACTCACGAACCGCCCGCCACAGCCTGGCCTCGGCCGCCGCGTCTCGTGGAGGCGAGAACTCCACCGAGAACGGGATCCTGGCCTCGGGTTCTGTCCGTAGTCGGTCGACGATGGACGGTGTACTCGTCACGAATCCTCGACTCGACCGCCCCCTGACGGATTCTTCGCTCACCCGAAGATCATAGGTTGTGCCCCAGCGACGCCCGTGAGGCCTCCCGGACGACAGATGTTCGCTGCACGTCGGCCCATGGTGTGCGCGGCTATTACTGTGGGAACCGGAATCCACGCAATTCACAGCAACCTTGGAGGATCGTCCTGTCCGGAGACTTTTCTTCACCCGTAGCCGACGCCCCCGTCGCCGCGAACGACCCGAAGGCGATGCGTTCGGCGGTCGACGCGACTCTCGCCGAGTTCTTCGCCTCGCGCCGAGGTGTCGTGGACACCGTCGGCGGCGGCTACCCCGATGCGGTGGCCGATCTCGAGGCGTTCGTGCTTCGCGGCGGCAAACGCATGCGCCCCGCGTTCGCTTGGACCGCGTGGCTCGGTGCAGGCGGTGAATCCACCGGTGCCCGCGCCGAGGCAGTGCTGCGGGCGTGTTCGGCGCTGGAACTGATCCAGGCCTGCGCTCTGATCCACGACGACATCATCGACTCGTCCAGCACGCGCCGCGGTTTCCCGACCGTGCACGTCGGCTTCGCCCAGCGGCACCGGGACGCGGGCTGGACCGGCTGTGCGGACCATTTCGGTGAATCGGCAGCGATACTCGTCGGCGATCTCGCTCTGTGCTGGGCCGACGATCTACTGCGCGAGTCGGGTATCGACGCCGATGCCGCGCGGCGAGTCCAGCCGGTGTGGTCGGCGATGCGCACGGAGGTTCTCGGCGGTCAGTTGCTCGACATCGAAGCCGAGGCAGGCACCGACGAGAGCGTTGCGGCGGCAATGCGCGTCAACCGCTACAAGACCGCCGCGTACACCGTCGAGCGGCCGCTTCATCTCGGAGCAGTCCTCGCCGATGCCGACGAGAACCTGATCTCGGCCTACCGCAACTTCGGTGCGGACATCGGAATCGCGTTCCAGCTGCGCGACGACCTCCTCGGCGTGTTCGGCGATCCCGAGGTGACCGGCAAACCGTCCGGCGACGACATCACCGAGGGCAAACGCACCGTCCTGATCGCGCTGGCACTGCAGAAGGCGGACGAGACGAGGCCGGATCACGCAGCCACGATCAGGGCCAGCCTCGGGACCGAACTCGACGCCGACGAAGTGGCCGACATCCGTTCCATTCTCGTCGAACTCGGCGCAGTGGACGCGGTCGAGAAACAGATCGACGACCTCGGGACCCGGGCCGTCGCAGCCCTCGACAACAGTTCGATCGAACCGGTCGCTGCCGCGCACCTGCGCGCCATGGCAACCGCCGCCATCCAACGGCAGTACTGAAAGAGAGCGCCATGTCTTCGATCCGCACGGTCTCCGGCACCACCGACTCCGTCGTCGTCGTGGGAGCCGGATTGTCAGGCCTCGCCGCCGGTCTGCACCTACTGGGAGCGGGCAGGAAAGTCACGCTCGTCGAGCGTGACGAGACCGTGGGCGGCCGCGTCGGGGTGTACCCGGTGTCGGACGCCGACGGATCGCACCTCTACGACATCGACAACGGTGCAAGCGTGTTGACGATGCCGAACCTGGTGCTCGAGGCACTCGCCGCCGTGGGGGCCGACTTCGAATCGACCACGCCGCCGATTCGGCTGACGGCTCTGTCGCCGTCCTATCACACGCGCTACGCCGACGGCACGTCCATCGACGTCTACTCCGATCCCGAAGCCATGGCGGCCGAGGTGGAACGCACCTGCGGCCCCGCCGAGGCGCAGGGATACCGCGAACTGCGACGATGGCTCGCCGACATCTTCGACGCCGAGTTCGACCGCTTCATCGACTCGAACTTCGACTCACCGCTCGATCTCGTGGGATCGAAAGCTGCGATCTCCGACACCGCGACACTGACGAAGCTGGGCGGCTTCGGTCGCCTCGGGCCCCGCGTCGACAAGTTCCTGAAGGACACCCGCCTACGCCGCGTCTTCACGTTCCAGGCGCTCTACGCAGGCATGGCACCCCAGAAGGCCCTGGCGGTCTACGGAGCCATCGCGCACATGGACACCTCCCTCGGAGTGTTCTTCCCCGAAGGCGGTATGGCGGCCATCGCCAAGGCCATGGCCGACGCGTTCGTCACCGCGGGCGGCACGCTCGAACTCGGCACCGAGATCGTCGACATCACCGTCGACCGGGGTCGGGCCGACTCCGTGATCACCGCAGCCGGTGGTCGAATCGCCTGCGACGCACTCGTTCTCACCGCAGACCTGCCCGTAGTCGATCGACTCCTCGACAGGGCGTCGGTGTCGAAGAAAGGCCGACGGAACGGATACGGCGTGGTCTCACCGTCGGCGGTCGTCGCGCACGGAACCGTTCCCGTCGAGCTGACGGAGACGTGGCCCGCCCGCGCTCACCACACCATCGACTTCGGCGACGAATGGGCCGAGACCTTCCGCCGCATCACCGCGCGATCGGGCAAGGGATCGTTGATGGCCGATCCGTCCCTGCTGATCACCCGACCGTCGGTGAGCGATCCCGATCTCGAAGTGGTGCGCGGCGGAGTACGCAGCGAACCGGTGTCGATCCTCGCACCGTGCCCCAATCTCGACAGCGCTCCACTGCCGTGGGGCGAGCTGGCGCAGCCGTATCTGAACGAGATCCTGACGACTCTGGAGGCTCGCGGATACAAGGGTCTGCTCGACGGATTCACGCTCGACCACATCGACACACCCGAGACCTGGGCGCAGAAGGGCATGATCGAGGGTTCTCCGTTCTCGTCCGCCCACGTGTTCAGGCAGACCGGACCGTTCCGACGCAAGAACATGGTCGCCGGGCTCGACAACGTGGTTCTCGCCGGCTCGGGCACGACTCCTGGAGTGGGCGTCCCCACGGTTCTGGTGTCGGGAAAGCTCGCCGCGCAGCGGGTGACAGGGCGCACGGGCCGGTAGGTTCGTTCGATTCACTGCGTCGACCAACTAAGCTGAGCGCGATCGTTTGCCGGTCGCGCTCATTGCTGCGACCATGATCGTTCGGTGATCGGCGAGAACCATCGGCCGACGTACACATCTCGACCCACAACTCGTTGCAGAGGAGGAGCAGGCGGCAATGTCTTCGATCTCGTCGCACTCCACCTCCGAGGATCGATCGTCGGACGGCGGCACCCCACCCTCGGCTGCGCGACGACCGTCCAGACTGACCGCAACCGGCAATTTCCTGCGCAGTCCCGAGGGCAAGGCAGCGATACTCGGTGTGGTCGGTGCCGTCTGCATCGTGTTCGGCGGGTTCGGCGCGGGCAGTGTGCGCCGACGCGATCCGTTGCTCGAGGAGATGCACCTGTCGTGGCTGCGATTCGGTCACGGATTCGTACTCTCCACCATCATCGTCTGGGTCGGCGTACTGCTGATGATCACCGCGTGGGTTCGGCTCGGGCGCGCAACCCTGCACGGCCGCACCACGGTGGGCGAACTGCGCTGGATCGTCCCGGCATGGACCGCTCCGCTACTGCTGTCGGTGCCGATGTTCAGCCGCGATGCGTACTCCTACCTGGCCCAGGGCGCTCTGCTCCGCGACGGATTCGACCCGTATGCCGTTGGCCCCGTTGCCAATCCAGGAGTTCTGCTGGACAACGTCAGCAACGTCTGGACCACCACCACCGCCCCGTACGGCCCGCTGTTCCTGCTGCTCGGTCGCGGAATCACCAGCCTGACCGGCGACAACGTCATCGCCGGGACCATGCTGCTGCGCCTGACGATGCTGCCCGGCCTGGCACTGATGATGTGGGCGGTTCCGCGGCTGGCGAAACACCTCGGCGGCCGCGCGACCACCGCGGTGTGGCTCGCCGTCCTCAACCCTCTCGTCCTGATCCACCTGATCGGCGGAGTGCACAACGAGTTGCTCATGGTGGGCCTGATGACCGCAGGGATCATGCTGACGCTCGAACACCGACACGTGGGCGGCATCGCACTGGTCGCGATCGCGGTGGCGATCAAGGCCACAGCAGGCCTGGCGCTGCCCTTCCTGGTGTGGATCTGGATGCTCCATCTGCGGGAGAAGGCGCGGGCCGAGGGGCGAACCCCGATGCCGCCCGCCCTGGCGTTCGTCAAGACCGCGGGCATCGGAGCCGCCGTCTTCGTTGCTGTGTTCGCCGTGGCGTCGGTGATCGCCGGAGTCGGAATCGGTTGGCTGACCGCGCTTTCCGGATCGGCCAAGATCATCAACTGGCTCTCGCTTCCCACGATCCTGGCTCACCTGGTGACCGTCAGCACGTCGTGGTTCCTCGATCTACGCCTCGGACCCGTTCTCGACGTCACCCGCCTGCTGTGCGCCATCGCGCTGGTCGTCGTGCTAGCGGTCGCCTGGTGGTTGGGCCGCAGATCCGAACGCGACGCGGTCAAGGGCATTCTGATCGCCCTGGTCGCCACCGTCGTCCTCTCCCCCGCGGCCCTGCCCTGGTACTACTCGTGGCCACTGGCTGTCGCCGCAGGCTTCGCACTCTCGCGCACCACCCTGATGATCCTGACGGGTCTGTCGACGTGGCTGATGCTCGTCTTCCAACCCGACGGATCGATCGGCCTCTACACCCTCGGACACGTCGCACTGGCGGTCTTCGCCGCGGTCGTCGCAGCTCTGTCTCTGACGCGCGTCGATCCGCTGCGTCTACGATCGGACCGATCCAGGCAACACCGTGCCGTGCCGAACGCACCCAAGACCCCAGCAACGGAACCGACCGGAGACGAATCCACGTCATGAAGGCTCGCGTGATGAAAGAACTGGACGGGATCGATCCGGAGCTGCACGAGGCATACCGCATCTGTCGCGAACTCAACGCCCAGCACGGCAAGACGTATTTCCTCGCCACTCGCCTGCTCCCCACCGACAAGCGCGCAGGCGTGCATGCGTTGTACGGGTTCGCCCGGATGGTCGACGACATCGTGGACCTCGAGGGCACCGACATCTCCGTGGGATCTGACGAACTCAATGCCAGACGCATCGTCGAACTCGACGTGATCGAGTCCCGGGTGCGCGACGCCTTGGCCGGAAAACCGTTGTCCGAGAGCGTGTCCGATCGAGTGTTGAGCGCGTTGTGCGACACCGTGGGGCGCTACGACATTCCGCACGACTATTTCTACGCGTTCATGCACTCGATGCGGATGGACATTCCGGGGAGTCCGATGTTCGTCTCGCGCTACCGGACGATGGAGCAGCTGCGCGAGTACATGTACGGCTCCGCTGCGGTCATCGGACTGCAGATGTTGCCGATCCTGGGAACCGTCGTCGAGCGGTCGGAGGCCGAGCCTCCCGCCGCAGCCCTCGGCGAGGCGTTCCAGCTCACCAACTTCATCCGAGACATGGGTGAGGACCTCGATCGCGACCGCATCTACCTACCCACCGACGAACTCGCGGCGTTCGGTGTCGACGAAGAACTGCTCCGGTGGTGCCGCACCACGGGAAATGTCGACGCCAGGGTGACCAGGGCCCTCGCGCACCTGATCGCCGTCACCCGCTCGATCTACCGCACGTCCGACGCGGGAATCGAGATGCTGGATCCGCGAGTGCGACCGTCGATGCGCACGGCATCGATCCTGTACGGCCGCATACTCGCAGAGGTCGAGTCACAGGGCTACCGCGTGCTCTCGCAACGCGCGACGGTGCCGCAGTGGACCCGAGCTCGCATCGCGCTTCCGCAGTTCGCCGTCACCGGCTTCAAGCGCGCAACGATTCGCTAGAAGGCCATTGCCTGAGCTCGCCTGATCACTTCGCGCATCAGGTCGCCGTGCAGAGCAGCGACGGGTGCACCGGGCAAGCTCTCGTCCTCGGTGAACAGCCACCGCAGGATTTCCTCGTCCTCGTAACCGCCGTCGTGCAGCACGGCCAGCAGACCCGGCAGGCCCTTGACGATGGTGCCCTTGTCGGTGTCGAGGAACTGCTCGGGAACACCGGGCACACGCGAACGCTTCAGCGCCAGCAGCTGCCGATCTCGAATCAGCTGCTCGACGCGGGTCTTGGGAACGTCGAGAATCTTCGCGACGTCGGCGAACTGCAGCACGGACACCGACGGATCGAGCACGTCGTCGGCATAGGGAATGGCACTCACGCAGGTAACGTTAACGGGTCCGGCATCCAGACATCAAAAGCGTGACAGTCGGCCCAGCAGGACGAACACACGAGCCACGATCGTCGGTCGGCATCTCCTGCACCGATACGATCGACTTCAGCATCCGGCGTCGAACGCCGGAAGACCAGTGGACGACGAGGGGAGGTTCGGTGATACCGGGTTCGATGCTCGATCGTCGATACCGAATAGACGCACCGATCGCGCGCGGCGGTATGTCGACGGTCTACCGCGGACTCGACACCAGGCTCGACCGCCCCGTGGCGGTGAAGATCATGGACCCGAAGTTCGCCGAGGACCCACAGTTCGTCCAGCGCTTCGAGTTCGAGGCACGGGCAGTGGCCAAGCTCAGTCACCCGGGCCTCGTCGCCGTCTACGACCACGGTCGAGACGGCGAACACGCCTTCCTCGTCATGGAACTCGTCGAGGGAGGAACTCTGCGTGAGCTGCTGCGCGAGCGTGGACCGATGCCTCCGCATGCTGCAGCGGCCGTCATCCGGCCGGTCCTCGACGCACTCGCCGTCGCCCACCGAGCCGGTCTGGTGCACCGCGACATCAAGCCCGAGAACATCCTGATCAGCGACGACGGTGACGTGAAGATCGCGGACTTCGGACTCGTCCGAGCCATAGCGGCCTCCACCGTGACGTCGAGCAGTGTGATTCTGGGCACCGCCGCGTACCTGTCTCCCGAGCAGGTCACCACCGGTTCCGCGTCCGCGAGCAGCGATGTCTACGGCGTCGGTGTCGTGTTGTTCGAGCTGCTGACCGGACGCACGCCGTTCACCGGCGACACCTCGCTGTCCATCGCCTACCAGCGCATCGACAACGACGTACCGCTCCCCTCCACCCTCATCGCAGGCGTCCCCCCGCAGTTCGACGAGGTGGTCCAGCGTGCCACCGTCCGCGCCCCGGAACACCGGTACCGCAATGCCGACGACATGGCCCGGGCCCTGCGCGCGGCCGCGTCGGCGCTGGCGCTGCCCGAGTACCGAGTGCCGGCACCCAAGCGCTCGGCCGAGCACCTGAGCTCGGCCGCAGCCGGAGCACCGACGACGGTCGCGGGCAACCGTCCGCCGTCCGCTCGCACCCAGGTCGTGGACACTTCGCCGCCGCCATCTCCGCAACACGGGGTGCAGCACACCAGGGTGGTCACCTCGCCCACAGCGCGGGGCATCGACGACGGCCAGGACATCGCCGAGGTGCCGCCCGCCGGACCACCCCCGACCGGCAGGCGGCACTACGAGTTCCCCGATTTCGACGCCGACCGCCAGCGCTCGCGCCGAGCGATCGTCATCTGGCTCCTCGTCGTCGCCCTGCTCGCGGTGTTGGTCGGCTTCGGCGGATGGTGGATGGGCTCGGGTCGCTACACCGCAGTCCCGATGGTGGACGGGCTCGACACCACCGGTGCCACCAGTGCCGTGGAAGCCGCCGGTCTCGAAGCCGCGGTGCGCGGAACCTACTCCGACTCGGTGGACACCGACCTTCTCATCGGCACCGACCCCACCGGCGGATCGCGAATCGCCAAGGGCGACACGGTGTCTCTGTTGGTGTCACTGGGACGCCCCACCGTTCCCTCGATCGACACGAGCGCATCCGTCGACGACATGGAGCAGCAACTGCGAGACCGAACGTTCACGCCCGTCGACGGCGGCGAGGCCTTCAGCACGTCCGCTCCGATCGGCGGCGTCGCAGCCCTGGACCCGCCGCCCGGCACCGTACTGACCACGGGAAGCTCGGTCACGGTGCTGCGCAGCAAGGGGGCACCGCCGGTCGAGGTACCCGACGTACGCGGGCAGAGCGTCGACCAGGCCAGGACAACGCTGGAATCGGTGGGCATCACCGTCGGCGAGGTTCGGGAGACCTTCGACGAGGACACCGACGGCGGCAGGGCGATAGGGACGACGCCGGAGGCCGGGCAGACGGTGCGATCCGGGACCACCGCTGCGCTCGAGGTGTCCAACGCCGTCACCGTGCCGTCGCTGCTGGGTCGCTCGGTCGGCTCGGCCCGGACCGCTGTCGAGACGTTGGGCCTGACGATCGACGTGCGTCAGGTGGTGGACACCGACGGGTCGCTGATCATCACCCAGAGCCCCGGAGCCGGTTCTCGGGTGGAACCGGGCTCCGAGGTCATGGTCGTCTCGCTACCCTGATCAGTCGCGGAGCATCTCGGCGACCAGGAATGCCAGTTCGATGCTCTGCTGCGTGTTCAGACGCGGGTCGCAGGCGGTCTCGTACCGGCCGGCGAGGTCCAGGTCCGAGATGTCCTGGGCACCGCCGAGGCACTCGGTGACGTTGTCGCCGGTCAGTTCGACGTGAATTCCGCCCGGATGCGTTCCGAGGCCGTTGTGCACCTCGAAGAATCCCTGGACCTCGTCGACGATGCGGTCGAAGTGGCGCGTCTTGTAGCCGGTCGAGGCCTCGTGAGTGTTGCCGTGCATCGGATCGCACTGCCAGATGACCTGGTGGCCGGTGGCCTGAACCTTCTCGATGATGGCGGGCAGGATGTCGCGAACCTTGCCGTTGCCCATGCGTGAGATCAGCGTCAGACGTCCCGGCTTGTTGGTCGGGTCGAGGCGCTCGACGTACTCGACGGCCATCTCGGGCGTGGTCGTGGGCCCGATCTTGAGACCGATCGGGTTGGAGATCAGCTCGGCCAGCGCGATGTGCGCCCCGTCGAGCTGGCGGGTGCGGTCGCCGATCCACAGGAAGTGCGCGGACAGGTCGTACAGCTTGGGGTGATCGTCGGTGTTGTCCAGGCGCAGCATCGCACGCTCGTAGTCGAGAACGAGCGCTTCGTGGCTGGCGAAGATCTGCGCGGTGTGCAGGTTCGGGTCGGAGACGCCGCAGGCATCCATGAAGCGCAGGCCGCGATCGATCTCCCCCGCGAGCGCCTCGTAGCGCGCACCGGCGGGCGACTGGGCGACGAACTCGCGGTTCCAGTCGTGCACCTTGTGCAGATCCGCCATCCCTGCACCGGTGAGTGCGCGGACCAGGTTCATCGCCGCGCTGGCATTGGCGTACGCGCGCACCAGTCGTGACGGATCGTGGCCGCGGACGCTCTCGTCGGCGACGAGCGAGTTGATCATGTCGCCGCGGTAGGACTGCAGACCGAGCGCGTCGATGTTCGACGACCGCGGCTTGGCGTACTGACCGGCGATACGGGCGACCTTGACCACCGGCATGCTCGCGCCGTAGGTGAGCACCACAGCCATCTGCAGCAGCGTGCGGATGTTGCCCTTGATGTGCGGCTCGGTGTTGTCGACGAACGTCTCGGCGCAATCGCCACCCTGCAGCAGGAAGGCCTCGCCTCGGGCGACGGCCGCGAGCTTGTCCGACAACGCCTCCACCTCACCGGCGACGGTGATCGGTGGCACGCTCTCGAGCACCTTGCGCATGTCGGCAGCATGCTCGGGATCCCACTGCGGTTGCTGCGCAGCCGGCTTGGCCAACGCATCGTCCAATCGAGAGCGCAGCGTCGGCGACAACGGCGGCAGGTCGGGCAAGCGATCGATGGGTACGTCGACAGTCCAGTTCACGGCTACAGGATATTCGCACCGCCGAAGCCGCAGGACAACGGGTGTTCACCCGCGGTGCGAGTACTCCTCGATCGTCTGGAACTTCGCCAGATTGTGCCGCGCGTCGGCCAAGGCATCGTGAGCGTCGTCGGGCACCGACGGCAGCTCGGGACTGCCGCGATCCTCCCAGTGCTGGCGCAGCTCGCGGGTGAACCGCGGCAGCGAACGCGGCAACTCGGTCATCGAGCCCCACAGCTGGCAGAGCGCGACGTGGTCGTACGCCGCCACCCACGCCCACAGTTCGACCTCGGCACCGTAGTGCGGAACGAGAAATTCGAGCAGTTCGTCCCGGATTCGCGACCTGCTCATCCACAGCGGCGACGAGTACGGTGGCAGCTTGGGAAGCACGTTGCGTCGAACCCAGCGGCCGGCGCGCTCGGGGTCGAACTCGGAGGACACCGCATAGAACTCGCGGCCGTCCTCCGACACCACACCGATCGAGACCAACTCGATTGTGCGACCATCCTCGATGAACTCTGTGTCGTAGAAGTAGCGCACGCGGCTCACCCTAGCGCGTCCCCGACACGTCCCCCCACGTGCCGGTAGCCCCGATCCGAACAGCCCTGAAAGGCAACGCCAGTGACTCCGCCCGACACCAACCGTCCGGTCGCCGAAGCATCGGAGCCGGCGGCGCCGACGCGACGCCGGTGGCCGAGTTGGGCGGTGGCGTCGAGCAGGGTTCTCGTCCTGATCGGTGCTCTCGTCGGCGTGCTGTTCCATCTCAACGGCTTTCCGGGGTTGCGTGAGCTCGGCGAGCACTACCGACTCGATCTGGACGTGTATCGACTCGGCGGTCAGGTGTTCGCCGAGGGCGGGGATCTCTACGGTCAACTGCCGCCGATCGCGACCGGTACGACGCTGCCGTTCACCTATCCCCCGATCGCCGCGGCGATCTTCAGCCCGCTGTCGTCGGTGTCGCTGTACGCCGCCTCGATCGCGGTCACCGTGCTGTCCATGCTCTTACTGCTGGTGACCGTGGTGGCGACCCTCACCTCGCTCGGACTGCGTCCTCGCACGCTCGTGTGGTGGACTGCCGGAGCAGTCTTCGCCGTGGCCGTGCTGCTTCTCGAGCCGGTCACCTCGACGCTGAACTACGGGCAGATCAACATCGTGCTGATGGCGTTCGTTGCACTGGACTGCCTGCCGAAGAAGACGCCGTGGCCCCGAGGTGTGCTGATCGGACTCGTGGCTGCCGTCAAGCTCACCCCCGCGGTGTTCGTATTGTTCTTCTTGTTGCGCAAGGACTTTCGAGCCGCTGTGGTTTCGGTCCTGAGCTTTGCGGTGTTCACCGCGGTCGGTTTCGCGCTGACGTGGTCGGACTCGGTGAAGTACTGGACCGAGACGATCGTCGATTCCGACCGAATCGGCGGTCCGGCCTACCCGCCCAACCAGTCGATCACCGGAGTGCTCGCGCGGCTCGGGCTGGACGAACTGCCTCGGTCGATCCTGTGGCTCGCGTTGTCGGTGGTGGTCCTTGCCATCGCGGCGATAGCGATGCGAAAGGCGTTCTCCGCGGGCGAGACTGCTCTCGCCCTGACGATCAACGCCATGTTCGGTCTGCTGGTGTCGCCGGTCTCCTGGTCACACCACTGGGTGTGGGCCATCCCGTTCACCGTGGTGCTCGCCGTCCTCGGCTACCGACGCCGCAGTGCGCTGTTGGCAACTCTGGTGGCCGTCGGGCTGGCGTTGATGGTCTACCCGCCGCACTGGAAGCTCGGCGAGGGCCGTTGGAGCGGTCTCGGTTGGCCGCTCGTGGATCAGTTCGCGGCCTCGGGATACGTGTGGTGGGCGCTCGCGTCGATCATCGCGGTGGCCGCGGTCGGCTGGACCGACCGGGCCGATACGACAGTCGACACCCGCTCCGCAGTCTGATCACGGAGCGGGCCGAGCAGATTCAGCTCGCCTTGGAATCCGGGATGCGCTGCGCGGTCGGACCCGACTCCGCCTCGGGTGCAGCCTTCTTCAGCGATGCGGCGTACACGTCCACGTACTCCTGACCGGAGAGCAACATCAGGTCGTACATCACTTCGTCGGTCACCGCACGCTCGACGAAACGGTTGCCTGCCATGCCCTCGAAGCGCGAGAAGTCGATGGGCTTGCCGATCCGGATGGTGACCTTCGCCGGACGCCACACGCGCGAACCGATCGGGTTCATCTTCTCGGTACCGATCATCGCGACCGGAATCACCTGAACTCCGGTCTGCAGTGCCAGACGCGCCATCCCGGTCTTGCCCTTGTACAACCGCGCGTCGGGTGACCGAGTGCCCTCGGGGTAGATACCGAGAACCTTGCCTGCTTCGATCACACGCACGCCTGCGTTGAGTGCGTCCTGTGCCGCGTCGGCTCCGGTGCGATCGATCGGCACCTGCCCGACGGCGGTGAAGAACCATTTCTGGAACTTGCCCTTGAGTCCCGGTCCGGTGAAGTACTCGCTCTTGGCGAGGAAGGTGATGCGTCGAGGCGTCTTGAGCGGAAGGTAGAAAGAATCGAGAACGGCCTTGTGGTTGCTGGCCAGAATGACCGGCCCCTCCGTCGGGATGTTCTCCGCACCCTCGATCGTGGGCCGACCCAGGGCGATGAGAAGGGGGCCGACGAAAATGTACTTAACCAGCCAGTACCACATTGACATGCTCCCTGATGATGGTCGGGAAATCGTTTGGTGCCGCCTCGCCCTGAAGCGAATCGACTGCGGCCGTGCGTCCTCGAACCGTGCCGCGTAGTGAACTGTACCCACGGTTTATGACACCAGCCACATCATCGCCGACACCAGGACCGAGGTCACAGAAAGCAGTCGAAGAACCGTCAGCGAACGCCGGTGACGAACTGCGCCCGGGCCAACTCCGCGGCCCCGATCATGCCTGCTGCCTCACCGAGTTGAGTACTGCGAATACGCGCCAGGGGGCGATGCCCCGCACCGGTCACCAGCTCCGCGTACTTGTCGGTCGCGCGAGCGAGGAACTGACTCGACGACGTCGCCACTCCACCGGCCAGCACGATCAGATCGGGGTCGTACACGTCGCTGACCATCGAGAGCCCGACGCCGAGCCACTGCGCGAAGTCCTCCATCGTGCGGCGGGCGATCGAGTCACCCTCGTGCGCGGCACTGGCGATTCGGCGGCCGGTCAACGAACCCGGGTCGAGGAACACCTCACGTGCCAGCGTCGTCGAGGACGCCGGGTCCGCCGCCAGCAACTCGACTGCGGTGTCCACCAGAGCGGTGCCGCTGCAGTACCGCTCCCAACAACCGCGCTTGCCGCAGGGGCACGCACGGCCGTCCGGCACGACCTGGATGTGACCGAGTTCCGGTGCCACACCGTGGCTACCCCGATAGATCCTGCCGTCGATCAACAGGGCCGCGCCGATTCCGGTGCCGATGGCCACCATCACCACGTTGCGCCCCCCGGACGCCGCACCGAAGCGATACTCGGCCCACGCCGCAGAATTGGCGTCGTGCTCGAGCAACACCGGCAGACCGATGCGCATGCTCATCTCGGTCGCCACAGGGGTGTTCACCCACGGCAGATGTGGGGCGAAGAGAACCGTCGTGCGATCGGAGTCGATGAACCCGGCGACGGCGAGCCCGACGGCCGCGATGTCGTGTCGCCCGGCCAGCTCCTGCACGGCCCGATCGAGACCGCGTTCGAGCGCACGCGCAGTGTGCGGAGTGGGAGCGGCCGTCGAATCGAGGACTTGCCCGTCCTCGTCGACGACGGACGCGCGCAGGCTCGTCCCGCCCACGTCGATTCCTACCGTCAGTCGCTGGTGGTGGCGCTTCATTCGTTCATGCCTTCCTCGCCCGTCCCCCGCGCGGGCTGCACCCGAGTCGCTCCGATCACGGACGCTCCTGCTCGTCCGAACGCGAATTCTTCACTCGAACGGTAATCGGAACGAACGAAGCGGGACGATCGCCCTGAAGTTTCGTGTCGATCGACACGTCCGCGACCTCCGCGGGGTCCGAGGGGACACCGGCACTACCGGACCCGGGCTCGGGCGCAGTCCCCGGTGGCGGCGAGGTCGGCGGAGCCTGCGCTGCGGAGTGCGTCGCCCCGGAGGTCGTGTGATCGGCCAGCAACTGACGCAACAGCGCGATCACCACGGCGCTCTCGGAGGCCACGAGCTCGACGAGATCGTGGCGCTCCCCGCGCACCAGTGCCGCGAGAGCGCAAACCGGACACCAACTGCATCCCTGGCGGTCACGATCCTGCTGCGTCTCGGCGACGCGACGCAGGATCGGCTCGAGTCGCGTCAGCACGGTCTCGGCCAGGGCCAGCAGGTCCGCCCCAAGCTCGGAGTGGTCCGAGGTCATCGCGACACCCCGGCCGTCGGGGTTGGCGGAGTCACAGCGGCCACACGTCGGGGTTCGGACGAAAACGCACCACCAGGCACGGTCCGTCGAGTTCGGCGGAGTCGGCCACGCACCGACGCAGCACCGACGCCAATCTGATGCGCCGTCGCCTCCCGTCGGCACTCACTATCAAGTCGTCCTCCACTCGCCCCAGGCCCAAGGTCGTCGAATCCACCACCGGCAGCAGCATTCTCATCGCGTACACGGATTCGAGTCCGCCACCCGACTCGAGCACGACCGAAGGCTGCTCACCCCAGCCCGGCGCGCGCCGTTCGAGGGAGTCCGGTTCGAGGCGATCGGCAACATCTTGCAAGGGCCCCAACCCTACCGGTTCACCGGGAGCCTGCTCCACCTCCACGATCGGCACGGTACCGATGCGTCGGCGCAGCTCGGCGACCGCGTCGAGCTGCGCCGCCCGCCACCTCTCGAACCAGAACACGGCCGGATGAGCGCCCACCAGACCGACCGACGATGCGTTGAGCTTCGGCAGGATTCTGTTGACCAGCACACGATCGATTCTGATTCCGAGCAGAGCAGCTGCCGACAGAGTTCGTTCCGCGTCGACGATCGAGAGCTGTTCGGCGGTGACGACCACGGTCGCCCCGGTACGGTCGGCGTCGGTGATCAGGGACCGGACGGAGTCGATCTGCGCAAGGATTCGCTCGATCATCGCCACCACGAGAGTGAGCCGCACATCGGAACCGGTGCCGGCGACCATCCGAGCGTGCAGAGGCCAGATCCGCTCGACGTATGCGGCGACGGTGTCGGGCAACTGCAGGGTACGTAAGGCATCCGCCGATGCGGGAAGGTCGACTATCACTGTGTCCCAGCGATTCTCGTCGGCAAGACGGCTGATCTCGTGCATGCCGAGCAGCTCTTCTATTCCCGGGAGACCGAGCAGCTCCTCCGGTTCGATCGCCCCGAAGCTCACCCCGTGCTCGTGTCCCGCGGACGCCACGGCCAACAGTGAGCCCAATCCCCGGTACCGGGCTTCGAGCAGCCTCAACGTATCGATCTCGAGGATGTCGAGGCCGGGTGCGATCGAACGAACACCGGACGCATCCTCGACCTCGGCGTCCCCCTTGAATGCATCGGCGAGCGAGTGAGCCTGGTCGACGGACGCGATCAGAACCCGTTCGCCGGCCTGGGCGAGTCGTAGCCCCGACGCAGCCGCCAGCGTCGTCTTACCCGCACCACCTTTGCCGAGGAACAGCAACACCGTGGTGCGGGCTTCGGTGCGAGCTTCGCTCAGCCTTCGACCCGCTTCTTCAATTCCTTGAGTGCAGTGTCGGTGATGACCTTTTCTGCCTTGCGCTTGAACAGACCGATCATCGGAATGTTCAGATCCACGGTGAGCTCGTACGTCACGTCGGTGCCGCTGCGGGTCTCCTTCAACGTGTACGAGCCGTTCTGCGATTTCTGCATTTCGCCCGATACGAGGTTCCAGGAGACCGAATTGCCGTCGGCTGCCCAGTCGTATTCGAGCTCGTAGGTGTCTTTCACCATCCCGGCGTCGAGCACGAACTTGACCCGCTTGCCGCGGCCGTCCGCACCGACCTCGAGGACCTCGACGGATTTCGCGGCCGACACCCACGTGGGGTACGCGTCGAAATCGGCGATGACGTCCATGACCCGGCTCGATGGAGCTTCGACGACGATCGACCTCTGGGTTTTCTCCGCCATGACTACTGGTCCGCTTCCTCTCGGGTACTTCGATCAGCTCGGTTCGCTTCGGTGCCGCAGAACTCGCGCAGGCCTATCTCACACGATCGATCCGCGGACGCACAATGCGAACCGGCCGACCGTACCGCGCGGTTCATTCGCGAGCTGAAGTCGACGCTACGTGGTGGGGTGCTTCACCTGCAGACCGACCGGCCTCGAGCTCTCGCTTGAGCTCGAACGTCATCGCACGTCCGGCCACCCGCCGGGCATGCTGGTGCGCTGCCACGTCGGCGTCCGCGGCGGGTTCGGCGTGCAGGAAGTAATGGACGATCACCCCGTCCAGCGCAGGCTCGAGCCACAGCTCCATCGTTCCGACCACACCGCCGCGCACTG
The DNA here is from genome assembly GCF_033042225.1 of Rhodococcus cercidiphylli. Lineage (NCBI taxonomy): Bacteria > Bacillati > Actinomycetota > Actinomycetes > Mycobacteriales > Nocardiaceae > Rhodococcus > Rhodococcus cercidiphylli. The sequence continues at coordinate 179,148 of NZ_JAWLKE010000005.1, forward strand.
CCCAGCGGATCCCCTTCTCACCCCGGTCCTCGGTGATCGTCAGGTTCAGATCCGGCCACCATCGACGCCACCGCGCAGGCGACGCGAACGCCTGCGCCACCCGCACGCCGGGGGCGGCCACGAATGTCTGATCCGCAACTTGAATACTGCTCATCGACAGAGCTTCACACATCGGGTCGGGGGCCGTGCGCGTCGAGGCGTATTTCGACGCCGGGAGCCCGGGTCTAGAGTATCTGTGAAGCCGAGCTATCGACTTTCGTTCTCCCCAAGTTCTATCCGGAGGTAATCCCGTGCGCGAGTTCACCGTCGCCGCCAAATACGCCATCGCGGACACCGACTCGGCTGTCGATACCGTCTTCGCTCGCGCCCGCACCTCGCCCGACGCGGTGGTGTTCCGACGCACAGTGGACGGACAATGGATCGACGTCACCGCCGCCGAGTTCGAGCGCCTGGTGGTGGGGGTGGCACGGGGTCTGATCGCCGCAGGCATCGAGCAGGGCGATCGGGTCGCACTGATGTCGTCGACGCGATTCGAGTGGTCGGTAGTGGACTACGCGATCTGGGCCGCGGGCGGTGTGACGGTGCCGATCTACGAGACGTCCTCGGCCGGTCAGGTCGAATGGATCCTCGAAGACGCCGAGCCGGTCCTGCTGATTCTCGAGAACGACGCGCATGTGCAGGAGACGAAGTCCGTTGTGGCAGCAGCCCCGTCGGTCCGACAGACGTTCGTCATCGCGAACTCGGCGGGCACCGACGCAGTGCAGGCACTGCTCGACGGTGGTGCCGAAGTCGCCGAAGACGAGGTGCACCTACGGGTTTCGAAACTCGTCTCGTCCGACCCGGCAACCCTGATCTACACCTCGGGAACCACCGGTCGGCCCAAGGGCGTCCAGCTGACCCACGCCAATCTGCTCGCCGAGTCACTCGGGATTCGTGAGACGTCGCTGAAATCGCTGATGACACAGGGCCGCAGCACGCTGATGTTCCTTCCGCTCGCACACGTCCTGGCACGCGCAGTGTCCATCGCGTCGTTCGACGCCGGGGTCACCATCGGCCACACCAGCGACATCCCCAATCTCGTCGCGACGTTCGGCACGTTCCAACCGGACTTCATCCTGTCGGTTCCGCGAGTGTTCGAGAAGGTCTTCAACACCGCCAAGCAGAAGGCGCACGCCGACGGCAAGGGAAAGATCTTCGACCTCGCCACCGAATGCGCAGTGGCATGGAGTGAAGCGCAGGATACCGGAGGTCCGGGAATCGTGTTGCGCGCCAAGCACACCGTGTTCGACAAGTTGGTGTACGGCAAACTGCGAGCAGCGCTCGGCGGCAAGTGCGAACTCGCGATCTCCGGCGGAGCGCCCCTCGGTTCCCGGCTCGGCCACTTCTACCGGGGCATCGGTGTGACGATCTACGAGGGCTACGGACTGACCGAAACCACGGCAGCGTTCGCGGTCAACACCATCGGATTCCAACGCGTGGGCAGCGTCGGGCGTCCACTGCCCGGCAACACCGTGCGCATCGCCGAGGACGGAGAGATCCAACTCCGCGGACCGGTGGTGTTCGACGGCTACTGGCGCAACGAGACCGCCACCGCCGAGTCGCTGGACGAAGGCTGGTTCCGCACCGGTGATCTCGGTTCCGTGGACGACGACGGCTACATCACGATCTCGGGACGCAAGAAAGAACTGATCGTCACCGCAGGCGGCAAGAACGTCTCACCCGCCGGGTTGGAAGACCACCTGCGGGCGGGTGCACTGATCAGCCAGGCCGTCGTCGTGGGCGATCAGAAGCCCTTCATCGGCGCGCTCATCACCCTCGATCCGGACGCGTTCGATCGCTGGAAGTCCGCACACGGCAAGGCCGCCGACGCCACCGCGGCGGATCTGCAGACGGACCCCGAACTCGTCGCGGAGATCGACGCCGCCGTCGCCGACGCGAACAAGTCCGTCTCGCATGCGGAGTCCATCAAGAAGTATCGACTTCTCCCCCACGACTTCTCGGAGGAGAACGGCGAGCTCACTCCCACGATGAAGCTCAAGCGCAACGTCATCACCAAGTCGTACGCCGACGAGATCGAGTCGATCTACTCCCGTTGAGCCGTACTGCCTAGATCAACGAACGCAGCTTCTCGGTCAGCACGTCCCAGCGCCATTCCGCGTCCACCCAGGCGCGGCCGGCGTTGCCCATCTGCGTCGCCAGCGTGCGATCGGACAGGATTCGCACGATCGCGTCGGTGGTGTCCGAGACGGACGTGCCGTCGACGACGAGGCCGGTCTTGTTGTGCTGCACCGCTTCCGGCGCACCCCCGGACATGCCGGCGACTACGGGTACACCACAGGAAGACGCCTCGAGGTAGACGATGCCGAGACCTTCGACATCGAGACCGGCACCTCGGGTTCGGCTCGGCATCGCGAACACGTCGGCGATCGTGTGGTGGGCGCCGAGCTCCGCCGACGGCACGGTACCGGTGAACACCACGTGTTGCTCCATGCCGGTGGATCGGACGAGCTCGCGCAGAGTCTTCTCGTACGGCCCGCCGCCGACGATCACCAGAATCGCTCCGTCGACGGCCCGGCGGATCCCCGGGAGCGCCCGGATCAGGACATCCTGACCCTTGCGCGGAACCAGCCGGGACAGGCACAGAACGGTGGGGCGATCACCGAGGCCGTAGCGGGCACGAAGTTCCGCTCGCGCTGCGTCGTCGGGCACGAAGCGATCGGTATCGACACCGGGCGGCAGATGTTCGAGGGCGGCGGTCCGCCCGAACGCCGAACTGAATCGCCCCCGGGTGTACTTGCTGACGTAGGTCACCACATCGGTGTTCTCGCCGATCGTGCGCAGGGTCGCCCGCCCGCCCGGCACCATCGACCATCCGACCTCGTGACCGTGTGTGCTCGCCACGATGCGATCGGCCCCGGCCTTGCGCAGGTACGACGACATCACTGCCAACGGAGCCGACGCACCGAACCACACCGAATCGCAGCCTCGGGACTTCAGGATTCGAGCCGCACGACGCGCGACGAGCGGAGTCGGCAACATCAGGGTCGTCGGATGCCGGATCACCTCGAAAGGCTGCCTGGCATCGAACTTCTCGTGCGAGTCGCCGCGCCAGCGGGGGGCGTAGACCACCAGCTCGTCGGCCGGCAGCTGCGAGGCGAAGCTGTGCAAGTAGGACTGAATACCACCCGGGCGAGGAGGAAAGTCGTTCGTCACGAGCAGGGTACGACGCATGGCGTCAACCGTAGCGCCCCGTCTCAGCGGGCCTGGCGAGCCACCCAGTCACCCCACGAGGACACGAACTGTGCCCGGTCGAGTCCCAGCACAGACTCGAATGCAGAATCGGTGGGGCTCTCGGACGCGAGCGCTTCGTACAGGGAACGCAGGGTCGACTCCCCGAACCGGTCGGCCACGAATGCGAACACCGACCAGGCCGATTCGTAGGCCACACTCGACCGGGCACCACCGGCACCGAAGTCCTCGTTCTTCGGCAGCACCGTCGGCGGCCCACCCGCCGCCACGATCGCCGCGAGAGTGGGTGCGAGTTGCGCGAACTCGGCACCGGACCCTCGATACCCGGAATAGTCGGCGAACCCCTCCGACACCCACAACTCCGTACCGTCGGACGTCCTCGCCCTCGCCGCCACATGTGTCAACTCGTGCCGCAGAACCGAGCGCACGGTGAACGGCGTCAACCTCGACGCGGCGTCGGGACCGAACACCACCCGCTGACCCGTCGGACGGGAGCCGTCGGCCGCCACCGCGTCGGACACCGTCACCGCAGCCACGTCGGTGGACGGATCGGACCCCGTCAGTTCGGCGAACTCCTCCGCCGAGGATGCGACGAAAATCAGCCCGTCGCGCGCCCAGTCGTCTCCCCAGAAGTCGGCCACGGCCGCGATTGCCGACGGAAGTTCGGCCGTAAGGTTCTCCACGAACGCATCGCGGTCCGGATGACCCATGACCACAGATGTCCCGGCTTCAGTGGCCACCGAACGCACGGTGAGAGGGCCGAAGTCCCACGGCCCACGCCAGGTCTGGCGTCGATACTCGGTCAGATCCGCGTCGTCGACCAACCGCCATCGACCGTCCCGCTCGGCGACGACGAGTGAGACCGGCCGACGCGTCGGCGATGCGTCCGGGCCGGTGATCGCGTATCGCAGATACACCGCGGGTGCCCAGACATCGGTGGAATCGAGCGCCGCTGCGATCGACGGCGGCACCGGGGTCTCGGGCTCGTCGCCCAGGTCGTAGCCGAACTCCGCGAAGGGGACGCCGGGTACCACTGCTGCCCGGCGCAGCTGCGCTTCGACGAAGCCGGGGTCGGCCTGCGGATCCATCACATCGCGCAGTGCGTCGAGATCACCGGAACGAACCGCGCGCGCCCACTGGTCGAGGAGGACGGTCACATCGGCGCGGCGCTGCTGATCGTAGGTCGGCGGGTCCTGGCCGACGGTGACCTCGGCGGTCCCGGCCGTGGGCGGGCCGTCGAATCGGTGAATCAGGACGACCGAGACGGCGACCACCACGACGACCACGACGACAAGCCAGCGCCGCCATGACGATCGGAGGATGACGTGCAACCCGGATGGTCGGTTCGAGGTGGTCATGCCGCCACTCGTCGATCGTCGAGACACGACCTCAGTATCGACGCGCCCCGTAGTACGGGAACGATGCCATCGACTGCACCTTCACGGGCACACCGAATGTGGAGGCATGCAGCACGTTGCCGTTTCCGGCATAAATTCCGACGTGTGAGATGTCCGGATAGAACAGAACGACGTCACCGGGCTGCAGATCCTTCTGATCCACCGGAGTTCCGCCCGCCGCCTGCGCCTGACTCGATCGCGGCAGCGTCTTGCCCACCTGCTTGTACGCCCACACGACCAACCCGGAGCAGTCGAAGCCATCCGGACCGGTTGCGCCCCAGACGTACGGCTTGCCGATCTGCGTGAGGCCGGCCTGCAGCGCACTGGCTCCCGATCCCGGCGTCAGGTTCTGCAGAATCGAGGACGGGTCGAACCCGTCGGGCAGGGTCGAACCGGCCAGAGACAGTTGCTCCGAGGACGAGAGCGCACTGTAGGCGGCCATGACCTCGGCTATCTGTCCCTGCAGCTCACTCTGCTTGGCCTGGAGATCGTCGCTGACGGCCTTGGCCTGCTCTGCGGCGACGCGTGCCTGTTCGGCGGCCGTCGTCGCGGCCTGCTCGGCCGTCTCTGCATCCGAGCTGGCCTGCTTGAATCGGGCGACCTGGTCGGCGGTCTCCGCCGAGATCACGTCCAGCGCCGACATCTGGTCGAGCAACTGCTGTGGTGAGTCGCTGACCATGACGGCGAACAGTCGGTTGGTCCGCGCGCCCTGGTAGTTGACGTTGGCGACCTTGTCCATGGCCGGTTTGAGCTGCTCCAACTGCGCCTGCGCTGCGTCCACGGCGGCACGGCTCTGGTCGACGAGGGCCTGAGCGTCGAGTTGCTGCTGGGTCTTGGCGTCGAGATCGATCTGAGCATCGTGCAGAGATTCGGTGGTCTGCTCGGACTGGCGAGAGAGCTCGGCGAGTTCGGTCTGCGCGTCGGATGCCGAACCGAATCCCGGCTGCGCGGTTGCCGTCGTCGTCGGCACCACGGCGATGCATGCGGTCAGCGCGAGCGCAACCACCGAGTTTCGGGCCGTACGCAACGCTCGGGTAGATCTCGATATCGCCACGGAAAGCGACTCTCCGTCCTCACAGATGTTGCCTCGACCGAGGCAACGGTTGGAAAAGTAGTCCGAAAACGAACCATACCCATGCTCTTACGGGCGCGGACGTGAACACGGTCCGAAATCGACGGGGGTTCGAGGTGACAGGTCACAAAATAAACATCGACCAGGTCTCGATCAGATTACGAACTGGATCCTTCCCTGTCCACCGAACCGGCGTGTCGCGCAGTCCGTGTCCGGATACGCCGACAGGGCCGAGCCGATGAACGGCTCGACCCTGTCGGTCGGTTCACAACGAACGTCGATCGCTCGAGTCAGTAACGGCGAGCACCGTCGAACGGCATCGAGTCGAGCGGGGCAACCTTGACCGGCACGCCGGACGTGGATGCGTGCACGACATTGCCGTTGCCGACGTAGATGCCCGAGTGCGAGCCGTCGTAGAACGAGACGACGTCGCCGGGGGCGAGGCTGTCGCGCGAGACCGGAGTGCCTGCGGCGGCCTGGTCGTAGCTCGTACGAGGCAAGCTGACGCCGGCCTGCTTGTACGCCCACTGGACGAGGCCCGAGCAGTCGAACGAATCCGGACCCGAAGCGCCGTACACGTACGGTGCTCCGATCTTGGATTCTGCGGCCTGAACGGCCTTCGCAGCCGGGGTGACCTGCGGTGCCAACGGCGCACCCGGCGCGGGCACACCCGGAAGGTTGAGGGGAGGAAGGCCCGGGATGTCAGGAATCTCGAAGGTTCCGACGCCGGGAATGGTGAGGGGGGCCGCCATTGCGGGTGCAGCGGGAAGAACGACCACGCCTGCCGTGAGCGCTCCGGCTACGAGGACTCGCCGCAATGTTCGGTTGGAAAGTTGTGACGCCACGAAAGATGGTGCTCCGTTTCTTCCTATCGTCCGCCGACCGAGTTAGCTGACGGGTTCGGGCTGGGAAGAGCAGCCCTACCCACCGGCCACCATGTGGTGGCTCAGCGGGATTCACCCCAGTAGATATCGGGTTCCCGGTACGAACACTCTCGCGAGTGAACGATTAGGCGGTGACTTGCGACGCCACTCCGGTTTGGACTGGCGAGACTCCGCAAGGTCTCAGGAAGGTTACGAAATGGCATACCCCCGTGTCGACCCCAACTCGCCGAGGAGAGCGAATTCGGCTCGATTCTCGCTAGCCGGCGCGCTGATCCCCCGGTGTGTCACGAGTCGATAACAAAGGAACCTCGGCGATGTCGTCGTCGTTCACCACGAGCTTGAGAGTGGGCACGAGACCGACATCGGCGAGCACCCCCATGGCACCGAGTTCCTCCTGCTCGAGAGTGATACGAGACGGCGGACCGACCCGCCGTCCGTCCGACCCGGACGGCATCCCCGGAGCCCCCAGAAGCACCGTCACGACGCAGTCCGCGCAGGCGATGTCACGGACCAGGCAGTCACTGCAATCGATGATCATTGTGATCCTTGTCTCTTTACGGTTTCCGGCGGCCGAATCGGCCGACTCAGCGAAAGATAGCGACGGGCACCGACAGGTTCCGTGACACGACGACGTGGGACGGCGCGATGAGCGTTCTTGTCGGAGGTCGGCCCTAACGTCGTCCCGGTGAGCCTGCCCATCCAGCTGACGTTCGACGAACTCGACACCCCGCTGCACGAGACGACGTTCGTCGTCGTCGACCTCGAGACCACCGGCGGTAGCGCGGACACCGAGGCCATCACCGAAATCGGGGCAGTCAAGGTTCGAGGCGGCGAGATTCTCGGCGAGTTCGCCACGTTGATCGACCCGGGCAGGTCCATTCCGCCGTACATCGTGGAACTGACCGGCATCACATCGGCGATGCTCATCGGTGCGCCGCGCATCGAACGGGTTCTGCCCGGTTTCCTCGAGTTCGCACGAGGTTCGGTACTGGTGGCGCACAACGCCGGCTTCGACACCGGATTCCTCAAGGCCGCCGCGAGCCGTCTCGACATCGCGTGGCCACGGTTTCAGGTGCTGTGCACGGTCAAGCTGGCTCGCCGAGTTCTGACGCGCGACGAAGCTCCGTCGGTGAAGCTGTCCGCACTGTCGACTCTGTTCCGATCCGGCACCAGGCCTACCCACCGTGCGCTCGACGACGCCAGGGCCACGGTCGACGTTCTGCACGGCCTCATCGAACGCGTGGGCAATCAGGGAGTCCACAGCTACGCCGAGTTGGTCGACTACCTACCTGCGGTGTCGGCCGGCCAGCGCGCCAAACGCGGGCTGGCCGCCCATCTTCCCGGCACACCCGGCGTCTATCTGTTCCGCGGCCCGTCCGACGAGGTGCTGTACGTCGGTACGTCCAACAACCTCAAACGACGCGTGCGCAACTACTTCACCGGCTCGGAGACCCGAGGCCGGATGAAGGAGATGGTCGCACTGGCCACCCGCGTCGACCACGTCGAGTGTGCACACGCGCTCGAAGCCGGAGTCCGCGAGCTACGTCTGCTCTCGGCGCACATCCCGCCGTACAACCGCCGCTCGAAGTTCCCCAGGAAAGGGTGGTGGATCACCCTGACCGACGAGGCGTTCCCTCGCCTGTCGATCGTCCGCACCCCGGCACCGAACAGTCTCGGACCGTTTTCGGTTCGCGGTGACGCCGCAGAGGCCGCGGCGCTCGTCGCGGAGTTCTGCCGCCTGCGTACGTGCACTCGCCGTCTGGCCCGCTCGGTTCGACACGGTGACCAGTGCCCGGCGACCGACGTCGGAGGCTGCCCAGCGGCACTGTCCGGCCCGTTGACGGCCGACGAGTACTCCGATGCCCCGACGCAGTTTCTCGCGCTGGTGTGTGGCCAGGACGACGCCGTTCTCTACTCCATGCGCCGCCGCGTCGCCGAGCTCGCAGACAAGGAGCTGTACGAGACGGCTGCCCGTCTGCGCGACAGAATTGCGATCACCGTCGATGCACTGCGCCGGATGCACCGATCGGCAGCAGTGGCCGCCATTGCCGAACTGGTTGCGGCGAGGCGCACGGCCGACGGCGGGTGGGAGTTGATCGTGGTGCGCTTCGGCCGGCTGGCCGGCGCTGCCGTCGCGCCGCGGGGAGTGCATCCGATGCCCGTCGTCGATGCCATCACCGCGTCGGCCGAAACGGTGGTGCCCGATACGACCCCGCTGCGCGGCGCGCCCCCGGAGGAAGTCGGACTTATTGCGGCCTGGCTGCGCACGGAGGGAGTCCGGATCGTGCGCACGAGCAGTGGGTACTGCAGCCCGGCACGGTCGGCGGGTTCGTGGGAGTCGTGGTGTCGGACGGCGAGAGAAGCCGCGAGGGCAGGAGTGGAGCCTGCGGAACGACTGTTCAGCTCAGGAGTGGAGCCTGCGGAACGACTGTTCAGGTCAGGAGTGGAGCCTGCGGGACGACTGTCGGGGTACGGCAGCAACTAGGGTCTGGGGGTAGCTCGCGTCGGACACCGAGCTCGAGATGCTTGAGGAGCGCACATGATCAATGCCATCGTCTTGATCGACGCCGAGGCCGACTTGATTCCGGAAGCGGCGCAGGCCGTTGCGGATGTCGACGGGGTGTCGGAGGTCTATTCGTGTGCTGGTGATGTCGATCTGATCGCCATCGTGAAAGTTCGTGATCATGCGTCGATCGCAGAGGTCATCACCAAGCACATCAATCGTGTGCGGGGGGTGCGCAGCACCACCACTCACATTGCGTTCCAGTCCTATTCGAGTGCCGATGTCGAAGCCGGGTTCTCGATAGGCGAGTAGCCGCGCTCTTCGTCAGCCGGCGAGTTCGGTGGTGCATCGACCCCAGTCGGCGAGTAGCCGTGCTGCTGCACCGGAATCGATTGTTGTTGCGGCAGTGGCCAATCCGGCTTCGATTCGGGCGTGGAGGTCGTCGGACACGCCGTGGTGCGCTGCCATGGCTGCGGCGGCATTGAGCAGTACGGCGTCGCGGACGGGGCCCTGTTCTCCGGCGAACACTCGGTGCGCCACCGCGGCATTGAATTCGGCGTCTCCACCTCTGAGAGCTTCTATGGGCGCTCGGGCGATGCCGTAGTCGAGCGGGTCGATCGTCTCGACGGTCACCGAACCATCGGACACCACGTGCACTGTCGTGGTGGTGGACAGTGTGATCTCGTCCAGTCCGTCGTCACCGCGGACCACGAGCACCGAGCTGCCCCGGGCTGCGAACACGTCGGCGACGACGGGGACCAGGTTCTCGAACGCACAGCCGATCAGGCCTGCGCGCGGGCGCCCGGGGTTCGTCAGTGGCCCCAGCACGTTGAAGACCGTGGGGATTCCGATTTCCTTGCGCGGTGCGGCAGCGAAGCGCAGTGCGGGGTGGTGGATCGGTGCGAAGCAAAAGCCGATGCCGACCTGCTCGACGCTCGACGCGACTGCGTCGGCCCCGAGGGTCACTCGGACCCCCAATGCTTCGAGCACGTCGGTCGTGCCGCTCTTCGACGACGCTGCGCGGTTGCCGTGCTTGACGACTCGGATCCCGCTGGCAGCGACGACGACGGCTGCCATGGTGGAGATGTTGACGGTGTCCGCTCCGTCTCCTCCGGTCCCCACGACGTCGACGGCGTCGGTGTCGGTGTGCACCAGCACTGCGTGCGCCAGCATCGATTCGGCGAGTCCGTTGACCTCCGCCGGCGTCGGACCTTTCATCTTCAGCGCTACTCCGAAGGCTGCGATCTGCGCGGCTGTCGCGTTGTCGGCCATGATCTCGTCCATGACCCAGCCGGTGTCGGCGCTGGACAGGTCGGTGTGGTTCGTCAACGCGCCGAGGATTCGACGCCAGGTTCGCGGCTGTTCGTCGCTGATCGCTGCGGTCATGGTGGTTCTGCCGTGCCCTTCTGCCGTCGATGCACTCGGTGCGGTGGAAGCTTAGCCAGACGCTGCGTCGGGCTGCGCGGGCTGCAGTGCGTCCCACCCCAGTACTGCTCCCCCTCGACGCTGAGCAAGGCCGGCCATGCGAGAACGCTCCTGCGAGCAGTGCAGAGCGTCGAGTACCTGAACACGTTGCAGAACCAGCGGCACGCCGCCTTCCACCCGAGGGCGGTAGCCGGTGCTCTCCGGTAGTTCGGCGGCCGGCCCCACTTCGTAGTCGTCCTGAGCCGCAACCGCTGCTGCGTCCTCCACTTGGTCGGAAGGCAACACGAGATGATGCCGTAGCACCACCTCCGCCGATTCCGTCCACAGCGGTCGGGTCCTCGCTGCTTCGTCGAGCACGGCCGAGCATGCCTGTGCATCGTCGAAGCAACTCGCCACTGTCACGAGGTCCTCGCGAGTGGGGTCCAGACGTTCGGCCGTCGATCGCGAGAACAGTCTCCGAAACCATCCACCTTCGGTGCGCTTTGCCATGAGGCCAGCCTTGCACGACTGGACCCTACCGGCCCGTACAGAGGCTCTGACCAGCACGGGAACAAGGACGTACGCGGATTCGTTCCGACACGACGCGCCAAGAGCGGACCCGGATATGCCTTCCGTACTACGACGGGTCATACTTCTCTTTGTGACGAGCGCTGTAGGGACTCAAGGATCGGCAATCACCCAACGCGTGCACTCGCTGAACCGTCCCAATATGGTCAGCGTCGGCACGATCGTGTGGCTGTCTAGTGAACTCATGTTCTTCGCCGGGCTGTTTGCGATGTACTTCGTCGCACGCGCCCAGGCGAATGGAATCTGGCCGCCGGAGCCGACGGAGCTGAACCTCGCTCTCGCTGTGCCGGTGACCGCGGTGCTGATCGCATCGTCGTTCACCTGCCAGCTGGGCGTGTTCGCCGCCGAGCGAGGTGACGTCTTCGGACTGCGCCGCTGGTACATCATCACTCTGGTGATGGGCGCGTTCTTCGTGGCCGGCCAGGCGTACGAGTACTACCACATGGTGCACGAGGGCACGACGCTCTCGAGCAGCGTGTACGGCTCGGTCTTCTACATCACGACCGGTTTCCACGGATTGCACGTCATCGGCGGACTCATCGCCTTCGTCTTCCTGATCACCAGAACGCTGGTCAGTAAGTTCACGCCCGCGCAGGCCACCGCGGCCATCGTCGTTTCGTACTACTGGCACTTCGTCGACATCGTCTGGATTGCCCTCTTCGCAACGATCTACTTCATCCGCTAGTGACAGTCAGCACACCAAAGATAACGAGCGAACGGAATCAGCCCCCGACGTTCGGTCCGTCCCGACACGACAAGGGATAGAAGATGAGTACATCTCCCCCAGCAGCATCCGACGACAACGCCGCCTCCAAGACGAGACGGCAGCGTAGGACGCGCCGACGCATCACCGGTGCTCTCGTTCTGATGATGGGCCTCCTGAGCGCAGGGTTCCTCGCCTCGGCCCTGACGCCGGCTCCTCAGGTCGCGACTGCCGATACCGATTCGGCAGCGCTCATCCGCGAGGGCAAGCAGCTCTACGACACGTCCTGCGTCACGTGCCACGGTGCCAACCTGCAGGGTGTTCAGGATCGCGGACCGAGCCTCATCGGCGTCGGCGAAGCAGCCGTGTACTTCCAGGTGTCGAGCGGTCGTATGCCCGCTGTTCGCAACGAGGCACAGGCGATGCGCAAGCCGCCGAAGTTCAACGACAAGCAGATCGACGCCCTCGGTGCCTTCATCAACGCCAACGGCGGCGGACCGACGGTCATCCGCGACGAGAACGGTGAGATCGCTCAGGAGTCCCTGCGCGGTGGCGACATCGGACGCGGCAGTGAACTGTTCCGACTCAACTGCGCTTCCTGCCACAACTTCACCGGTGAAGGCGGCGCTCTGTCCTCGGGCAAGTTCGCACCGTCCCTCGGCCCTGCCAACGAGCAGGAGATCTACACCGCGATGGTCACCGGCCCGCAGAACATGCCGAAGTTCTCCGATCGTCAGCTGACGATCGAGGAGAAGTCCGACATCATCGCGTACGTCAAGTCGGCCCAGGAAACCCTTCCCGCAGGCGGTTGGAGCATCGGAAGTTTCGGTCCCGGTACCGAGATGATCGCTATCTGGACGGTCGGCATCATCGCCGTCGTCGGAGCAACTTTGTGGATCGGAGCTAGATCATGACCGACGGCGATTCCGGCCGTAAGGACGCGGGCAACGACGACGAATCCGGACGCAAGGATGCGCCCGGTGCCGACGGCGTGAACGCGGACAAGAAGTACACCGACGAGGAACTCGCCGCGATGAGCCGCGACGAACTGGTCGAGCTCGGCACCAACCTCGACGGTGTCGATGTCGCTTTCCGCCGCAACCGTTGGGCTGTAGAAGGTACCCGCGCCGAGAAGCGTGCCGAGCGCAGCGTCGCGATCTGGTTCGCGATCGCCGGCCTCGCCGCTGTCGCATTCATCGGCATCTACCTGTTCTGGCCGTGGCAGTACTCCGGTATCGGCGAAGAGAACTACCTGGCCTACTCGCTGTACACCCCGCTCATCGGCGGCACGATGGGCCTGGCGATCCTCGCGGTCGGTATCGGCGCGGTGCAGTTCACCAAGAAGTTCATCCCCGAAGAGGTCTCCATCCAGGACCGTCACGACGGCGGCTCGTCCGAGCTGGACCGCAAGACTCTCGTGGCAGAGCTGGGCGATTCGCTCGACACGTCGACCATCGGTCGCCGCAAGGTGATCAAGCGTTCGCTCGTCTTCGGTGGTGGCGCGCTCGGCGTCATGGCGCTGCTCCCCCTCGGTGGACTGATCAAGAATCCCTGGGCCAAGGGCGAAGATTCGCCGTTGTGGGTATCCGGCTGGACTCCTCGCTACGATGGAGAGACCATCTACCTCCGACGAGACACCGGGCGACCGGAAGATGTCGTTCTCGTTCGGCCCGAGGACTTGGACGCTGGTGCCATGGAGACCGTCTTCCCGTTCCGCGAAGCGGACCGCGAGAGCGAGCACGATCTGCTCGTCTCGCTGCGTGGAGTTCGTAACTCGGTCATGCTCATTCGCCTTCGCCCGGATGCCGCAAGCACCGTCATCAAGCGCAAGGGTCAAGAAAGCTTCAACTACGGCGACTACTTCGCCTACTCGAAGATCTGTACGCACCTGGGTTGCCCGACATCGTTGTACGAGCAGCAGACCAACCGAATTCTGTGCCCTTGCCACCAGTCGCAGTTCAACGCGCTCGAGTACGGCAAGCCGATCTTCGGACCGGCTGCGCGTGCGCTGCCCCAACTTCCCATCACTGTCAACGAAGAGGGATTCCTCGTCGCTTCGGGAGATTTCACCGAAGCTCTGGGGCCCGCCTTCTGGGAACGTCGTCCGGAGCGTGACTCATGAGTACATTGCAAACCCTCGCCGCCAAGCAGGCCGACGGCGTAGACAGTCGTTACCACCTGGCGCCGGGATTGCGTCGCCAGATCAACAAGGTCTTCCCCACGCACTGGTCGTTCCTGCTCGGTGAGATCGCGCTGTACAGCTTCGTCATCCTGCTGATCTCGGGCGTGTTCCTCACCTTGTTCTTCGATCCGTCGCTCAGCGAGGTCGTGTACGACGGTGCGTACACCCCCCTCAACGGTGTGACGATGTCCAGGGCATACGCCACCGCTCTCGACATCACGTTCGAGGTTCGTGGCGGTCTGTTCATGCGGCAGATTCACCACTGGGCGGCCCTGATGTTCGCCGCCTCGATCATCGTGCACATGATGCGCATCTTCTTCACCGGTGCGTTCCGTCGCCCGCGCGAGGCCAACTGGGTCATCGGTTGTTTGCTGCTCATCCTGGCGATGTTCGAGGGCTTCTTCGGCTACTCGCTCCCCGACGATCTGCTTTCCGGCACCGGCCTCCGCGCCGCTCTCGGTGGCATCACGATGAGTATCCCGATCATCGGCACGTGGATGCATTGGCTCATCTTCGACGGCGACTTCCCCGGCACGATCATCATTCCGCGCCTGTACGTCGCTCACGTTCTTCTTCTACCGGCCATCATCCTGGCGCTGATCGCAGCCCACCTGGCCCTGGTCTGGTACCAGAAGCACACGCAGTTCCCCGGACCCGGCCGCACGGAGCAGAACGTCGTCGGCGTTCGTATTCTTCCGGTCTTCGCGGTCAAGTCCGGTGCTTTCTTCGCCGTCACCTTCGGTGTGCTGGCAGCAATGGGCGGACTCATCCAGATCAACCCGATCTGGAATCTCGGACCGTACAACCCGTCGCAAGTGTCGGCAGGCGTGCAGCCCGACTTCTATCTGATGTGGACCGACGGCATGGCACGACTGTGGCCTGCCTGGGAGATATACATCGCCGGGCGCTACACCATCCCGGCAGTGTTCTGGGTGGCAGTGATCATGGGTCTCGTCTTCACCGTGATGATCGCGTACCCGTGGATCGAGAAGCGTCTGACCGGAGACACTGCGCATCACAACCTGCTTCAGCGTCCCCGTGACGTTCCGGTGCGTACTGCGATCGGCGCGATGGCCCTCACGTTCTACGTGATCCTCACGCTCTCGTGCATCAACGACCTCATCGCCTACAAGTTCGACATCTCGCTCAACGCGATGACGTGGATCGGTCGTATCGGAATTCTCACCATGCCTCCGCTCGCGTACTTCATCGCGTACCGATTCTGCATCGGACTGCAGCGCAGCGATCGGGCAGTTCTCGAGCACGGCATCGAAACCGGAATCATCAAGCGACTCCCGCACGGCCAGTACGTGGAAATCCACCAGCCGCTCGGACCGGTCGACGATCACGGACACCCGATTCCCCTCGATTACCAGGGCGCAGCCGTTCCGAAGAAGATGAACAAGCTCGGCTCGGCCGGAAAGCCCGGCTCGGGATCGCTGTTCAGTCCGGATCCGGTGGCACAGAGCAAGGCTCTCGAAGATGCCCTTCACAAGGGTGAACACGAGCAGCTGACGATGCTCCGCAACTACCAGGCGGGCATCCACGGCAACGGCCACTCGAACGGCAACGGCCATGCCAATGGCAACGGGCACTCGAACGGCAACGGCCACTCCAATGGCAACGGCCACTCGAACGGCAACGGCCATGGACTCCACTCGGATGAGGACACCGCTATCGCTTCGGGTCGAAGCGACAACGACAGAGAACACTGACATCTGACAGAGTCTCGAAAAGGGCGACACCGGCAACGGTGTCGCCCTTTTTGTTGTCTGCGAACACGATCCGGGCTGGAACACTTCGCATCACCCTCCGAGGCAGCACGGCCGGCTGCTCGTCGTCGGGAGATCCGATAGCCCTCCCCTCCCCCACCGTCGGATGACCCATCCATATCCCAGGTACATCGACCGGTCTCAGCTCCGGGGTTCGCGACGACCGGTATTACTATCGGTGTCATGGTCCGTGTTCCACTCACCCCCGGCGAACTCGCCCGCGGTGCCAGGCTCGGCTCCGCTCTCCGTCATGCCCGCGGTGGCCGAACCATGACCGACGTCGCCGATACAGCAGGCATCTCGGTCGAAACTCTGCGCAAGATCGAGACCGGCCGAATTCCGACGCCGGCGT
Organism: Rhodococcus cercidiphylli; assembly: GCF_033042225.1. NCBI lineage: Bacteria > Bacillati > Actinomycetota > Actinomycetes > Mycobacteriales > Nocardiaceae > Rhodococcus > Rhodococcus cercidiphylli. The sequence continues at coordinate 195,254 of NZ_JAWLKE010000005.1, forward strand.
TCTTCACCGTCGCCGCGTTGTGCGGCGCGCTGAACATCTCCCTCGATTCGCTTGCCGATCAGGTGCCCCGTGCCGTTCGGTCCCACTCGGAGGCCGACGTTTCCTGAGGGTGCGTGCCACCTCGTTCACCGCAGCGCGCTCGACCTCCACACGCTCGCTCTCCGTGTCACCTGACAGCGCCATGAGCGGACCATCCTGTTCGGCCGGTATGCGGACAGCAGAAAAGGGCCCCGGTCGCTCGTGAGAACAACCGGGGCCCTTTTCGGGTGGAGCAGATGGAGTCAGTGGCGCTCGGCACCGACGTGGTACTCGAACACCAAACCTGCGGCCGCAGCGATGACGCTCACCACGCCGAGGGCGATGAGCCACGGCTGGAAGAAGGCGAATCCGATGGCGGTGATGGACGCGGCGCCTGCGAGCACGATCGGCCAGAAGCTACCGGGGCTGAAGAAGCCCAGGTCTCCTGCGCCGTCGCTGACCTCGGCGTCGTCGAAGTCCTCGGGTCGGGTGTCGAGGCGTCGTGCGACGAATCGGAAGTAGGTTCCGACGATCAACGTCAGACCGACCGACAAGAAGATCGCGGTGACTCCGGCCCACTCGACTCCTGTGCGGCTCAGGCCCGTGAACAACGCGTACACGATGCCGACCAGGAGAAAGAAGACAGTGAGGATTTCGAAGATCTTGGCTTCGATTTTCATATCAGCATGCTTCCTTGGTCAGTTGCCTTCAGCGACAGCGGCTGTGCGGAGGGTGCGGTCGGTCGAGAACGGAGCGGTGCTCGTTGCGAGGGGGCTTTCGCCGATGGCTTCGAGTGCCTGCGCGTTGGTCAGCGCATCTCCGCCTTCGGACAGAGGCTTGCGAAGCTCGATGTACTGCTCGAACCGCTCGGGAGACACGGCACGAACCTCGAAGTTCATCATCGAGTGGAAGGTGCCGCACATTTCGGTGCACCGTCCGACAAAGGAGCCTTCGCGTTCGATTTCGCTGATCTGGAAGACGTTGTCGGAGTGGTTCTCCTCGGGGTTCGGGAGAACGTCACGCTTGAACAGGAATTCCGGAACCCAGAATCCGTGGATGACGTCCGAGGACGCGAGCACGAATTCGATGCGCTTACCGGTCGGCAGAACCAGGACCGGGATCTCTTCGCTCGAGCCGACCGTTTCGATCTTGTTGTAGTGCAGGTACGACAGATCCTGCGTGGATGCTCCGTTGATCGGTCCCGGAACGAACTCGCCGTCCTCGCTGCCCTCGGCACCTTCGCCCGGAGTGGCAGCGGCCTCGGCGGCAGCCTGCTCCTCCTCGTCGGTGCCCTCGTACTTGGCGGCACCGTCCTTGAGGTCGATGGTGCGGTAGCCGAACTTCCAGTTCCACTGGTAAGCCGTGACATCCACCTGGACGTCGGGATCGGCCTGCTTCTCGTCGACGTAGTTCTGCACCACGACGGTGAAGTAGAACAGGACGGCGATGATCACGAACGGGACCGCCGTGTAGAACAACTCGAGCGGAACGTTGTAGGCCGTCTGGCGAGGGAACTCCGGTGAGCTCTTCTTCTTACGGTGGAACAGCACCACCCAGAAGATCAGAACCCACACGATGATGCCAATGACCAGGGCGGCAATGACCGACCACGTCCACAGGTCGCCGATGCGTCGCCCCTGCGGGGTGACGCCCGAGGCGAAACCGAAATTGAGTACGTTGTCGCTGCTGATGGAACAGCCCGACAGCATCAACGCGGCTACACCGAGAAATGCTGTCAGCCCCGCTCGCCGAAGGATCCGACTATGCGCCACGTTCACGCCTTCCTGATTGCCCACCACTGAAGAATAAGGGCTTCCACATGGAGATGCCCGAGTACTACGCAGCGTAGACCAATGCTGACGCGGAGCCACCCTTGGGTCGTTACCTAGGTTCGAGCGTGTCTGCGGCATACTCGGTTGCTGATCGACCGTCCCGCTGACGACACGCGGAGATCCGGCCCCCGGCATTGTCCCCAACTGCGAGAAGAGGTAGCAGACGCTGTGTGTGGACTGCTCGGAGTACTGACATCTCACGGAACGACCGCCGCCGGCGTCGAGCTGGTGAGCTCGGCGACTCACTGCATGCGCCATCGTGGCCCGGACGAGCCCGGTGGCACCTGGCACGACGACGACGTCGTATACGGCTTCAATCGACTCTCGTTCATCGACATCGAACACTCGCACCAGCCGATGCGGTGGGGTCCGCCCGAGTCGCCGAACCGGTACGCACTGGTATTCAACGGTGAGATCTACAACTACCTCGAGTTGCGTGCCGAGCTCGCGCGCGATCACGGGGCAGAATTCGCCACCGAAGGTGACAGCGAGTCGATCGTTGCGGCGTTCCACTACTGGGGCGCTGCCGCCGTGCAGCGTCTGCGAGGAATGTTCGCCTTCGCCATCTGGGACACCGAGACGCGCGAGATGTTCGTTGCACGCGATCCCTTCGGCATCAAGCCGCTGTTCCTGGCCACCGGTCCCGGAGGCACCGCGTTCGGTAGCGAGAAGAAGAGCGTGCTCGAGCTGATGGATCTGCTCGGCGTCGGCACCGATCTCGATCCGCGTGCCATCGAGCACTACACGGTGCTGCAGTACGTCCCCGAGCCCGAAACCCTGCACGCAGGCGTTCGGCGGCTCGAATCCGGTTGCTACGCCACGCTGTCACCGGGCACGCCGCCGAAGGTCACTCGCTACTTCACCCCGAAGTTCCCGGTTCAGCCATTCGCACCCGGCAGCGAGAAGGCGCGGTACCAGGAAATCGCCGAGGCACTCGAAGACTCGGTTGCCAAACATATGCGCGCCGACGTCACGGTCGGCTCCTTTCTCTCGGGCGGAATCGATTCGACGGCCATCGCAGCTCTGGCGATCCGTCACAACCCCGACCTGATCACGTTCACCACCGGATTCGAGCGCGAGGGCTACTCCGAGGTGGACGTGGCAGCGGAGTCGGCCGCGGCAATCGGTGCTCGGCACATCGTGAAGGTCGTCGGACCCGAGGAGTTCGCGGCGTCCATCCCCGAGATCGTCTGGTATCTGGACGATCCAGTGGCCGACCCCGCGTTGGTGCCGCTGTACTTCGTCGCCAAGGAAGCCCGCAAGCACGTGAAGGTCGTGCTCTCCGGCGAAGGTGCGGACGAGTTGTTCGGCGGTTACACCATCTACCGCGAACCGCTGTCGTTGAAGCCGTTCGAGTCGCTTCCCGCATTCCTTCGACGTGCGGCCGGCTCGTTGAGCGAGCGAATCCCCGAGGGCACTCGCGGCAAGAGCCTGCTCAACCGCGGATCCATGACTCTCGAAGAGCGGTACTACGGCAACGCACGCAGTTTCAACGACGCGCAGTTGCGGTCGGTGCTGCGCGAGTTCCGATCCGAGTGGACCCATCAGGACGTCACCGCGCCGATATACGCGCAGTCGCAGGGATGGGATCCGGTGGCTCGCATGCAGCATCTGGATCTGTTCACTTGGTTGCGCGGCGACATTCTGGTGAAGGCCGACAAGATCACCATGGCCAACTCACTCGAGTTGCGCGTTCCGTTCCTCGACTCCGAGGTCTACAAGGTCGCCGAGAAGCTCCCGCTCGACCAGAAGATCACCAAGAGCACCACCAAGTACGCTCTGCGTCAGGCGCTGGAGGGAATCGTTCCCGGTCATGTACTGCATCGCGCCAAGCTGGGATTCCCTGTGCCACTGCGCCATTGGCTGCGCGGACCGGAACTCTTCGATTGGGCCCACCAGCAGATCGCCGACTCGCAGACCGATCACCTGCTCAACAAGGCCGCCGTCGTGGCGATGCTCGACGATCACCGCGCCGGCAAGTCCGATCACAGCCGTCGACTGTGGACGCTGCTGATCTTCATGGTGTGGCACGGCATCTTCGTCGAGAAGCGCATCGTGCCGCAGATCGCCGAACCGGAGTATCCGGTCAACATCTGACCTGGCCGACCGTCCCCGCCGGATCAATGCGACTTTCGGTCGCTCGGAGTGCAACAAAGCCACATTGATCCGGTGGGCGAACGAACAACCTCGATCAGGCGGGGAGCAATGCCCCGATTTCCTCGCCCGCTTCTTCACCATAGGCAGAGGTCAGACGCTTGATCGCGTCGTCGCGGTTGAGATCCCACTCCTGAGTGCCGGTGGTCTCGAGCACCAGCACGGCCACGAGCGAACCCAGTTGCGCTGCACGTTCGATGCTGGCTCCGGCCATGTGGGCGGTGAGGAAACCTGCTCGGAAGCCGTCGCCGACACCGGTCGGATCCACCTTGCTCGTCTCTGGCACGACACCGACATGGGTGTGCACACCACCCTTTTCGACGATGTCCACGCCACGCTTGCCCAGGGTGGTGACGCGCAGATCCACCTTGTCGGCGATGTCAGCGTCGGACATGCCGGTCTTCTGCTTGAGGAGCGCCCATTCGTACTCGTTGGTGAACAGGTACGCGGCACCGTCGATCAAGTCGGTTGCCTGCGCGGCGTCGAGCCGAGCGAGCTGCTGCGACGGGTCGGCCGCGAACGGGATGCCTGCAGCGCGGCACTGCGCCGTGTGCGCCGTCATCGCGTCGGGGTCGTTGGCACCGATCAGAACCAGGTCCATCGCGTGCTGCGCTGCGAGTGCCTCGATGGAGATGTCCCGGGCCTCGCTCATCGCTCCGGGGTAGAACGACGCGATCTGCGCCATGTCCTCGTCCGTGGTGCAGACGAAGCGAGCAGTGTGTGCGGTAGCGGACACGCTCACACCACTGCAGTCGACACCGTGCTCTTCGAGCCAGGTCCGGTACTCGGCGAAGTCCGGTCCCACGGCCCCGACGAGCAGCGGCGCGCCGCCGAGAACTCCGAGTGCGTACGCGATGTTTCCGCCGACGCCTCCCTTGCGAATGACCAGATCGTCCACCAGAAAGCTCAACGAGATGTTCGAGAGCTGATCGGCGACGATCTGCTCGGCGAACCGTCCGGAGAATCGCATCAGATGGTCGGTCGCTATCGAGCCGGATACCGCGAGTGTCACGAAGGAAGGCCTTTCGGTTCGTAGATGCTGTGGAGTCGACGGGCAGACACGACTGTGACCGGTACACGCATGCGTGTACCGGTCACAGTCGAGTACGAGTCAGCTCAGTTGAACGAGTCGCCGCACGCGCACGATCCCGTGGCGTTCGGGTTGTCGATCGTGAAACCCTGCTTCTCGATCGTGTCCACGAAGTCGATGGATGCACCCTCCACGTAGGGAGCGCTCATCCGGTCCACTGCGAGGGTGACGCCGTTGAAGTCGACCGCGAGGTCGCCGTCGAGGCTTCGGTCGTCGAAGAAGAGCTGGTAGCGCAGTCCTGCGCAACCACCCGGCTGCACGGCGATGCGCAGCGCGAGGTCGTCACGGCCTTCTTGATCCAGCAGCGCCTTGGCCTTGGTCGACGCGGTCTCCGTCATGGTGACCTTGTGTGCCGTGGTTTCGGTCGTTGCGGTCTCATTCGAAACGGTCATGGGTTCTCCCTATCAGTCGTACAACCCGTGAATGACTCAACCGTACTCCCGGTAGCTCTATTCCTCACGCTCGCCGCCTCCCTTGCACACCGGTGTCGACCACGTCGGCCGCGACGCGCGCGGCCAACTGTTCGAGCTGATTCGCCGCATCCGACATCGCCAGCTCGACCGAACCCGCGAACTCACTGATCGAGTGCGCAGCCGAGATGCCCGCCGACTCCAGTTCGTCCTTCGACAACGTGACCTGCCCCGCGAGCACGATCGTGTCGATGCCCGTCGCGCCGCCCGCGGCAGCGATTCTGGTCACCAGCTTGCCGCGCAGCGATTGCGAGTCGAATTTGCCCTCACCGGTCAGCACCAGGTCGACGGAGTCGAGCAGTTCCTGCTGGCCGGTTCGTTCGGCCACCACGACGGCACCGGGTAGCTGCCTGCCGCCGAGTGCGAACAGTGCCGCCCCCAGACCTCCTGCGGCTCCGGCTCCCGGTCGGTCTGCCACGTCGTAGCCGGCGGCAGAGAGCACTGCAGCCCAATCGGTGTTCGACTCCTCCAGCCGAGCGACGGTGTCTGCGTCGGCACCTTTCTGTGGACCGAACACGCGGGCCGCACCGGCGTCGCCCAGCAGCGGGTTCTCCACGTCCGACGCGGCGACGAGGTCGATGCCCGACAATCGCGCGACCGCCGATCCGAGTCCGCCCAGCGCACGAATCATCGCGCGCCCGCCGTCGCTGCAGCTGCTTCCGCCGAGCCCGACGAACACCGTTCGCGCCCCGGCGTCGAGAGCGGCGTCGAGCAGCTGACCGACGCCGTAGCTGCTCGCCTTCAGTGCTGACAGTGGAGTGGGCGGGCCGTCGAGAAGATGCAGTCCGCAGGCCTGAGCCGATTCGATGTACGCCGCCGTACCGTCGAGCAGCCAGTGGGCTCGGACCGGGTTGCCGAGGGGCCCGTCCACGTCTGCGGTCTGCACGGTGCCGATGCGCGAGGCCAGGACCTCGACGAACCCTGGGCCGCCGTCGGATTGGGGCGCGAGTTCGAGTTCGTCGGTCTCACGAACCGAGGCCCATCCCCTGGCGATGGCGTCGGCCGCGGCCGCGGCAGTCAAGGTGTCTCCGAACGAATCCGGCGCAATCATCACTCGCATCGTCGGAAGTCTAGGGCTGCAGCGCCGGAACGGCATCCGCTGTTTCGCCGCTGACCTGGCCGGTGTTCGTCGGCAACGGGCCATCCCATACTCTGAGTGCGTGAAGCTGCTACGCCGTGGAAACTCTGACAATTCGGACGGAAACGACTCGAACGAATCCGAGTCGACGACGGCCGGGAGCGACGCAACCCCTTCGGTGTCTCTCGGCAAGGGCCGACCGACCCCCAAGCGCCGTGATGCCGAAGCTCGGCGTCGCGGACCGGTTGCTCCTGCTCCTCTGACGAGCAAAGAGGCACGCGAGCGCCGCAAGGCGAACAAGGGCAGCAAGGAAGACCGCAAGGCCGCCTCCAACGAGCGACGCGCCGCCGCAGCCGAACGACGCGCACGGATGCTGGCGGGCGAAGACAAGTATCTGCTCCCCCGCGACAAGGGTCCGGTGCGTGCATACGTACGCGACATCGTCGATGCACGACGCAACCTCGTCGGCCTGTTCATGCCGCTGGCGTTGATCCTGATCTTTGCGCTGTTCCTGCAGCCTCAGGTACAGCAGTACGTCACCCTCGGCATGTTCGTGATGATGCTCTTCATGGTCGGCGAGGGCATCTACCTCGGCAAGATGATCAACAACAAGATCCGGGTGCGGTTCCCCGAGACCACCGACGGCGGTTTCAGGATCGGGTGGTACGCCTTCGTCCGTGCGTCCCAGATCCGCAAGATGCGCGCACCCAAGCCGCGAGTCAGCGCCGGCGAGGCCGTCTGACGTCGGTGGGCGAACCGAGACGAACCCTCGTGCTCGGTGGAGCCAGATCCGGCAAGTCCGGGCACGCGGAATCGCTTGCCGTTCTCGAGCCGGTTCGCTACCTCGCGACCGGTCGGCGGGACGCCACCGACGAGGACTGGCAGCTTCGTATCGAGCGTCACCGTGCGTCGAGACCGAGACACTGGTCCACCGTCGAAACCGTCACGTCACTGTCCGGTGTCGTCTCGCAGCCCTGGGACGGCACCACCGTCGTCGACGATCTGGGAACGTGGCTGACGGGAATGCTCGACGATGCACAGGCCTGGGAGCTCCCCCGCGGCACGATCGCACCGGCTGTCGACGATCTGGTTCGGGCAGTCGCGGACTGCCCGTCCCGCCTTCTGCTCGTCAGCCCCGAAGTCGGCTTGTCCGTGGTGCCCGAATCCCGTTCCGGTCGCCTCTTCCGAGACGAGCTGGGATTGCTCAATTCTCGGCTCGCGGCAGTATGTGACAGGGTTCTGCTGGTCGTCGCAGGACTCGCGCTGACCCTCAAGGACCCTCCGGCGGACTTCATCACCGCGAAAGGCACAGTGTGACAATTCTTTCGGAAGAGGCTTCGGCGTCGTCGCCGTTTCGTCCGGTGACAGCTCCGTCGGACTCGGCTCGATCGGCCGCCGCCGACCGGCAACAGGAATTGACCAAGCCTGCCGGAAGCCTCGGTCGCCTCGAGGCGCTCGGTGAGTGGATCGCCGCCTGCCAGGACGCCTGCCCGCCGCGGTCTCTCGAACGAGTGCGTGTCGTCGTCTTCGCCGGCGATCACGGCGTGGCCGCACACGGGGTCTCTGCCTACCCTCCCGAGGTGACGGCTCAGATGGTCGCGAACATCCGCGCCGGCGGCGCAGCGGTCAACGTACTCGCGGCCATAGCCGGTGCCGCGGTTCGGGTTGTCGACATCGCGGTCGACGCCGATACGGATTCTTCGGTGTCCGCGTTCAAGATTCGACGGTCCAGTGGATCGATCGACCGCGAGGATGCACTCACCGAGGACGAGGTTCAGGCCGCGATCGCTGCCGGAGCCGCCATCGCCGACGAAGAGGTCGACGGCGGCGCGGATCTTCTCATCGCAGGCGATATGGGTATCGGAAACACCACTCCGGCAACGGTATTGATCGCCACCCTGACCGACACCGAGCCGGTTGCCGCCGTCGGCCGCGGCACCGGAATCGACGACGCGGGGTGGATCAGAAAGACTGCAGCGATCCGGGACGCGATGCGTCGAGCCCGGCCGGTCGCGAAGAACCCCACCGATCTGCTGCGAGTCGCGGGCGGTGCCGACATCGCGGCCCTCGCCGGCTTTCTGGCACAGGCAGCGCATCGGCGAACCCCGGTGATTCTGGACGGCCTGGTGGTGACCGCGGCCGCATTGGTGGCCGAGGACGCGGCGGCCGGAGCACGCAACTGGTGGGTTGCCGGGCATCGCTCGGCCGAGCCTGCCCATTCACTTGCGTTGCGGCACTTGCGTCTCGAACCGATCGTGGAGCTCGGGATGCGACTGGGCGAAGGTTCGGGAGCGCTGGCGGCGTTGCCTCTGGTTCGTGCGGGTGTCGGCACCCTCAATTCGATGGCAACCTTCGCCGACTCCGGTGTCAGTACCGGCGACAGCGAAGCCCGCAGCACTGCCGAAGACCACAGCACCGCCGAAGACCACTGACTGTGCGCAGCCCAGCCGATTCACTGGTGCTCGCGTTCTCCTGGCTGACGGTGCTTCCCGTGCGCGGCCCCGACGAGGTCGACAGGGACTCCGCCGGGCGCGCGATAGCGCTCGCTCCAGTCGTCGGTATCGCCCTCGGCAGCATCAGCGCGATCGTTCTGTGGGTGTCGATCACTGCGGGCTTGACGCCTCTCCTCGGCGGACTGCTCGCCGTCGCGGCCTCGGCATTGCTCACTCGGGGTATGCATCTGGACGGCTTGGCCGACACCGCGGACGGACTGGGCTGCTACGGACCTCCCGAGCGCGCGCGAGAAGTCATGAAGTCCGGCAGTGCAGGCCCGTTCGGCGTGGCATCACTTGCTCTGGTGCTGGGGATACAGGCCGCAAGCCTGGGCCAGCTCGCGCAGTTGCACATGTGGTGGGCCATCGTGTGTGTCTCGGTGATCGGACGGGTGTCGGTGGTCGTCGCGTGTCGCCGAGGGATCGAGGCGGCGGCACCGAGCGGCTTCGGCGCGCTGGTGGCAGGCACTCAGTCGATCGCAGCCGTGGCGTTGTGGACAGGCGTGGCAACGGCCATGTCCACGTACATCCGTCCCGACCGACCGTGGCAGGGAGCGCTGGTGGTCGTTTTCGTACTCGCCGTCGCGGTAATCCTCACTCGCCACTGCGTCCGACGCTTCGGCGGGCTCTCCGGCGACGTGCTCGGAGCCGGAATCGAGACCACCACCGCGCTGGCCGCGGTCGGCCTGCTTCTGGGAAGCTAGCGGAGCGTGGTCATCCAGCCGTGCGTATCGGCGAACGTTCCGCGCTGAATACCGGTGAGCGTGTCGCGCAGTGCGAGCGTGATCTCGCCGGGCTCGCCGCCTGCGATCTCGAACGCCCCCTCGGTGGACTTGACGCTACCCACCGGTGTGATGACGGCTGCTGTACCGCAAGCGAACACCTCGGTGATCTCGCCGGAGTCGGCCCCCTTGCGCCACTCCTCGGTGGAGATCCGACGCTCTTCGACGGGGATGCCTGCGTCGGTCGCCAGGGCCAGCAGCGAGTCGCGAGTGATGCCGGGGAGCAGTGACCCGGACAGCGACGGCGTCACCAGTCGTGCGTCGGAGCCCGAGCCGAAGACGAAGAACAGGTTCATCCCGCCCATCTCCTCGACGTACCGGCGCTCGATGGCATCGAGCCAGACCACCTGATCGCATCCTTCGTCGCTGGCCTGTGCCTGCGCCAGCAGAGATGCGGCGTAGTTGCCCGCGAACTTCGCGTCTCCGGTGCCGCCCGGTGCCGCCCGGACGTATTCGGTCGACAGCCAGACGCTCACCGGCTTGACGCCTCTGGGGAAGTACGCACCTGCGGGAGAGGCGATCAACATGTAGCGGTACGAATCGGCCGGGCGGACACCGAGTCCGGCTTCGGTGGAGAACATGTACGGCCGGACGTAGAGCGCGTCCTCGCCGCCTGCCGCGGGGACCCAGTCGTGGTCGAGTTCGAGCAGCTTCTCCATCGATCCGATGAACAGCTCGTCGGGCAACTCCGGCATCGCCAGACGGCGAGCCGAGGAGCGGAAGCGCTCGGCGTTGGAGTGCACCCGGAAGGTCGAGAGGTCGCCGTTCGGCTGACGGTAGATCTTGAGTCCCTCGAAGATTGCCTGGCCGTAGTGCAGGACCATCGCGGCGGGGTCGAGCTCGATCGGACCGTACGGCGCGATCGTGGCATCGTGCCATCCGCCGTCACGGGTGTAGTCGATGTACACCATGTGATCGGTGAAATGTTTTCCGAAACCGGGTGCAGCGAGCACCGCGTCGCGCACGGCGGGCGTAGCGGGCGAGGGATGCTGCACGTACGTGAATTCGGAGACACCTGTCATGCCCGAGATCCTATCGTCACGGCCACCGAGCTCTCGCGCGGTCACCTGGTCTTCGCTGCGACGAAGGGCGGCGCGACCACTTCGCAGCGCAACGCTCGCCCACGAACGTCGACCTCGACCTCGGTGCCCACCGCAGGAGCGGCCTCCGCGTCGAGCAGGGCGAGGGCGATTCCGATCTTCAGCGACGGCGAGAACGTGCCGGACGTCGTCGTTCCGATCTGCTGTCCCGATGCTTTGACGGCTAGGCCCGGGCGCAGGACACCGCGATCGAGAGCCCTCAGTCCACGCAGCACACGTGCCGGTCCGCTCTCCTTCTCCGTGGACAAGGCTTCCTTGCCCCAGAATGCGTCCTTCTTCCACCCGATCGCCCAGCCGCAGCGCGCCTCGAGGGGCGAGATGTCCAGTGCCAGTTCGTGTCCGTGCAACGGGTACCCCATCTCGGTGCGCAGTGTGTCGCGTGCTCCGAGCCCGCACACCTGTCCCCCACGAGACCGCACTGCTGCCATCAGCGCCCGGAAGAGGGGTTCGACGTCGCCCGCGGGTGGAACCAGTTCGTAGCCGTGCTCGCCGGTGTATCCGGTTCGGCAGACTCGCACCGCAACCGAATTCCAGGTGGCGTCCTCGAACGCCATGTAGTCCATGTCGGTCGGCAGGCCCAGTTCCTGAAGAACCTCGGTCGATTTCGGCCCCTGCACGGCCAGGACTCCGAACTCACGGTGCTGGTTCACCACCGAAATCCCGTCGGGTGCCTGCTCGGCCATCGCCGCGACGACGGCCGCCGTGTTCGCCGCGTTCGGCACCAGGAAGACATCCTCGTCCGAGACGTAGTACGCGATCAGGTCGTCGACGACGCCGCCGGATTCGGTGCAGCACAGCGTGTACTGCGCCTTGCCCGGTTCTATTCGGTTCAGATCGTTGGTGAGAACGGAGTTCACGAACGCAGCGGCTCCGGGTCCGGTCACCGATGCCTTGCCGAGATGGCCCACATCGAACAGACCCACGGCCTCTCGCACTGCCGTGTGTTCGACGACGACCCCGGCGTACGACACCGGCATGGTCCAGCCGCCGAAAGGTGCGAATGTCGCACCCAATTCGGTGTGCACGGCGTGAAGTGGTCCCTCGATCAGCTCGGTGTCGGTCATGGCGGTCACGCTAGCTCACATCGCGGCCGTCGCGGGCCCGGCAGACCGACTGCGTCCCTCGACGAGTCGTCATTAGGATCGAGGTACGTACACGTCAACCCCTACAGGAGCAGCCACGTGCCTTCACCCTCGACGCCTTCCCGCACTCTCGGACCCGACCTGGTCCTCGCGGGCAAGCTCGGTAAGAAAGTCGACGTTCTCGTCGTCGCGCTGAGTACCAGCGACGACGGCCTCGAGCTCGCCATCACCGACGACATCTCCGACGACGCCGTCGCTGCTGCGCTGCTCGATTCCTTCGAGTCCGTCGGTGCCACCGGCAAGGCCGATGAACTGGTGCGCATTCCGGCACCGGCCGGCCTGTCCGTGGACAGCGTCCTGGCGGTCGGCCTCGGTAGCGCGGCCGACATCGACAGCGAGCGCATCCGGCAGTCCGCCGGAACCGCGGCCCGTGCACTGAAAGGCGTCGATACGGTGGCGACCACGTTGTCGGCACTCGATCTCGGTGCGGCCGCGGAAGGTTTCTTTCTCGGCGCGTATCAGTTCACCGAGTTCAAGTCCTCGCTCTCGGCACCGAAGGCGGACGGTCTTCCCCTCGCCCGCGTCGAGTTGCTCGTGCCCGACACGCGCTCGAAGGAAGCGAAGAACGAGCTGGCACGCTCGATCGCCATTGCCGAATCCGTCGCTGTAGCACGTGATTTCGTCAACACCCCGCCGAGTCACCTCTACCCGGAGGAGTTCGCGGCGCAGGCGAAGGCGCTGGGTACGGCTGCAGGTCTGAAGGTCGAGATCCTCGACGACAAGACACTGGAGAAGGACGGCTACGGCGGCATTCACGGCGTCGGCAAGGGTTCTTCACGCCTGCCGCGACTGGTTCGCCTGACGCACTCGGGCGGCAAGCGGGGCGCGAAGAAGGTCGCCCTGGTGGGCAAGGGCATCACGTTCGACACCGGCGGCATCTCCATCAAACCCGCTGCGGGCATGGAGAACATGACCTCGGACATGGGCGGTGCGGCTGCGGTCATCGCGACGGTGATCCTGGCCGCGAAGGTCGATCTACCGCTCGACGTCGTCGCGACGGTGCCGATGGCCGAAAACATGCCGTCGGGCACAGCGCAGCGTCCGGGCGATGTCCTGACCCAGTACGGCGGCATCACCGTGGAGGTCATCAACACCGACGCCGAAGGCCGCTTGGTGTTGGCCGACGCGATCGTGCGTGCCTGCGAGGACGATCCGGATTACCTCATCGACACCGCGACACTGACCGGGGCCCAGGTGGTCGCGCTCGGCAATCGAACGCCAGGGGTCATGGGCACCGACGACTTCCGCGACCGCGTCGCCGAGATCTCTCAGGCCATCGGCGAGAACGCGTGGCCGATGCCGTTGCCGAAGGAGATCCGACGTGAACTCGATTCCAAGGTGGCCGATCTGGCGAACGTCACCAACGGCCGGGCCGGTGGAATGCTGGCCGCTGCGCTGTTCTTGAAGGAATTCGTCCCCGAGGGCGTCGAATGGGCTCACATCGATGTCGCAGGACCGGCGTACAACACCGGCGGGCCCTTCGGTTACACCGGCAAGGGCGGCACCGGCGTTCCCGTACGGACGATGTTCGCGGTCCTCGAGGACATCGTCGAGAACGGCTGATGGCACAGTCCGTGCGTGCGGATCCGAATCTGCACGCACGGATTTCGGTCAGAGATCGCGCTGCTGCTGTTCGCGCTTCTTGATGATCTTCTGGCGAGCGTCGTGATCGCGCATGCGTTGGGGATAGCCGGTCTTGCGCACGTCGTAGACCGGCATCTTCAGGTCGCGTCCGATCTTTCGTGCATATTTTTCATCCAGCGGCCGACGGGTCCACTCGCCGTCGTTCGCGACGAGCACCACCGTCAGCGGGGTCACCGTCGTCTTCGGCTCGACGTAGGCCTCGACACCGATTCGAGCGGCCGTCCAATCGGCCAGGTACTGGGCAACCGACCCCTCGGGGCCACGTTTCGCGGACCCGCCGCTTCGTTTGAGTCGATCGAACAATCCCACGAGAACATCCTTTTCGTACGGCCGATGGATCACCGGTTCGGGTGCCGGAATGTTGTTACCCGCCAGTTTGCCAGGCGTGTTGAACGCCCTAGGGGAACGGCGAGGCGATAACAATGGAAGGATGACATTAGAGGGTTCAGCTCTCTTGATAGTGAACCAAGGCTCGTGAAGTGAGTAAGTGAATTGCCGAGAGGGAGTGTCTACGTGGGCGCTGTGTCGAGCCGAACACGCTCGATCGGTGTCTTGTGCACCGGTGCCTCCGTCGAACCGAATCACGCAACTCTCGTCCATGAACCCTGTTCCGCCAGCACAATGGTCTGCGACCACGAGTCGTCGAACCACATCACCCGCACACAACTGTCGAGGAGTCAACAGACATGGCCTTCTCCGTCCAGATGCCAGCTCTTGGTGAGAGCGTCACCGAGGGAACTGTCACGAGGTGGCTCAAACAAGAAGGCGACACCGTCGAAGTCGACGAGCCATTGCTCGAAGTCTCCACGGACAAGGTCGATACCGAGATCCCGTCGCCTGCAGCCGGTGTTCTGACCAAGATCGTCGCTCAGGAAGACGACACCGTCGAGATCGGTGGCGAGCTCGCCCAGATCGGTGACGCAGGCGAGGCTCCCTCGTCCGACGCGCCGGCCGAGGAAGCTGCCCCCGCCGAGGAGTCGGCACCCGAGGAAGCTGCCGAGGAGCCCACTCCCGCAGCCGAGCCCGAGCCACAGGCCGAGGAGGAGGCACCCGCAGCGAGTGCATCGTCCGACTCGTCCGGATCAGGCACCCCGGTGACGATGCCCGAGTTGGGCGAGTCCGTCACCGAGGGCACCGTGACCCGTTGGCTCAAGGCCGTCGGCGACGAGGTTGCTGTCGACGAACCATTGCTCGAGGTCTCCACCGACAAGGTCGACACCGAGATCCCGTCTCCGGTCGCCGGAACTCTGCTCGAGATCTCCGCCGAGGAAGACGACACGGTCGCCGTCGGTGGCCAGCTCGCCGTCATCGGATCGGGATCGCCGGCCGAGAAGGCCCCCGAGCCCGAGGCCACCCCGGAGCCCGAGGCCCCCAAGGCCGAAGAGCCGAAGAAGGAAGAGCCCAAGACGGAGGCTCCCAAGAAAGAAGCCCCGAAGGCCGAACCGAAGCCCGAACCCAAGGCCGAGCCCAAGCAGGAGGCCCCCAAGGCTGCTCCCGCCAAGGAGTCGGCACCGTCGGGTGATTCCAGCCCGTACGTCACGCCGTTGGTTCGGAAGCTGGCGTCGGACAACGATGTCGACCTCTCGACGGTCAAGGGCACCGGTGTCGGTGGACGCATCCGCAAGCAGGATGTGCTCGCTGCTGCCGAGGCCAAGAAGGCTCCGGCTGCTCCGGCCGCCGAGGCTGCGCCCGCCGCGGCCGCCAAGCCTGCTGCGCCGGCCACCGCCGGTGTTCGTCCCGAGCTCGCGCATCTTCGTGGCACCACGCAGAAGATCAACCGGATCCGTCAGATCACCGCGAAGAAGACGCGTGAGTCGCTGCAGACCTCTGCGCAGCTCACCCAGACCTTCGAGGTGGATGTCACCAAGATCGCCGGTCTGCGGACGAAGGCGAAGGCGAAGTTCGCCGAGAACGAGGGCGTCAATCTGACGTACCTGCCGTTCTTCGCGAAGGCCGTCGTCGAAGCTCTGAAGGCGCACCCCAACGTCAACGCGAGCATCAACGAGGAAGCCAAGGAGATCACGTACCACGCCGATGTCCACCTCGGTATCGCCGTGGACACCGAGCAGGGTCTGCTCTCCCCCGTCATCCACAATGCGGGCGACCTGTCGCTCGCGGGGCTGGCTCGGGCGATCAACGACATCGCCACCCGTGCACGCTCGGGCGGGCTCAAGCCCGACGAGCTGTCCGGTGGCACGTTCACGATCACCAACATCGGCAGCCAGGGTGCATTGTTCGACACCCCGATCCTGGTTCCGCCGCAGGCCGCCATGCTGGGCACCGGCGCAATCGTCAAGCGTCCGGTCGTCGTCAAGGACGACTCGGGCAACGAGTCGATCGGTGTTCGCTCGATGTGCTACCTGCCGCTCACCTACGACCACCGCCTGGTGGACGGAGCCGATGCGGGACGCTTCCTCACGACGATCAAGCAGCGTCTCGAAGTGGCGTCGTTCGAGGCCGATCTCGGCCTGTAGGCAACCGGCGAATCGCTACTCTCACGTATTCTGGTGAGAGCGCGAAACATTCGCATCGGAGTCTCGAAAAGAGGGGCACGAACCGTGCATCCGGGGCATCATTCGTTCGCGAATGATGCCCCGTTTGCGTCAAGGAGGCTTTCGTTCACATGCGCGTAGTCATTGCAGGTTCATCAGGTTTGATCGGCACGGCCCTGGTCGCAGCGCTGCGGGGCCGTAGCCACGACGTCACCCGCCTGGTTCGGAGATCACCGGCCGGACCCGACGAGTCACAGTGGGATCCATCGCGCGGAAGCGTCGATGAGGCCGCGCTCGCCGGAGCCGACGCGATCGTCAACCTCTGTGGTGTCGGAATCGGTGACAAGAGGTGGTCCGGTGCGTACAAGCAGTTGGTACGGGACAGCCGCATCGCTCCCACCGAAGTACTCGCCGGGGCTGCCGCCGACGCGGGTGTGCCCACTCTGATCAACGCGAGCGGCGTCAACTTCTACGGCGACACGGGCGATCGGGTGGTCGACGAGACGGCTCCCGTCGGTGAGGGGTTCCTGGCCGAGGTCTGTCGTGATTGGGAGAACGCCACGTCTGCGGCGTCGGAAGCGGGTGTTCGCACGATCATGCTGCGCAGCGGTGTCGTGCTGTCGCAGCGCGGCGGCATGTTGGGCAAGCTTCGTCCGCTGTATCTGTTCGCCCTCGGCGGGCGGCTCGGCAGTGGCCGCCAGTACTTCCCGTGGATTTCTCTCGAGGACGAGATCGGCGCCATCGTTCACGGCATCGAGAACGATTCCCTGCGTGGGCCGGTCAACATGGTCGGTCCCACTCCGGTGACCAACGCGCAGTTCAACAGTGCGATGTCGCGCGCGGTGCACCGTCCGGCCCCCTGGGTCGTCCCCGGCTTCGCACTGAAGGCAGTGATCGGAGAATTCGCCGAGGAGGCCATTCTCACCGGTCCACGGGCAATTCCGAAGGCTCTCGAGGACGCGGGCTACACCTTCGAGCACAACACCGTGGGAGAGGCACTGCGGGTGGCCGTCGGCTCGTGACGCGGCGTACCGTTCCGATTCATGAGTGATGCGAACTCTTCGTCGGCCGTAGTGTCGGCGCGCGCGAGCTCCGAACCGATGGTGGTGCGTGAGTTGGGCACCGTCGAGTACACCGAGGCCTGGGCACTGCAGCGCGAGCTGGCCGGTGCCCGGGCGGATGGCGTCGGATCCGATACGCTGCTGCTGCTCGAGCATCCGTCGGTCTACACGGCAGGGCGGCGCACTGCCGAGGAAGACATGCCGCGGGACGGCACTCCCGTCGTCGAGGTCGATCGTGGCGGCAAGATCACCTGGCACGGTCCGGGCCAACTGGTGGGTTACCCCATCGTGAAGCTCGAACAGCCGATCGACGTCGTCAAGTACGTGCGCCGGATCGAAGAAGCTCTGATCTCGGTCGTGTCCGGGTACGGCATCGCCTGCGGACGCGTCGACGGCCGATCGGGAGTGTGGTTGGCAGCCGAGATGCGCGACGGCGCGTGGCTTCCCGAACGCAAGATCGCCGCCATCGGAGTACGCGTTCAGCGTGGGGTGACGCTGCACGGATTCTCACTGAACTGCAACGCCGCCATGACCGGCTTCGATGCGATCGTCCCGTGTGGCATCGCCGATGCGGGTGTGACGTCGCTGTCGCTGGAGCTGGGCCGAGACGTCACCGTCGGCGAGGTAACCGCTGCTGTCACCGAGGCCGTTCTGGCCGCGCTGGACGGGTCGATGCCCGTGCAGGATCACGAGATCGAACATCCGGCCGTCACGAGTGCGTCGATCAACCCGCAGTTCACCACGGTCCGCTTCGGCGCGTAGCATCGACTCTGTGACTGTGGCCCCAGAAGGACGCAAGCTGCTCCGCCTCGAGATCCGAAACGCGGAGACCCCCATCGAACGCAAACCCAACTGGATCAAGACCAAAGCGAAGATGGGCCCGGAATACACCGAGCTCAAGGGTCTTGTGAAGCGTGAAGGTCTGCACACGGTGTGCGAGGAAGCCGGCTGCCCCAATATCTACGAATGCTGGGAGGATCGCGAAGCGACCTTCCTCATCGGCGGTGAGCAATGCACCCGCCGTTGCGATTTCTGTCAGATCGACACCGGCAAGCCGGAGGACCTCGATCGAGACGAGCCGCGCCGGGTGGCGGAGAGCGTGCAGGCCATGGGTCTGCGCTACTCCACGATCACCGGCGTTGCTCGGGACGATCTCGAGGACGGCGGCGCGTGGCTGTACGCCGAGACGGTGCGGTACATCAAGAAGCTGAACCCCAACACCGGCGTCGAGCTGTTGATCCCGGATTTCAACGCCAAGCCGGATCAGCTGGCCGAGGTGTTCTCTTCCCGCCCCGAGGTGTTGGCGCACAACGTCGAGACGGTGCCGCGCATCTTCAAGCGCATCCGCCCCGCCTTCCGGTATCAGCGGTCGATGGACGTCATCACCGCGGCCCGCGACGACGGTCTGGTCACCAAGTCGAATCTGATCCTCGGCATGGGTGAGACCCCGGAAGAGGCGCAGGAAGCCATTCGTGATCTGCACGAGGCCGGTTGCGACATCCTGACCATCACCCAGTACCTGCGCCCGTCGCTGCGCCACCACCCGGTCGAGCGTTGGGTCAAGCCGGAAGAGTTCGTCGAGCACTCCGATTACGCCACCGAGATCGGGTTCGCCGGTGTGCTGGCCGGTCCGTTGGTCCGCTCCTCGTACCGCGCCGGACGCCTCTACGCACAGGCCATGGCGCATCACGGCCGTGAATTGCCCGAGAGCATGAGTCACCTGACCGATGGTGGCGAGGCCTCTCAGGAGGCCAGCTCGTTGATGGCTCGTCTGGCCGCCCGCTGATCGTCGTTCCCAATCCGGAGCGGTGCGAGTGAGCGTCGGCACAGGACGTATCCTGTGAGGTATGGCGAACGGCAGTAAGGCTGGCAAAGCAGCAAAGCCCAGCAAGGAAGCAAAAGCGGCTGCCAAGGCGGCGCGCAAGCAGGCATCGAGGGAACGGCGCAAGCAGCTCTGGCAGGCGTTTCAGATGCAGCGCAAGGACGACAAGATTCTCCTGCCGCTGATGATCGGGTCGGTGGTCGGGCTGGGGCTCCTCGGGTTCCTGATCGGCCTGGCCTTCGGTTTCCAGTGGTTCCTGCTCCCCATCGGACTGCTCCTCGGAGTCCTGGTTGCGTTCATCATCTTCGGTCGCCGCGTGCAGAAGTCGGTGTACAAGAAGGCCGACGGGCAGGCCGGAGCGGCCGCGTGGGCCCTGGGCAATCTGCAGGGGTCGTGGCGGGTGACCAACGCGATCGCCGGAACCACCCATCTCGACGCCGTGCATCGTGTCATCGGCAAGCCCGGTGTCATCCTCGTGGCCGAGGGTGCACCGCACCGCGTGAAGTCGTTGTTGGCTCAGGAGAAGAAGAAGACCGCGCGCTTGGTGGGCGATACTCCGATCTACGACATCATCGTCGGCAACGAGGAGAACCAGATTCCGCTCTCGGGTCTGCAGAAGTACCTGTCGAAGTTGCCGAAGAACATCGACGGCAAGCGCATGGACACCATCGAGTCGCGGCTTTCCGCTCTCGGCACCAAGGGAGGCCCGGCGATGCCGAAGGGACCCATTCCCGGCGGAGCCAAGATGAAGGGCGTTCAGCGGACCATGAAGCGCCGCTAGTACTCACGACCACTCGAAACAGCCCTGGTGCGACGACCCCTCAGCGGGTCCGCAGCAGGGCTGTTCCCGTTGCGCGGTCGTGCATTCCTCGGCCGTCCATGTCGGTCACGACGGCCGGTACGACGAACAGTAGAATCAATTGGCGAACCAGGGCGCGGACGAACCCGACCCGCGCATGGGCGTCGATGCGTGCCACCTGAACACCGACGACGAACTGCCCCGGGGTGAACGAGAACAGTGAGACGCTCACCAGTCCCACTCCGAACCACACGGCCAGCACGATCGTCGAGATCAGGCCACTGGTGGTGTATCCGCCGAGAATCAGCGACGCCACGCCGGTGGCCATCGTCCAATCCAGCAGCAACGCGAGGACTCTACGTCCGGTACCTGCCAGCGATCCGACGCCCTGCTGCGGCAGACCCAACTCCTCCCCGCGAAAGTTCTGGGGTTCACGTGGGTTCGCCGAGGCCGGTCCGGACAACCAGGACCCTGTCATTCGTGCCATGATTTCAAGGATAGGCGCGGTCGGGCACACGGGAAAACACCTGGACGTACTGTTGTCCGTGCCAGTCGTGAGCCAGGACGTGTAACACGGGCGAAACACGAGCTTGACGGGCGGGCAACACCAAGTCCATACCGTCAGGTCGACGGACTCAACAAAGGAGCAAAAGCGTGGCGTTTTCCACGGCCCAAGAGGTCATCAAGTTCATCGCAGATGAAGGAATCGAATACGTCGACATCCGGTTCACGGATTTGCCGGGTGCACAGCAGCACTTCTCGATCGCCGCCAAGGCGTTCACGGCAGACACACTGGAAGACGGCCTCGCGTTCGACGGCTCGTCCGTCCGCGGCTTCCAGTCCATTCACGAGTCCGACATGATTCTGCTTCCGGACTACGCCACCGCTCAGGTCGATCCCTTCCGCAATGCGAAGACGCTGAACATCGACTTCTTCGTTCACGACCCGTTCACGCGTGAGGCCTACAGCCGCGACCCGCGCAACGTCGCACGCAAGGCCGAGGAGTACTTGGCGAGCACCGGCATCGCCGACACCGCTTACTTCGGTGCCGAGGCCGAGTTCTACATCTTCGATTCCGTGCGCTTCGATTCGCAGGCGAACGGCGCGTTCTACGAGGTCGATTCGTCCTCGGGTTGGTGGAACACCGGAGCCGAGACCGAGGCCGACGGCAGCCCGAACCTCGGCTACAAGGTGCGTTTCAAGGGTGGCTACTTCCCCGTCGCTCCGTACGACCACTACGTCGACCTGCGCGACCAGATTTCGACCAACCTGCAGAACGCGGGCTTCGAGCTCGAGCGTGCGCACCACGAGGTCGGCACCGGCGGCCAGCAGGAGATCAACTACAAGTTCAACACGCTGCTTCGCGCAGCGGACGACCTGCAGCTGTTCAAGTACATCGTCAAGAACACCGCATGGCAGAACGGCAAGTCCGCGACGTTCATGCCGAAGCCGCTGTTCGGCGACAACGGCTCGGGCATGCACGTGCACCAGTCCCTGTGGAAGGACGGCAAGCCTCTCTTCCACGACGAGGCCGGATACGCCGGACTGTCGGATCTCGCTCGCCACTACATCGGCGGCATCCTGCATCACGCGCCGTCGCTGCTGGCGTTCACCAACCCGACGATCAACTCGTACCACCGTCTGGTGCCGGGCTACGAGGCCCCCATCAACCTGGTCTACAGCCAGCGCAACCGCTCCGCTGCGGTGCGTATCCCGATCACCGGCAACAACCCGAAGGCCAAGCGCCTCGAGTTCCGTGCGCCGGACTCCTCGGGTAACCCGTACCTGAACTTCGCCGCTCAGATGATGGCGGGTCTGGACGGAATCAAGAACAAGATCGAGCCGATGGCTCCGGTCGACAAGGATCTCTACGAGTTGCCGCCCGAGGAAGCCAGGAACATTCCTCAGGCACCTACCTCGCTGAATGCCGTGATCGACCGGCTCGAGGCCGATCACGACTACCTCACCGAGGGTGGCGTCTTCACCACCGACCTGATCGAGACCTGGATCTCGCTCAAGCGCGAGCAGGAAATCGCTCCGGTGAACCTGCGTCCGCACCCGTACGAGTTCTCGCTGTACTACGACGTGTGATCGTCTGATTTCACGCTGACAACGCCCGGCCGAATCCTTTCGGCCGGGCGTTGTTGCGTTCCCGGGCAGTAACCGATCGGCAACGCTTAGGGCAATCGACGAAGAATTCAGACCGGTCGGCGTTTGATTGTCGGTACGCGGGGTAAAGGTATTTATCCGCTACCGGCGAACAGAGGACGACAACTGCATGGATGCACTGTGGGAATTCATCGTCGGACGGCGAAGGCAGTTGGCGATCGACTCCTATCTGCACGTCTCGGCCGTCGTTCAGTGCGTCGTCATCGCCACCGTCATCGGTGTCGCGATCGGTGTTCTGGTCTACCGCAGCCCCGCTGGGTCGGCGATCGCGACGGCTCTCGCGAGCACGATTCTGACGATCCCCTCGTTCGCGCTGCTGGGAGTTCTCATTCCCATCATGGGATTGGGCGTTCGGCCGACGGTGACCGCGTTGGTTCTGTATTCGCTACTGCCGATCATCCGCAACACCGTGGTGGGTCTCGCTGCAGTCGATCCGGCTGTCGCCGACGCCGCCCGCGGTATCGGCATGAGTCGCACGCTGGTGCTGCGACGCATCGAAATTCCTCTCGCCTGGCCGTCGATCCTCACCGGGATGCGGATCAGCACACAGATGGCCATGGGCATCCTGGCCATCGCTGCGTACGCGAAAGGCCCTGGCCTGGGCAACCTGTTGTTCTCCGGGCTCGCTCGCGTAGGCAGTCCCACAGCCCTACCGCAGGCCCTCACCGGCACTGTTCTGATCGTCCTGCTGGCGTTGATCCTGGACGGGATCTACGTGTTGATCGGCAAACTGACCACCTCGAGGGGTATCCGTGAGTGACTCGACCCGTACATCCAACGTCTCCGGCGCGGAAATCGTGCTCGAGAACGTGACCAAGAGCTACCCGGGGCAGAAGCTGGCCGCGGTGGACAACGTGTCCATGACGATTCCCGCCGGCGAGGTCGTCGTTCTGGTCGGGCCCTCGGGCTGCGGCAAGACGACGACGATGCGCATGATCAACCGGCTCATCGAACCGACGTCGGGCCGCATCACCATCGGTGGCAAGGACGCGCTCTCGATCGACCCCAACGAGTTGCGTCGCACCATCGGCTATTCCATCCAGCAGGCGGGTCTGTTCCCGCACATGACGATCGCGCAGAACGTCGGCATGGTGCCCGGGCTCATCGGATGGAACAAGAAACGCATCGACGATCGCACCGACGAGATGCTCGATCTCGTCGGGCTCGATCCGGCGGTGTACCGCCAGCGCTATCCGCGTCAGCTCTCCGGTGGCCAGCAGCAGCGTGTCGGCGTCGCCCGCGCTCTCGCCGCCGATCCCCCGGTGCTGTTGATGGACGAACCCTTCGGCGCGGTCGATCCGATCACCCGAGGACTGTTGCAGGACGAGTTGATGCGGTTGCAGGCGGAACTGGGCAAGACCATCGTGTTCGTGACCCACGATTTCGACGAGGCCGTCAAGCTCGGCGATCGAATCGCGGTGCTCGGAAACCAATCGACGATCCTCCAGTACGACACCCCCGAGGCCGTTCTCGCCAACCCCGCCGACGACACCGTCGCCGGATTCGTCGGGGCCGGGGCCGCGTTGAAGCAGCTGACCCTGATGCGCGTACGCGACATCGAACTGTCCGACGTTCCCGTCTTCGGCGAGGACGACTCGGTGGAGAAGATGAACACCGCTCTCGGCTCCGATCCGGAGGCGTGGGGAATCATCCTCGATGCGCGCAAGCGGCCGCTTCGCTGGACCGATCGTCGCCACCTCGTGGGGGTCGGCAGCCTGCGCGACGTCGGTGTGCCGATGGGCGAGATGGTCTCGACGCAGTCCACCCTGCAGGACGCACTGGAAGCTCTTCTCTCCGAGGGCAACGCGACGGCCACCGTGACCGGCAACCGCGGCGAGTACGTCGGCACCGTGACGATCGACGTGTTGATCGACACCATCAAATCTCTACGCTCTCAGCACGCCAACGATCACGACGAGGCGCGCAGCGACGTCGGGACGCCGTCGTGACCACACTCGCCGACACCGGCGAAACCACGAAGGACACCGCGCGCGCCGCCAAGCGGGCCGAGCGACTCCGGCTACTCATCCAGCCCGTGGTCATCCTCGTCATAGTGGCGGTGCTTTTGGTCTACACGTTCAGCCGGGACCTCACCGCCACCCAGTCGGGCACCCTCAACGCCGGCAGCATCACCACCGCCGTCCGCGAGCACGTGGCGATCACGTTCGTCGTGACCGCGCTCGTACTCGCCATCGCGGTGCCGCTCGGAATTCTGCTGACGCGGCCCGGGTATCGGAAGCTGGCTCCGTTGTTCATCGGTATCGCCAACATCGGTCAGGCAGCGCCGGCCGTCGGACTGCTCGTTCTGTTGTTCCTGGCCACCGGATGGACCGGATTCACTGCGGGCGTTCTGCCCATCGCGTTCTACTCGCTGCTCCCGGTGCTGCGGAACACCATGTTGGGCTTCCAGACGGTGGACCCGAACTACATCGATGCTGCACGCGGGCAGGGCATGTCGAACATGGGCATCCTGCGGCGCATCGAGTTTCCCCTCGCGGTTCCGTTCATTCTCGCCGGTCTGCGGACCTCGCTGGTGCTGGCTGTGGGCACTGCGACCCTGAGTTTCCTCGTCGGAGCGGGCGGTTTGGGCGTGTTGATCGATACCGGCTACAAGCTCAACCAGCCGATCATTCTGGTGGTGGGAGCAGTTCTTGCTGTTGCTCTCGCACTGCTGGTCGACTGGCTGGGCGCACTCGCCGAGGCATTCCTCGGACCGAAAGGACTCCGCTGATGCGGCGCACCACTCGACGACTTGCGGCCCTGTGCGCCGCGGCAACCCTGGCGCTCTCGGGATGCGGATTGCAATCCGGCGGTGCCATGCCGTTGTCGGTCGAGCCGGGAAGCATCACCCCGCTCCCCGGCCTCGAAGGTGCCCAGTTCACCGTGGGATCCAAGGACTTCACCGAGCAGATCATCCTCGGCTACATCCTCGAATTCGCGTTGAGCGCGGCCGGTGCCGACGTACGGGATCTGACCAACATCGCCGGATCGCAAAGTGTGCGGCTGGCCATGCAGAGCGGTCAGGTGGACGTCGCGTACGAGTACACCGGTACCGGATGGATCAACTTCCTGGGCAACGAAACCCCCATTCCCGACGCCACCGAGCAATTCGAGGCCGTGCGCGACGCCGACAAGGCCAATGGCATCGACTGGGTCAATCCGGCCCCGATGGACAACACGTACGCGCTGGCGATGAATCAGCAGGTTGCACAGGAGACCGGGGTTCGCACCCTCTCCGACTACGCGGCGCTGGTGAACAGCGACCCCGCCGCGGCAGCACTGTGTGTGGAGACCGAGTTCAACAGTCGTCAGGACGGGTTGCCAGGCCTCGCCGCCACATACGGGTTCGACGCCAGCACGTTGCCGGTGCAGATTCTGCAGACCGGCGTCATCTATCAGGCCACGGCCGAGGGCGCTCAGTGCCGATTCGGTGAGGTGTTCACCACCGACGGAAGAATCAAGGGCCTGAATCTGACGGTCGTCGAAGACGACAAGTCGTTCTTCCCGCGCTACAACGCGACCGTCATCATCCGCCAGGAGGTCGCCGATCAGTACCCCGAGATCGCCGAGGTGACCGGACCGATCTCGGCCGCGTTGACCAACGAGGCCATTTCCGAGCTGAACAAGCAGGTCGACATCGACGGACGCGAGCCTGCGGACGTCGCACGGGACTGGATGGTTCAGCAGGGATTCGTCACCGTCGGAAGTGATTAGAGGCAGACGGGGACTAGTTCCCGCCGAACGTCCTCTCCACCACTGCCTTTGCTCGACGCGTCACTCGTAGGTAGTTGTCGAGGAACGCTCCGGCATCGCCGTTCTCCCAACCCGCTACCTGCGCGACCGCCGACAGCACAGCTCCCGGTCGCGGCAGCTGATCGGTGGGCTTACCGCGCACCAGGACCAGCGCGTTGCGGGCCTTGGTTGCCAGAATCCACGCCTCCCTGAGCAATTCGACGTCGGTTTCGCTCATGAGCTCGGCTGCGCCGATGGCGTCGAGCGACTGCAGAGTCGAGGTGTTGTGCAGCGTCAGGACCTTGTGCGCGTATCTGAGCTGGATGAGCTGGACGGTCCACTCGATGTCTGCCAGTCCCCCACGTCCGAGCTTGGTGTGGGTGGAGGGGTCGGCCCCCTTGGGTAGACGCTCGGAGTCGATGCGCGCCTTGATGCGTCGGATTTCGCGGACCGCGTCGGCGGACACGCCGCCCTCGGGGTAGCGCACCTTGTCGGCCATCAGTAGGAATCGGATTCCGAGATCCTGGTCGCCGGCCACCTGGTGTGCGCGCAGCAGAGCCTGCACTTCCCAGGCCTGAGCCCACTGCGAGTAGTACGCGGCGTAGGACGAGAGTGTGCGCACCACCGGTCCGCTTCGGCCTTCCGGTCGCAGACCGGTGTCGACCTCGAGAGGTGGGTCGGTGCTGGGCGCGCCGAGTAGCTTGCGGATGCGGTCGGCAATGGTGTTGGCCCACTTGACCGCAACGGTCTCGTCGACTCCGTCGACCGGATCGCAGACGAACAGTACGTCCGCGTCGCTGCCGTAGCCGAGCTCGCCGCCGCCGAGGCGTCCCATTCCGATGACGGCGAGAGTTGCCGGGGCCGGTTCGCCGCGCTCGATCTCGCTGGCGCGGACGGCAGCCGCGAGGGCTGCGTTGATGACCGCGGCCCAGACCGAGGACAAGGCCCGACACACCTGAGGGACGTCGAGCATTCCCAGAATGTCTGCCGAGGCCACCCGCGCCAGTTCGTGGCGTCGTAGTGCCCTGGCCGCGTTGATCGCCCGTACCGGATCCTCGTACCGCGCCGAGGACGACAGGATCGCGCGGTACGTCTCCTCCGGCTCGACGTCCAGCAGCCGCGGCCCGGTGGGTCCGTCGGCGAACAGCCGAATGACCTCGGGGGCCTTGATCAGCAGGTCCGGTACGTAGGCCGAGGAGCCGAGCACGATCATCAGCCGTTGAGCCACAGCGCCTTCGTCGCGCAGCACGCGCAGAAACCACGTCTGCTCCCCCGCCGATTCCGACAGCCTGCGGTAGTTCAGCAGCCCGGCGTCCGGGTCGGGGGTGTCGGCAAGCCATTCGAGCAGCGTCGGAAGCAACACGGCCTGAATCTGACCGCGGCGGGTACCCGAGCCGACGAGCGCACGCAGGTGGCCCAACGCGTTCTGCGGGGTCGCGTAGCCGAGCGCGGCCAGCTGACGCGTCGCGGCGTCCGGCGTCAGACGCACCGTCTCGGAGTCGAACTTGACCACCGAGTCGAGCAACGGCCGGTAGAAGAGCTTCGCGTGCAATCGCCTGATGCGCTGCGCGTTGCGTTTGATCTCCGCGTTGAGCACGCCGAGGGCGTCGCGGTTGCCGTCGGGACGCATGTGCGCCGAACGGGCCAGCCACCGCAGGGCTTCCTCGTCGTCCTGAGGAGGCAAGGTGTGTGTGCGACGCATTCGTTGCATCTGCAGGCGGTGCTCGATCAGCCGAAGAAACTCGTAGGAGGCCGTCAGATTCGCAGCGTCGTCGCGGCCGACGTAGCCGCCCTCGGTGAGTGCGGTCAGTGCGTCGGTCGTGCCGAGAACGCGCAGCGACTCGTCGGTTCGACCGTGCACCAATTGCAGGAGCTGGACGGCGAACTCGACGTCGCGCAGGCTGCCGCGTCCGAGTTTGATCTCGCGCTCGCGGAGCTCCGGCGGCACCATTTCCTCGACTCGACGCCGCATCGCGCGCACCTCGGGCACGAAGTCCTCGCGCTGGCTGGCCAACCACACCATCGGGTTGACCGCGTCGACGTAATCGTTGCCGAGCGCGATGTCGCCGGTCATCGGGCGGGCTTTGAGCAGCGCCTGGAACTCCCAGGTCTTGGCCCAGCGCTTGTAGTAGGCAACATGCGAATCCAGGGTGCGGACCAGCTCGCCGCGCTTGCCCTCGGGACGCAGCGCCGCGTCCACCTCGAAGAACGCCGAGGATCCGATGCGCATCATCTCACCGGCGATGCGGCTCGCCTGCGAGTCGGCGGGCTCGGCGACGAACACGACATCGACGTCGGAGACGTAATTGAGTTCGCGCGCACCGCATTTGCCCATCGCGACGACGGCCAGACGCGTCGGACACGGAGCGTCCGGGCACACGGTGGCCACCGCCACTGCCAGTGCGGCGGTGAGCGCAGCGTCGGCCATGTCGGAAAGCTGCGACCCCACCACCGTGTACGGCAGGACGGGCTCGTTCTCGACGGTCGCGGCGAGGTCGTATGCCGCCAGCACCATGATCTGGTCGCGGTACTTCTTGCGCAGCGCGATCACCGCGGGCGGTCCTGTGACGGTCGCGCGGTACAGGTCCGGTGCGGCATTGGGGCCGGTCTCGGGCTCGGCCCCGACAGCCTCGAGCAGTTCCGCGACCAGGGTGGCTTTGGTGGGTAGCTCGATCTTGGCCGAGACTCCGCTGCTCTGACCTTCCTTGGTCAGAAGCAGACGCCAAGTGCTGTCGTCGGCAACCAGGTGATCGGCGAGCGCACTGGAAGCGCCGACGAGACCGAGGATGCGCCCGCGGAAGCCCTTGTCGGTGCGCAGTGCAGAGTCGAACTCGGCCCACCCGGCACCGAGCAGTTCGTACATACGCACCAGCGTTCGCAGTGCGAGGTCCGCGTTGGGCGCACGGGAGAGCGACCACAGCAGCTCGAGGCTTTCCTCCCCCGTCCAACCGAGGGTGCGCAGGTCGGACGGCGCAGTTTCTTCGACGAGGCCGAGACGGCCCGGTCCGGGAACGACGGATCTGGAGGTCGGAGGACGCACCATCAGAATCCACCTCGGGGTGCCACAGAATTACCTCGTCGTCAGTACACAGCGGCGCGAGGGTGCTCGCGTCGGCATCGGAACTACCATTGAAGGATCGAGTAGAACGTAGCCCATGACGACGCCGTGCTGTTAAAGACCCAGGTAGGCCTTCAGCTCGTACGGCGTGACGTGACTGCGGTATTCCTCCCACTCGCGACGCTTGTTGCGGAGGAAGAAGTCGAAGACGTGCTCGCCCAGTGCTTCGGCGACCAGTTCGGAGCCCTCCATCGCGTTCAAGGCCTGATCGAGGTTGCCCGGTAGTTCCTTGTAACCCATGGCGCGACGCTCGGCGGAGGTCAACGCCCACACGTCTTCCTCGGCCTCGGGCGGCAGGGTGTAGCCCTTCTCGATTCCGCGAAGACCGGCCGCGAGCAGCACCGCGAATGCCAGGTACGGGTTGCAGGCCGAGTCTGGGCTACGGATCTCGACGCGACGCGAGGATGCCTTGTTCGGGGTGTACATCGGCACGCGGATCAGAGCCGAGCGGTTCGCCGGTCCCCAGGATGCAGCGGTCGGTGCTTCGCCGCCGCGCACGAGTCGCTTGTAGGAGTTGACCCACTGGTTGGTCACGGCGCTGATCTCGTTGGCGTGTTCGAGGATGCCGGCGATGAACGACTTGCCGGTCTCCGAGAGCTGCATCGGGTCGTCCGGGTTGTGGAAGGCGTTGGCGTCGCCCTCGAACAGGCTCATGTGCGTGTGCATCGCCGAGCCGGCCTGGTCGCTGAACGGCTTGGGCATGAACGTCGCGCGCACACCCTCCTCGATGGCGACTTCCTTGACCACGTAGCGGAAGGTCATGATGTTGTCGGCCATCGACAGTGCGTCGGCGTAGCGGAGGTCGATCTCCTGCTGGCCGGGCGCGGCCTCGTGGTGGCTGAACTCGACCGAGATTCCCATCGACTCGAGGGCGTCGATGGCGTGCCTGCGGAAGTTCGGGGCCGAGTCGTGCACGGCCTGGTCGAAGTAACCGCCGTTGTCGGCCGGGGTCGGCGGTGAGCCGTCCTGCGGGGCGTCCTTGAGCAGGAAGAATTCGATCTCGGGGTGCACGTAGCAGCTGAACCCGAGGTCCGCGGCCTTGCTCAACTGGCGACGCAGCACGTGGCGCGAGTCGGCCCAGGACGGCGAGCCGTCGGGCATGGCGATGTCGCAGAACATCCGCGCCGAGTGCTGGTGGCCCTTGCTGGTGGACCACGGCAGAATCTGGAACGTCGACGGATCGGGCTTGGCCACGGTGTCGGCCTCGGACACGCGGGCGAATCCTTCGATGGCGCTACCGTCGAAACCGATTCCCTCGTCGAAAGCCCCTTCGAGCTCGGCGGGGGCGATGGCCACCGACTTGAGGTACCCGAGGACGTCGGTGAACCAGAGGCGGACGAAACGAATGTCGCGCTCTTCGAGGGTCCGGAGCACGAATTCCTTTTGACGATCCATGAACGCGAGAGTAAGCAAACGGAGTTAAATCTGTGTTACATCGTGAATTCGGTCTCACTTCGTGAAACTCTCAGCACACTTTCCAGGTGGTGAGGTAGCACGTCAGCACCGCAATCCGTCCCCCGGCGGAACCAGATCGACAAGATAGTTCACCAACGGATCGTCGATGCACTCGACGCCCGAGAAGGCGACCGTGTGCTGGGTGCCCTCGTAGGTCACCAGATCGCCGCGCAGCTGAGCAGCCAACTCCACACCAGCCTGGTACGGCGTGGCCGGATCGTCGGTCGTCGAGACCACCACCAGGTTCGGCAGTCCCTCGACGTCGACGACGTGCGGTTCGCTCGTGTTCGGCACCGGCCAGAAGGCACACAGGTCGAGCGGCGCATTGCCCGTCGCCCGGCCGTCGTCCAGATACGGCGCGGCGGCACGGAACCTGACGTCCGCCGCGTCGGCCTCGGCGCGATCGGTGGTCGGCGGGCCGTCGACGCAGCGAACAGCGTTGAACGCGTCGTCGATGTTGGTGTAGCTGCCGTCCTCGAGCCGTCCGGAGTAGGTGTCGGCGAGCCGGAGCAGGGTGTCGCCCCTGCCGTCGCGCAGTTCGTTCAATCCGGCCCGCAGCAGACGCCACAGCTGCTGCGAGTACAGCGCCTGCTGGGCACCGGTGATCGCATCGTCGTAGCTGAGACCGCGAGGGTCGGTCGTCTCGGCCGGCTGGTCGATCAGCGGGTCGACCAGCGATCGGAACTGCTCGACGGCCTGGGCCGGATCGGTTCCGAGCGGGCAGGTGTCGGTCTGTGCACAGTCGGCGGCGAACTGATCGAACGCGGTCTGGAACGCCGCGCCCTGGGCGACGGCTTCGTCGACGGGTGACTGGTCCGGATCGAGCGCACCGTCGAGCACCATCGCACGCACGTTGGACGGGAACTCCTCGGCGTACGCGGTCCCGATCCGGGTGCCGTAGGAGTAACCGATGTAGGTCAGCTTCTCGTCGCCGAGTACCGCACGGATGACGTCCATGTCGCGCACCACTTCCCGGGTGCCGACGTGCTCGAGCACGTCCGCCCCGGTGCGCTCGACGCACTGCGCGGCGTAGTCCCGATGTTCGGCCTCGGTCGCCGCGATGCCCTCGGGGCTGACGTCCACATCGGGTTCGCGACGTTCCTCGTCGACCTCCTCGGATGTCAGGCATCGCACCTCCGGTTCGGATGCTCCGATTCCGCGTGGGTCGAAGCCGATCCGATCGAAGCGATCGGCGACGGCAGTGCCTTCGGCCTGCCCGGCGAGGTAGAGCCCCGACGAGCCGGGCCCGCCCGGGTTCATCAGTACCGA
Source organism: Rhodococcus cercidiphylli (assembly GCF_033042225.1). Taxonomy (NCBI): domain Bacteria; kingdom Bacillati; phylum Actinomycetota; class Actinomycetes; order Mycobacteriales; family Nocardiaceae; genus Rhodococcus; species Rhodococcus cercidiphylli. The sequence goes on from NZ_JAWLKE010000005.1 coordinate 226,973, forward strand.
TCCGATCTTCTCGCCCGTCGCCTTCGTCCGCGAGATGGCGACCTCGATCGTCCTGCCCTCGGGGTCTGCGTAATCCAACGGCACAGTCACCAGCGCGCACTCGACGGCACTTCCCAGTTCGCTGCCGTCGGTGTTGTAGCTGTCGCAGGACTCCCACTCCAGGGTCTGGGTGTAGAACGCCTCGAGCCCCGAGGGAATCGGGCCGGCGACCGATGCCGGCGACGAGGCGTCGGGCACCGCGGAGTTCTCCGGTGTGGCGGTGGGCTCGGGGCCGGAGCAGCCTGCGAGCACCACGGCCACGGCCGACATCGCCACGGCCGTCTTCCTGGTGCGCGTTCTCATGGACACGATCGTGCCAGGTCTTTCGAGCGTGTCGCTGTCGCCGCCCGGCGGGGACGTCGTGCGACCACTAGCGTGGGCGCAGTGCAGGCACTTCGACTCGCCCTCGCCCAGATCAACTCCGTCGTCGGCGATCTTCCGGCGAACTCCGCAGCCATCGTCGAGTGGACGGTCCGCGCGGCCCACGACGGTGCCAACGTGGTGGTGTTCCCCGAGATGGCGCTGACCGGATACCCCGTCGAGGATCTGGCTCTGCGACCGTCGTTCGCCGCCGCATCGGCTCGTGCGCTCACCGAGCTGGCTGCCGCCTTGGACAGTGCCGGGTGCGGCGACCGCATCGTGGTGGTCGGTTACCTCGATCGCGACGCCGAGGGCTCACGGAACAGCGCGGCAGTGATCACCGATGGACGGGTTGCCACTCGATACGACAAGCACTCGCTCCCCACCTACCGAGTGTTCGACGAGGCCCGCTACTTCGCTCCGGGATCCGGTCTGAGCATCACGACGGTGAACGGCCTGCGGCTCGGTGTCGTTGTCTGCGAGGACATCTGGCAGCCGGGCGGGCCGGTGCCGGCCTACGGGGCAGCCGGAGTCGACATGTTGCTCTGCCTCAACGCCAGCCCTTTCGAGCAAGGAAAGGACGAGGTGCGCCGCTCCATCGCCGCGCGCCGAGCCACCGAGATCGGCGCTCCGATCGCCTACGTCAACGTCGTCGGTGGACAGGACGAGCTGGTGTTCGACGGGGCGAGTTTCGTCGTCGGGCCGGACGGTTCCACCTGGGGCCGCTCCCCTCAATTCGTCGAGCATCTGCTGATCGTCGACGTCGATGCGCCCGCCGATCCGGGTCCGGACGCCGCGACGGTACCCGGCTGGAGCATCGACCGGATACCGCTGCCCGACGTCGCGATCACCGGCTGGCAGCGAGCCGAGCCGTACCTCGCAGAGATCGCGAGCACCGAGGAACAGGTGTGGGGCGCACTGGTGACCGGACTACGAGACTATGTGCACAAGAACGGTTTTCGTTCGGTGGCTCTCGGATTGTCCGGCGGGATAGATTCTGCGGTGGTCGCCGCCATCGCAGTCGACGCCCTCGGCCACGACGCGGTACACGGAGTGTCGATGCCCTCGACGTACTCGTCGGACCATTCCCGCACCGACGCAGAGGATTTCGCGTCGCGCACCGGTATCCATTTCCGCGTCGAGCCCATTGCCGACATGGTTGCTTGCTACGTGGACCAACTGCATCTGACCGGCTTGGCCGAGGAGAACATTCAGGCCCGCTGCCGGGGTATGGTGTTGATGGCGCTGTCGAACAGCTTCGGCCATCTGGTGCTCGCCACCGGTAACAAATCCGAGCTGGCCGTGGGCTATTCGACGATCTACGGAGATGCCGTCGGCGGCTTCGCGCCGATCAAGGACGTGCCGAAGTCACTCGTCTGGGATCTGGCGCGGTGGCGAAACAAGTCCGCTGCCGACCGTGGTGACATCCCTCCGATACCCGAGTCGAGCATCGACAAGCCGCCGTCCGCCGAGCTCCGGCCGGGCCAGCTCGATACCGACTCGTTGCCCGACTACGACGAACTGGACGCCATCGTGTTTCGCTACGTCGATCACGACCAAGGGTTCGCGGACATCGTGGCGGCCGGGTTCGACGCGGCGGTGGTCGCGGACATTCTGCGCAAGGTCGATGCGTCGGAATACAAGCGGCGCCAGTACCCGATCGGCACCAAGGTCACTTCTCGTGCGTTCGGTCGCGATCGCCGCATGCCGATCACCAACGGCTGGCGGGACTACGCGACGCTCGACGGGGTGTGACCAATTGCACTGCCGGTAGCTGCCCGGCAGGTCGCGCGCAGTGGCAGACTTGTCCACGTCATCACACCCCATCCCGGGGACCCGCCGAGCGGGCCTCGAGGACCAGAAAGGGACAAAGATGTCCGAAACTGCTGTGTACGGCGGATCTGCCCAGGAAGCACCCTCCACCGCATTGACCCGCAAGACCCGCACCCACCACCTTCTGCAGATGAAGTCCGACGGTGAGCGCTGGGGAATGCTCACCGCCTACGACTACTCCAGCGCCCGCATCTTCGAGGAAGCCGGCGTACCTGTTCTCCTCGTCGGCGATTCGGCGGCCAACGTCGTCTACGGATACGACACCACCGTGCCGATCACCGTGGACGAGCTTCTTCCGCTGGTTCGCGGAGTGGTCCGCGGCGCACCGCACGCCCTCGTGGTCGCAGATCTGCCCTTCGGCACGTACGAGGCCTCGCCGCAGCAGGCCCTCGAGACCGCAGTTCGGTTCATGAAGGAAGGGCTCGCAGGCGCAGTCAAGCTCGAGGGCGGCGAGCGCGTGGCCGCTCAGATCGCTGCGATCACCGCCGCGGGCATCCCGGTGATGGCCCATGTCGGCTTCACCCCGCAGAGCGTCAACACCCTCGGCGGCTTCCGCGTCCAGGGTCGCGGAGACGCGTCCGAGCAGCTCGTGGCCGACGCCATCGCAGTCCAGGAGGCGGGAGCATTCGCCGTCGTCATGGAGATGGTTCCCGCCGACATCGCCGGCCAGGTGACTCGCAAGCTGACCATTCCGACGGTCGGTATCGGTGCGGGCAACGAATGCGACGCGCAGGTACTGGTGTGGCAGGACATGGCCGGATACACCAACGGCAAGACTGCGAAGTTCGTGAAGAAGTTCGCCGACGTCGGCGATTCACTGCGGACCGCGGCAACGACGTACATGTCCGAGGTGCGATCGGGAGTCTTCCCCGGGCCCGAACACAGCTACTGATCGTTCTCGCCTCGCCGGAGTTCGGGTGGCACACTCGGGGCCATGACAATCAGACGGGGTACGACGTCCATTGCAGGAAGAAGCGCAGTCGCATTGGCAGGCGCGGCTGCGCTTCTCGTCGTAGCGACTGCATGCAGCACCGACACCACCAACACCGGTTCGTCCTCCACCACGACGGTCGCACCGACCACCACGGTCACCGCACCGCCTGCGGGCGCAGCGATCACCGACGCGCAGAAGCAGCAGCTGTGCACCGATCTCGAAGCGCAGCTGTCCAATTGGCGCGTCCAAGGGCCCACCCTTGGTCGCGGCGGGCTCAACATTCTCGTGCAGACCTGGGCGGCGCAGAGCGGCGTCATCAATCTTCAGGTGGTGCAGGACCGAGCGATCGTCGACGACATCACGACGGAAACGTGTTCGGACGTACGAGACGAGGCCATCCGATCGCTCGACATTCCGGACCTCGCGTCCGGCCTGGTGGGCTTCTGAGATGCGGACCCTCTACCCCGAAATCGATCCTGTGGAGACCGGCCACCTCGATGTCGGCGACGGCCAACAGATCTACTGGGAGGTCTCCGGCAATCCCGACGGTGCGCCGGTGGTGTTCGTGCACGGCGGTCCGGGCGGTGCCACCAATCCGTTGCAGCGCAGGTATTTCGACCCACAGGCCTATCGAATCGTGTTGTTCGATCAGCGAGGCTGTGGGCAGTCGACCCCGCACATCGCCGACGGTGCCGATCTGTCGGTCAACACCACCGACCGGTTGATCTCGGACATGGAGAAGCTCCGCGAGCACCTGGGTATCGACACGTGGTTGGTGTTCGGCGGTTCGTGGGGCTCGACGCTGTCCCTGGCGTACGCGCAGTCGCACCGTGATCGTGTGCGTGGGCTCGTACTACGGGGAATCTTTCTCGTGCGTCCGTCGGAGATCGCCTGGTACTACGGCGGCGGGGCAGGCCACATCTTCCCCGATCTGTGGGAGAAGTTTCTCGAACCCATTCCGGAAGACGAGCGCGACGGCAATCTCGTCGAGGCGTATCACCGGCAGCTGATGTCCGAAGACCACGAAGCCGCGACGCGAGCTGCGGTGGCATGGTCCACCTGGGAGGCAGCGACGAGTTACCTGCTGCCCAAACCGGATGCAGTGCAGTCCAATTCGGATGCACGGTTCGCACTGGCGTTCGCCGGTATCGAGAACCACTACTTCCGGAACAACTGCTTTCTCGAAGAGAATCAACTGCTGCGCGACGCCCACCTGCTCGACGGCATCCCCGGTGTCATCGTGCAGGGCCGCTACGACGTCGTGTGCCCGGCAACGAGCGCGTGGGCACTGCACAAGGCCTGGCCCTCAGCAGATCTGGTGATCGTCGACGATGCCGGTCATTCTGCGGCCGAGCCCGGCATCGTGCATCACCTCGTGGAGGCGACGGACCGTTTCAGGCCGTGACGGCCGAGTAGTCGAATCGTACTGCGCGCGAGTCGGTGTCGGCCCGGGTCAACCGGACCTTCACCGACTCCCCCGCGGGCGGTTCCCCGTCGCACTTGCCGAGGACGATCGGTTCGGACACCAGCACCTCGGCATCCCGCTTGCCCTCGGCACCGCGCAGTACGACCGCTGAGAACTGCTCGCCCACTCGGTCTTTCAGTACGTGCGCTTCGGTGAGGTCGATGCAGGCGCGGTCCACTTTCGATGCCGCAGAATCCGATCCGCGCATGATTGCAGGCAGCTCCGGCAAAGCCTGTGCTGCCCAGTCCGGTATCGGAGTTCCCGCGACGACCGCCAGGCACACCTCGGTGGCGAATCGATCGGACAGCCGCCGCAGTGGCGCCGTCACGTGGGCGTACGGGGCACCGATTCCAGAATGTTCCACCGATTCGTCACTGTCGGCAGGGGTGGTGGTGCGATCGAACGCGCGGTAGTCCGCACCACGCAGCAAACCGGTCGCCTGCGTCATCATCGCCAGTGTCGACGGCTCACCGGTAGGCAAACCGGCCAGCACTGCGCCGGCCGATGCCCCTGCCGGCCAGTCGATTCCGAGCGCGGTTGCGGTCTTCTTCAACGTCTCCACGGCCTCGGCGGGCGCGGGTGGGAGTGTGCGGACGAGGCCGATTCCGGCGTCGAGCATGATTCTGGCGGCGCACATACCCGTCAAGAGCGACACCTCGGCGTTCCACCCGTCCACTGCCGTGCGGGGCTGCAGATCGATGCGCCACCCTTTTCCGTGCGGCGTCACTTCCTGCTCGGGCAGTGTGATGTCGATTGCCCCGCGCCGCCTGGCTGCGGCCGCGCGCTGTGCCCCGAATTCCGCCAGCGCCGCGATGGAGGGGTGCGGTGTGCCTGCGTCGACGTCGGCTTGCACCGCGGCGTAGTCGAGCCGTGCAACAGAGCGCACCAGCGCGCGGGTGACGGTCCACGCGGCCGCCTCGCCGACGTCGTCGAGTTCGATGGTCCACAGCGCGGCGCAGCGAGCCTGCCCCTCCAGCAGACTGCCCGACCCCTCCGACAGCTCTCGTGGATGCAACGGCACAGATCCGTCGGGGAGGTAGAACGTCTGGCCGCGTCGACGGGTTTCGGCATCGAGCGCTCCCCCGGGCGTCACCAGTGCGCCCACATCGGCGATCGCGTAGTGCACCACCAATCCGTTGGCCGTCTTCTCGATGTGTACGGCTTGGTCGAGGTCCTTCGAGCCGGGTGGGTCGATGGTGACGAACGGAATGTCGGTGCGGTCGATTCTGCTGTCGGCGTGCAGGTCTCGTGCTTCGATCGCCTCGCGCATCACGTCTACGTCGAAAGCTTCGGTGAGAGCGAACTCGGATCTGATGGCCTCGAAGTCGAAGCCCGGAGCCCTCAGCCGGGTGAGCAGCACCGTCAGTTGTTCCAGTCGTCGTCGGAATCTGCGGCCTTGTTGCGCGCCGCGGCTATCTTCAGCGCCTGCTCCGCGGTGGCCTTGTCCGGATAGGGGCCCATGCGGTCGAGGGCGTTGGTCTGCTTGCCCTGTACGACCTGCTTGGTGGTGATGTCGTAGTACCAGGAGGTGTCGTCGTCGGTCATGACTTCCAGTGTGCCCCATGGAGCGACGCCGCAGGCGAACTGCGGGAGAAATGGTGAGTGCGAACGAGTCGGCCTGTAAGCCGGATCCTGTCTGCCGTTCCTGCTCTCGCAGGTTCGACGTCGACGACCATCCATCTGGGCACACCGTTGCCGGGTACCTCGAGCAGTCCACCCGCAGGCTCGGGCGAGCAGCCCTCGAGCACCTGCGCAGCTGCACCCCTTGCGCGATGCAGCCTTCGACCTTGCTCCGGGCGGGGTTTACCTAGCCATCCCAGTCACCTGGGATGCTGGTGCGCTCTTACCGCACCGTTTCACCCTGACCTGCAGTTCGACTCCGAAGAACCGATCCGCAGGCGGTCTGTTTTCTGTGGCACTGTCCCGCGAGTCACCTCGGGTTGCCGTTAACAACCGCCCTGCTCTGTGGAGTCCGGACTTTCCTCGGTCCGAAGCGCGACGACACTCGTTCGCCGGTCCTCCGAGCCGCAGCCGTCCGGCCAACTCGTTCGCGGTTGCACACTCTACTCGGCACTCCGCGTCAGCCGGGAACCGAACTACAGTTCCTCCCATGAGTGAGTGGGTCGTGTTGCTCCGCGGCATCAACGTCGGTGGCATCAACATCAAGATGGCCGATCTCCGTGAGGCCCTGACATCGGCCGGCTTCACCGATGTCCGCACCGTTCTGGCGACCGGCAATGTTCTGCTGGGCTCCTCGCTGAGCGTCGACGCCGTCAAGGCACAGGCGGAGAGCACGCTCGCGCAGGCGTTCGGCTACCAGGCCTGGGTGAGCGTGCTGGACGTGCCGACACTTCGAGCGATAGTGGAGTCCTACCCGTTCGACGCCGAACGGGAAGGCTGGCATCCTTATGTGGTGTTCGGTAGCGACGATAGCCATGTGACCGAATTGTCCGCTCTTGCAGAAGAACTCGACCCCGAGCTCGAACGTGTGGCTGCCGGGCGCGATGTCGTCTACTGGGAGGTCCGGGCAGGCAGTACAACGACGAGTCGCTTCGGGAAGGCGACGGCCAAGGCGAAGTTCAAGTCGACGACCACCACACGAAATCTGCGCACGCTCGTGAAGCTTCTCGCGTGACCGTTCTCGCCGCAGCATTGGTCGCTGCCGTTCTCGTCTTCGCGATCGTCCGCCCCCGCGGTCTGCCCGAGATCGTCGCCGCACTACCGGCTGCGGCGACCGTTCTGCTCATTGGCCTCGTCAGCCTCGACGCCGCACGCGAGCAAGTACTCGAACTCGCTCCCACCGTGGTCTTTCTGGCGTTCATCCTGATCCTGGCGCATCTGTCGGACGCCCTCGGAGTGTTCACCTGGATCGCCGCCAAGCTCCGCCGAGGATCCAGGGGAAGCCCTCGCCGATTACTGACCCTCGTGTTCGCGGCGGCCGCATCGACTACGGCGGTACTGAGCCTCGACGCCACCGTGGTTCTGCTGACACCGGCCATCATCGGTGCTGCGCGGATCCTGGGGATGTCGCCGCGTCCGCACAGTTACGCCACTGCACACCTGTCCAATTCGGCGTCGACTCTGCTGCCGGTGTCGAACCTGACCAACCTTCTCACATTCGCCGCGACCGGCCTGACTTTCCTGCACTTCACTGCTCTGATGGCTCTGCCGTGGATCTTCGCGGTGGCCATCGAGCTAGCGGTGTTCCTGATCTTCTTCCGCAAGGATCTGAGCCGCACTGCCGCACCGCCGGAGAAGCCCGTCGAGCAGAGCGCCGACGACGTCCCCGCACCGCGGACCACGCTGATCATCCTCGGCGCGACTCTCGTCGGCTTCGCAGTGGCCGGCCTGTTCGACGTCGAACCGTTCTGGGTGGCCGCGGTGGGATCGGTGGCATTGGCCATCCCCGCACTCCGGGGCCGGCACACCAGTGCTCGCGCCATTCTGCGCGGTGCCGATCTACCGTTCTGCGGCTTCGTCTTCCTGCTCGGCATCGTCGTTCTCGGCGTCACGACAGGGCCGATCGGCGACTGGCTGGCGCGAATCCTGCCGTCCGACACCACTTTCACCTCGCTCCTGGCCGCCGCAGCCATCGCGGCAGTGGCGTCGAACATCGTCAACAACCTGCCCGCGACGCTGCTGCTACTGGCCGCCTTCGGGGCCGACGCTCCCCCGGCGTTGCTGTTGGCCATGGTGATCGGGGTCAACCTCGGCCCCAACCTGACCTACGTCGGCTCGCTGGCAATCATGCTGTGGCGACGCGTCGCATCGGCCAACGACGAGCCGGCAGACCTGCGGACGTTCACCGTCCTGGGAGTTATCACTACACCGCTGACCATCGTCGGTGCCGTGGCGGGCCTGTGGCTTGCGTTGCAGATCTGACCCTTGCCATGCAGCTCGTGCATCGAACAGGCGAGTCCCGACAGCTGCCGGGTAAGGCCGTCGGCCAACCTGCTCGACAATCGGCGCGGAGTCAGGGCAAGCGTCGTGTGCGGAGTGTCGAGACCGCCAGGCCCACACCGAACACCGCGGCACCGATCACCGCTCCCATCACCGGCAACAGCAGCCCCGCATGCACGGTGTCGAACAACGGCGGACCACCGTAGATGTCCAGACGCGCAGCGCCGGTCGGCCCGAGGTCGTCGAAATAGGGGTCCGCGACCATCCTGACGCGGATTTCGGGAGGTTGGCTTCGTGCCCACCATGCTGCCCCCGCGCCGACGATGCTTCCCGCCACGAGTGGGGCCGCCACAAGCGTCAGCCGACCGGTCTTTCGTACGAGAGGGAACCACCCGATAGCGACCGACACGACGGTGCCGACCACAAGAGCGGCAACCGGAGCGACCCACGTAACCGGCCACCACGGCGGACCCGACACGTACTGCATGTAGTCGTACACCCGAAAGTACCCAGAATCGCCCGGATTCACGGGCGGTGGCGCTTCCGCATCGATCCACATCCGCGTCACCCCGTACCGCCACCCGAACGCGACTGCCAGACCGGCAACGGCCGATGCGAACGATGCCAAGACAATCCAGCGCGCCGCCGCAGGCTCGCGAATACTGTTCTCGGACATGCGAACCGCGTCCTCCGTCGATGCTCCGAAAAGATCAGGCCAGTCGTCCCAGGTGCGAGGTGTCGTTCACCAATCGCACCGAGGCCCCGCCGTCGGGGTAGAACTCCGCGATGCTCAGCGACGCGAGGTCGAGATGCAGTCGGTACAGCAGCGACGGGCCGACGTCGAGTGCGAGTTGCAGCAACATCTTGATCGGGGTGACATGGGTGACCACCAGCAGGGTTTTTCCGGCGTACTCGGTGAGCAACTGATCGCGGGTTGCTTCGATGCGCGTGCGCACCGCGTCGAAGCTCTCCCCGTTCGGTGGTGCCACTGAGGTGTCACCGCGCCACGCCTTGTGCGCGTCGGGGTGACGTTCCATGGCCTCGGTGAACGTGAGGCCTTCCCAGTCGCCGAAGTCGGTCTCGATGAGTCCGTCGACGGTGGTGACGGGCAATCCGAGAATGCCTGCGGTCGCTGCCGCGGTCTGTTGCGCGCGTGCCAGTGGCGAGGCCACGATGGCGTCGATATCTGTCCGTGAACCGAGAACCGTTGCGGCAGAATCGGCTTGACGTCGACCCAATTCGGTGAGATCGGGGTTGCCGCGGCCGGAGTAGCGCCGGTCCACCGACATCGGGGTCTGGCCGTGACGCAGCAACAGCAGGCGAGTCGGCTCCCCCATCGCCCCGGTCCAGCCGGGCGACTCGGCCTTCTTCGCTACCGGCTCGGCATCAGGCAATTCCGATAGGTCCACGCCCTCGGCCGCGGCGTCCATCGCCTCGTTCGCCAATGCGTCGGCGTGCGAGTTCTGCGAACGCGGAATCCACTCGTAGGTGACGGAATCGAAGTGGCGGGCCAGTTCGGCCGCTTTTCGCTGAAGCGGAATCATGTCCGGGTGCTTCACTTTCCAGCGCCCGGACATCTGTTCGACGACGAGTTTGGAGTCCATGCGGACTGCAACCTCACGGGCCCCGACATCACGGGCCGCGCTCAGTGCTGCGATCAGTCCGTTGTACTCGGCGACGTTGTTCGTGGCCACGCCGAGCGACGCCCGACGCTCGGCCAGAACCTGCGAGCGATCGGCGCTGAACACCACTGCGCCGTACCCGGCCGGGCCGGGGTTACCACGCGATCCTCCGTCGGCCTCGGCAACGACCCTCGATACCTGACTCAAATTCCGGATTCCTTGGTGCGCACCAGGATTGCATTGCACTCGGAGCAACGAATGAGAGCATCCGCTGGCTTGTTGGCGATGCTTGCGATCTCGTTGCGATCGAGTTCGATGCGACATGCTCCGCAACGCCGAGCCTGCAACAATGCCGCACCGCGGCCGGTGAGCGCTCGCTGCTTCTCGTAGAGCGCAAGCAGATCCGCGGGCAATCCCGACGCCAACGATTCGCGGCGCTCGGCGCTGCGCTTCTCGGCGACATCGAGGTCTGCGACGGCGTCGTCGCGGCGACGGCCGGCGTCGACCAATTCGTCTTCGATCTGCGTCAGCTGCGCACCGGCGTGCTCGTAGTCCCGCTCACTGGCCTCGCGCTGCTCCATGACCTCGAGCAGCTCCTCCTCGAGGATTCCCTGGCGACGCTCGAGGCTGCCGAGTTCGTGCTGCAGTTCGGTCATCTGCTTCGGGGCGATGGTGCCGCTCTCGAGCATCTTCTTGTCGCGAGCCTCGCGTTGCCGGACCGCGTCGACCTCGCCTTCGAGTTTGCGGATGTCCCGATCGAGGTCGTCCATCGAAATCTGAACCGTCACCGCGGCATCCTTGCGGGTGGTGCGCTCGGTCTCGAGCTTGTCCACCTCCTGCTGCTCGGGGAGGCTCTTGCGGCGGTGGGCGATCTGCGAGAGTTCGGTATCCACACCGGCCAATTCGAGCAGCGAGGCCTGGACTTTGGGATCGACGTTCACGCTTGATGACTCCTGCGACTATGGAAGTTGATAAGAGATCACCCTACCGGCTACCCGAAACCCAGACAGCCGGATCCACTTCACCGCCGGTCGCTGGCTCGATGATCACAGCGTCCACGGGTCGGTGCGCACGTCGGTGACCCGGCTGCTCCACCCGTCGGTGTCGCCGAACGCGGCGTCGACGATGCCTCTCGCCTGCTCACACCACGGAAACTCAGAGGCCCAGTGCGCGGTGTCGATCACGGCGGGTCCACCCGCGCGCAGATGCTCGTCGACGGGGTGGTGCCGCAGATCCGAGGTGACGTACACATCGGCGTCGGTGCGCGCGACTGCAGACAGGAACGAGTCACCCGCTCCCCCACACATCGCAACCACCGAGACCGTGGCCTCAGGATTCCCTGCCGCACGTACTCCCCACGTCGTGGCAGGCAACGCCTCGCGGACGACCTCGGTGAACTCGGCAAGGGTCATCGGATTCGGTAGCTTTCCGATGCGCCCCAAACCGGTGCACGACGGTAAGGCCGCGGACTCGAAGACATCGAACGCGGGCTCCTCGTACGGGTGTGCCCGACGCATTGCCGAAAGCACCTCTGCACGTAGCCCTTTCGGGGCAACGACTTCGATGCGATCCTCCGCCTGGGTGTGCACCTCTCCGACGACACCGAGCGTCGGGTGCGCATTCGGACCCGGACGGAATTGGCCGAGTCCTGCGCTCTGCCAGCTGGCTTCGCTGTACTCGCCGATCTGTCCGGCTCCGGCGTCGAACATGGCCTGTCGCACCGCGGCCGAGTCGGAGGTGGGCACGAAGACCACCCACTTGTCATGTGCGGGAGCAGGAATGGGGTCGAGTGGCCTGGTGTCGATCACGCCGAGTGCGGACGCGAGTGCGTCGGAGACCCCGGGATCGGCGGAGTCGGCGTTGGTGTGGGCGGTGAACAGCGCGCAGTCGGCCTTGATCAGGCGATGGATCACCGAGCCCTTCGCGGTGTCGGCCGCGACGGTGTCGACGCCTTTGAGCAGCAAGGGATGGTGGGCGACGATGAGGTCGGCACCCCGAGCGATGGCGTCGTCGACCACGGCGTCGGTGACGTCGACGGTGTACACGACCTGCTGCACAACAGCTTCGGGATCCCCGCACACCAGGCCCACCGAGTCCCAGCTCTCGGCCAAGCGCGGTGGGTATGCGTCGTCGAGTACCTCGATGACGTCCGCCAGTGTCACTGCCATGGTCGATGCTCTCCTCACAGAACGGTGTTCAACGCGTCCACCAGTATGTCGACCTGCTGCGAGTCCCGTACTGCGACGCGCAGGTAGTGACGGTCGAGCCCCGGGAACGTGTCTGCACGCCGCACCGCGATACCCATGGTGCGCAGGCGTTCTCGAACCACATCGGCTTCGTGGACGCGCAGCAGCAGGAACGGGGCGCGAGCCGGGCCTGCGACAAGGAGGCCGTGAGCCTCGAGGCGCGGGATCATCGCGGTGCGTTCGCGGTGGATTCGCTCGGACTCGGCGCGTGCCTGGTCGACCGCGAACGGTTCGGTACAGGCGCGGATCGCTTCGAGCTGCAGACTCCCCAGAGGCCAGTGCGCGCGGCCGTATTGCAGCTTCGCGAGGACGTCGGGGTGGCCCAGCGCATATCCGCATCGCAATCCCGCCAGCGCCCACGTCTTCGTCAGGCTGCGCAGAACCAGTACGTCGGGAAGGCTCTGTGAGGCGATCGACTCCCCAGCCCCGAGCACTGCGTCGGCGAAGGCCTCGTCGACCACCAGCGTGCGTCCGGGTCCACGCAGACTCAGTACCGCCTCACGGGGATGCAGAACCGAGGTGGGGTTGGTCGGGTTGCCGAGGATCACCATGTCGGCGGCGTCGGGCACGAGCGTCGGATCGAGTTCGAAGGGCGGCGGCAGGATCACTCGGTGCACCGGAATGCCCGCCTGCTCCAGCACCCAGTCGGGCTCGGTGAACGACGGGTGGATCGTCGCCACGAGCTGTGGCTCCAGCCGCGGCAGCATCGAGAAGCCCTCGGCCCCACCGCTGAGCAGCAGTACCTCGTCCGGTGAGCGGCCGTGGTGTTCGGCCACCTGTTCTCGTGCGGCCTTGTCGGCGGCCGTGCTCGGGTACGTACCCAGCGAATTCAGTGCCGCAGCCAGCCGATCGCGAAGCCATGCCGGCGGTCCGTCGCCCCGCACGTTGACTGCGAAGTCGACGAATCCGGAATCGACCTCGACGTCGCCGTGGTGACGGAGTCGCGCATCGGGATCGGCAGCTGTGTCGGACATCGCGACGAGCGTAGCCGCGCCTTCGTCGAACAGCCCGCACCGATAGGCTCGGGCCATGTCTGTCGATGCTCCCGCGTCCGTTGTCCTGTTCGATCTCGATGGGACGTTGACCGATTCCGCACCGGGAATTCATGCCGGTTTTCGTCATGCATTGGCGTCGGTGGAGGCTCCCGAACCGACCGAGGAACAGCTGTCGATGGTCGTCGGGCCACCCCTGATCGACACGCTGCGCGGACTCGGCCTGGACGAGGATGCCGCGCAGCGTGCCTTGGCGGCGTACTTCCAGCGCTACGACGAGCGGGGCTGGGCCGAGAACACCGCGTTCGACGGCATCGAGACGGTGTTGACGCGGTTGCAGGATCGCGGCGTACGCCTCGGCGTTGCGACGTCGAAGTCGGAGCGATTCGCCGTCCGGATTCTGGACCACTTCGGTCTGTCGCGGTACTTCGAGTTCATCGGCGGTGCCAGCAACGACGGCACCCGACGGGCGAAGTCCGATGTGATCGCGCATTCGCTGACCAACCTCGGGATCGAGCCGGTGGAGTCCGCGGACGGCGGCACGGCCGGGGTGATCATGATCGGTGATCGGGATCACGACGTGCACGGTGCCGCTCGATTCGGCATTCCCACGGTGTACGTGGAGTGGGGCTACGGCGTCGACGGCGAGAGCGCCGACGCCGCGTTCACCGCGTCGAGCATGGACGAACTGGCCAAGTTGCTGGAGCAGAACACGGCGGCCGTGCAGTGAACGAGCTACTGCACGTGACCTTCGTGTGCACCGGCAACATCTGCCGGTCGCCGATGGCCGAGAAGGTTTTCGCCGGGCATCTGCGCGACGCCGGTCTGGGCGACGCGGTGCGCGTCTCGAGTGCCGGGACCGGCGGTTGGCATGTGGGCGACGGCGCAGATCCACGCACCGTCGCCGAGCTCGATGCCCACGGATACGACAGCGAACACGAGGCAGCGCAGGTCGGACCGGATCACCTGGCGGCAGATCTGATCGTCGCGCTCGACACCGGCCACGCGAAGGCACTGCTGCAGCTCGGTGCGCCTGCCGAACGGGTGGCCCTGTTGCGATCGTTCGATCCCGATGCCGACGACTCCTCGGTGGCCGATCCGTACTACTCCTCCGATTCGGCGTTCACCGAAGTGCGCGAGCAGATCGAAAGTGCCGTTCCCGGCATGCTGGACTGGGCACGGTCTCGACTCTCTCGCTGACCCGGCTACCGTGGTGGAGTGCGAAAGTTAGCGTTCTTGCTGCGACCCAAATGGTTGGTGCTGGCTGCGGTGGTGCTGGCCTTCGCGTTCCTGTGCTTCAGCGTGCTCGCTCCGTGGCAGTTGGGGAAGAACACCTCGACGTCCGCGCGCAACGATCTGATCACCCGATCCGTCGACGCGGATCCGGTGCCGATCTCTGACGTTCTCACCGCAAACGGGTTTCCGGCCGAGGACGAGTGGCGTCGGGTCATCGCTTCCGGGGCCTATGTCACCGATTCCGACGTGCTGGTGCGACTGCGCAGCATCCGTGATCAGCCCGCATACGAGGTCATCACCCCGTTCGTGATCGACGGCGGGCCCACCGTGCTCGTCAATCGCGGGTACGTGTTGCCGGTGGAGGGAACCAGAGCGCCCGAGTTCGAGGCGGCACCCGCCGGCGAAGTGACGCTGAACGCACGGGTCCGCCAAGCCGAGGGCACCTCGCGCGAGCCCGTCGAGGACGACGGTCGGCTGCAGGTCTACAACATCAACCCGGAACAGATCGGCGCGGCGGTCGGAGTCGACGCCATCGACGGATACCTACAGCTCGACGACGCTCAGCCGGGCGGTCTCGGCTTGATCGAGCTACCGCAGACCGACGCGGGCCCCTATCTGTCCTACGGTCTGCAGTGGCTGGCGTTCGGCATCATGGCACCGCTGGGTCTGGCGTATTTCGCTCGGG
Source organism: Rhodococcus cercidiphylli (assembly GCF_033042225.1). Classification (NCBI taxonomy): domain Bacteria; kingdom Bacillati; phylum Actinomycetota; class Actinomycetes; order Mycobacteriales; family Nocardiaceae; genus Rhodococcus; species Rhodococcus cercidiphylli. The sequence continues at coordinate 242,285 of NZ_JAWLKE010000005.1, forward strand.
CGGAGATACGGGAACGCCGCAATTCACGTGCCGAGCTCGCGAACGCGATGTCCGGCGAGCCGGACACCGAGCCCGAGCCGGAGGACAAGGCCGGCCCGGACGAGGAAGAAGAATTCACGCTGCCCACCCGACGCGAGAAACGAGCAAAGGCGCGCGCGGCGTCACGCCCGACGACGCCGTCGGATCCTCGCTTGGCCGATCGCTACGGCAAGAATCGCTGACGCGACCGCGGACAGTTCCTGTACTCGGCTCGACAGTGCGACCGATCGACGAAGATCGCGTGCGGTCGGCGAATGTCCGTCACCGAGTGTCGGCCTGATCTCCATGCCGTGTCGGTACTGGGTTCTGCCGCCGAGCTGCAGCCCCAGTGCCCCGGCAGCCGACGCCTCCGCAACACCTGCGTTGGGGCTGGGATGCTGCGCGGCGTCGCGTCGCCACATCTGCAGGGCTCGGGCGGGCGATCCCTGCACCGAGGGTGCTGCGACAACCGTCGCCACACCGGTGACGCGGGCCGGTAGCAGGTTCAGAACGTCGTCGATTCGCGCTGCGGCCCAACCGAAACGCAGATACTTCGGAGACCGGTAGCCGACCATCGCGTCGAGCGTGTTGCTCGCTCGATAGGCCAGAATTCCCGGGACCCCGGCCAGTGCTCCCCACACCAGCACTCCGACCGTGGCATCGGAGGTGTTCTCCGCGATGGACTCCAGTGCGGCGCGCGCGAGGCCGTCGGAGTCGAGTGGTTCGGGATCCCGACCGCACAGTGATGGCAGCAACGCGCGTGCGCTCGCGAGGTCGTCGTTGTCGAGGTGATCTGCCATCTGCCGGCCCACCTTGGACAGGGACGTGCCGCCGAGCGCGACCCAGGTAGTGGCCGCGACCAGAGCAACCTCGGCGGGTGCACCCACACGAACGGCGACACGGTTCGACCCGACGCCGAGTGCGGTCACCGAGCCGATCAGCGCGACTGCGTGGACGACGCCCAGCGCTCGACTATCGCGGTAGAGGACGTGTTCGACGCGCAGCGCCGTGGTGCCGAATCCTGCAACCGGGTGCCAGCGTTGTGGGTCTGCGAACACTCGATCGAGGCCGTAGCCGACCAGTAAGCCGATCGCTCGGGAGTGTGTCCACATCCCACGAATCTTGCCAACTGCGCACCCGGCGCAGGAATTCGGTATGCCGGACTCAGCGCTGGCGGTACGCGCCTGCCAACTGGCGACCGCGGAAGTCGATGTCGCTTCCGTCGTTGAGCAGTGCGATTGCCATTCCTACGAAGCCGACCGTTGCAATTACGAACAGTGTCATGATTCCCCCAGAATCTCGAGTGGATCCGCGTCCGCGGATGTGTCTGTAACAGATTGTTACCCCTATCTTCACTGTTTCCCACTTCTTTGAGGTCGGCGTCACGTGTGTCCGTCATCACGAGACGCGCGTCTCATCGAAACGTCCAAATATCAACGGCCACCGGCACTCTCGGACTGTGCACTTCTCCCGTCGTTACTGCGACACAGGAACGAGATGCTCTTCGTCGGTCACGACCGATCTGAGGAACTCGTCGACGACTTTCACCCGGGCCAGACCGGTCAGCTCTCGCGGCACCACCGTCCAATACGTCCTCTCGACCGAGACGACGCCGTCCAACACCGACGTGAGAACCTCGTCCGGCTCACCGATGTAGCTTGGCAGGGGCACAATTCCCACCCCGGATCTCGCCGCGATCCACTGCCCGGTGATGTTGTTGGTCTGAATCTGCGCGCGGCCCTCCGGCAGGATCGCATCCAGAATTCGCAGCGGTGCCACATCCAGCAGCGCGTCGACGTACGAGATAAGCGTGTGTTCTCGCAGATCGTCGACGGTGTCGATGGGCGACGTCGCGGCGAGATACTCGGCGGAAGCGTAGAGCCCGAGGGAGTACGTGGCCAACCTGCGAGTCACCACTAATCGCGGCGACGGCCGCTCCAACGTGATTGCGATGTCGAATTCCCTGGTGGCCAACGAGTTGTGCTCGGTGGCGGTGACCAATTCGATGTCGAGATCGGGGTGCTTGTCTCTGAGCAGCCCCAGTTTCGGTGTCAGAACGAACGCTCCGAACCCGTCCGGGGCTGCGATGCGCACGGTCCCTCGCAGGGTGCCGGTGTCGGAGGTCTGATCCTCGAAGGCGGCGATGAGTGTCGATTCGACGGTCTCGGCATATCCGACGAGGCGTCGACCCGCCTCGGTGAGTCGCCAACCCGTCGGCGTTCTGTCGAACAGGCGCTGACCGGCCGATTTCTCGAGCGCGGTGATGCGCCGACCGACGGTGGTGTGGTCCACACCGAGAGTGTGCGCGGCGTCGGTCAAACGCCCGGTCCTCGACACTTCGAGGAAGTAGCGGAGGTGGTCTGCGTTCAACACCCATCGAGACTATCGCCGGTGTGCATTTCTGCACAGCGATCTGCGGTTTTGGCCTTTGACATGTGCATCCTTACAAGTGAGACTCGGGACACACCCGAAGGAAGGATCGAACGTTGACCGACGTCATTGCGCACTGGCTCGATGGAAAGACCTATTCCGGCACCTCCGACCGAACCGCGGCCGTCACGAACCCCGCGACCGGCGAGGTCACCGGCACGCTCACCCTGGCCGATCAGGGCGACGCCCGGGCGGTCATCGACGCCGCTGCAGCCGAATTCCCGGCGTGGCGCGACACCTCCCTCGCCAAGCGCACATCCATCCTGTTCTCCTTTCGAGAGTTGTTGAACGCGAGGAAGAACGAGCTCGCCGAGATCATCACCTCCGAACACGGAAAAGTTCTCTCCGACGCCCTCGGCGAGATTTCCCGCGGCCAGGAAGTCGTCGAATTCGCCTGCGGCATGGCGCATCTGCTCAAGGGCGGATACACCGAGAATGCCTCGACCGGCGTCGACGTCTACTCCATCCGCCAGCCGCTCGGACCGGTCGGCATCATCTCCCCCTTCAACTTTCCCGCCATGGTCCCGATGTGGTTCTTCCCCATCGCCATCGCGGCCGGCAACACCGTGGTACTCAAGCCCTCGGAGAAAGACCCGAGCGCGAGTATCTGGCTCGCCCGGCTCTGGGCCGAGGCCGGTCTGCCCGACGGCGTGTTCAACGTCCTCCAAGGCGACAAGGTTGCCGTCGACGAGCTCCTCGAGAACAAGAAGATCAAGTCGATCTCCTTCGTCGGCTCCACCCCCATCGCCCAGTACGTCTACTCCACCGGCACCGCCCACGGAAAGCGCGTCCAAGCCCTCGGCGGCGCCAAGAACCACGCCGTCGTACTCCCCGATGCAGATCTCGACCTCGCCGCCGACGCCATGGTCAACGCCGGCTTCGGCTCCGCAGGCGAACGCTGCATGGCCATCTCCGCACTCGTGGCCGTCGGGAACATCGCCGACGAACTCGTCGCGAAGATCGCCGAACGGACCACCCCGCTGGTCACCGGCGACGGCACCCGAGGGGCAGACATGGGTCCGCTCGTCACCAAGGCCCACCGTGACAAGGTCGCCTCGTACGTCGATGCAGGCGAAGCCGCCGGGGCCACCCTCGTGGTCGACGGCCGCGGTGTGAAGGCCGACGGTGGAGAGAACGGATTCTGGCTCGGCCCCACCCTCATCGACCACGTCACCCCCGACATGAGCGTCTACACCGACGAGATCTTCGGACCGGTCCTCTCGGTCGTTCGCGTCGAGACCTACGACGATGCCCTGCAGCTGATCAATGAGAACCCCTACGGCAACGGCACCGCCATCTTCACCAACGACGGTGGGGCGGCACGCCGCTTCCAGAACGAGGTCGAGGTCGGCATGGTCGGCATCAACGTACCCATCCCGGTTCCCATGGCCTACTACAGCTTCGGCGGCTGGAAGAACTCTCTGTTCGGCGACAGCCACGCCCACGGCACCGAGGGTGTTCACTTCTTCACCCGCGGCAAAGCTGTCACCAGTCGCTGGCTCGACCCCAGCCACGGCGGCATCAACCTCGGCTTCCCCGAAAACAGCTGACCCCCGAAACAGAGCTGACGCATGTGCGCGGAACTTCTTAGCCCACAACGAAGTTCCGCGCACATGGTCACACCTCGAAGGAGCACTCCATGGTTGCCAATATTTCGTTTCCTCGGTTTCTCAAGCTGGGCGGCGGTGCCGTCGAGGATCTGGGGACGGTTCTGACCGACCTCGACGTGTCACGGCCGTTGCTCGTCACCGATGCGTTCATGGCCGGTAACGGCTCGGCGGATCGTTTGATGAAGATCATGACCGAGGCCGGTAAGACGCCTGCATTGTTCTCTGGCACCGTTCCGGATCCGACGACCGATTCGTTGGTGGCCGGTCTCGACGCGGTGCAGCAGCATTCGGCCGATTCGATCATCGGGTTCGGCGGTGGCAGTCCGATGGACACGGCCAAGGCGTTGGCCATCCTCGCGGTGCAGGGCGGCACGATGCGGGACTTCAAAGCTCCTGTGCTGTCGACCGGCCCGGCCCTACCGATCATCGCCATCCCCACCACGGCCGGAAGTGGTTCGGAGGCAACTCAGTTCACCATCATCACCGACGTGGCCTCGGACGAGAAGATGTTGTGCCCCGGGCTGTCGTTCCTGCCGATCGCCTCGATCATCGACTTCGAGTTGACGATGTCGATGCCGGCGCGTCTGACGGCCGACACCGGTGTCGATGCACTCACCCACGCCATCGAGGCGTACGTCAGCAAGAAGGCCAACCCCATCTCCGACGGTTTGGCGCTCAGTGCGATTCGCACGATCGGGACGTCGTTGCTGCGGGCGTATCGGGACGGCGACGACCGGCAGGCGCGCGAGGCGATGATGCACGCCTCGACGCAGGCGGGAATGGCCTTCTCCAATGCGAGCGTCTGCCTGGTGCACGGGATGAGTCGTCCCATCGGGGCGCATTTCCATGTTGCACACGGGCTTTCCAACGCGATGCTGTTGCCTGCCGTCACCGCATTCTCGATCGACGGAGCACCGGCGCGTTACGCCGACTGCGCACGCGCACTGGGCGCGGCGTCGGAAAGCGATTCGGATCAGGTTGCCGGTGGCAAGTTGCAGGATGCGATCGTCACACTGTGCCGTGAGGTGGAGGTTCCGACGCCGGAGACCGTCGGTATCGACAAGGCGAAATGGGACGACCTGTTGCCGCTCATGGCCGAGCAGGCACTCGCGTCCGGCAGCCCGGGCAACAATCCGGTCGTGCCGACCGCCGAACAGATCGTCGATCTGTACCGGCAGGTGTACGCGGGAATCTAGTCGCACTCACTCCGATGCGCGGGCGGCAACAGTGTCGCGCCGCGTATTTCGGCGTTGCACCACTATTCCGCCGATCACGGTCACTGCAGCGAGGACGGCCGAGAGCAGGATCGACGACCGCTGCTCCGGCCGCACCACCATCATCACCAGGACGAAGACGATGAACCCGATGGCCAGGTAGGTCAACCACGGGTACAGCCACATCCGAACGGCAGGGCGTTCGTCGTCGCGATCGAGTTGACGCCGCAGCACCAGCTGGCTGCTGGCGATGGCAAGGTAGACGAACAGGGCGACGGCCCCGGTGGTCGCCAGCAGGTAGGTGAAGAGTTTCTCGGGCAGGATGTAGTTTCCGACCACGGCGAGGAAGCCGAGCACCATCGAGGCGATCACCGCGATCCACGGCACCCCATTTGTGGTGATCTTCTTGACCGCCCTGGGTGCGTCGCCTCGATCGCCGAGCGAATACAGCATGCGCGACGCGGTGTAGAGCGCAGAGTTCAGGCACGACGCGACGGCAGTCAGGATGACGATGTCCATGATGGTCTCCGCGTGCGGAATTCCCATCTTGGACAGCACGAATTGGTACGAGCCCGTATTGGGATCCAATTCGTTCCAGGGCACCAAAGCGACGATGACGAAGATGGAACCGAAGTAGAAGATCGAAATTCGCCAGATCACCGAGTTGGTGGCGCGGGTGATTCCCTTTGCCGGGTCCTTGGATTCGGCAGCGGCGATGGTGACGATTTCCGACCCCATGAACGAAAACATCGTCGTCAGCATGGCCGCGATCACCGCACCGAACCCGAGGGGCATGAATCCGCCCGAGGCCCAGAGTTGGTCCACACCACTGACTTCCGAATCGGGTAGCCATCCCAGAATGGCCGCGATTCCGAGGCCGATGAACGCGATGATCGCCACCACCTTCACCAGCGCGAACCAGAACTCGAACTCGCCGTAGTTGCCGACGCTGATCAGGTTGGTCGCGGTGAGGGCAATGACGATGAGAAGTGCCCACATCCACTGGGCCCCGCCGAGCCAGTTGGTGAGAATCGACGCTGCCGCGGTGGCTTCCACCGGTATCACCAACACCCAGAACCACCAGTAGAGCCATCCCACAGAGAATCCGGCCCAATGTCCGAGTGCGCGTGTGGTATACGTGGAGAACGAGCCGGTGTCGGGATTGGCCGTCGCCATCTCCCCCAGCATGCGCATCACCAGAATCACGAGTGTTCCCGCGAACAGGTACGCCAGCAGCACCGCCGGGCCTGCCGTCGCGATCGCGTTGGCCGAACCCACGAACAATCCCGCGCCGATGACTCCGGCTATCGAAATCATCGTCACGTGCCGTGGTTTCAGGCTGGTACCGAGTCCGTTCTCGCCGGTGTCCGGCTTCTCCGTAATGGCCATCCCTGTAGTCGAACACAATGTGAACGCCGACGCAGCGGGTGACCGTTATGTCCAGACAGGCGGTGGTACAGAGATATTCGCGCGAATCCGGGCATACTGGACGCATGAACTCCCAAGCGGACAGCATCACCGATCCGGTCACCATCGTCGGTGCGGGCATAGCCGGCGCGGCCTGCGCGCGGGTTCTCCGCGACGCAGACGTGCCGTTCCGCATCGTCGACCGAGGACGCGCTCCGGGCGGGCGGATGTCATCACCGGAGTTGCACGGCCGTCGCGTCGACCTGGGCGCCGGTTACTTCACCGTCCGTGATCAGGAATTCTCGACGGTGGTTGCCGATTGGGAGTCGGCTGGGTTGGCGCGCCAGTGGGCCAACACGTTCGGCATCCTCAAGCCCGCAACAGCCCCGTGCACAACGACCGGACCGGTTCGCTGGGCTACCCCGAACGGGCTGCGATCGCTGGTACGAAACATGCTCGACGGCTTCGACATCGAGCATTCCACCGAGCTGCCCGAATTGCCCGACGGTCATGTCGTGGTCGCGATGCCGGATCCGCAGGCGGCGCGACTGACCGCCGTCCCCGATGCCGTCGATTACGTTCCTGTCATCGCAGTGGCGTGTGGGTTCGACGGGCTCGACATCCCCTTCCGCGATGCGGCGTTCGTCAACGATCATCCTGATATCGATTTCGTCGTCGACGACGGTGCACGCCGAGGCGACGGCGCTCCGGTTCTGGTGGTGCACACCACGTCGGAGCGAGCGCATCAGCATCTCGAAGACCCAGACGGCGCGATCGCCCCGGTTCTCGACGCGCTACGCGAGTTGTCCGTCGCCTCGGCGGCACCCGTGTGGACCCACGCTCATCGATGGACCTTCGCCAAGCCTGCGACCCAGCACGATTCGAACTACGCGCTTCAGCAGCAGGACGGACGTTTCGTCGGATTGGCGGGCGATCAGTGGTGTGAAGCCGGAGTGCCCAGGGTGGAAAGCGCCTGGCGTTCGGGGACTGATGTGGCGCGTGCGCTGATCGACTCGCTCCGACACTGAACCTCGCGGCACGACTGCTCCACTCCCTTGCGCGCTCGGGTTTCCCTCGTGGCGGTATCGAAATCGGCGTGGACCATTACCGCGTTCATGCCCGCTGATGCCACCGAAAACTCTGCGCGCGAACATCTCCCAACCGGATCACCAGCAGCTACGTCTCCGCGCGATAGTTACTTTATTTCCTGTTCACTATTTCGAAGTATGTACACATTTAACCGGTTAAGGTGTGACGACACGCGCAGATCTCGCCCCCTCGTCGCCGTCGCACACAGAATCGGAGCAGTCCGTGGCCACCATCCGAACCCCGGAGCAGACCAGACGCCGTGGCGTACTCGCTGCCACCGTCGGCACCATCGTCGAGTACTACGACCTCACCGTTTACGCCTATCTCGCGGTGGTCGTCAGCCCGTTGTTCTTCCCCGGTGACGACCCGACGGCGTCGTTGCTCGCCAGTCTGGCCGTCTTTGCGTCCGCCTACCTGATGCGTCCGATCGGTGGAATCTTCTTCGGCCGCCTCGGTGACCGCCACGGCCGCAAGCGCGCCTTGTTGTTCTCGGTACTGCTCATGGGCGTCGGCAGTGCGCTGATGGCCTTCCTCCCCACCTACGAGAACGCGGGGGTTCTCGCGCCGATTCTGCTGGTCATAGCCCGCCTGGTTCAGGGCTTCTCTGCCGGTGGCGAACTCGGCGGCGCGCTCACATACGTCTACGAAACGGTCGGCGAAAAACGCAAGGGGCTCGGCGCATCTTTCGTCGCATTGGGTAGCAACAGCGGTTTCGCACTCGCGGCCATCGCTGTGGCCGTCACCTCCACTCTCACCACCGATGCACAAATGACCAGCTGGGGCTGGCGAATTCCGTTCCTGCTCGGCATCCCACTGGTGCTGTTCTGCCTCTGGACCCGAACTCGAATCGAAGACACCCCGCAGTTCGTCAACGCAGTCGCGGAAAACGAAGTCGCGAAGGCACCGTTGACCGAACTGCTTCGCACTCACCCCAAGCAGGTTTTGCAGGTCTTCGGGCTGGGTGTGGCTCAGAACGCGACCGGATACATGGTGCTCACCTACATCGGCATCCATTTGGTGCGCGAAGGTGGATTCAGTCAGAGTTCGGTCACCTGGACTGCGGCCGGTGTGATCGTGCTAGTCGCGGCGTCCATGCCGCTCGCCGGGTTGCTCGTAGATCGGTTCGGCAGCGTGCGTGTGCTGGCCAGCGGATTACTCGCCTCGGCACTGCTCGCATACCCGGCAATGTCGATGATGAGCGGTCACGGGTTGTTCGTTGCTGCAATTGCTTTCATGTTCTTCGCGGTAGGCACACCCTTGATCCAGACGGCAACCGCTCCCCTGTTCCCGTCGTTGTTCGACTCGCGAGTTCGATTGACCGGCGTCGCTCTCGGCTTCAACATTGCGACGATCGCGACCGGTGGGACCGCTGCCTACATTGCGACGTGGCTGATCGACCGCACCGGAAGCTCGGTTTCACCCGCATACTTCGTCATAGGCTCGGCCGTGATCGGCATGATCACCCTCGCGACCATCCGGCAGAAGACCTACGGCGGATTGCGGACCGGCAGCCGAGTCGCCGACGGACTGCCGTCGCAGTCGGGAGCGCTCGACGATGTCAGCTCCCGACGAACGTGACCGTCTCGTCCAGAGGCGCTCGGCTGGTGCGGAATCCGTTGATCGGGTGAGTCTCGTCGGGATAGCCGAAGGAAATGCCGGCCACCACTCTTCGAGTGTCCGGGATGTCGAACCACTCGTGCAGAAACGGTGAGTACGCGGCCAGGGCTGCTTGTGCGATCGCTCCGAGACCGAGACTCTGCGCCGCGAGCAGGAAAGTTTGCAGATACAACCCGCAGTCGACCGCCCCGTACACACCCAGATCGGCGTCGGTGGTGATGATGGCCGCGTGCGGGGCGTCGAACAGCTCGTAATTGCGAATGAATTGACGCGTCGTCGCCTCGGTGTCGGACTTGACCACGCCGATGCTCTCGTACAGCGCCCCACCGCATTCGCGTCTGCGCGCACGGTGCACAGCGTTGTAATTGGCCGGGAACGGGAAGTCCGGTTGCGGCACACCGGACGGCACGTGCTCCACCAACGCGTCGGAGAACTTCCGGGTGGCATCGCCCTCGGTCACGATGATCTGCCACGACTGGGTGTTGGACCACGAAGGTGTGCGCCGGGCGGCAGACAGTAGCTGTTCGAGTACCTCACGCGAGACCTGCTTCGGCAGGAACTGCCGGCACGAGTACCTCTCGTCGAGCAGTTCTGTCAGGGCGTCGTACCGGGTCACATCGTCCGCCTCGTGTCGGTGTTCGTCGGGTGCGGGTCGAACGTAACACCACGGCTGCGCCCGACGGTCAGCCGCTGGACCGTCGGACGCAGGGTACCGCTACTGCAGGGGTAGCAGAATGTCCTTGACACGCGGATCGGTGGCCAGGAATTCCTGCACCGCAGGATCCTTGAACGCCGCGACGAGATTCTTGATGTTGTCCGTATCCGCCCAGCGGCTCCCGATCGTGAGCTGGCCGGCGAACTCGTCCGGTGCCGGCGGAGCGAAGATCTGCTTCTTGACGGGGATGCCTGCGGCGAGGTCGTACTCGGTGTAGCCCACAGCTGCATCGAGATCCGGGAGCGCCCGCGACTGCGCGGCGAAATCCAGAAGAGTGAATTTCAGGTTTTTCGGGTTACCGACGATGTCCTTCTGCGTGGCCGTCGACTTGTCGACAGCGGGGTCGAGCGTGATCAGCCCCGCTCGCTCGAGCACCCACAGGCCCTGGGCTTCGTTGGCCGGGTCGGAGTAGAGCGACACCGTTGCGCCGTCCGGCAATTGGGCCGGGTCTGAGTACTTGTCGGACCACAAGCCGAAGCCCCATCGGAACACCGGGGTGGCGGCTTCCTCCTGGAAGTCCGGGTTGGATTCGAGGACCTGGCCGAGCCACAGCTTGTGTTGGTAGACGGTCGCCGCTACTTCACCTTCGCTGACGGCGCGGTTGATGGTGTTGCTGTCCGCGAGTCCGCGGTACGCGACCGTGATGCCGTACTTGGGAGCAACCTGATCGGCAACGAATTCGACCAGGGCCTGCTCGGATGCATTGCCTTCGGCAGTGGCGACAACAAGGGTTGCCCCCTCGGTCTCGTTCGCCGAGGCCGTGTCGCCGAAGAAGGCGATGCGGACAATGACGGCGAGGGCGATCAGCAGTACGACGGCCGCGATGATCCAAGGAGCTTTTCGACGGTTCTTCAGCTCGAAGCCGTGTGCTTCGGTGGACGTTGTCATGGTGGATGGACCTTTCGAATGTGGTTCAGACAGTGCGCACAGCGCGTTGATGAGGTGTGGTGTAGCGAACGAGAGCATCGCCGACTAGCTGGACGGCGGCGACGGTGAGAATCAGAATGACGATCGTTGCGATCATGACGGTGTGGTCGAATCGCTGATATCCGTATGTGACTGCGACATAACCGATTCCGCCTGCACCGATGGTGCCCGCGATGGCCGAGTACTCGATCATGGCGATGACGTTGATGGTCAGTCCACCGATGATCGACGGCACAGCCTCGGACAACTGTGTGGTGGTGACCTGCAGCGTGGAGCCACCCGACGCTCGGGCGACGTCGACCACCGACGTCGGGACCGAGCGCAGGGAGTTCTCGACGATGCGGGTGAAGAATGCGATGCCCGCCAACGACATCGGCACCACAGCGGCTGCGACACCGATGTTCGTTCCGGTGATCCATCGCGTGACCGGAACCAGTGCAGCCATCAGGATCAGAAACGGCAACGACCGTCCGATACTGACGATCCAGCTGATGGGCGCATGGAGTACCGGGTTCTCGAACAGCCCACCGGGGCCCAGGTTGAACAGCGCGGACCCCAGCGGAACACCCACGAGCACCACGATGAACATCACGATCCCGACCATCGTGAGGGTGTCGCCGAGCGCAGGCAGGAGTAGAGCAGGCAGCTCGTCGACCGGAACCTTGTTGCCTGCGGCCACAATTGCTATGACGACGCCACCTCGAGTACCGGTTGGTCGGATGCTGCGGATCCGGAAAGTCCTAGCGCCGCGAGAGCACCGGGGACGCGTGCACTCAGGTGGGCACCGATGCCGAGTGCGGCGCTGCCGACAGCCACTCCGGCGACCACCTGGACCGAGGCTCCGAGTAATGCGACGGGTGCGCCGAGATCCTGGCCCAACCGCCCGATCCAGTCCTGCGGAACCTCGGGCGAGTCGTAGATCACGTTCCATTGCACGTCACCGGCCGCAGCCGGTGCGTCGTCCCGCCTGGGGCGCAGTTCGTTGCCGAGCGCGGACGTGTGGTCGGTCAGCAGATCGACCAGCTTCCCGGATTCGACGATGCGTCCGTGATCGAGTCGGGCAACCGAATCTGCTGCTCGCAGAACGGTATCCATTTCGTGTGTGATGAACACGATGGCCAGGTCGAGGTCCTGGCGCAGTTCGCGCAGCAATTGGACAACCGATTCGGTGGTCTGCGGATCCAAGCCGGAGGTTGCCTCGTCGGAGAGCAGCACCGATGGCCGCAGCGCCAACGCTCGCGCAATTCCCACTCGTTGACGCTGCCCGCCCGAGAGTTGAAAGGGATAGCGAGCGGCTTTGTCGGACAGCCCCACTCGGTCGAGAAGCTCGCCCACTCTCCTGGCCGTCTCGGCCTTCGTGGCCCCGAGGTAGTCCAATGGCAAGGCGACGTTCTCCGCAACGGTTCGACGCGAGAGCAGACTCGAAGACTGAAACACGGTACCGATGCGCCGCCGCGCAACCCGAAGTTGCCTGGCATTCAACGCCGTCAGGTCGTCCCCGTTGACGATGACCGAGCCCGAGGTGGGCCGGGTCAGCAGGTTGATGCATTGGGCCAGCGTGCTTTTGCCGGCACCGCTGGGGCCCACGACGGCGAGGATCTCGCCGGCCTGAACTGTGAAGTCCAGCCGGTCGAGTACGACGGTTCGGCTGTCCCCCGCCCCGTATGTCTTGGTCAATTGCGCTATTTCGATCATGCTCCGACGCTTCTTTCGCTGATGTGACTGCGCAAGAGTGAGGCATCGGAGCACTACTGACCAGCTATCGACTCATCACGATCCGAACTGTTCCCACCGGTCTGAGTCGTCGGTAGCGTCGCCTCGCTGTCGAATCCAGACAGGTCGTCCCGCCGAAGGAGTTACCCCGTGTCACGCGAGATTCGTTTCAATGCCTTCGACATGAATTGCGTCGCGCATCAGTCCCCCGGTCTCTGGCGTCATCCACTCGATCAATCGTGGCGATACAAGGAACTCGGCTACTGGACCGATCTCGCGAAGCTGTTGGAACGAGGCCTGTTCGACGGTTTGTTCATTGCCGACGTCCTCGGCACATACGACGTGTACGGCGGGAATCACGATGCCGCCATCCGGCACGGTGCGCAGATACCGGTCTCGGACCCACTCCTGCTCGTCAGCGCGCAGGCTGCCGTCACCGAGCATCTGGGGTTCGGCATCACTGCGGGTACCGGTTTCGAGCATCCGTATCCGTTCGCGCGACGGCTCTCCACGCTCGATCACCTCACCAACGGCAGGATCGGCTGGAACGTCGTGACCGGGTATCTGCCGTCGGCGGCGCAGAACATGGGCCACGACGACCAGTTGAAGCACGACGATCGTTACGATCACGCCGACGAATATCTCGAGGTGCTCTACAAGCTGTGGGAGGCGTCGTGGGACGACGACGCGGTGGTCCGTGATCGCGAAACCGGCGTGTTCACCGACCCCACCAAGGTGCATCGAATCGGCCACCGCGGCAAGCACTTCACGGTGCCGGGTATCCATCTGGCCGAGCCGTCGCCGCAGCGGACGCCGGTGATCTTTCAGGCCGGCGCGTCGCCGCGGGGCGTACGGTTCGCGGCGCAGAATGCCGAAGCGATCTTCGTCGGCGCACCCACCAAGGAGATTCTGGCGCAGACGGTTTCGAATATCCGTCGAGCCTTGCGCGAGGCCGGCCGCGATCCGTACTCGGCGCGGATCTATCAGCTGCTCACCATCGTCACCGATGAGACCTCTGAACTCGCCCATGCCAAGCACGCCGAGTATCGGTCGTATGCCAGTGCCGAGGGTGCGTTGGTGTTCATGTCGGGCTGGATGGGCGTCGACCTGTCGCGGTATGCGCTCGACGAGCCGCTCGGCAATGTCGAGAGCAACGCGATTCAGTCGTTCGTTGCGTCGTTCCAGTCCATCGGAGCCGACGGCAAAGAGTGGACGGTCCGCGATATCGCCGAGTGGGGCGGCATCGGCGGTGCCGGCCCACGCATCGTCGGCTCCCCCGGCGAGGTCGCGGATCAACTGCAGGAGTGGGTGGACGAGACCGACGTCGACGGCTTCAATCTCGCGTATGCCATCACACCGGGGACATTCGAAGACGTCGTGCAGTACGTCGTACCCGAATTGCAGCGCCGCGGTGTCTATCGCACCGAATACACGCCGGGGACATTGCGACACAAGCTCTTCGGCAAGGGCGATCGACTGCCCGAGGAACACCGGGCGCAGCAGATCGTGCGAGAAGTTCGGGCGAACCGAGAATCGCTGTGAATGGTGGGCGCAGAGGGGTTCGAACCCCCGACCGCTGGTGTGTAAAACCAGAGCTCTACCGCTGAGCTATACGCCCGAGTACCGGTGGCCTGGGGATAACCCCGGGCCACCGGAACGCTTGGAGAAATTTATCGTGTCTGATCTCTAACTACAATTCCGCAGGTCAGCTCACCTGTGCGAGAGCCTCGGCCCACGAAGAACTGTCGCGAGCCTCGCCGGGTCCGTTCATTTCGGCGAACCTGATGATTCCGGATTTGTCGACGACGAACGTTCCACGATTGGCGAATCCGGCGCTGTCGTTGAACACGCCGTACGCCTGAGCAACCTCACCGTGCGGCCAGAAGTCCGACAGCAGCGGAAAGGTGTAACCCTGTTCTGCAGCCCAGATCTTGTGGGTCGGAGGCGGACCCACCGAGATTGCCAGGATCGCAGTCTCGTCGTTCTCGAAGGTCGGTAGCTCGTCGCGCACTCTGCACAGCTCGCCCTGGCACGTGCCGGTGAAGGCCAGTGGATAGAACACGAGCAGAACGTTTTTCACGTTCCTGTACGACGACAACGTGACCAGTTGGTTGTTCTGGTCTTTGAGGGTGAAGTCGGGCGCAACTGCGCCAACCTCGATCGGCATCTAGAACCGTCTTCCTGTATCGAGCATCGGCCTACCGCTTGGTGGCAGGGGTCTTGGGCTGAACCAATCGACTTCCGATCCAGTCACCGAGGTTTGCCGCAGAGGTCTGCGTCAATCCTGCGGTCGGGGCGGACTCGGCAATCTCACTGGGTTCGACATGACCGGACATGCCGGTCTTGGGGCTGAGGACCCACACGATGCCATCGTCCGAGAGCGGACCGATCGCATCCATGAGCGCATCGACCAGGTCACCGTCTCCGTCGCGCCACCACAGCAGTACAACGTCGATCACCTCGTCGGAATCCTCGTCGAGGGTCTCGCCACCGATCGCATCTTCTACGTCGGCGCGCAGATCATCGTCGGTGTCCTCGTCCCAGCCCAGCTCCTGTACGACCATGTCGCGAGTGATGCCAAGTTTCTGAGCGTAGTTCTGAGCGTCCGCCGCGGCGACCACGGTGGTGACCTCCTTGAATTGTGGGTGCAGTAGTCAAAGCGAACAGTGTCGAAGCCGTTCGCGCAAGCTGACCGCGCCGAAATTGCGTACATAAATTTCTACTGGTGGGTATCGGACCTCTGTACTACCAGAACCGACGAGATGCGGCAGGATTGGGGAGGAATCACGAGAACGAGGAAAGTAGACCGCCGTCACAGGGGCGGGTCTACCGGGACCGGGCGCCACACCGAGCGTCCGCCACATTGAGGAGTGCACACGTTGTCCGAAGTGAACAGCGGCGAACGGCAGAACACATCGTCTGCAGGCAAGAAGGGCTCGGACGGCCGGGTCCGCGTCATCCGTGAGGGTGTCGCGTCGTACCTGCCCGATATCGACAACGACGAGACCAACGAATGGATCGAATCGTTCGACGGCTTGTTGGAGAGGTCCGGCCCCAACCGCGCTCGCTACCTGATGCTCAGGTTGCTCGAGCGCGCCGGCGAACGCCGCGTCGCGTTGCCGTCGCTGACGTCGACGGATTACGTCAACACCATTCCCACCGAGAACGAGCCGTGGTTCCCCGGCGACGAGTCCATGGAACGCCGCTACCGCGCCTGGATCCGCTGGAACGCCGCGATCATGGTGCACCGCGCGCAGCGTCCCGGCGTCGGCGTCGGCGGACACATCTCCACGTACGCATCCTCGGCTGCGCTGTACGAGGTGGGCTTCAACCACTTCTTCCGCGGCAAGGACCACCCGGGCGGCGGCGACCACATCTTCATCCAGGGTCACGCCTCCCCCGGCATCTACGCCCGCGCATTCCTCGAGGGCCGCATCCCGGCCGAGCGCATGGACGGCTTCCGCCAGGAGGCCAGCCACGAGAACGAGGGCGGCGGACTGCCGTCGTACCCGCACCCGCGTCTGATGCAGGATTTCTGGGAGTTCCCGACGGTGTCGATGGGTCTCGGCCCGATGAACGCGATCTACCAGGCCCGCTTCAACCACTACCTCAACGACCGCGGCATCAAGGACACCACCGATCAGCACGTGTGGGCGTACCTCGGCGACGGCGAGATGGACGAGCCGGAGTCGCGCGGACTCGCGCACGTGGCCGCCACCGAAGGCCTCGACAATCTGACGTTCGTCGTCAACTGCAACCTGCAGCGCCTCGACGGCCCGGTCCGCGGCAACGGCAAGATCATCCAGGAACTGGAGTCGTTCTTCCGCGGTGCCGGCTGGAACGTCATCAAGGTCGTCTGGGGCCGCGAGTGGGACTCGCTGCTGCACAAGGACCGCGACGGCGCGCTCGTCAATCTGATGAACACCACCCCCGACGGTGACTTCCAGACGTACAAGGCCAACGACGGCAGCTACGTCCGCGACAACTTCTTCGGCCGCGATCCCCGCACCAAAGAGCTCGTAGCGGATCTGTCCGACGCCGAGATCTGGAACCTCAAGCGCGGCGGCCACGACTACCGCAAGGTGCACGCTGCCTACGCGGCGGCGATGGCGCACAAGGGCCAGCCGACGGTCATCCTGGCGCACACCATCAAGGGCTACACCCTCGGTAAGCACTTCGAGGGCCGTAATGCCACGCACCAGATGAAGAAGCTGACGCTCGACGACCTCAAGACGTTCCGCGACATCCAGCACATCCCGATCTCCGACGAGGAGCTCGAGAAGGATCCCTACATGCCGCCGTACTACCACCCCGGTGCGGACGCTCCCGAGATCCGGTACATGCTCGATCGCCGCAGCAAGCTCGGCGGATTCGTCCCCGAGCGGCGCGTCGACGTCAAGCCGCTGCCGCAGCCGAGCGACGACACGTACAAGACGCTCCGCAAGGGCTCCGGCAAGCAGGAAGTCGCCACCACCATGGCGCTCGTGCGTGTCATGAAGGAACTGTTGCGAGACAAGGAGATCGGCCACCGAATCGTGCCGATCATTCCCGACGAGGCGCGCACCTTCGGTATGGACTCGTGGTTCCCGTCGCTCAAGATCTACAACCGCAACGGTCAGCTCTACACGTCGGTGGACTCGGAGTTGATGCTCGCCTACAAGGAGAGCTCGGTCGGTCAGATCCTGCACGAGGGCATCAACGAGGCCGGCTCGACGTCGTCGTTCACCGCTGTCGGCACCTCGTACGCCACGCACGGCGAGGTCATGATCCCGCTGTACATCTTCTACTCGATGTTCGGTTTCCAGCGCACCGGCGACGGTCTGTGGGCTGCAGCGGACCAGATGGCTCGCGGATTCGTCCTCGGTGCCACCGCGGGTCGCACGACTCTGACCGGTGAGGGTCTCCAGCACGCCGATGGTCATTCGCTGCTGTTGGCGTCGACCAACCCGGCGGCCGTGGCCTACGACCCGGCGTTCTCGTACGAAATCGCACACATCGTCAAGGACGGTCTGCGACGGATGTACGGCGGCACCGAGGGCGTGGAAGGCTTCGGCGGCGAGAACATCTTCTACTACATCACCCTGTACAACGAGCCGTACGTACAGCCGGCCGAGCCGGAGAACCTCGACGTCGAGGGTCTGCTCAAGGGCATCTACCGGTTCGCAGCTCCGCAGGAGGGCGACGGACCTGAGGCACAGCTTCTGGCGTCGGGCGTCGGCATGGTCTCGGCCCGCAAGGCCCGTGAGCTGCTGTTCGAGGAGTGGGGCGTGCGTTCGGCCGTCTGGTCGGTGACGTCCTGGGGCGAGCTGCGCCGCGACGGCGTCGACGCCGAGAAGGAGTCGCTGCGCAACCCCGGTGCCGACAAGCGCGTTCCGTTCGTCACCTCGGCACTGGCCGACGCCAACGGCCCGGTCATCGCGTCCTCGGATTGGATGCGCGCTGTTCCGGACCAGATCCGTCAGTGGGTTCCGGGCGATTACGTCACCCTCGGCACCGACGGCTTCGGATTCTCCGATACCCGTCCGGCCGCCCGACGGGTGTTCAACGTCGATGCCGAGTCGATCGTCGTCGCCACGTTGTCCGCTCTCGCCGCGTCCGGTGAGATCGACAAGTCCAAGGCAGTCGAGGCAGCGGAGAAGTACAAGATCGACGACGTCACCGCAGCTCCGACGTCGTACGCCGACACCGGTTCGGCGTAGGTTCAACCCCTGTTCGGCCGACCCCCGTCCCACGTCGCGAAGCATGTCCGCCGCGATGGGGGCCGGGGGTCGGGCGTAGGTTCTCCTTATGTCCGATGCGAAACCCGACTCACCGGGCAGCGCGTCATCACGCGATGTGTCCCGACGCGACGCCTACCGTGAGGCGTTGCGCGAATCGTTGACCTCGGACAACGAAGTGCACCTTCCGGTCGCCTCACTGGCACCCTCCCGCCAGAAACGCGATCCTCTGCCCGACGCCCTGCTGCGACGGGTCAAGCAGTTCTCCGGCCGACTCTCGACCGAGGCCGTGACGACGATGCAGGGTCAGCTGCCGTTCTTCGGCGATCTGGACGCGGCCCAACGTGCCAGCGTCCAACTGTTGATTCAGACAGCCGTCGACAACTTCCTCGAATGGCTGAAGAACCCCAACAGCGATATTCGCTTCAGCCTCGATGCCTTCCAGGTCATTCCCCAGGACCTTGCCCGACGCCTCACTCTGCGCCAGACAGTGGACATGGTGCGGGTGGCGATGGAGTTCTTCGAGCAGTGGCTCCCAGCACTAGCCCGCAACGATCAGCAGTTGGTGGCCCTGACCGAGGCCGTGTTGCGATACGGGCGCGAGCTGGGTTTTGCGGCCGCGTCGGTCTACGCGAGCGCAGCCGAATCGCGCGGAGCTTGGGACACCCGCCTCGAAGCCCTCGTGGTCGACGCTGTCGTACGCGGAGATACCGGCTCGGACATGCTCTCGCGTGCCGCCACGTTGAACTGGGACGCCACCGCGCCCGCCACGGTGCTGGTGGGCACTCCTCCCGACGATCGAGGCGTCTCGGTCGTCGGCACCGTCCACGCCGTGGCGCAGAAGCACGGTCGCGCCGCACTGGCAGTGGTGCAGGGAACGCGGCTGGTGATGGTGGTCAGCGGTCAGCTCGACGACACTGCCACCCATCGCGCCTTCATCGACGACATGCTGCAGAACTTCTCGGACGGACCCGTCGTCATCGGCCCCACCACCCGCACCCTCGGTGCGGCGCACTCGAGCGCGGTGGAAGCATTCGCGGGGATGCAGGCCGTGGCGGGGTGGCGGGGTGCGCCGCGTCCGGTGCATGCGGGCGAGCTACTGCCCGAACGCGCACTGCTCAACGACGGTGCGGCGATATCGGCGTTGAACGATCACGTGGTCGTCCCGTTGGCCGCGGCAGGTTCGGGACTGGCCGACACCCTCGATGCCTATCTGGACTGTGGCGGAGCGGTGGAAACCTGCGCACGGCAGCTGTTTGTTCATCCAAATACCGTCCGGTATCGGCTCAAGCGCATCGCCGAGGTCACCGGTCGCGACCCGACGCATCCGCGCGATGCGTACGTACTCAGGGTTGCGGCAACGGTAGGTAGGTTGGCTCGAACGCATCACGAACCGCCCCATCCTGCCCCATATGTCACACAGGTCACATTCGGAGAAGTAGTCACGTAACGCCGGACCACCCTTCGGCGATAGCGGATCCCCACGAGGCAATTTGTAGGGTTCCCACAAATTGCTTGTCGAGAGTTCATCGAGCGCGACATCACTCATTCGGCACCCGACGGTGTTCTCTTAACCCTGTGATTGCGTTGCTTGCGCCCGGTCAGGGCTCCCAGACTCCCGGCATGCTGCTGCCTTGGCTCGAATTGCCGGGTGCGGCAGACCGACTCGCGTTGTGGTCGAAGGCCTCCGGTCTCGACCTCGTCCGCCTCGGCACCACTGCCACCGCCGAGGAGATCACCGACACCGCAGTGACCCAGCCTCTGGTCGTCGCGTCGGCATTGCTCGCGTTCGAGGAGATCGCATCGCGCGGCCTGTTCCCCGAGGACGCCGTCGTCGCCGGACACTCGGTGGGCGAACTCGCCGCCGCTGCGATCGCCGGCGTCATCTCCTCCGACGACGCCGTATCGCTCGCTGCCGTCCGCGGCGCAGCAATGGCCAAGGCCTGCGCACTCGAGCCGACCGGCATGTCCGCTGTGCTCGGAGGCGACGAAGCTGCCGTCCTGGCCCGCCTCGATGAACTGGACCTCGCTCCGGCCAACGTCAACGCTGCAGGTCAGATCGTCGCAGCCGGGCTGCTCACCAAGCTCGCCGAGTTGGCCGAGAGCGCACCCGAGAAGGCTCGGGTTCGCGCACTACCGGTCGCAGGCGCATTCCACACCAAGTACATGGCGTCCGCGGGCGACACCGTTGCCGCAGCCGCTGCCGCCATCACCCCGTCGGAGCCGACGCGGACGTTGCTGTCCAACTCGGACGGTCAGCCGGTCGCCTCGGGTGCCGACGCCCTGAACAAGCTCGCTGCCCAGGTAACTCGCCCCGTGCGATGGGATCTGTGCAACGCCTACCTACGTACCGCGCAGGTGACCGGACTCGTCGAACTGCCCCCGGCAGGCGCACTTGTCGGTATCGCCAAACGCGAACTGCGCGGCGTCGCCAACCTTGGCCTGAAGACACCGGCGGACATTTCCGCAATGGCTGAGCTCGGTTAGCTCGACCCACACACTTCGCAGTCACAGCACTGCGGCTCGCACTTCCACTCCCCGAGTGGCAGAAATGCACAATCGCGTCTCGAAGCACATGACTTCGGCGTTCTACACAGAAGAGAAGGGAGCCACAACAGTGGCCAGCCAGGAAGACCTCATCGCCGGACTTGCAGAGATCATCGAGGAGGTCACGGGCATCGAACCGTCCGAGGTGACCATCGAGAAGTCCTTCGTGGACGACCTCGACATCGACTCACTCTCCATGGTCGAGATCGCAGTGCAGACCGAGGACAAGTACGGCGTGAAGATCCCCGACGAGGACCTCGCAGGTCTGCGCACCGTCGGCGACGCCGTGAACTACATCCAGAAGCTCGAAGCGGAGAACCCCGAAGCCGCAGAAGCTATCAAGGCCAAGCTCGACGACTCCGCGAGCGAGTGACACGGCCCATGACCAACCCATCCACCGCCAACGGACGCTTCCCCAGTGTCGTCGTCACCAGCCTCGCTGCGACCACGTCACTCGCGGGTGACGTCGATGCCACGTGGAAGGGTCTGCTGAACGGCGACAGCGGAATCGCAACGCTGGAAGACGATTTCGTCGCCGAGTACGACCTGCCCGTGCGGATCGGCGGCCACCTCGCGGTGAACCCGCAGAGCCTGCTCTCGCGGGTCGAGATTCGTCGCCTGAGCTATGTGGAGCAGCTGGCCACCGTTCTCGGTCGTGAGGTCTGGAAGAACGCCGGGACCCCGGACGTCGATCCTCTCCGCCTCGGCGTGTCTATCGGTACCGGCCTCGGTGGCGGCGATTCTCTGATCGACGCCAACGACAAGATGAAGGCCGGCGGCTACCGCAAGGTGTCTCCGCTCGCCGTTCAGATGGTCATGCCGAACGGCCCTGCAGCGGTCGTCGGACTCGAGCTCAAAGCACAGGCCGGTGTCATCACTCCCGTCTCCGCCTGCTCCTCGGGATCGGAAGCCATCGCACACGCGTGGCGGATGATCGTGATGGGCGACGCGGACATGGTCGTCACCGGCGGCGTCGAGGGTTACATCGACGCGGTTCCGATCGCCAGCTTCTCCATGATGCGGGCGATGAGCACCAACAACGACAACCCGAAGGGTGCGTCACGTCCGTTCGACAAGGATCGTGACGGCTTCGTCTTCGGTGAAGCGGGTGCGCTCATGGTCATCGAGACCGAGGAGCACGCCAAGGCACGCGGCGCAACGATCCACGCCCGCTTGCTCGGTGCCGGAATCACTTCCGACGGGTTCCACCTCGTGGCTCCCGACCCGGAGGGCACGGGTGCCGCGCGCGCCATGAAGCGTGCGATCGAGACCGCAGGACTGCAGAAGTCCGACATCACCCACGTGAACGCCCACGCAACGGCAACTCCCATCGGAGACACCGCCGAAGCGCTCGCGATCAACAAGGCCGTCGGAAATCACGCAGCCGTGTACGCACCGAAATCCGCTCTCGGCCACTCGATCGGTGCCGTCGGCGCTCTCGAGTCGGTTCTGACGGTGCTGGCAGTGCGTGAGGGAATCATCCCTCCCACACTGAATTTGGAGAATCAAGATCCCCAGATCGATCTCGACGTCGTCAAGGGCGAGCCCCGCGTCGGACAGATCGATTACGCGATCAACAACTCGTTCGGATTCGGTGGGCACAACGTAGCGCTCGCCTTCGGAAAGGCGTGATGCACTGAGTCGTTCTTTCGACTCAGCGAATCCCGCTCTCGCAGTGCATGATCCGGGCTGGGGCCGTTCCCAGTGAACGGCCCCGGTTCGGGCCTCGCCCCCCAGGGGCCCTGAAGAAGGACAAGCGATGACCATTCTGGCCCCCGTCACACGATCCGGTACCTCCACCGACCCCCGCGATCCACTCGCCCGCCTCGAGAATCTGTTCGACGCCGGAACTACTGTGCCCCTGCACGATCGGGACAAGTCCGGCATCCTCGCAGCGTCCGGCGAGATCGACGGCGTCCACACCATCGCGTATTGCTCCGACGCCACCGTCATGGGCGGTGCCATGGGCGTGGACGGTTGCAAGCACATCGTCGCCGCCATCGACACGGCCATCGAGCAGCGCGCTCCGATCGTCGGCGTCTGGCATTCCGGCGGTGCTCGCCTCGCCGAGGGCGTCGAAGCCCTTCATGCCGTCGGACTCGTCTTCGAGGCCATGGTCCGAGCATCCGGCCTCGTCCCCCAAGTTTCCGTCGTCCTCGGCTTCGCAGCCGGCGGCGCCGCCTACGGTCCTGCGTTGACCGACGTCGTCATCATGGCTCCCGAGGGACGCGTGTTCGTCACCGGTCCCGATGTCGTCCGCAGCGTCACCGGTGAGCAGGTCGACATGGCCTCGCTCGGCGGCCCCGACACCCACCACAAGAAGTCCGGCGTGTGCCACATCGTCGCCGACAGCGAGATGGACGCGTTCACCCGCGCCCGCCGCCTGGTGTCCATGTTCTGCGAGCAGGGCGAATTCGACATCGCCGCCGCCGAGCACGGAGATACCGACCTTCGGGCTCTGATGCCCGAATCCAACCGTCGCGCATACGATGTCCACCCGATCGTCCACGAACTGCTGGACAACGTCGAAGGAGAATCGACCTTCGAGGAGTTCCAGGGCGGCTGGGCCCGCAGCATCGTCATCGGCCTCGGACGCATCAGCGGCCGCACCGTCGGCGTCATCGCCAACAACCCCATTCGTCTCGGCGGTTGCCTCAACTCCGAAAGTGCCGAGAAGGCAGCCCGTTTCGTGCGACTGTGCGACGCATTCGGCATCCCACTGGTCGTGGTCGTCGACGTTCCCGGGTACCTCCCCGGCGTCAGCATGGAATGGGAGGGCGTTGTCCGTCGCGGAGCAAAACTGTTGCACGCCTTTGCCGAAGCCAAGGTCCCCCGCGTCACCCTGGTGACCCGCAAGATCTACGGCGGCGCGTACATCGCGATGAACGCCCGTGCACTCGGTGCCACCGCGGTCTACGCCTGGCCCGGCTCCGAGGTCGCCGTGATGGGCGCGAAGGCCGCCGTCGGCATCCTGCACAAGAAGGCACTCGCAGCCGCTCCCGAGGAGGAGCGTGAGGCATTGCACGATCGCCTCACCGTCGAGCACGAAAGCATCGCCGGTGGCGTCGAGCGCGCCGTGGCCATCGGTGTCGTCGACGAGGTCATCGAGCCGAGCAAGACCCGCAGCACCGTCGCCAAGGCTCTCGCGGCCGCTCCTGCGGCACGCGGCAACCACAAGAACATTCCGCTCTGATCGTCACGGGGTGCCCGGCCGCCTCGGGTGGTGTCACCCCCCGCCCCGGTTGGGATCAATGCGACTCCGAGGCGCTCCGAGTGCAACAAAGCCACATTCATCCGGAACCGAACGGGCCCCACAACGGACGGGCGAACTACAGCGTCAGCTCTCGATCCACTTGTGGTCGTGAGCCAGTCGCAACATTGCCGATCGGATGTCGAGGATCTGCGCTGCGGAGACAGTTCCGTTGGCTTTGAGGAGTGCCTCGGTCACTTCGGCGGTGAAGTCCGCCTCGGAGAGCACGTCGCAGATCACATCTTCGAGCTGCTCGTGTTCGCTGACCGGAACGTCGTGGAACGGCACGTCGGGCTTGCGCCGGGTGACCAGCGCGGTCGACGCGGGAGTGTCGATGATCTGCACCTGGGTGGCCTTGAGGCCTCGATCGCCCTCGACGGCAACGTATTCGACGCGAACCCCCGGTGCCAACAGTCGTTTGTCGAAGTCCAGATCGTTGACGTGAATGAACACGTCCTCGCCGCCCTCGTCCGGCGCTACGAATCCGTACCCCTTGAACTCGTCGAATCGAATCACTTTTCCGGTCGACAACATCGAACTCACCACTCCACGGTCGTTCCCACATGCCTACCCCAGGCACGGACGCAAACTACCGCGAGCCAGAACCCCCAGCAACCCCTAGCCGACGTTGCGACTCAACCACGTCACTTCGGCTCCGGCCCCGCCGGTTCGGTACGGCTCCAGGGCTGCGTCCCAGTCCGATCCGAGAGCCTGCTCGACGGCCGCGGTGAAGTTGCCCTGGTTGTTCTCCATCAGGGCGCGCAGCCGCATCTCGCCGAGCATCACGTCACCGTTCGCGCTCGTCGTTCCGCGCCACAGCCCCAAACCGGGCACGTGGGAGAACCGTTCGCCATCCACGCCTTCGCTGGCGTCCTCGGTCACCTCGAACCGCAGCATCTGCCACGAGCGCAGGATGCCGGCCAGCTTTGCTCCGGTGCCGACGGGGCCGACCCAGTCGGTGGTGGCGCGCAGCTGCCCATCGGAGGCGGGCTGCGCAGACCACTTCAAGTTCGCACGGCAATCGAGGGCGTCGGTCAACGCCCATTCGACATGCGGGCACAACGCAGCGGGCGACGAGTGGATGTACACAACACCCGATGTCGCTTCTGCGAATTGGTTCGATCCACGCATTGCACTACCTCCAGCTTCGACGAGGGACGTCTTCCCCAACGACCTCGACATGCTTCGGCTGGCTGCAGTGAATCAATGCGTCTGTGTACTAGTGTGCCCCGAGTTGCCCCTGTTGCGCCAGTGCAATCTGTGAACGATGGAGTTTCACCCGGCCAGCACTGCGTCGGAGAGCTCCGGCCACAGCGGCTTCGCCCAGTCTCCGAAGGCTCGATCGGTCAACACCACACACGCGGTCCGTACTGCCGGATCCACCCACAGGAACGTTCCGGCCTGACCGAAGTGGCCGAACGTGGCCGACGAGTTGGCGCTCCCGGTCCAGTGCGGGCTCTTGCCGTCGCGCAGCTCGAACCCGAGTCCCCAGTCGCAGGGCTTGTGCGATCCGTATCCGGGCACGATCCCGTTCAGGCCGGAAAACTGCACCTCGGTCGCCGCAGAGAATGTCTGCGAAGCGAGGAGCGTGGGCTGCAACAGCTCCGCCGCGAATTTCGTCAGGTCCGCCAGGGTTGAGCTGGCACCGTGGCCCGCCGAACCCGGTAGTGCGGTGTTCGTCATCTGCAGTGGCCGGCACACGGCCTCGTCGAGGTAGTCCGGGAAGGCAATGCCTGCCTCGGTTTCGATCAGTTCGGCCAGAACCTCGAACCCGGCGCTCGAGTAGATCCGCTTGGTACCGGCCGGTGCCTGCACTGTGCGGTCACCGAACGCCAGTCCCGACGCGTGTGCCAGGAGGTGTCGAACCGTCGCCCCTTCCGGTCCTGCAGGCTGATCGAGCTCCACCGCACCTTCCTCGACGGCGACGAGAACTGCGTACGCACTGAGCAGCTTGGTGACCGAGGCCAGCTCGTAGACGCGATCGGTGTCCCCGACCTCCTCACGAACTCCGGAGTCGGTGACGACTGCTGCACTGACATGGTCGACGGGCCAGGAGGCCGTGAGATCGAGGGTGGTCACGACTCACGAGCCTAATTGTCGGTCGACGACGGTGCCCCGGTCCCCCGCCGGGCTACGCTCGCAGCACATGAGTGGGAGGAATGCGATGTCGGTTGTGTATGGATCGTGCAATCTGTGCGAGGCGATCTGTGGGCTCGAGTTCACGGTGGAGAACGACGCGGTGGTCTCGATTCGCGGTGACGAGGAGGATCCGCTCTCACGCGGCCACATCTGCCCCAAAGCGCTGTCGCTGATCGATCTACACGCCGATACCGATCGGCTCACCACGCCGGTTAAACGTGTGGGTGAGAAATGGGAGAAGATCGGCTGGGACGAGGCATACGACCTCGTGATCGACGGTTTGATCTCGACGCGTGAGAAGTACGGCCGCAACGCAGTCGGGATCTATCAGGGGAATCCCAACGTCCACTCGATGGGCGCGATGACCCACGGCATTCCGTTCACCTCGCTGCTGCGCACGCGCAACCGATACTCCGCCACCTCCCTGGATCAGTTGCCGCACCAGCTCGTCGACCATCTTCTCTACGGGCATCAGTTGCTACTGCCGATCCCGGACATCGATCGAACCGACTTCTTCCTCGTCCTCGGCGGCAATCCGATGGCCTCGAACGGCAGCATGATGACCGTGCCCGATTTCGCCAAGAGGGCGCGGGCACTGCGCAAACGGGGCGGCCGCCTGGTCGTTGTCGATCCGCGCAAGACCGAGACCGCCGATATCGCGGACACACACTTCTTCGTTCGGCCCGGCAGCGACGCACTGCTGCTGCTCGCGATGATTCACACGATCGTGGCCGACGGCACGGTACGGGTGGCCGACTACATCGACGGGGCCGATCGACTCGCAGATCTCGTCGCCGAGTTCACGCCGGAATCCGTCGCTCCGGTCGTCGGTATTTCTGCGGACGAGATCTCGACTCTGGCGCGCGATTTCGCCTCGGCGAAGTCCGCGGTGGCGTACGGCCGAATGGGGGTCTCGACCCAGCAGTTCGGCACGGTGTGTCAGTGGGCAATTCAGGTACTGAACATCATCACCGGCAATCTCGATCGCCCGGGCGGTGCCATGGTGACCGATCCCGCGATCGATCTGATCAAGCAGGGCATCGTCGGCCGCGGCCATTTCGTCAAGTGGCGCAGCCGCGTTCGCAATTTGCCCGAGTTCGCCGGCGAATACCCCTGTTCGACGCTCGTCGACGAGATCACCACCGAGGGCAAGGACCAGATCCGCGCGATGGCGGTCCTGTCCGGCAATCCGGTGTTGTCGATGCCCGGCGGCACCACCCTGAACGACGCGTTCGCGGGTCTCGATTTCATGGTGTCGTTCGACTTCTACATCAACGAGACCTCGCGTCACGCACACGTGATTCTGCCGCCGACGATGTCGCTCGAACGCGACCACTACGACCTGATCTTCAACTCCTTCGCCGTTCACAACACAGCGAAGTACATGCCTGCAGTGCTGCCCAAGCAAGCCGACGCCAAGCACGATTGGGAGATCTTCCGAGATCTGTCGCTGCGCTACAAGAGCCGTATGGCCGGTTCGACGGTCGGTCGGTTGAAGTCGCGAGTGACTCCGAAGAGCATGATCAGCGAGGCACGCCTGCGCCTGTCCCCCGCCCGCACCCTGGACATCCTGCTCCGCAGTCAACGAAAAGGACTGTCGCTCAGAAAGCTTCGAGCCAACCCACACGGTGTCGATCTCGGACCGCTGCGTCCCGGCTTCCCGCAGAAGCTGAAGACTCGGGACAAGCGAGTACAGCTGATTCAGGACATCGTTGTTGCCGAGCTCCCCGCGTTGGTGGATCTGATGCATTCCAGCGCAGTTCCGTCCGGCGACGAATTGTTGATGATCGGTCGGCGACACCTGCGCAGCAACAACTCGTGGATGCACAACACCGCCCGGCTCACCAAAGGCAAAGCGCGACATCAGCTTCTGGCGCATCCGGAGGATCTCGCGCATCGCGGCATCGAGGACGGTTCGATGGTGTCGGTCACCTCCGCCGCCGGAACCGTCGACATCGAGGTAGCGGCGTCGGAGAAGATGATGCCGGGCGTGGTGAGCATGCCGCACGGGTTCGGTCATCAGCGCCCCGGAGTGCATCTGTCCGTTGCCACGACGGTGCAGGGGCCGAGCGTCAACGACATCACCGACCCCAATCGCGTCGACGCCGTCTCGGCCAATGCGATCCTCAACGGTGTCCCGGTGCAGGTCCGAGCGAAATAGCTGCCCCGATGCACCGTCGAGGCGACGCGATTCTGTACGATTCTGCAGGCTCGTACCTGGTACGGGCATGGGGCGGTAGCTCAGTCGGTTAGAGCCGTGGACTCATAATCCATTGGTCGCGGGTTCGAGCCCCGCCCGCCCCACTCACATTTGCCCAGCTCAGGGCCAATCAAAATTCAAGACCTGTAACAGTTCGAATGCCGGCCTTGCCCACATTCTGCCCACGGCCACAGATTCATCCGATGTGGGCAAGGGTCTCGCGCACTCGCAGAATCGCATCCACCGCCGGATCTTCCGGGTCGAATCCCTCGTCGACGATCGCGGCTCGCTCTTCAGCATCCATACCCACTTCGACGTCGCTAGCCGACGTCCGGTTCCGGGAGAAGCCGTGTCCATATCCACAGCTCTGACGACGGCACGCCGCGGCACCGTCTTCCTGTCACTCGTCTGCTTCCCGATCTCCTACATCGTTCTCGCGGACCTCGCACATATCGCCGGTCTCGGCCCAGAGGCAACCTGTGGCCGGTGATGATCGACGGCACGATCACTGTTGGCACGGTGGCAGTGGTCGTCCTCGGCGGCGACCGCACGGCCTGGCCATTCCTGGCCGCGTCGGCGCTCGTCTCCATCGCGGGCAACGGGATTCACACATGACTGACGCAGGGTTCGGGGTTCGCGGTCGGTGTGGCGCTCACCCCCCGGTGTTCCTGCTGTGGTTGACACACCTGACCGTGCGACTAAGACAGCGAGAGGACGTCGAAGTCATCGACACCCGAGAAGAGACGCCGGAAGATCCGCGCGGCCAGGCAATTGAGCTCATCACCGAGGGCGAGCTGTCGCTACGCGAGATCGCACGTCAGCTCGGGACGAACGACCGCACGGTGAGGCGATGGAGGTATGCGGCGCGAACCGAACCCGGCAGTCTGGTATTAGTGAGCACATGACACACCCCGCCGGTTGGTACCCGGACCCGTCGAATCAGACGCAGCAACGCTACTGGGATGGTCGAACTTGGAGTGAGCACACTCAACCGGCCGCACCGATGCCCCCGCCTGCCGTGCCCGCGAAGAAGCAGAAGAGTCCGCTGCGCACCGTGCTGACGATCCTCGGGGTCATTCTCGTTGTCGGCGTCGGTATTAACTTCTTCACCGATGGAACCGACAGCGCACGCGACAGGTCCACGACGGCAGCCACAGTTGCGGCAGACCCCGAAGCCAGGAATCCGGCCAGCTACAGCGAGCTCTCGGACCGCGACTTCCAATTGCTAATCAAGGACCCCGACGCGGCCGCCGGGCAGAAGCACGTGATCTACGGCGAGGTGACACAACTCGACGCAGCTACCGGCGACCGAGGCATGCGCATCGACGCGATGGCAACACCCCCGACTGAAAGGTTCGCCATCGGCGATAATGTGGTCGTGAGCGTCGACGACCCGGAGCTCTTGCGACCGATCGTGTCCGGTGACCGCGTGAAGCTGTTCGCCACAGTGAAGGGCGCGCTGTCGTATGACACGCAGATCGGTGGCAGCACAACGGTCCCCGAGTTCACGGCAGCCATCATAGAAATTCTCCCCTCCTGATTTCGGAACGACTAAAGGCCCCCACTTTGTATGACGTGGGGGGCCTTCTGTTCGGTCGAGTCCGATTAGGCGGTGGGATCTTTGGTGGTGATGGATATTTCGGCTGAACCCTGATGTTCGTGCCGATTCATCGATACCTCAGCGCCATTGCGGACATTGAATGTCCTCAATTGTGTGCAGACTGACCGCATGCGATATTCGAGGGCGACACCACGACGAGTGGATGAAGCGAGCACGTGACTGCGTCGGCAGCGTCGGCGTCCGACCACCCACCGACGTGGAAGTTCGACTACCCGATCGTCCACGCCGAAACTCGAGCACAGTGGCGCACCTGGCTGGCGGACAATCACAGCTCGACCCGAGGCGTGTGGCTGTGCTCCTGGCGGAACACCCTCGACCGATCCCGCTGCGTGTACCCCGATGCCGTCGAGGAAGCCATCTGCTTCGGTTGGATCGATTCCACCAGCAGCATCCTCGACGACGAGCGCAGCCTGCAGATGTTCACGCCGCGCAGGCCCAAGAGCCAGTGGACCCGCCTGAACCGGAAACGCGCCGCCGATATGGAAGACCGTGGTCTCATGACCGACGCGGGTCGCCGCGCCATCGGTGCCGCGAAATCCAACGGCTGGTGGACGATTGCCGACCAAGTCGAAGACCTCGTGGAACCACCCGCGTTGGCGACGGAGCTGGACAGAGATCCACGCGCCCGAAGCAATTGGGACGGCTTTCCGCCCAGTGCTCGCAAGCAGATGCTGTGGTGGATCATCAGTGCCGTGAGAGAGGACACTCGCGTAGGTCGAATCACTCAGGTCGTCGCGGAGGCCGCGGCCGGTCGACGAGCCCGCGGCTGAGTGCCGTCGACCGAGGTCACGTCAGCACTGCTCTTCGGTACAGCCACGACCAATACACCAGCAGCACAGCAGCATTCGCTCCGAACCACACCCACGTCAGAAACGCCGCCACCACGCCGGTGACGAAGAAACCCAGTACCAGTGCCACGACCCAGGCGAGGACGTAGGCAACAATCGTGACGACTGCCGCGACTGCGTACCGCCCCGGGGACTGCCGGACCGTAGCCGACGCAGCGCGGAACGGATGTCGTTGCCCGTCGGCCACGGCCGGAAGCACCAGCAGCACAACCAGAATCACGATGACCGGAAGCAGCGGGAACAGAATCGCCAGCGCAACGGCCACCAGAGTCGAGCCCACACACCACACCAGGACGCGCGGCCGCCGCCATGCCCGACCCAGCGCACCGCGGACGTTGCCGTCGACCACATCGAGTGCCGTCGATGCGGTGATCCACAGGGCGACCACCAGTGCCGCGGCAGACGCCGCAACCAGCCCACCGAACCCCACGGAGGATTCTGGAACGGGATCGCCCAGGACTGTCAGCGCCTGAATCAGCGCAGACACGAGCACAACGGCAGCGAGCACCGCACTCCCCCTCACGGCGCACCGACCGTCGAATTGCGGTCGAGCACGTCCTGCACAGACCCCGAGTAGAGAACCTCCGTACCGACCTTCACCTCGACGGTGCTCGCGTCGTCCGACGTGGCGGAACCTGTGATCGCCTCGTTGTCGGTTGTCTCCCCGAGACATTCGATGTCTGCTCCGGTACCGGAGCAGACCGGCGCGACCAGTATCTCGATTCCCTTCTCGAACAGAACGTCGTTCACTGCGTAGCGGAGGTCCCCGAGTTCGGCACCGCCGACCGGCGCGAGCGCAGCGGTCTGCGAGCATCCCGCGCACGCCACCACGGCGGCGACCAGGAGAGTCTTCCTGCACACTCCGTTCATCGGCCCTGCCTCGTCTCGTAGGCGATCAGTCTCGCGTGCTCGTCCAGGTGTTGCTGCTCGAGCGCGGCGTCGGTGATGGCATTCAGATCGAACGGCGCAGGCAGGAGCAATTCGGTGTTGCGATCCAGGCGCGACCCTCGACGCATCAGCGGATTCTCGGCCCAGTCGTTGGCCGCCAGTTCGCGGCTTCGGGACGCCAGATCCAGGTAGCTGCCGCTGTTTCCCGGTGTGATCGGTGACGCGTGATCGAGCACCGTGGTGAACAGCGACAAAGTTCCGTCCCGGTTGTCGACGATCTCGACCACCTGCTGCTGCTGCGGGAAATCGATGCACGATGCGGTGGTGATCTCCCAGAACCCGCGTCCGCCGCTCGAATGCGCCAGAATCTGGTTCTGATGGGTGTGGCCGTTGAGCCAGCCGATCACCACGGGATACTTCAACAGCAGATCGATGAATTCGTCTGCGCCGTAGAGCTTCCCCGATTCTCCCGGACGCTGCGCTCGGTTCTCCAGCGTGAGACTGTTGTGATGGGTGTAGATCAGCACGAGCTTGCGCTCGGCCTGCGCTTTCTCCAATTGCTGGGTGAGCCAGTCGAATTGATTCTCGGGCACCGCACCGTCGGGGCCGGCGACGGCGTTGCAGGTGTCGAGTCCGAACGTTCGGATGTTCGGGGTGGGGTCTGCCGCCCACCACGTCTCACCGGAGTCGAGATTGTGCTGGGTGAAGCCGTGTCCGATCGGTCCCGGTGTCGGGGTGGTCTCGAAGTGCTCCTGCATGAACTCGCGTTGCTCGAACAGGTACCGCGCCGGGTCGGCCGACACCGCGCGAAACCCCGATCGCGCACCGGATCCGACGCCCAGCGCATCGACCATTCTCTGCAGTGGACTGGCCGTCGATGCGTAGCCGGCCAGGGCGGAGGTGGCCGTCGCCTCGAGGGTGTACGCCTTGCGGCCCCCGACGGCGAGCGCGTGCAGTTGCGAGGACAGATCGAAGGTGCCGAGCAACAAAGTGTCGTGGTTGCCGTAGACCGAGTACCACGGCACGGGCAGACCCACCGATTCGACGGTTCCCGACATCGCTTGGGTGAGAAGGTCGGGAAGCGTCGGGAATCCGTAATCGCCGAACGACCCTCCCGAAGGATCACCGGGTCGGTAGGCCCACTGCGCCTCCGGCCAGGCCTGAACACCCTCGAAGATGTCCGCGGCCCCACTCGTCGGCCGAACCGGGACGCCGTCGAGAACGTCGATGTACCAGCGTAATTCGAGGTGCGAATGCATGTCGGCACTGTCCCCGGTGACCACGGCAGCCCCCATCGGGGCGCCGGTGACCGGGCTGATCCGCGCGTCCGCGAACGCTTTCACCATCGCCGCGGTGACGTGCACGGTCAGCGGGTCCTGCGGATGGAACGCCGAACCCCATGCGGCGTGGTCGGAGACGATCATGGGCTCGATGCGGCCGGGCGATTGGGCGTCGATGACGTGCATGTCCGACAGGTGCCCGAGGTAGAGCAGCGACCGTCGCGACTGCACCCTCGACGGGTTCGGCGCTCGGCCGAGAACGTCGAGGCGTGCGACATACGGCTCCCCCGGACCGGCACCGAGCACGCGGTACTTCCCCGGCCCTGTCGACGATCGCAGGATCGTCTGCGCGAGTGTTCCGGTTGCGCCCACGTTCACGGGCTGGGCGTGCGCCGCAAGAGCCTGACCCAGCACGTGGGGTGCGATACCCCACACCGCCGCGAGTGTCCCCACTCTCGCCACGAATTGCCTACGCGACAGCCCGGTCATGGAACTCCTCGGATCCGAAAACGGCACCACGTGCGCCTCGCATCCGACGAGGTGACTGCCTATTTTTACAGGGCAGACGGCAGATCGGCTCGATTTCGCCGCGTTCAGGGCACCACGGTCACCGGCCACCGTCCCGCTTTGACCAATCGCACCGCCACCGAGCCGGCGATTCGGTGTCCGGCAGTCTCGGACGCCCCCACCACGACGGCGTCGGTACGCAATTGCTCTGCCACGGCGATCAGCCCGTGGTACGGGTCACCCTGTGCGGTTCGGAACTCCCACCGCACGTGCTCCCGATCCCCGAACCGGGCGGCCGACGTTCTGATGTAGTCGAGCAGCTCGTCGGCTATCTCTTGACCGGTTTCGACGAGTGAGATGCCTGCCTGGCCCCACGAGGCCGTCGCAATGGGTTGCACGTACACCAGCACGAGCAGCGACCGCTGCCTACGAGCGAGCCCTGCCGCATAGGCAGCAGCGCGCCAGGACGAGTCGGACCCGTCGACGCCCACCACGATCGATTTCGGTCCGTCGTGGCCGTACTCGAACCCGGTGGACTCCTGCGCATCGCTCACGACCTGAGGCTACTGCCGAGACCCGACTGTTCGTACCCCCAGCCGCCTGGCGGTACGGTAAGGAGCACCTACGCCCGGTTATCGGGGAGACGGTTCCACACGCGACGGGAGAAGCAATGAACGACGACCGACAGTTCGACGCCCCGTCCACCGACCCGGCTACTGTGTTCGCGGCCCTGGCCGACATCGTGTACCGAGGTACCACCGCCGAAGAGGTCTACACCGCACTGTGTAATGCGGCCACGCTGTTGGTCCCGCATTGTGACCACGCCAGCTTGATGTTGATGCGCCACGGGAAGGCTGTCACGGTCGCAGCCTCGGACGACATCGCGCGTGTCGTCGACGATATCGAGCGCGCTACCGGCGAAGGACCGTGCCTGGACGCGATCACCAGCGAGGCAGCCCAGCTCGAAGCCGACTTCCGCACTCCCACCCAGTGGCCGGCGATGGCTCGCGGTGTGTTGAACCGGACGCCGGTACGAGGCGCGATGGGATTTCGGCTCAAGGTCGACGAACAGAAGGTGGGCGCGCTCAACCTGTTCACCGATCGTCCCGGCGTCTTCGGCTCGGACAGTGTGGACAAGGCAGTCATTCTGACGGCTTTCACCTCGATCACCGTCGCCGCCGTCATGAACGGCGAAGAAGCGTCGACGCTGCGCGCCGGCCTCGAGAGCAACCGTGAGATCGGCAAGGCGATCGGCTTGATCATGGCCCTGCACGACGTGAACGGCGACGAGGCGTTCGCGTTGTTGCGCAAGTCTTCCCAGGATCTGAACGTCAAGATCGCCGATCTCGCGTCCACCGTGGTCGCGCGACACAGCAAAGGCCTGAAGGGCTGATCGGCAGCGCTCAGTGTGCGCCCTGAACCTTTTTGGGAAGCGCGAAGACCAACGCCAGCGCAATCACACTGAACGCCGCGCTGACAGCCATTGCCATGGCTGCTCCGTGTAGAAAGCCCGACCCGACGGTGTCGGGCCCGGTGATCTCGAGCGACCCGAACAGCACGCTGCCGATCACTGCGATGCCGATCGCCGAGCCGACGCGCTGCATCGTGGAAATGACGCCGCTCGCGGCTCCCGCGTCGTCGCGATCGACGGTCGCGACGATGAACTGCGCGTTGGGTGCGATGAACGCACCGTTGCCGAGACCCGCGATGAACAGTGGCACCATCAGCGTCCAGTGCGAGATCGTGTCGGCGGAGCTGGTCGCGAGGATGATCCACAACCAGATGAGCCCGATCGAGACGAGGGACGCGCCGAGTATCAGTACGGTACGCCCGAGTCGGATCGTCAGCCTGTTGCTCTGCGAGGCGGCGATGATGCTGCCGATCGCGAAGGGTATGGACACCAGGCCCGATGCCAGTGCCGTGTTGCCGAGTCCGGTCTGCCACAGCAGCGAGATGGTGAAGAAGATGCTCGTGAAGGCAGCGAAGTAGACGAGCGCGAGGATCACGCCTCCGGTGAACGCCGGACGGGTGAACAATCGAGGTGGTACCAATGGATTCTGTCCGCGGCCCGTTCGGATCACTTCCCACCAGCCGAACAACGCGATCAGACCGAGTCCCGCTGCGATCGTCAGGTAGGTCCACATGGGCCAGCCCAGTTCCTGGCCCTCGATCAGCGGAACGAGCAGCGCGATGAGACCCGCAGAGATGAGCACCAGTCCGAGCCAGTCGATTCCTGGGCGCGCAGACGGTTCGGTATCGGTCTTGCCCGGAAGCAGTACTGCAGCCGCGACGAGACCGACGATCCCGATCGGCAGGTTGACCCAGAAGACGAGCCGCCAGCCGTTCTCGTCGCCGAAAGCCTGGATGATCAGGCCGCCGGCGATGGGACCGAGCGCGGTCGACACTCCGATGACGGCACCCATGATGGCGAAGGCCTTGCCCCGCACCGGCCCTGGGAACAACAGCTGGATGAACGCGGTGACGGCGGGAACGAACATGCCGCCCGCCAAGCCCTGAACGACTCGCGCGACGACCAGTTGCAGATCGTCCTGAGCCAGCCCGCACGCGAAACTCGCGAGGGTGAAGAGTGCCAGACCGGTGAAGAAGACCCACTTGTGACCGATGCGGTCGCCTACCTTGCCCGCCGGGATGAGAGCCAATCCGAAGGCAAGTGCGTACCCCGAGATGATCCACGACAGAACCGATTCCGACGCTTCCAAGGTGGTGCTGATCGTCGGGAGTGCCACGTTGACGATGGTGGTGTCCAGCAACGCCATGAACATCCCCAGCAGCAGAACCACGAGCGCTTTCCAGGCGCGTGCGGGCACCTCCGTCGAGGGTGGTGTTGCCGGGGCAATGCTGTCGGTCACAGTGCTGTCCTTCGTCGTTGTCGCCGAGCAGTATCGGCCGACCGATCCTCGGTCACTGTCCGATCATTGCCGACGCGACGAAGACCCACGACAGTCCTGTGGCCAGAACCACGAACCCCGATGCCACTATCCGGCCGCCCCATACTGTCTCCACGAGAGCAGTCTCCGCGTGAGCGGTCACCCCTGCCGTACCCGTAGGTGTCATGATCTGTTTCCCACTCTGCATCCGCGACCCTCGCCATTTCCGGCCGGTGGATACCCCGGGAACCCGCACCGAAACTACGGTGCTGCGACAACCGCCTCCACCGCGTCCAGAAAGGGGTGCTGGGAGGCGAGCAGTTTCGTTCTCGCCTGCGCCAGCGGAAACCACTCGACGCGATCGACCTCGGGAAACGACTTCATGAGACCGGATTTCGGCGGCCATTCGATCTCGAATGTGTTGCTCACCGCATTCGAGACATCCAGATCGGCCTCGACGCCGAACGCGATGACGATCTTGCCGCCGCGCTGCCTGACGGTGCCGAGTTCGATGTGTTCTCCGGCCGGCACATCGACACCGACTTCCTCTCGGAATTCTCGGCGGGCCGCCGTCCAGGGGTCTTCACCATCGGTGATCAGCCCCTTGACGATGGACCAGGCCCCG
Source organism: Rhodococcus cercidiphylli (assembly GCF_033042225.1). Classification (NCBI taxonomy): domain Bacteria; kingdom Bacillati; phylum Actinomycetota; class Actinomycetes; order Mycobacteriales; family Nocardiaceae; genus Rhodococcus; species Rhodococcus cercidiphylli. The sequence continues at coordinate 279,535 of NZ_JAWLKE010000005.1, forward strand.
TCGTCCTTACGCGCCCAGAACGGTCCTCCGGGGTGAGCGATCAGGACTTCCGGACCGTCGACGCCGACGCGGTACAACAGAATTCCTGCACTGGTGTGGACCATCGCCTCAGCCTGCCATCGATTCGGAAGGAGAAGTCCTTCGCGCCGTCGTGCCGCGAACCCGGGTAACAGTTATTGTCTACCGATGCAGGAGCGTGCAGCGTCCACCAGGCAGGCCGTACTCCAAGGGGCCGCCGCCAGTTTCGAGAAGTTCGGTTACGGCACAGCAAGTTTGAGCACCATCATCGCCCATGCCGGGGTCAGCAAAGGCGCGATGTACTTTCATTTCTCGTCCAAGGAGGATTTGGCGCAGGCAGTTATCGACGCGCAACTGTCCATGGCGGCGAACGCGAGTGCCCTCATCATGGAGCGGACGCCGAAGGCCTTGTATGCCTTGATCCTGGTGAGCAAGGAATTGGGACGCCAACTGCAGACCGAATCCATCGCCCGCGGGGGTATGCGATTGACGCTGGAGTCGGCCATCGCCGACAGTCCCAATGCGCGCGCGTTCGAGGACTGGATCGGCAAGATGGGTGATCTGGCCGCACGTGCTCAGGCCGAGGGCGACATCGTCGACGGTATCGACGCGCACACGCTCGGTCGATACATCGTCGCCTCGTTCACCGGCGTCCAGACGGTGTCGGAGATGTTGACCGGACGCGCCGATCTACAGCAGCGGCTGACCGAGATGTGGCAGATGTTGCTGCCCTCGGTGGTGCCGCGCCGACGCCTCGCGCGCGTGATGGCAGTCGCCGAAGACGCCCTTATCGACTGGAGCGATCGGTAGGTGCCAACCACGGTTCGGACGTCACCGTGACGGACATCGCAGACAGCACCTCCCCGTCGTGCTCGAACTGAATACGAAAGACGCCGTCGGTGGAGGCCGTGTCGACGATCACCGTGCACGGGTTGGTCCACTCGGCGAATCCCATGAATCTCACCTCGCAGGAGGTGAAATCCAACGTCGGTGTTTCGGTCGCCAGACGCAGAGCCTGACGGGCCGCTTCGAGCATCGTCACTCCCGGCAGATACTCGACCGAATGGTCGAACATCGCCAGGTTTCGCGGATCCGGCGCGACGACGATGGTGCCGTCGGATGTGTGCCGTGCCAGCACCACGTCGGACGGATCGAGACGTCCGACGGAGGACGCCGGGACCACCTCGGTTCCAGCCGGCAGGAAACGGAAGTGGGGGTCGGCAACGGTCGACTTGCGGAACTGCGAATACACCTCGGGTCCGATGGTCCGCACCGACGCCGTCCCCGACGCGACGAGGTGGGTGCCGTTCAGGAGTCGGGCAGACAGCTTCATGTTGTCCAGCGACTCGTTCTCGAACACCACGTCGGTCGTGATCGACTCTGCGACCAAGGAATCGTCGATGTCGTCGACCGAGAGCGGGTCCAGGATCTCGAAGCGGGAGTGCTCGATGAACACCACATGATCGAGTGGCACCCCGTGGTTGACGTGGCAGAAGAGGCTGATCGCTTGACGCAGAGCCTCGGCCACCATCAACGAGTCGTGGGTTCTACGCACCGGCGCGAACATGCGATGCGACGTGGGGAACTGAACGGCCGCCCGATGGGTGCCCTCGACGGTCTCGTAATCGGTCAACAGAACGTCGCCCGGCGACCTCCGATGCACGAGGTGCCGTGGAACCGTTGCTGCGTAACTCAAACTCATGAAGCCCCTTAAAACCGACCGACCCGGTTTTTTATAGCACTGTTGAGCCACCGGGATCGCTCGTTCAGTATGTCGCGGGAGACCGACAAAACTGGCATCGGTTGGCGGGATTCATTCAATCGATATACAGAAATAACCATCACGATCTGTTAACTGACTCGAACTCTCGGTACCACTTGTTTCGCCACGTTCACGGACGGTGCCGGGGGGCTCATGCGGCTCACTCCAGACAGCAAAAATCCCCGCCCGGGCGAACCGAACGGGGGCTGCGCTCCCCCATGACGGCGCTCATCGAAATTCCCCACTGACGCTCACTGAAATTCCCCACCCGTGTGGCACCGCCAACGAGGGCGGGTCTCCCCGGATGCTGATGGTCTCTGACCACACACCAGCTACCCGAAGGAGACCCGCTCCTCATGCTTACACGGGAGGAAGACGTGGAAATACACGCCCTGCATCAACGAGGCTGGAAAATCGCCGACATCGCGAGACACACCGGCCGCGACCGCAAGACCATCCGGTCCTACCTCAACGGGACGACCACCCCTGGAGTGCGTAAACGCAGCATCCCGGACCCCTTCGGGGTGTTCCTCGCATACGTCACCGCGCGCCTGATCGACGACCCGCACCTGTGGGTCCGCACGTTGTGCGACGAGCTCGAAGACCTCGGCTATTCGATGTCGTATCAAACGCTGCACCGCAAGATCCGCGAGCTTAAACTCCGTCCGATCTGCCAGGCCTGCCTGACCGCCACCGAAAGACCGAACGCGGTGATCGATCACCCGCCGGGTGAAGAGACACAATGGGATTGGGTCGATCTACCGAACCCGCCCGCCTCCTGGGGGTGGGGTTCGATGGCGCATCTGTTCGTCGGAACGTTGGCCTGCTCGGGCAAGTGGCGCGGGGTCCTCGCCCCGAACATGACCCAACCGCATGTCGTCGACGGACTCGACCGCATCTGCCGAGGCCTCGGCGGAGTCAGCCGCGTCTGGCGGTTCGATCGGATGGCCACGGTCTGCCACCCGGAGTCGGGCCGGGTCACGGCCAGCTTCGCCGGCGTCGCGAAACACTACGGTGTCTCCGTCGCGATCTGCCCACCCCGCCGCGGGAACCGGAAAGGTGCGGTGGAGAAGTCCAATCACACTGCAGCGCAGCGGTGGTGGCGCACGCTCGCCGACGATCTGACCGTCGAGCAAGCGCAAGCAAGCCTGGATCGGTTCTGCAGTCTGCGCGGCGACACCCGGCTGCGACCGACGAAGGACGGGAGGGCGTCGGTGGCGACGATCGCCACCACCGAGGGGTTGCATCCGATGCCGGCGACGGCGTATCCGGCGATCCTGACTACCGACCGGACCGTGTCCCGCCAAGCGCTGGTCTCCTATCGCGGCAACCGGTACTCGGTTCCACCCGAACTCGCCTGTGCCGCAGTGACAGTGACGCACGTCCTGGGCTCCGATGTCATCGACATCGTCACCACCTCCGGGATCACCATCGCCCGACATCACCTCGCGGCGGATGGCACCGGTGCGATGGTCCGCGATCACGGGCACATCTACGCCCTCGAGCAAGCGGCGATGTCCGGTGCGAACACCGGCCGCCCGCACCGCCGCAAAGAACGGATCCCACCCGGACCCGACGCCCTCGCCGCAGCAAACACGCTCCTGACCGTCACCGGCACAACACATCCCGAATCGCGAGACATCTTCGACAAAGTCAGTGCTGCAACAGAATCCGACACCGAAGGTGCGATCGTCTATGACCTGTCGATCTACGAACGTGCTGCACACGGAAGGAACACCCTGTGATGGCCGACAAGAAGACAGGCGACCGGATGCCGGCACCGAACACGGCCGAAGCAGCGAGTCTCTATCAACGCCTGCGTGGCCACCTCGCCGTTCTGAAACTGCACGACGCCGCCGAAGCATTGCCCTCGGTCCTCGACCAAGCAGCAGCGGAGGAACTGTCGATGACCGCAGCGTTGGATCGGTTGCTTTCGATCGAAGTCGAGGCCACCGAGGCACGCCGGTTGACCGGACGCTTGCGGTTCGCCTGCCTACCGACACCGGCGTCGCTCGAGGATTTCGACTACGACGCCGCAGCCGGTGTCGACCGCAAGCTCATCGACGAGCTCGCGACCTGCCGATACTTGGAGACGGCGACCAATGTGCTGCTCATCGGCCCGCCCGGGGTCGGGAAAACGCATCTGTCGGTCGGGCTCGCGCGAGCTGCGGCGCATGCCGGGTATCGAACGTATTTCACTACCGCCGCCGATCTCGCTGCCCGGTGCCATCGAGCTGCACTGGAAGGGCGGTGGGCGACGACGATGCGGTTCTACGCCGGACCGACCCTGTTGGTGATCGACGAACTCGGCTACCTTCCACTGCCCGGTGAGGCAGCGTCGGCGCTGTTTCAGGTTGTCTCGCAACGGTATATGAAAGCCTCGATCGTGATGACCACCAACCGTGGTGTCGGATCGTGGGGTGAAGTGCTCGGTGACAACACCGTCGCAGCAGCCATGCTCGACCGGCTCCTGCATCGCTCCGTTGTGCTCAACCTCGACGGCGATTCCTACCGACTGCGAGACCACAACGCCAGATCGGAAAAGCTCCGCAAAACCACCACCCGAACCCGCCAACCACTACAGTGAAGACCGCTCACGAGTGGGGAATTTCGGTGAGCGCGGTTGGGGAATTTCGCTCAGCCTCTTCACCCACCTGGACTCGAACCAGGAACCCTTCGATTTAACAGACAGTTCCGATGTGACCTTGGGGGATCGTGATGAGTCGTAGCAGTACACCTAAAGTGAGCTTCTCTTTCCCAGCCACCACCGAACCGGTCGGCATAGACCTAGTCCAACTACTCAAGGCGCTCAAACTCGGTGCGCTCGCCAACACGCTGCCCGCACGCGCTGCCCGGCAACCACAGAGGTCACCTTGGTACCGATTTTTGCCGCCCTTTCGAGGAGATAACGCTTACGCCCAGCTCAGGCGCATCGAAAGAGGCCGACTCGGTAGGCCCTAGTACCCGGAGGAGCTTGAAGCACCTTCCAGAGTCTCCAAACAGTCACGGTCCGGTTGGAGGGACAGCAATCTGGTCGAGCTTTGCAATTGCGATTACTATGCGACCACGAAGTACCAGATTTCTTCTACCGATGAGTCCGAACACTATTCGAAGGTCTTTTGCAACTGATCGAGCGTGATATTTTGGTCCGAATGATGTCCCTCCGTGCTTTCTGCTGGCTTCGCGGGCTTCCGCGAACTGTGGCGAGTACTCCCAAGACTGGACCAAGGCGGCCGCCTCCAAAAGCAATACCGCTTCTTCCACCGTCTCCCCAGATTGGTTGAGATACCGCGCCCACGCGCATGTCAGCGGAATTAGCGTCGCTACCCATCCGTGGCCGATGGTGTTAACAATCCGAAGAAGGGACCGCACGTGTTCCGTCTTGGAAAAGCCGGTAGTTGTCAGCTGGTTGTAATTGACTAGCGAGGAGGCACTGATGACACTTCCGTCTAGAATCGCTGCACTCTCCAGCCAGGTCAATGATTGGGTGAGTTTCGCACCGGGATCTGGTTCGCATGAGAACTTGGTCAGTACAAAAAGCCGCATTGCCAGTCGGTGAAATTGCTCCGCTGTGCGTTGACCCCTGTCAATTGCAGCAATGGTCATCATCGCTGCCTCGTGCCAAAGCCCGTAAGCGACACGCTCGTCTGTAGTGAACCGAGCCGACCATTGCATCGACAACCCATCAATCGGGCGGAGCAGTCGATGGTTCGATGCCTCGCTCCCATCAGGATTGGCAGCGTGCATTAACCGTATGCACTCTTCGTCGTCGGGTTGCGAGGCAAGGAGGTTCTTCAGCTCAGCTACTGCGCCGTCTCGCTCCGAGTCCGGCGCTTCATCTTTGACCCACGCGAAAATTCTGGCGGCCGCATAGTTTCTGCGTCTGGCCCGATCTTCTGGATCGGCGCGAACCACGAGCTCGCAATAGCGTAGGATTCGCGTCGGCGCACCTTGCACAACCCCAAAATGGTGCGCAACCTCAAGTAGGACACACAAGTTGGACCACCCTGACACGTCAATTCCCCAACTCATGGGGGTCGCTGCCGAGCGGTCCTTGCGCGAAAATATATGAGTAAGTATCGCCAACTCTGCCCAGTTGACAGCTCGATCAATTAGCGCCCTTGCTTTCTCGCGTTCAACTGCGTACGCGACCTGGCCGAATGCAAGATATACCTCACTGTGACCATCTTTACTCGCAATCAGAAATTCCTCAAGAGCCGCGAGGTAATTGTTAATTTCCTCAGAGTCAAATTCAACGGCGGCGCGCAAGGCACTGGCCAATGCTTCGTTCGCAATCGACCCGTTGTGCACAGGACGGAGTACCATTTCTTGCGCTCTACCTAGTAAACGGATAGCAAGTTCCCGCATGCCCTGAGGTGGTACGCCGCTGACCGCACCACCTGTCATTGCTCGCGTCACACCCAGCACCACCTTCTCGGATATTGAGTCAAAGAATGCATTTTGTGCTCCATAAACTCTCACCGCCGATACCAAGACCCGTACAACGTACGCTGGCAAGCCGCTCGGCCCTTTACCCAGCCCAATCAGTATCCATTCGCTCGCCGCCGCGGCAGATTTCTCGGACCCTGCCGAAATCGCATGCCACAGTGCATCCGCGTGACGCACCTGATCATCTTGCGCATTTCGGATAAGGGTTTGCGCGGTTCGCCAATGAAGATCTTGCCGGTAGCCGTCGTGCGTCAGCGGAAACGACGAGTCGATCGCGATTTTAACTGCGGAATGTGCGAAGCCAAGTCTCCCGTCCAGACCGCATTCGCAAATTAAGCCGCCGAAGCTGCGGCGAACGACCGCGACGTCCAATTCCGTAACGCCCATGGACACCGCAAGGTCCACTGGCGCAAGCCCACTTCTCGACAAAGCCAATCCACCCAATATTGCATTCGTAGGGTTCAGCCCAAGTTGCTTACCTATCCGAGATATTTGGCGTTGAATCATGCTCGGCATGTCGTTCGGCAGTTGGGCGACTGTTTGCTCGACTAGATCGCTGAGCGCCCTCACTGGATCACTATTGTCAATCACCGCAAAGTCTCCCTCACCGAGAGACGTGATCTCGCCCAGCGCAAGCTGCAACCAGAGCGGAGACCGCGGCCGATCCGCCAATAACATGATTGCGCGCTGAGGAAGAGTTCGCTGAAGCTTCTTGACAAGCGCGCTTGCGGCTGTAGCACTGCTAGGCACCGACAGTGGCCCGACCTCGACGATGGCGAACCCGTTCGCACGCAACCGCCTAGCGTGCTCGTGGTCTGTCGTCGTAACAAAATGAGTCGCGGGCATACCCAGCACGCATCCGAGATCTTCACGAGCGCCCCCCAGGTCGAGGCTGTCCACGCCATCGATACCGACTACAAGCCCATCACGATTCTTGACCTCGTTGCGCCACCAATCTAGGAGTCCGCGATCATCCACCGAGGGCGGGGGCGTCAGACCCAATTGAGAAGCGAGGCGGCGAACAACCCCAGAGTTCGAGGTCAGAAGCTCGGACGATGGGATTGCTGCCCGAAGGACGATTCGAGACTCATTGACTTGATCAATTGCTTTGCACCAGATCGCAGATTTTCCGATGCCGGACTCACCGAGCAAACACACACTCATTCCCGCACGCAGCAAATTGACTACTTGATCGATCAACGTCTCGCGTCCTTCGACGACAACGCGAGACTCGAAGAACAACGACTCAGCCGCTGCCAGCGGATTGGCTGGACGCTCAGGGAGTGCCCTCGCCCGCTCAACTGCAGTTCGTATTAGAAGCTTCGTGGCTAAATCGGTGAACGGCGCAAAATCCGAAATTTGGCCGGATTCTGCTTTCAGTACATAGTTGTTAACGGACCATTGCGAATTCGACGAGGCGGTCGAACTGATACGATCACGTAATCCGTGCACTAGCGTAAGGTCGTCGTCCTCGAAACCAACGGGTTTTCTGCCGTCGATAGCTCGAAAGAAAAAAAGGGTGTGCATTGCCTCATCGGGCGATGCGAATGCGCCGTATTCAATCTCAAGAGCTGTTGCAGACATTCCGGCAGGATCTACATCCAATCGACTACCCGTTATATTCGACGCAGCCATTAGTGACGGAACCCAGCCATACCGTTGTCCCACTAGACCGACAAAAAGAGGACGCGCTCGCTCGATTTCATCGAAACACACACTCAGCACTCGAGCGTATTTTACGTCGTCCTCCATGTCGATCACGTCAGCACCCACTCCCCACCGAAGGTCGATCAGATCGACTCGACAACCGAATTCGCGGAGCGCATCGTCAATCTGCGGGGCAACTTCGCGCACCAGTATGTCGCGTTCGCGATGGAAATCACGAAAGGTTGACGACAAGAATATCGGAATCGTGGTCACTTAGGCCTTCCAACTTCGATGACTCGGTCGTGCACTTTTCAGTATTACGATTGGACACGTCCCGTTCGCGAAGCCAGCCAGGTTGTGTGTTCGCGACTGATCGCTTCTTCAGCGTCCGCGGCTACAAGCGCCCAGCGGTCTTCATTTACACTGCTTAATCTATTTGCTTGAATTCCGAGTTCCATGGTCGCAACAGCGTAAGCAGATGCGAGCGGCGAAAATTGTTTGACTGCAACCCAAGCTGCTCCCGCGGCGATACCAGACGCGAGAAGTCCAGCAAAATCAAAGTGCCATCGCCCGAGCAGCGCGCCGGCGGCAAGGACCACCGCTACCACCTCGGATGTAATCAGCAACATACGCCACGTGTTGGCTTGTTTGCGGTTATAGCGCGCCTTCTGTGCATACCAGTCCTTCTGATCTAGCGTCCTGCCGTAGATGTAGGCCGCTCGACGGTCCACAAATTCGGCACTGCGAAGAAGGTCCATTTTGGGTGTGATTACTTGATCTGCGGAATCGAAGATCACAACGTCGGCGATTTCACGAGTAATCTCCACCATCCGTTCACGGAAGACTTCTTCTGCTTCGGCGCGAGGCATCTCGACAGGGAACGGATCCGAACCGATCGAGTATCGCCAAGCCAGCGTCTTCGCTGACTCCGCCACGGCACGACCGTCGTACCAGGATCTTTCAGGCTTGCATACCCAAGACATAAGCTCGCTGACCAAGGCTACGCTGAACCCGATCAAAACTATCGCTGCAGCTAAGTCGAATCGTCCGACATGCCAAGTGAGTACACCCCCCAAAGCAGAAAAGACGCCGCCTCCGACTTTGGTGCGGGTCAAGAAAAGGGCCATATGCTGGCCACCCCGAGACGCCACGTCTGCATCGATCCATACTCCTGGGAGATCACTATCCGTGAGTCGGCTGATCAATGATTTTGCGATCGGAGTGCGCGACTGTTGTCACGAAGGTCGGCACGGGTTGTTCGCGCGTCGTACGCGGCTTCGATTTGCTCGGCAAGCAAAGACGTGCTGGCGGGGTACTTCCACCAACGGGCGTACCCGACTTGTCCATTAACATTGTCCTCGACGCGGGGTGGGAGCTGTTTGGCATGGTAGTTGGCGGCCGATGCAAGCGTGACTGCCAGCAAGCCGCTGGCAGTTGCCGTCGAGGTATTGCGAAGAGATGCGGCAACCTCCCAGTCAACAAACTTGCGCCCCCAAGTCTCTCGGCCTACGAGGACCAGTGTCACCGTCGTGTCGCGTAGATACTTCGCTCGAATTTGTGACTTAATGTATTCGTTGTCCGAGCTGTTAATGATGTCACCAGACATGCTCGCGCCAATTCCCCGAGCAATCAAAATATCTTGATCGTGATCAAACGTCTGAATAAATTGTTGCACCTCGCGCTCGTCTGAATGATGGTACGAGATGAAGCATTTTCGCCGGGTCTGGTTTGCCAGAGTTCCCAAAGCCTTCTCCTGTCTTCCCGCTCGTCTGCGGTTTGCATTGGGTTCGAAGGTGAGCGTCTTTAGCACCCTGATTTGAGAGCGGAATCCCCGTCATGGTGCCGGATATGGTGCGTCACGACCAAGCCTCAGGGCCTACGACGTAGGGGCACTTCGGCCATAATCCCGAGCGCACTTACGCGGAGGGACAGGCCAATTGCCGCCCCGTCCCTGTTGGGCTCGATGCGCCGCACATCAGTGTCCACAAGTGGAGCGTCGACTGCGACTTCAATTGGTCCGGTCACGACAGCGCTGAAACCCCATGACTCACCTCGTTTCAGCAAGCCAGGTGCGATTCGAACTACTGCCTGGTCAGCCACCGTCCCTATTGCGGGTGAGGATATGTTGACATCGCGCTGGGTCAATGTGAGTCCGTAGAACGTCTGGTCAAATTTCACCGCGATAGAACGGCCACCATCAAACATGTCGGATGACACGTCACGCGGGCCCGAGTTTCGGAGCGTCACTGCCACCAGATGTGGGCGTATAACTGGGACATCGCGGTAGGTCACCTCAAGCAACCCCGCTCGTGTGTCGCCCGGCAGCATTGGCGTTGCGTCGACTTCGACGTCCACACGCGCTCGCCGACTTCCCCAATGTCTGGTCGCTAGAACTGATATCGGAACAGCCAACATCGCGACCATAAGACCGCCTAGGCCTAGCACCTCGCCGAGTTCCATTGACCTCCCCCTCCGCCCCACCAGAGACCCCGATAGCTGCCCCGTCCGTGTACTTCCGGATCGATGATGCCAGCATCCAGACGAATCCAGACGGAAAAGCACCTACCGTCGTTACTTCGGTCTAGCGCCGACACCGACGTCCTTGAAACTCCCAGTGTCACTGGGTTAGCTCTCAGCCGAGACCTCCGATTCAGCGAGACCAAGTGCGCGCAGCAAGTTCAGGGATCAATGTCAAAGTTGCTGAGCACCTGGCTTGCGGAGGATAGCACTTGAGATCTACTGAAGCGCCCCCAGCAACGCTGCAAATTGTAATGAGATGTCAAGCGTGCCAGGAATTCGCAGGAGATAGCCGCTAGGCGAATCATTTGGGCAGGTCACTCCCGGTCCTTCAGCCCGCCACCACTTCGCCCTATAGCGACACCAGCTCTGCGATCTTCGTAGCAATGACTTCCATCGAATCTTCTGAAGTGTCCAAACCGTTTCGCGAGCCGAGCAGCGGGCTAACTTTTCGGACTTCGTCATACGTGGTTCCGTGTACAACAGGTATCAGCTGGTCACGTGCCAAAAGCTCCGAGAGCTCCTTGTCAGAAACCCCCCGGTTGTCGACGCGCTTCAAAAACTCGGGAGTGATTAGGACGAGCCCTGCACGTGATCGTGCCAAGCCTCGGTCAATCTCTCGCATGAAGGGTTGCCCAAGCAATATGTCCTTCTCGCTGAACCAGACGGACACCCCGTTCGCCTTGAGCAGGTCGCTCAGCTCAGAAGCAGCGCCGCGCCGGTCGTCCCAAGCATGGCAGAGAAAGAGATCACGCAGGTCCGGTTGCAGACCCACTGACTCGACAGTGCGCCGGTATGGAGTAAGGGCCCGGACTTCAGCGGTCGTGTAGTCCACGGTCGAAATACTGGGGGACCACCTCGGCCTGGTCTCGCTTCGTCCGGACGCAACCCCCGAACTGCCTCCACTATCGCGTCGAGTCATGGGGTACGGCCGCCGCGTCGAGTAGCTCCTGTACCTTCGGCCGCGGCATGCAGGACAGGCTGCTTCTGCGCTAGGTGATCGGTGGCCTTGGACTGGAGCTGTGCACCTGGTCATAGCTGGATTCTACTCGGTACAAAAGTGTTCAGACAGCAGCGCTAGCTCCCCCAAAACGCGGATACCTCCCGCAAGAATTGAGATGCGTCTTGCAGTTCGGCACCAAGTGCCCTTTGTTTCGCGTCCCTGAAGCATTCCCAGATTCGGTCTGCTAATTCGACGAACTCATATGTGAACTTTTGGAAAAATAGTAGATCTGCGGTACGACAGCTGTACGCCGAGGCGAGCGCCCGAACCACGTTGTCGGACAGAATATTCCCGCCCGACATGCTTGAGCACTCCAGGCAAGATTGGTCAGCGAAGTCAGCGATGAGTCGCCGTTTTGCTGCGACTTCTCGCAGCACCCGAGCGGGATCGTGACGGGCGATGTGTGTTGCCTGCTCCGCCTCGACAGCCGGAAGCAACCCCTCCGAGTCGCACGTGACGTAGCGGTAGTCCATGAAGCCGGGCTGTCTGGCCCGGATGCATCGGGTGCGTAGACCTCTCCGCGTCAGGGAGCGTCGTAGTCACCTCCTCCGTAGTCCCACCTGCCGTAGTTCTCAGGCTTCCCGTTCGCAGCAGTCATCGCGACTTGCTCGTCCTCATCGAGGCGAGCCTTTAAGAACACCAACAGCCTCAACGGAACTCACCCCTCCACCAGCCGTGGTGCGTGTTGACCAACCACTCATCCACTGCTTTCATGTCGACTCGATCAGGCCAAGCCGAGACCGAGGCCAGTTGCTGCAACCTGTCGTGCAGGTCGTCCGTCCGCTCGAGTGCTTCTTCCTTGGTGTGCTTCCCCTTTCGCAGGTCGGTCAGCCACGTTCTGTCAGGCTCCGGCATGGGCAGTGCGACGCGCCCGGTCGACATCAGCTCAACACCCTGAAGCCCAAGCCTCACTGCGTGATACGCGAACTTCGTGTCGAAGCCGTGCACATCGACAAGCTCCGGCCGGTTGGTTCGCTGCGACCTCAGACCGAGCATCCGTTCTTTCTGTGCCGCGAGGTATCCGGCGAAGCGATGGGCTGCCTGGTTGGAGATGAACATCTCCGGGTAAGCCTGGATGTCTCTACCTACCTCCGAGATCGTGGCGATCTCCTGGGGCGGAATGAACAGAAGCAGTAGCACCGTGGGGTTTCCCTGTGCGGCGAGTCGCGCCCACTTCCGCAGTTAGTAGACGACGAGATCGAGATCGCCCACTCCCGAGCCAACGCCTTCGGGCTGTATCCGAAACTGATATTGCTCGAACTTCTCGTTGCCGATGACGTACTCGGGCGGTTCGATGCATAGACCCATGTCGTCCCGGTCGTCGCGTCCGACGATGGTCACCCCATGGAGGCCCGAGCCGACCTGGCCGCGCATCACGGTGTTCTCTTCAGCAATCAGTCGATGTTGTTCTGATCCGTGGGCGATCGTTCCCAGCAACTGTGTCATCGTTTCCTCTCGTCGTCTTTTCCTGGACGGAAGTGACGCGAAAAAGCAGTGCCCATCGAGGAATTTCACTGAGCCACCGAGCCAGTGGGCAAGAAGTCCGCCGTCAGCGGTGCTGCCAAGGTTGGCCACGAAGTGAACCGGAGTGACGCGTGAAGCACCACCCCAGTAGGAAAGACGGACTATTCAGCTGTCAGTTGTCGGACAATTACTGCTGCTCCTGGAGAGCACGAACTGCTGCATTGCCTGCGTCCACTAGCAGGTGGAACTCGGCCACATCGACGAACAAGGCCACATTTGCGCCGCCGTGGATTTGTACTGCCGACACGAGACGGTCGATGCCGAGGGTGTGGTGCGCCGCAAGTACGGCCCGAAGCCCGGTGCTGACCTCCAGGATCAGATGGACTTGCTGATGGCTACCGGAATCCGCATATCGGAGCTGCTCGCTCTGCTGTGGGAGGACGTACATCTCAACGCCGAGGTTCCGACGATCGTCGTGAACGCGAACCTGGTGCAACCCCGATCCGCTGGGGAGAAGTTGATCCGTCGGCCCCACCGTAAGGGTGATGCTCCCCCGCTGACGATCGTGATCCCGAAGTTCGCTGTGGACATCCTCCGTCGACGCCGAGAGGCCCTCACCTTCAACAAACCGAACGATGCCGTCTGCGTACCATCGACCGACAACTGGGTTTCCCCTGCCAACGTTCGGCGATGCTGGCGTGGTGCACTCGGCAACGACTTCGATTGGGAAGACACACAGCTTCCGCCGGACTGTGGCAACACTCGTGAAGGCTCAGTTCGGAGTGGAGGCGGCACAGTCTCAGCTCGGTCACGCCAACACCGCAGTAACGGACGCGTACTACGTGCAGCTGACGAACTCGGCAACCGGCATGACCTAGGCACTCGACACTATCGCACCGTCGGGGCGGCAAGGCGTGGGGCAGGTGCGGGGTTCGGCAACCTTCGGCCTGGAACAGAAAGAGCCCCTCACCTGAACGTGCAGGTGAGGGGCTATCCTTGCGCTCCCCCACCTGGACTCGAACCAGGAACCCTTCGATTAACAGTCGAATGCTCTGCCAATTGAGCTATGGGGGATTACCTCGCGACGTCACACTCTCGTGCGAGCCGTTGGAAACAATAGCGCACACCCCCTGCCGAGTACCAAATCGCCCTGCTCGAGGTTCGTCGGGCAAGATGGAAGAACAGCCGCACGCTCTAGGGAAGGACCTACTGATGATTCGTTTGGTACTGGCGGCTGGAGCTGCTTATGTGCTCGGCGCCAAGGCAGGACGGGGCCGGTACGAGCAGATTCGCAAGACTGCGAACGCCGTTGCGTCGAGCCCCGCCACCAAGAAGGCGATCGAGGTCGGCCGTCAGAAGCTGTCCGATTCCCTGAACACGCAACCGCGGCTCGAGCCGATGCAGCCGATCGACGACGAGACCCAGGTCTTCGTTCCCCGCGATCAGCTGCGGCGTTAACCGACCTCGGCCACACTTCCGACGGCGAGCTCGAGCAGACTGCGGCGGTACTGTTCGAGGGCGATGAGGTCGCCGAACAACGCGTTGTAGTCGTCGGGCTTCTCCACCGGTGACATGCGCTGCAGTTTCGATTTCAGTTCGGCCACTTGTTGGCCGACCCACACCTCCTGCAGCCGTGCGAGTACGCCCGAGATGTAGCGGGTGAGGGCGTCGTCGGCCACGCGCATCGGGTCGACGGCCAACTCGGTGACCAACGACACGACAACGGCGTCCTTGGCCTGTTTGGCCACGGCGTCGACCCACTCCCCTCCGCCCAGGCCTGCAGCGGTGCCGCCGGCAGCGGCCACCGCGTCGCGGACGGCCGAATACGCCGGATGGTGGAAGCTCTCCGGCGGCAGTGAATCGAACACCGTGCCTGCCACGGCAGGCATCTGCAGCACCGCCTTGAGCGCTTCTCGCTGCGGCCACAGTGTCGGATCGGTGGGATTGGGACGCGGAGGACCCGTAGGGACCGGTGCCGGAGCGGCCTGACGCTTCTCGAACGGGACACGTTTGCCGCTCGTGTCGCCCCTGGCACCCTTCTTCGCCTCGTCGCGCACTCGGGCGAGCACCATCGCGGTGTCGTCCCAGCCGGTCCACCCGGCCAACTGCCGGGCGTACTCGTCCCGCAACGACGCGTCCTTGATGCGGGCAACCACCGGGACGGTTCGCTTCAGTGCCTCGACGCGACCCTCAGGCGTATCCAGATCATGTTCTCGCAGAAGTGATTTGACCACGAAGGCGAACATCGGGGTACGCCTGGCGACCAGATCGCGAACGGCGTTGTCGCCGGACTTCAGTCGTAGGTCGCACGGGTCCATTCCGTCCGGGGCCACGGCTACGAACGTCTGACCCGCGATCTTCTGATCACCCTCGAACGCCTTCATCGCGGCGGCCTGGCCGGCTTCGTCGCCGTCGAAGGTGTAGATCACTTCCCCGCGAAAGTAGCTGTCGTCCATCATCAGTCGACGCAGCATCGCCAGGTGGTCCTCGCCGAATGCGGTTCCGCACGACGCCACCGCAGTCTTGACCCCTGCCAGATGCATCGCCATCACGTCGGTGTAGCCCTCCACGATGACGGCTTGATGGGACTTCGCGATTTCCTTGCGCGCCAGATCGAGGCCGAACAACACCTGAGACTTCTTGTACAGCATGGTTTCCGGGGTGTTGATGTACTTGCCCGGCATCGTGTCGTCGTCGAACAACTTGCGCGCACCGAAGCCGATGACGTCGCCGCTCTGGCTGCGAATGGGCCACACCAACCGGCGCCGGAAGCGGTCGATGGGCGTTCCGCGCTTGCCGGGTGTCGCCAGCCCCGCGTCGACGATCTCCTTGGCCTCGAACCCCTTGCCCAGCAGGTGTTTGGTGAGGGTGTCCCAGCCGTCGGGTGCGTACCCACAGCCGTAGGCAAGGGCAGCGTGCCCGTCGAAGTTGCGTTCGGTCAGGTAATCCCGCGCGGCCTGTGCGTCGGGGCCACTGAGCCTGCCCGCGTAGAACTCCTGCGCTGCTGCGTTGGCGGCGATCAGTCGCGCACGGGTGCCGCGGTCGCGCTGAACCGACGGGCCTCCGCCCTCGTAGGAGATCGAATAGTTAAGGCGGTCGGCCAGTTGCTCGACGGCCTCGACGAACGAGATGTGCTCGATCTTCTGCAGGAAGGAGTAGGCGTCACCGCCCTCGCCGCAGCCGAAGCAGTGATAGTGACCGTGATTGGGGCGAACATGGAACGACGGGGATTTCTCGTCGTGGAAGGGGCACAGCCCCTTCATGGAGTCGCCGCCCGCGCGCTTGAGCGAGACGTAGTCGCCGACTATGTCCTCGATCCGTGTGCGTTCGCGAATGGCGGCGATGTCGCGTTCAGGAATTCGGCCGGCCACGAAGGGCAGTCTAGTCCCGATCCGGACCTACCCACATTCGGTCGGCGGAGCGATCAGCCCCAGCTGGCCTGAGCTCCGAGTGACCGCTTGTCGATCAGTTCGAGTCGACTTTCGGTGTACGAGGCGATCTGGTCGACGACCACACGAGTCCGTTCCGCATCGCTGTCGGCCCGCTGCCACGCGGGCACCAGAATGGGGTCCAGTTCGCCAGGAGCAGAGCGCATCAACCACTCGGCGACGCGGTGGATCCGGTCGCGTTGGCGCTCCTGACGGATCTTGTGTCCGGCATCGGACATCACGTACCGCAACGCCATCGTCTTGAGCAGTGCAACTTCCGAGCCGACGATCGACGGCACCACCAGATCGGCGTCGTATCGGCTCAGCGGCGCAGTGCCGTACTTCTCGTGGGTGCCCTCGATGGCGGCGGTGGCGAAGCGGCCTACCAGTTCGCTGGTCATGTGCTTGAGCGCCACGGATGCGGCGAGAGTGCCGTCGTAGCGTCCGACCGCGACCACGACGGGCATCCTGGACAGTCGATCTGCGGCCTCGATCAGTTCCTCCACATCGAGTCCGCGGAATTCCGAGACGCCGAGTTCGGCGAGGGCGCGTCGCTCGATCGGATCGGACAGCGCCCGTAGGTCGATGCGGGCGTCGATCACACCGTCCTCGACGTCGTGCACCGAGTACGCCACGTCGTCGGACCAGTCCATACTCTGCGCTTCGAGGCACTTGTGCTTGTCCGGAGCGCCGTCACGTACCCAGCCCAAGATGGCGGAGTCGTCGTCGTAGGCACCGAACTTCGCGCCGGGGGCGGGCCTGATCCATGGGTACTTGGTAGCGGCATCGAGCGACGCCCGGGTCAGGTTGAGTCCTGCGCTGCGGCCGTCGGAGTCGAGGATCTTCGGCTCGAGCCCGGTCAGAATGCGCAGGTTCTGCGCGTTGCCTTCGAACCCACCGCAATCCTGAGCCACTTCGTCGAGGGCGCGTTCACCGTTGTGTCCGTACGGCGGGTGGCCGATGTCGTGCGCCAGCCCGGCGAGGTCCACCAGATCCGGATCGCTGCCGAGCCCCTCGGCGATACTGCGGCCGATCTGCGCGACTTCGAGCGAGTGCGTCAATCGTGTGCGCGGGGTGTCTCCGTCTCGAGGACCGGTGACCTGAGTCTTGTCGGCGAGCCTGCGCAACGCGGCGCAATGCAACACGCGCGCTCGATCACGTGCGAACGCGCTTCGATGCGAGGCGTTGTCTGCCCCGGACCGCAGTCCTGCGGTCTTCGGGGGTTCGGTGACGAATCGTTCGACGTCGTGCGCCGAGTACGTGCCGGTCATCTACTGGCCCGCCGTGTAGGAGAAGTCCGCGGTGAAGTGGGTCAGCTGATACCACAGCAGAGCGCCTGTCTCCCTGGCGATTCCGTGTGCCTGGGATTCTCTGGTGTAGACCGCGGGCCCGGTGCGCGTGGGCGAAGTCCAGGCATCGAGACCGGCGTCGCGCGCCATGGTTCGGGTGCGTAGTGAATGCCACGGATCGCTGACCAACACCACCGACGAACTGCCCTGCTCACGCAGTGTGTTGCTCACCGCCTCGATGCTCTCGAGGGTGTCCGAGCCGGTCTCGACGGCGATGATGGCGTCGGCAGGAACACCCTGATCGATCAGATAGTTGCGGCCCGACGCGGCCTCGGTGAACAGGTCGCCCTCCTGCTTGCCACCGACCGTGACGATCTCGGGGGCGATTCCCTGCTCGTACAGCGACGCGGCCTGGGACAGTCGTGCCTCGAACACCGTCGAGGGTGTGCCGCTGTACTGAGCAGCGCCGAGTACGACGATGGCGTCGGCCTTGGAGTAGTCGTCGATGCGCGCCACCTGCCATACCCGCACCGCTGTTCCCGCGACCAGCACCAACGACATCAGTACCACTCCCGCGACCAGCCGACCGGTCCAGCGTCCGAGCGTTCCGAAGAAGCCGAGGCGCTCGGGACCTGGGTCCGGGGCATACCGGTCGTCGTACGGATCGCCGTACGAATCTCGGTCGAGAGTTGAATTCACTCCTCGAGTTTGCCAGGCCCAGGCATCGGAACCGTCACGGCGCGCCTCGAACGACCTACAGCCACCCTCGATCCTCGGCCACCCGGACCGCCTCGGCCCTGGTACTGGTGCCGGTCTTTCCGATCGCCGACGACAGATGATTGCGCACCGTGCCCTCGGAGAGGTGGACCTGAGCAGCGATGGACCCAGCGGTCCCGCCCCTGGCAGCCGCGCGGAGAACCTCCTGCTCTCGGGCCGTCAGTGGAGAGACGCCATCGGTGAGGGTTTCGGTCGCCAGCGTCGGATCGACGACGCGAAGCCCCATGTGTACGCGCCGAACGGCGTCGGCCAGCTGCTTGGCGGGAGTGTCCTTGACCACGAAACCCGACGCACCCGCATCGATGGCGCGTCGCAGGTAGCCGGGTCGCCCGAACGTGGTGACGATCAGCACCCTCGACTGCGGGGCCACGAGCGCCAGTTCGGCGGTGACCTCGATACCGTTCTTGCCGGGCATCTCGACGTCGAGCAGGACGACGTCGGGTCGATGTTCGAGAACGGCGGCGGCAACCTCGTCTCCACGTCCCACCTCGGCGACGACCTCGAGATCGTGTTCGAGCCCCAGCAGGGCCGCAAGTGCGCCGCGCACCAGGGCCTGATCGTCGGCCAACAACAACCTGATGGTCATCGCGCCTGCGTCCTATTCACCGTGTACCTCCACCCTGAACCCACCGGTCGGCACCCGGGCGATCGTCAGTGAACCACCCGCTGCCGTCACCCGTTCACCGAGACCGCGCAGACCGTTGCCGCCGGACTGCTGGTCTGCCGGTCCCACCCCGTCGTCGACGATGGAGATGCTCGACGCCGTCAGCGTCACCCTGCACTGCCGTGCACGCGAGTGTCGAACCACGTTGGTCACCGCTTCGCGGAGCACCCAGCCGAAGAGTTCTCGATGCCGCAGCGGCACCACGTCGGCGTCGCAGGGCAGATCTGCTTCGATCCCCGCCGCGGTCAAAGCCGTTCGTGCACTGGCCAACTCGGATCCGACGTCGACCTGACGCATGCCCCCGACGGTACTGCGCACATCGGCGAGCGCTTGCCGAGCAAGGGTTTCCAACTCGGCGATCTCGACGGCCGCGCGGGCGGGGTCGATCTCGATGAGCCTGCCCGCCAGTTCGCTCTTGACGGTGATGACGGTCAGCGAGTGGCCCAGGATGTCATGCACGTCCCGGCTCATGCGCTCGCGTTCGGCCACGATGGCCAGGTCGGCCAATTGCTGCCTGGCCACGGCCAATTCGTGATTGCGCTGGAAGACCTGCGTGATCCCCCACGCCGCAGCCGCGCTGATCAGCAGCTGAAATGCGAAGAAGGTGTCGGGCTCCCAGGACGAGATGAAGCGTGGCACCGCTTCGACGAGCGCGACCATCGCCAACACCAACACCCACGCTTGCCTGACCGGCAGGGTCATCATGGCCAGTACTGCGATGTAGACGGTCGCGCCGAATGCGGTGGTTCCGATCCACACACTCATGAACACGGTCAGCGTGATCATGACTCCGAGCGCGATCCACGCCTGCGAGACCGGCAGCGGCTTTCCTCGGCGGTGTCCGTTACGAAAACGCCAGAAGGTGGACGTGAACACGGCACCGAAGGCAACGATCGTCATGACCCCGGCAACCTTCGCCGGCGTGTATTCCAGAGCGAGGATGTCGTTCAACGGATAGATCAGGTACACCAACCAGATGGCACCGAACATCCAGCCGAACCGCCAGATCCGTCCCTCGGGAAGGTCGGCGGTGAACGTGGTCATGTCGCCCACGGTATCTCTGTGGACGACATGATCAGCGGTTTCGGTCTCACGCACGCTTGGTGTCTTTCCGGAACAGCAGCGCCGCTCCGGCGACGAACACCGTCGCCCACACCACCAGGTTCACCACGGCGATCATCAGAGTGCCCGCATCGGCGGAGGTGAACGGTGCCCGGGATACGGTCGCCAGGCCGTAGAGCGGGGTGAACTGGGCCAGCATCGGAAACCAGCCGCTGTCACCGAGCGGGACGAACAGTCCGCCGGCCAACGCCAGGAAAGCCAGCACCGGTCCGAGGATCTGCATGACGTTCTCCGAGGGCAGCAGGTAGCCCATGAACAGCCCGAACGCGGCGAACACTGCAGAGCCGAGCCACGCGATCACTCCGCAGCTGATCCACACCCAGATCGGCATGTCCGCCCCGAAGAATTTCGCGACGACGAACACCACGACGATCGCAGCGGCACCCATCGTCATGGCCACCAGAACCTTGGTGATGATGTAGGCCACGGGCTTCAACGGCGTCAGGCGGAGCTGCCTACTCCACCCCTGCGCCCGTTCGACCGACACCATCGCTCCCCCGCTCGTGGTCGCGAGCATCGCGCCGTAGACGGCCATGCTGATGGCGATGTAACCGGTGACGTTGCCGTGCGCGAACGGGTAGTTGGTCCGGTAGTCGGACTGCGTGCCGAAGATGACGAAGAACACCGGCGGCATCACCAACGTGAAGATCAGAGTTCGCTTGTTCCGGAAGAGCCTGCGGATCTCGAGTCCGAGGAAGGTCGGCGAAAACCCGCCCCAGGCAACGGCTCTGGCAGAGGTACGGGTGGCTGCGGAGTGTGCGGTCGTGGTCATCGAATGCTCCCGGCGAGGTCGTTTGCGGCTGTGTCGTTTTCGGAATCGGTGGTCAGGGCGAGGAATGCGTCTTCGAGGTTGCGCGAGACGATTTCCAGATCGGTCGCGTGTGCATCGTTGAGTAGGTACCGGGCCACGGCGTCGGAGTCGCGTCCGTGCACGATCACCCGATCGCCACGTGTGTCGACGCGGTCCACCCCCGGCATAGCCAGCAACACCGACTGGTCGACGCCGGGCAGCGTGGCGGTGACGGTGCGCCCAGCGGCCAGGTTCTTCACCTCGGCGGCGCTGCCGTCGGCGACGATCTTGCCGTGCCGCACCAGCACGATGCGGTCCGCGTAGGCGTCGGCCTCGTCCAGATAGTGCGTTGCGAACAGCACCGTGCGGCCGGTGCTGGCGTCCTGGCGAATGGCGTTCCAGAAGTCGCGGCGCCCCTCGACGTCCATGCCGGTGGTCGGCTCGTCCAGCACCAGCAGATCCGGATCCGGCAGCAGAGCGAGCGCGAATCGAAGCCTTTGCTGCTGACCGCCGGAGCATTTCGCCACTCGACGGTCTCCGATATCGGCGATGCCGGCCCGGGTCAGGACCTCCTTCACCGACCGGGTGTGGGCGAACAGTGCCGAGGTCAGCTCGACGGTTTCGCGGACGGTCAGATCGCGAAGCAGACCGCCGGTCTGCATGACGGCCGAGATGCGCCCCTGGGCGATCGCGTCGGCGGGAGTTCCACCGAACACCGACACCGAACCTGTTGTGGGTGTCGCCAGGCCGAGCATCATGTCGATGGTGGTCGTCTTTCCCGCTCCGTTCGGCCCGAGAAATGCGACGACCTCGCCCGGTTCGATGGACAGGCTCAGCCCGTCGACCGCCCGGACCGAGCCGTAGGTCTTGGTGACGCTGCGCAGTTCGACTGCTTTCGTTGTGGTCATGGGAATCACTCTGCTGCGGCCGAGCGGCTCCGACCTCGTTCGGGCGTCACGATTGCGAGGTGACAACTGTCATGCATCCGAATCGACCTGCTCGATCTCACGGGCGCGCAGCCGGTAGATTTCAGGCCATGGCAGTCCAGCACCGGCGGCACACCAGCGCCCCAGTCGTTCGAGAAGCAATCCACCGATTTCGTCGTCTCGCCGCCGTGGGTGCTCTGACCCTCTTCGCCGCGGTCCTGCTCGCGCCGGGAGTTGCATCCGCCGAGGCTCCGTCGCGGCTGGCCACACAGATCACCGACAACGTCCAGGCACTCGACCCGGATGCACTCGCCGAGGTGCAGACCTCGATCGACGATCTCTACGGCAGCAGCCAGGTTCGGTTGTGGGTCACCTATGTCGCGGACTTCGACAACATGTCGGCGGCGAACTGGGCCGAGCAGACGTACCAGAGAAGTGACCTCGGCCAGCGCGACGTTCTGCTCGCCGTGGCCACCGTGGACCGTTCGTACTACCTCGCTGTGAACACCGGCCTGTCTCAGATCACCACCTCCGAACAAGATTCGATCCGTGTCGACGATGTCGAACCTGCACTGCGCGAAGAAGATTGGTCCGGTGCGGCCATTGCGGCCGCCGGTGCACTCGGCGACGCGTACGCCTCGAGCGGCAGCGGTGGCTCGTCGGCACCGCTGCTGATCGGCGTCGGCGCACTGGCCGTGGCAGGCGGCGGAGCCGTCGTCTACTCGTCGCGCCGCAAGAAGGCCCGAGTCGCCGCAGAGGTCGAGGCCGTGGCGAAGATCGATCCGAGCGACCCGGCCGCACTGGCCGCCTTCCCCATCGACGTCCTCGACACGCGGGCCAAGGAAATCCTGATCGAGACCGACAACGCGGTGCGCGCCAGCGAAGAGGAATTGAACCTCGCCCGTGGAGAATTCGGAGATTCCGCCGCCGCGCCGTTCATCACTGCTCACGACAACGCCAAGAAGGCTCTCGCAACCGCCTTCGAGATCCGTCAACGCCTCGACGACGCCATTCCGGAAACTCCCGAGCAGCGACGGGCGATGCTCGTCGAGATCATCTCCTCCTGTGGCCAGGCCGATCGCGAACTCGATTCGCGGGTGGAGGAATTCGACGGGTTCCGCGATCTCGTGATGAACGCCGACGCCCACCTCGACGAACTGACCCAGGCGGTCGTCGGCTTGACGGTGAGAATTCCGCAGTCCGAATCGGTTCTTGCTCAGCTGCATTCGGACTTCTCCGAATCGGCGCTGAACTCGATTGCCGACAACGTCACGATGGCCAAGGAGCGGATGGCGCTGGCCGAGGAGAACATCGAGGCCGGACGCTCGGCGGCGGCACTCCCGCCCGGCAAGCAGGGGCCGGCGGTCACCGCGATTCGCACGGCCGAGCGAGCCGTCGACCAGGCCAAGACCCTGCTCGACGGCGTCGACCATGCCCGTGATGACATCAGGCATGCCATCGCAACCCTGCCCGACGCCATCGCGGACGTGAGACGCGACATCGAGCAGGCTCGTGGATTGGCCGAACACGGCGGGGCCGAACTGCAGGCAGCCATGACAGCCGCACAGACGGCATTGAAGAACGCGGAGACGGCGCAGTCCTCGGACCCTCTCGGCAGCTACACCGCCCTCGCCGAAGCCGATGCCGAACTCGAGAAGATCGTCGACGAGGCGTCGGCGGACAAGGCCGCCGAGGACCAACTTCGGGCCCGCCTGGATCGCGACATCGCGGCCGCTCAGGCGCAGATCACCGCCGCTGCGGACTACATCTCGACGCGCCGCGGCGGAGTGGGTGCCGACGCCAGAACGCGCCTGTCCGAGGCCGAACGACACCTCGGTGCGGCGCGTCAGCTCGAACCCGAGAACCCGGACGAGGCCCTCAAGCACGCGCACGCTGCGAGCCAATTGGCCTCGCGCGCATCGCAGATCGCCCAGTCCGACGTGCAGAACTGGGAGAATCGCCACGGTCCGCGCGGCGGCAGTAGCGGCGGCAACATCGCCGGTGCAGTCCTCGGCGGCATCCTGATCAACAGTGTGCTGCGTGGTGGGGGTGGCGGAGGATTCGGTGGCGGATTCGGCGGTGGCGGGGGCTTCGGCGGCGGCGGTGGTGGCGGCGGATTCGGCGGTGGCGGCGGCCGCTTCTAGTTTCTCGACAGACATACGACAGGGCCCGATCTCATCGCGAGATCGGGCCCTGTCGTGTGTGTGAGGTTCCTACGCGCCGATCAGACGAGACGCGATGTAGCCCTCGACCTGATCGAGTGCCACACGCTCCTGCGCCATGGTGTCGCGCTCGCGGATGGTGACGGCGTGATCGTCGAGAGTCTCGAAGTCGACGGTGATGCAGAACGGGGTGCCGATCTCGTCCTGACGACGGTAGCGGCGACCGATTGCTCCGGCGTCGTCGAATTCGACGTTCCAGTACTGACGCAGTTGCTGCGCGAGATCTTTCGCCTTGGGCGTCAGATCGGCGTTACGCGAGAGCGGGAGCACCGCGACCTTCACCGGGGCCAGACGACGGTCGAGCTTGAGCACGACGCGCTTGTCGACGCCACCCTTGGCGTTGGGTGCCTCGTCCTCGGTGTACGCGTCGACGAGGAACGCCATCAGCGAACGCGTCAGACCGGCCGCAGGCTCGATGACGTACGGGGTGTAGCGGGTGTCGGTGGCCTGCTCGTAGTAGCTCAGATCCTGGCCCGACGCCTTCGAATGCACCGAGAGGTCGTAATCCGTGCGGTTCGCGACGCCCTCGAGCTCACCCCACGCGCTGCCCTGGAAGCCGAACTTGTACTCGATGTCCACGGTGCGCTTGGAGTAGTGCGACAGCTTTTCCTTGGCGTGCTCGTAGAGCCGCAGGTTCTCCGGGTCGATACCGAGGTCGGTGTACCACTTCATGCGGTAGTCGATCCAGTACTGATGCCACTCGTCGTCCTCGCCGGGCTTGACGAAGAACTCCATCTCCATCTGCTCGAACTCACGGGTGCGGAAGATGAAGTTTCCGGGAGTGATCTCGTTACGAAAGCTCTTGCCGATCTGGCCGATGCCGAACGGCGGCTTCTTGCGTGAGGTGGTCAGCACGTTGGCGAAGTTGACGAAGATGCCCTGTGCGGTCTCGGGACGCAGGTAGTGCAGGCCCTCTTCGTTGTCGACCGGGCCGAGGAAGGTCTTGAGCAGGCCCGAGAAGGCACGCGGTTCGGTCCAGGAGCCGGGCTCACCGGTTTCGGGATCGCGAATGTCGGCGAGGCCGTTCTCCGGCGGGTGGCCGTGCTTTTCCTCGTAGGCCTCGATGAGGTGGTCGGCGCGGTACCGCTTGTGCGTGTGCAGCGACTCCACCAGCGGGTCGGAGAACGTCTCGACGTGGCCCGACGCCTCCCACACCTCACGCGGCAGGATCACCGAGGAGTCCAGCCCGACGGTGTCGTCACGGCTGGTGATCATGTTGCGCCACCACTGCTTCTTGATGTTCTCCTTGAGCTCGACGCCCAACGGACCGTAATCCCAGGCCGACCTGGTACCGCCGTAGATCTCGCCGCACGGGTAGACGAGGCCTCTGCGCTTGGCGAGGTTGGCGACGGTTTCGACTTTGGACTTGGGTGCCACTGGCGGAGCTCTCCATCTTCGGTTACATCGTGTAAGAGGTGACGTGGGCGTTTTCGCCCTGATCAGACTATCTGGCTCGGCGGTCGAATCCGAACAGCGGTCAGGTGCGGAAGTTGACATGCGCACTTGTGCATATCACAATGAATACGATTTGCAATAACAACTACTGCACTAACCTGGTGCCATGACGTCGATCGTGCAGGGAGAGTCCGCCGGCAACGAACCGGCGGCCGAAGGAGCCGCAACCGTGTCCACGGACTCGACAGTGGAAGCAAGTTCGCCCCACCGGCAAGACCCCGAGCATCCGTTGCACTCCGGCGATCCGTTCGCCGACGCTCCCCCGGCTCACATTCCGCCGAAGGAAACTCTGGCTGCGGCGGGCGACATCCTGCGGGCACTGGCCGCCCCGGTACGCATCGCCATCGTGCTGCAGCTGCGCGAGTCCGAGCGGTGCGTCCACGAACTCGTCGTCGCCCTCGGTGTCACGCAACCGTTGATCAGCCAGCACCTTCGGGTACTGAAGGCAGCGGGTGTGGTGCGCGGAGAACGCAACGGACGCGAGGTCCTGTACCGGTTGGTCGACGATCACCTCTCCCACATCGTCGTCGACGCCGTGGCCCACGCCGAGGAAGGCCGGAACCTGTGACCGACAAGTCCACCGACACCGCCACCCCCAGACGACCCGTCGTCGTCGGGGTGCGAGCCACCAAGCAGCGCAGCGCGATCTCGGACCTGCTCGACACCATCGAAGAGTTCAAGTCCGCACAGGATCTGCACGACGAATTACGCAAGCGCGGTGAGGGTATCGGCCTCACCACGGTGTATCGCACACTTCAGACCCTGGCGGACGCCGGGACGGTCGACGTACTGCGCACCGACAACGGGGAGTCCGTCTACCGGCGCTGCTCCTCGGGACATCATCATCACCTGGTGTGCCGCTCGTGCGGTTTCACCGTCGAGGTGGAAGGTCCCACTGTCGAGAAGTGGTCGCAGAGCGTCGCCGAATCCAACGGTTTCAGCGACGTCAGCCACACGATCGAGATATTCGGCACCTGCAGTCAGTGCAGCGCTGCCGCTCGCTGAATCCGCTCAGGCGACGGCGTCTGCCACGCGAGGCACCACCGCGTCGATAGCGAACGGAATCGACAGCACCGAGTTGTACGTGATCGCTCCACGCTGATCGATGGACAACGGAACGATCGCATCGTTTCGGGCGGCTGTCAGCGTTCCGAAGATCGGGTTCTCGGCCACGACGTCGATGTCCTCGCTGGTGCCGAGGTAGAGAACCACGTCGGCGTCGAGCTGCGAGATGTTCTCTGCCGAGACCGGAACAAAGAAGTTGGTGCCGTCGTCCTGGGCCAGAATCGGTTCCGGAATCTCGAAGCCCAGCGAGGTGACGAACGTGCCGCGGGCATCACCGGGCAGATATGCACCGAATTGGCCGTCGTACGGAAGCACCACGGCTGCAGTCTTACCCGCGAACTCCGGATGTGCGGCTCGCACCTGTTCGAGCGCAGCGGTGGTCTGCGCGTTCAGCTCCTCGCCGCGTTCGCGCTCACCCATCGCGCGAGCGATCGTGTCGGTGGCCACCTCACGATCGACGGCGTACGCGGCCGATCCGGCCGGTCGAGCGACCGTCGGGGCGATGTCACTGAGCCTGGCGTACGTGGCCTCGTCGAAGCCCGCGTTGAGCCCGGTGATCAGATCCGGTGCCAGCGAGGCGATCAGCTCGAAGTTCGGCTCGGACTCGGAGCCCAGCAGCGTCAACGGTGCGTCCCCCACCAACTCGTCGGTCCACGGACCCAGTCCGGTTTCGTAGAACGTGTACCCGGCGTTGCCGACGGGAACTGTGCCGAGCGCGATGACGGCATCGGCGTCGGACACCCCGAGCGTGACGATGCGCGTGGGCTTCTCGGCGATGGTCGTGCTGCCGTAGATGTGATCGATGACGACCGGGAATACCCCGTCCGCCGATTGCGTCGCCGTGTCGCCGGTGTCGGCAGTCGAGCAAGCCGTCAGGGCGACACCGAGGGCGATCACCGCCACCACCGCCGTGAGCATTCGGGTCCACCGCACAGTCATCGCATCCGCCTCTACTGGGAAGTAAGTACAGGCAAACCTTAGCTGACCGATCAGGGCAGTAGACCCTCGCGCGCCTTCTCGACTCCGGCGAGCACCAGGATGAGCATCGTCAGCATCGCCTCGTCGTCCAGACCGTTCGCAGGAAAGGTGTAGCGCAGCAACACATCCGCGAGCTTGTCGTGAGTATTGACCGAGATCGCGCCGAACTGCGAATCCGCATTGCGGTCGGCGACTTTCTTGTGCAGAGCCGGCTTCAACGGCCGGTCCCACGCCAACACCGCGGTGAGCGAGAGCACCTCGAGCTCGGGCGAGAGTCGCACGGCACGCAGCGAGCACAGAGCACCCGCATAGTCGAAACCGAGAGAACCCTCGTCACCGAGTGTGACCGTCGCGAACTGCGAGAGCGCCAACTGGGCACGGGCCTGCAACGAAAGCCCCTCGTCCGGCGTCCCGTTCGCGTTGTCACTCATACTTGACTCCACCGAATCGTCGGTCCCGCGAGGCGTATTCGATACACGCCTCCCACAGATCCCGTCGGTCGAAATCCGGGAAGAGCTTCTTCTGGAACACGAACTCCGCATAGGCCGACTGCCAGAGCAGAAAGTTCGACGTCCGCTGCTCCCCCGACGGACGCAGGAACAGATCCACGTCGGGCATATCGGATTCGTCGAGGTACTTGGCGACGGTGGCCTCGGTGATCTTCTCGGGGTTCAGCTTGCCCGCAGCCACCTGTCGAGCAATTTCCCTTGTGGCATCGGCAATCTCGGCCCGGCCACCGTAGTTGACGCACATCGTCAGCGTCATCACGGTGTTGTGCTTCGTCAACTCCTCGGCGACTTCGAGTTCCTTGATGACACTGCCCCACAACCTCGGTCGACGGCCGGCCCAGCGAACCCGGACGCCCATCTCGTTCATCTCGTCGCGCCGCCGACGAATGACGTCACGATTGAAGCCCATCAGGAACTTGACCTCGTCGGGACTGCGCTTCCAGTTCTCCGTCGAGAAGGCGTACGCGGACAGCCACTGCACCCCGATCTCGATGCACCCGCAGACGGTGTCCATGAGCACCGCTTCACCCTGCTCGTGTCCTGCGGTGCGCGGCAGACCGCGATCCTGTGCCCACCGACCGTTGCCGTCCATCACCAGTGCGACGTGGCGAGGTATCAGTTCCGGCTGCAGGATGGGCGGACGAGCGCCCGACGGATGCGGATCGGGAGGGCGCACCGTCGACTGTTCGTCAGGCCGAGGCCCCTGCTCTCGTCGTCGAATCACGGTCCCCATCCTGCCCGACGGTGTCGGCGAACACGGAGTCAGGTTGCGCCAGCGGTACCTGATGCGGGTGCGAGCGTTCGATGAGCGGAAGCGTGCGCAGCTGTCGTTCCAGATGCCATTGCAGATGCGCAGCCACCAGTCCACTGGCCTGCTTGCGGACGGCATCGGAGGTGGTGACGGTGTAGTCCCATTCCCCGCGCTCGAGCGCAACCATCAGATCGAGAACCCCGGTCGACGGCGTCGCCGATCCCGGCGGTCGGCAATGCACACACACGGCTCCACCGGCCGCGACATGGAACGCTCGATGTGGGCCCACCGCTGCGCACCGCGCGCAGTCGGTCAGTGCGGGAGCCCATCCGGCGAAACCCATCGCGCGCAGCAGGTACGCGTCGAGCACCAGTTCGGGAGGCCTGACGTGCTGCGCGAGGGCACGCAGGGCACCGACGGTCAACTGATGCAGCCGCTGCGCGGGTGCATGCTCCTCGCCTGCCAGCCGTTCGGCAGTTTCGAGGACCGCGCAACCGGTGGTGTAGCGACCGTAGTCGGCCACGATGTCTCCGCCGAACGCGTCGACCGTGTGCACCTGGGTGACGATGTCGAGGTTGCGCCCCGGATAGAGCAGAACGTCGATGTGCGCAAACGGTTCCAGCCGCGCACCGAACTTGGATTTGGTGCGGCGAACCCCCTTGGCAACGGCCCGCACGATTCCGTTCTCCCTGGTCAACAACGTGACGATGCGATCGGCCTCACCCAGCTTGTGCTGGCGCAGGACGACTGCGTTGTCACGGTATGGCCTCACGTCATCCAGTGTCCCACGCGGGCTGCGGCGGTGACCGTTCCCGCGCTGACGAGGAGTCGATACTGTGCAGGCGTGGATTTCCATCGGTCGACTCTCGTTGCTCAGGCTGCCGCTCTCGCGTCGGGTCGCATCACGTCGGTACAGGCGGTTTCCGAATCACTCGATCGCATCGAGAAGAGCCAACCCACGCTCAACGCGTTCCGCATCGTGCGCCGCGATGCAGCCCTCGCCGAGGCGGCCGAAGCGGATCGTCTGCGGGCCGCCGGCACCACCGCTCCCCTGCTCGGCGTTCCCGTTGCCGTCAAGGACGACGTGGACGTCACCGGGGAACCGACCGCCTTCGGATGCGCGGGCGACTTTCCACCTGCTACCGGGGATTCGGAGGTGGTACGCAGACTGCGTGCAGCCGGAGCCGTCATCGTCGGAAAGACCAACAGCCCGGAACTCGGCCAGTGGCCGTTCACCGGCGGCACCTTCGGACATACCCGCAACCCATGGGACCGCGAGCGCACCCCCGGCGGCTCCTCGGGTGGCAGTTCTGCCGCGGTGGCTGCCGAATTGGTCTCTGCCGCTCTGGGTTCCGACGGTGCCGGCTCGGTGCGGATTCCGGCCTCGTGGACCAATCTCGT
The DNA here is from genome assembly GCF_033042225.1 of Rhodococcus cercidiphylli. Taxonomy (NCBI): domain Bacteria; kingdom Bacillati; phylum Actinomycetota; class Actinomycetes; order Mycobacteriales; family Nocardiaceae; genus Rhodococcus; species Rhodococcus cercidiphylli. The sequence goes on from NZ_JAWLKE010000005.1 coordinate 309,772, forward strand.
GGGGATCAAGCCGCAACGCGGACGCATATCGTCGTGGCCGGAGCCCGAGGCGTTCAACGGCATCACCGTCATCGGCCCGCTCGCGCGAACCGTGGCCGACGCGGCACTGCTCCTCGACGTGGTCTCGGGCAGTCACGACGGAGATCTGCATCGTCCGACGCCGCTGACGGTCTCCGACGCCGTCGGACGCAACCCCGGTTCGCTGCGGATCGCGCTGAGCCTGCGTAAGCCGTTCATTCCGACGCCTGCCCCGCTGGACCCGGAGATCGCTGGTGCCGCTTATCAGATGGCCGCGGTACTGCGGCTACTCGGGCACCGAGTGGTCGTCGACGATCCGGCATACGGAATGTTGTTGGGGCTCAACTTTTTACCCCGCTCGCTGGCGGGTGTGGCCACCTGGCTCGACCGTCTCCCCGATCCGTCTCTCGCCGACCCACGCACCCGAGCCAACGCCAAGACCGGCCGGGCTCTGGCCGGAGCGCCGCTGCGCGCAGCACGCGCCGCTGAACCTCGCATCGGGCGTCGTGTCGGCCGGTTCTTCGACGAGTACGACATCGTGCTCGCCCCGACGACCGCCACCCCGCCGCCCCGGATCGAGGCCATCGACGGCATCTCCAACGCCGACACCGATCGGGTCATCACCGAGCACTGCCCCTACACCTGGCCGTGGAACGTGCTGGGGTGGCCGAGCGTCAACGTGCCCGCAGGATTCACCGCCGCCGGCCTACCCATCGGCCTGCAGTTGATGGGCCACGAATCCTCCGAGCCACTGCTCGTTTCGGTTGCTGCTCAACTCGAGAACGTGCTGCAGTGGCACCGCAAGCGCCCCGATCCCTGGTGGACCCAGGTGAGCGAAACCTCGTAGCCTGCTACGAATTGCCGTGCACATGCGGCGAAGCCGCTCCGGGTCAGAACCCGAGCTTGCCCATTTGCTTCGGGTCGGTCTGCCAGTCCTTGGCGATTTTGACGTGCAGGTCCAGGTAGATCCTGGTACCGAGTAGCTTCTCGATCTGCAGTCGCGACGCGGTGCCGACCTCTTTGAGTCGCGAGCCACCCTTGCCGATGATGATGGCCTTCTGACTCGACCGCTCGACGTAGAGGATCGCGTGCACGTCGAGCATGTTGTCGTGGCCTTCACGGGGCAAGACCTCGTCGATGACGACGGCAAGGGAGTGCGGCAGCTCGTCGCGGACACCTTCGAGCGCGGCCTCACGGATGAGTTCGGCCATGAGGACTTCCTCGGGCTCGTCGGTGAGCTCACCGTCGGGGTAGAACGCCGGGCCCGGTGGCAGTTCCGACGCCAACAGGTCGACGAGCTTCTCGATCTGCTCGCCCGATTCGGCGGACACCGGGATGACATGCGAATTCTCGCCGAGCAGCTTCGACAGCGACATCAGCTGCTGTACGACGCGTTCCTTCTTGACCTTGTCGATCTTGGTGATGATTCCGATTAGCGTCGTCTTGGGCGCGATGTGCCGCACCTGTTCGAGTATCCACCGGTCGCCGGGCCCGATCTTCTCGTCCGCGGGGATGCAGAGTCCGATGACGTCGACCTCGGAGTAGGTGTCCTGCACCAGGTCGTTGAGGCGTTGCCCCAGTAGCGTTCTCGGTCGGTGCAGGCCGGGGGTGTCGACCAGGATCAGCTGGGCGTGCTCTCGGTGCACGATGCCGCGAATGGTGTGCCGCGTCGTCTGGGGACGCGAGGACGTGATGGCGATCTTCGATCCCACCAACGCATTGGTCAACGTGGACTTGCCGGTGTTGGGTCGGCCTACGAAACAGACGAATCCGGATCGGAACTCACCGTTGTTCTGCTCGGACAAGAGCACCTCCAGATTTCAGTGTTGACGAGTGGCCTCGGACGAGTCGTCGTCCTCGGTGGAATCTTCTTCGGGTTCGAGCTTTTCGACCAGGACCGTGGCGATGCGGACGCGCCCCTTGGGATCTGCGCCACCTTCTCCACGCAGCAGCAGGCCGTGGGTGATCACCTGCGAACCGGGCAACGGTACTCGGCCGAGTTCGTAACCGAGGAGTCCGCCGACGGTGTCGACTTCCTCGGATTCGATGTCGATGCCGAAGATCTCGCCGAGGTCTTCGAGCGGCACCCGCGAGGACAGCCGATAGCGTCCGTCGTCGAGTTCCTCGATGGGCGCGACTTCGTCGGAATCGTATTCGTCGGCGATCTCGCCGACGATCTCCTCGATCACGTCCTCGATGGTCACCAGCCCGGCGATGCCCCCGTACTCGTCGACGAGCAGGGCCATGTGGTTGCGATCGCGCTGCATCTCGGCGAGCAGACTGTCGAGTGCCTTGGAGTCGGGAACGAAGACGGCCGGACGCATCAGGTCGGACACCTGCACTCCGCGGCCGCCGTCGGTGGAGTAATACGTCTGCTGCACAAGGTCTTTGAGGTACACAACGCCGACGATGTCGTCCACGTTCTCGCCGATCACCGGAATGCGGGAGTGGCCGCTGCGCACAGCCAACGAGGTGGCCTGTCCTGCTGATTTGTCGGACTCGATCCACACCATCTCGGGGCGCGGGACCATGACCTCGCGGGCGGAGGTGTCACCCAGCTCGAACACCGATTGGATCATTCGCCGTTCGTCGTCGGCCACGACGCCGCGCTCGCGGGCCATGTCCACCAGTTCCCGGAGTTCGATCTCGGAGGCGAAGGGGCCGTTGCGAAATCCCTTACCGGGGGTGATCGCGTTGCCGATGAGGATGAGCAGTCTGCTGATCGGTCCGAGGAGCCACCCGAGTGCACGCAGGGGCAATGCGGCCGCCAACGCGATCGAGTACGCGTTCTGCCGACCGAGGGTTCGCGGACCGACACCGATCACGACGTAACTGACCAACACCATGGCCACCGCGCTGATCACCAATGCGGTGGTCGAGTCGATCAACTGCGTCAGGCCACCCGCGAGCAACACGGTGCCGCCGATCTCGCACAGAATGCGCAGCAGCACCATCAGATTGACGTATCGCGGGCGGTCACCGACCACGACGACGAGGCCGGTGGCACCGGGGCGCTCGTCCTTGACCATGTCGTCGATTCGCGCACGTGAGACCGTGTTCAGCGCGGAATCGACGGCAGCGAACAGGCCGCCGAGAGGCACGAGAAGGACAGCGAACACGATGAGCGCAACAGCACTGCTCACGCGCTAGGACCCCACACTTGCACCTGTTCGACGACGCAGATCATCGGTCGAGTCCGTCCACGAAACCGGCCTTGCCGAGTAGCCTGGCGTCGCGGGCGGCCTGTTCGGCGGCCTCCTCCGCACGCCTGGCGTCCTCGTACCATTCGGCCAGCAGCCGGTTCTGCAGCTCGAACATTTCCTTCTCTTCGTCCGGCTCGGCGTGGTCGTAACCCAGCAGGTGCAGCACACCGTGCACGGTCAGCAGAGCGAGCTCGTGTTCGAGCGAATGCCCCGCTGCGGCAGCCTGATCCGCGGCGAACGACGGGCACAACACGATGTCGCCGAGCATCGCCGGCCCGGGCTCGGGCGCATCGGGACGACCGCCCGGCTCTAGCTCGTCCATCGGAAACGACATCACGTCGGTCGGGCCGGGCAGATCCATCCACCGCATGTGCAGATCTGCCATCGTTGCCGAATCCACCAGCACCATCGACAGTTCCGCAGCGGGATGCACGTCCATGCCGGCGATCGCGAACCGCGCGACCGAGACCAGCTCGGGTTCGGAGATGTCCATCCCCGACTCGTTGGACACTTCGATACTCATCTAGCCACTACCCACGCTCTCGTTGCCTGCATCTGTCGGTCCGTATGTCTGAATCATCTTCTCGCCGAACGCGGTCCACCGGTGCGGCGTTGCGCCCTGTTGGGAATGACGCCTTCCGATGTCGACTCGAACCGCTCGTAGGCGTCGACGATCTCCGAGACCAGGCGGTGGCGCACCACGTCGCTGCTGGTGAGCTGCGCGAAGTGGATGTCGTCCACGTCGGTGAGGATCTCCGAGGCTGCCCGCAACCCCGATCGCGCACCTCCGGGAAGGTCGACCTGGGTCACGTCGCCGGTGACGACGATCTTCGACCCGAATCCGAGTCGGGTCAGGAACATCTTCATCTGCTCGGCGGTGGTGTTCTGCGCCTCGTCGAGAATGATGAATGCATCGTTGAGAGTGCGTCCGCGCATGTAGGCGAGCGGGGCGACCTCGATGACGCCGGCCTGCATCAGCTTCGGGATCGCCTCGTCGTCCATCATGTCGTGCAACGCATCGTGCAGCGGCCGCAGGTAGGGGTCGATCTTCTCGTGCAGCGTTCCTGGAAGGAAGCCGAGCCGTTCCCCCGCCTCCACTGCCGGACGCGTCAGGATGATGCGGCTGACCTGCTTGGTCTGCAATGCCTGCACGGCCTTCGCCATCGCCAGGTACGTCTTGCCGGTGCCGGCCGGGCCGATGCCGAACACGATGGTGTTGGCGTCGATCGCGTCGACATAGCGCTTCTGGTTCAGCGTCTTGGGCCGGATCGTCTTGCCGCGGCGCGAGAGGATGTCCAGGCTCAGCACCTCGGCCGGTGAATCCGAGACGCCTTCGGTGAGCATGGCGATCGATCGGCGCACTGCATCGGGAGTCAGTGGCTGAGCGCGCTTGGCCAGCGCGGCCAACTCGGAGATCACCCGTTCGGCCAGCGCCACATCGGCCACTTTTCCGGTGAGCGTCACGGCGTTTCCTCGTACGTGGATATCTGCCGTCAGCATCTGCTCGAGCGCCCGCAGGTTCTCGTCGGACTGTCCCAGCAGTGGCATCACTGCTTCGGGGGCGAGTTCCAGGGTGGACCGAACGTCGCGCTCGGCGGGAAATTCGCTGTGTTCACTCACGTGGTGGCTATGGCCTGCTCTCTGGTGTCGGCTTCTCGGACGTGCAATTGGTATGGATCGAGTTTAACGCCGCAGCAACGATGCGCATTCCCATTACTCGCTGGTGGCACCGAGCACGGCGTCGAGCGAGAGCGCCCAACACCGGGAATCGGGATTCAGGAAAGCGAAGTGATCTTCCCCCGGCACGATCGTCAGTCGCGCGTCGTCTCCGGCAGCGCGCGCCAACGCTACGTACCTCTCGCTCTGCGCCGCGGGCACCTGGATGTCCTCGGATCCGTGCAGGGCGGTCGTCGGGATGCCGATGGGCGTGCGGGCCGCGGGCGAGGCCGACCGGTACAGCTCGGGGTCGTCCTCGTATCGGGCCTGCAACAGCACCTCGACCGCCGGGTTCGTCCGTCCCGACGCACCGCGCGGCTCGAGATCGAGAACTCCGGCCTGCGAGACGATGCGCGACGGGCGGACCTTCGTGCCGGTCTCGCCGCCGAGCCACACGGCCAGGTGACCGCCGGCGGAGTGGCCGATGACGCGGACGTCGTCGATCCCGACCGGGGCGTGCTGCTGCAGTTCCCCGGCAACCACGTCGAGTGCCGCAGTCACATCGGACTGCATCTCCGGCCAGTGCCCACCTGCGCCGACGCGTCGGTACTCGATGTTCCACGCCACCGCTCCGGCTCCGGCGACTGCGCGAGCGAACTGGGTGCCCAGGTTCGATCCGTACTGTCCGCTCCAGAACCCGCCGTGTACCACCACGACCACCGGCGTCCGGTGATCCATCGGCTCGGCCGGCAGGTAGAGGTGGCCGAACTGCTCCGGATGATCGCCGTACGCGATCTTGATCCGCGCGCTCATGCGTTCTGGAAGTCGGGCGGGAGTTGGGTCCACCGCGAGGTCAGGACGCCCAGCGCGCCCAGAGCCACAGCTCCTGCCGTCGAGGTCCGCAGCACCGTCGGGCCCAGCACCACCGGCGTCGCACCCGCCTCGGTGAGAGCGGCGACCTCCCTGTCGTCGAGACCGCCCTCGGGTCCGACCACGATCACGACCTCGGGAACCGAGTCGAACGGCAGGTCCCGGAACGCCGAAGTAGCCGCCTCGTGCAGCACGGCGACGATTCCGCCGCGCTCCACGACGCCGCGTACGAAAGTGTCGACCTCCCGCGAATCGTGCAGCTCGGACACCTCGGGGATGTATGCCCGACGCGACTGCTTGGCGGCTTCCGCCGCGGTGCTGCGCCACTTCGCGACGCCCTTGGCTGCCTTCGGGCCCTCCCACCGTGCGACGCATCGCGCGGACTGCCAGGGCACCACAGCATCGACGCCCGCTTCCGTGGCCAGCTCGACGGCGAGCTCCGATCGGTCCGCCTTCGGCAATGCCTGCACCAGCGTCACCACCGGAGTGGGGCGCGGCATCTCACTGCGCGATTGCACGGTCAGTTCGAGCCGGTTCTTCTCCGCTGCGGCGACGACCGTGTCGGCCAGGCCGCCCGCTCCGTCACCGAGCAACACCCGCTCGCCCACCCGGATGCGCCTCACCGTCGCGGCATGGTGCCCTTCCTTGCCGTCGAGCACCGCGAGCTCGCCGACGTTCGGTAGAGGCGAGAGGTAGAAGACCGTGGGGGCCATCGATCAGCGACCGCTGAACGCTTCCCGCAACCGCGAGAACAGGCCGCCGCTGTGCGCCGAACCGGTGGTGACGACCTCCGCCGAGTCGCGGTCGCGCATCGACCTGAGCTGTTCGAGCAAATGGGTCTGCTTGCTGTCGAGCTTGGTCGGCACGATGACCTCGAGGTGCGCGTGCAGATCGCCGCGAATACCGGACCGCAGCTTGGGCATACCGTGACCGCGCAGCACCGTCGTCGAATTCGGTTGTGTGCCTTGCTCGATCGAGATGTCGGTGGGCCCGTCGATGATCGCGTCGATGTTGACCGAGGTGCCGAGAGCGGCGTCGACCATCGGAACACGGACGGTGCAGTGCAGGTCGTCACCGTCGCGCACGAACACCTCGTGCTGCTGTTCGACGATCTCCACGTACAGGTCTCCCGCGGGTCCGCCGCCGGGACCGACCTCGCCCTGAGAGGCCAGTCGAATGCGCATGCCGTTGCTCACGCCGACGGGCACCTTGACCGAGATGTCGCGACGCGACCGGACGCGACCGTCGCCGCCACACTTGCGGCAGGGGTCGGGAATGGTCTCGCCTGCGCCGCGGCAGGTGGGACACGGACGGCTGGTCATGACCTGGCCGAGGAACGAGCGCTGCACCGACTGCACTTCACCGGCACCGCCGCAGGTATCGCAGCGAACCGGCTTGGAGTCACCGTTGGTGCCCGAGCCCGTGCACAGGTCGCAGAGAATCGCCGTGTCGACGGTGATGTGCTTGGTCACGCCCGTCGCGCACTCGTCCAGGGTGAGCTTGGTACGCAACAGCGAATCCGCTCCCGGCTGGACGCGCCCCTTGGGCCCGCGCTGGGATCCGCCCGCGCCGCCGCCGAAGAACGCCTCGAACACATCTCCCAGGCCGCCGCCGAATCCGGCTCCACCGAATCCACCACCGCCGCCGCCTCCGCCGCCCTGCTGCAGCGGGTCGCCGCCGAGGTCGACGATGCGACGCTTCTCCGGATCGGAAAGCACCTCGTATGCGGTGGAGATGTCCTTGAACCGAGCCTGCGCGGCCTCGTCCGGGTTGACGTCCGGGTGCAGCTCTCGCGCCAGCTTGCGGTAGGCGCGCTTGATCTCCTGGTCCGTCGCCTGCTGGCCGACGCCCAAAGTCCCGTAATAATCCCGTGCCACGTCGTCTCTTTCGTCCTAGAAGATGAATCTCGTTCGGTGAAGCTGTGTGCCGGCCGGCCGTGCCCCCGCCGCCGGCGTTCGATCGGTTTTCGCTCGTCTCAGCGCTCGGCCAGGACCTCGCCGATGTACCTGGCAACCGCGGCGACCGACGCAATTGTTCCTGGGTAGTCCATTCGGGTCGGCCCGAGAACACCCATTCCTCCGAGGACCATGCCAGCCGACCCGTACCCGGTGGAAATCACCGATGTCCCTCGCATTTCCTCGACCTGCGTCTCCTCGCCGATCCGCACCGTGACGGTGCGGGTGTCCTGCGTCACTGCGAGCAGCTTGAGGACGACCACTTGCTCTTCCAGCGCCTCGAGTACCGCCCTGAGCGATCCGGGAAACCCCGCGTCGCCGGCGAAATCGGCGGCATTGCGCGTCAGGTTCGCCGTCCCGCCGAGAACCAGGCGTTCCTCGGGATGCTCGACCAGCGATTCCACCAGTACCGTGGCCGATCGAATCATCGCGTCGCGTAGCGCAGGTGGAGCGTTCTCGGCGAGTTCGGCCACCGCAGCCGATGCCGCCGCCAGACGCTTGCCCTCGAGTGCACCGCCGAGAAGACGCCGCAGCTGCGCAAGATTCTCGTCGTCGATGACGTCACCGAGTTCGACGATGCGCTGATCGACTCGCCCGGAGTCGGTGATGAGCACCAACAGCAGCCGGGCCGGGGTGAGCGCCACCACTTCCAGGTGGCGAACCGAGGACGCCGACAGCGTGGGGTACTGCACCACGGCAACCTGCCGGGTCAACTGAGCCAGCAATCGGACGCCGCGTCGCAGCACGTCGTCCAGGTCGACGCCGTTCTCGAGGAACTCGAGGATGGCGCGGCGTTCGGCCGCGGACAGCGGCTTGACGTCCGCTATTCGGTCGACGAACTGCCGATAGCCCTTGTCGGTCGGCACCCGACCGGAACTGGTGTGCGGCTGCGCGATGTACCCCTCGGCCTCGAGCACGGCCATGTCGTTGCGCACCGTTGCACTGGACACCCCCAGGTTGTGGCGTTCGACCAGGGCACGTGAACCGACGGGTTCTTGGGTGGACACGTAGTCCGCCACGATCGCTCGTAGAACCTCGAACCGCCTGTCGTCGGTGCTCGACATCGGTGCCCACCTCCGTTCTCGTTTCCAATCGTCGCTCGAGTCTAGTAGCCGGCGAACGCATGCTCGTGCAAGGCCTTACTGTGGTCCGAGTGGAAACGTTCTTTCGATTCGGTCCAGCGGCTCGAGGCTCGCGATGATCTTCAAGGGTGTTCGTGACGGAAAGCCGTACCCCGAGCACGGTCTGTCCATCAGAGACTGGTCGAGAATCCCGCCACGCCAGCTGCGTCTGGACGAGATCGTCACCACCACCAAGGTGCTCGAGCTGGACAGATTGCTGTCCGAGGACTCCACCTTCTACGGCGATCTGTTCCCCCACGCGGTGCAGTTCCGCGGCGTCATCTACCTCGAAGACGGCTTGCACCGCGCAGTGCGTGCGGCACTGCGCAATCGAACGGTGTTGCACGCCAGGGTGTTCGACTACGACGCCCTCGGAGCCTGAAACAGACTGTTCAGGCGGCAGCGATGGTGCGCACCACCGCGTCGGCCAGCAATCGGCCCCGGTCGGTGAGCACGAGTCGTTCTCCGCGGCGCACCATCAACCCGTCTGCGACGGTCTGTTCGGCAGCGGCGCGCTCGGCCGGCCCGAGCAACCTCATCGGCACTCCCGAGCGGAGACGGACGGTCAACATCAGCTCTTCCAGGTGTCGATCCTCGGCGCTGAGCAATTCGCTGCCGTGCACCGGTAGGTGTCCTGCGGCAAGGCGATCGGCGTACGCGGCCGGGTGTTTGACGTTCCAGAACCGGGTGCCGCCGATGTGGCTGTGTGCGCCGGGCCCAGCGCCCCACCAGTCGCCGCCGTCCCAGTAGCCGATGTTGTGGCGGCACTGCGCGTCGGCGTCGGTGGCCCAGTTCGACACCTCGTACCAGGACAGCCCTGCGGCGTTCATCGCCGTGTCGATGCGTTCGTATCGGCTCGCCAGCACGTCGTCGTCGGGTGCAGGCAACTCACCGCGGCGAACCTTGCGGGCCATGGCGGTACCGTCCTCGACGATCAGCGCGTAGGCCGAGACGTGGTCGACGCCGGCCTCGAGCACTGCCGCGAGGGACTGGTCCAGATCGCTGTCTCGCTCGCCGGGAGTGCCGTAGATGAGGTCGAGATTGACGTGCTCGAAACCGGCCGCGCGCGCTTCCTTTGCCGCGGCAACCGCTCGACCGGGCGTGTGGGTGCGATCGAGGACGGCAAGCACATGTGGTGCAGCGGACTGCATTCCGAGCGAGATGCGGGTGAAGCCCGAGTCGCGGAGCCGGTCGAAGAATTCCGGGGACGTCGATTCCGGGTTGGATTCCGTGGTCACCTCGCCGCCGTCGGTCAATCCGAAACTGGACCGAACCGCACCCAGGACGTCGGCAAGACCGTCGCCTCCGAGCAGCGAGGGCGTGCCACCTCCGATGAAGACGGTGTCTGCCGTCGGAACGCGACCCGTGCGAGCCTGCATCAGCCCCGCGGCGGTGTCCAACTCACGTCGCAGACCCTCCAACCAGGACTGCGGCGACGCCGATGTGCCCAGCTCACCCGCCGTGTAGGTGTTGAAGTCGCAGTACCCGCACCGCGTGGCGCAGAACGGAACGTGCACGTAGATCCCGAACGCGCGGTCCCCCACTCCGTCGAACGCCTCGGTCGGCAACTCGAAGGTGGACGGGACGGGAACGACGGTATTCACGCCCTCCAGTGTCCCAGAGTTCGGGCACACCCGATCCCACCCGCCCTGCCAGCCTATTTACCCCAAATTTTGGGTAAATAGCCGCCGCGGTCGTTCGTCCCCGGGATGACGTGGCACAATGGCATCCGTGACCGACTCAGGAATTCGACTCGTGGCGCGCCGCCATGTCGATCTCGGCCGTGTCTGCAGCGCGTCGTGTCGACCCACGACCGGCTGCTGACCAGCCTCCTTCGAGCACGTCCATTCGATCCACCGGATTCCCACTGTCGTCGAAAGCGCAATTGCCTGCGCTCTCGTCCCGGGTACCGGCCAGCACAAAGATGCAGGAGCAATGCATGTCGTCGACCAGCGACGCGACCACCGACGCTGCTTCCGTTCCACCACGGGAGCGCACGCCGCGGCCGACCAAGCGTCGCGCCGAGGGCCAGTGGGCCCTGGGGTACCGGGAGCCACTGAACGCCAACGAACAGTCCAAGAAGGACGACAACCCGCTCAACGTGCGAGCCCGCATCGAGAACATCTACTCCAAGCAGGGTTTCGACAGCATCGACAAGGGCGATCTTCGCGGCCGCTTCCGCTGGTGGGGCCTCTACACCCAGCGTGAGCAGGGCTACGACGGCACCTTCACCGGTGACGACAACATCGATCTGCTCGAGGCCAAGTACTTCATGATGCGCATCCGCTGTGATGCCGGCGCGCTGAACCTCGAGCAGCTGCGTGTCCTCGCCGGCATCTCCCAGGAGTTCGGTCGCGACACCGCAGACCTCTCCGATCGGGAGAACGTGCAGTTCCACTGGGTCGAGGTGGAGAACGTCCCCGAGATCTGGCGTCGAATCGAAGCGGTCGGCCTGAAGACCACCGAGGCGTGCGGCGACTGCCCCCGAGTGGTGCTCGGTTCCCCGCTCGCGGGCGAGGCCGTCGACGAGATCCTCGACCCCACCTCCGCCATCGACAAGATCGTCGAGCGCTACATCGGCAAGCCCGAGTACTCCAACCTGCCGCGCAAGTTCAAGACGGCGATCTCGGGCCTGCAGGACGTGGTGCACGAGATCAACGACTGCGCGTTCGTCGGCGTCGTGCATCCCGAGCACGGGCCCGGACTCGACCTGTGGGTCGGCGGCGGCCTGTCCACCAACCCCATGCTCGCGCAGCGAGTCGGGGTCTGGGTTCCGCTCGAGGACGTTCCCGACGTATGGGAAGGCGTCGTCTCGATCTTCCGTGACTACGGCTACCGCAGGCTTCGCACCAAGGCACGCCTGAAGTTCCTCATCAAGGACTGGGGCATCGAGAAGTTCCGCCAGGTCCTCGAGGACGAATACCTGCACCGCAAGCTCATCGACGGCCCGGCTCCCGAGAAGCCCGCTCGACCCCGCGATCACGTCGGGATCCAGAAGCTCAAGAACGGCCTCAACGCCGTCGGGGTGGCACCCATCGCGGGCCGCGTCTCCGGCACCATCCTCGCCGCCGTCGCCGACGCCGCCGAGAAGGCCGGGTCGGATCGCGTGCGATTCACGCCGTACCAGAAGCTGATCGTCCTCGACGTTCCCGACGAATCGCTCGAACAGCTGATCTCGGACCTCGATGCGTTGGGCCTACCTGCACGGCCCTCGCACTGGCGCAAGAACCTGATGGCGTGCAGCGGCATCGAGTTCTGCAAGCTCTCGTTCGCCGAAACCCGCAAGCGCTCACAGGTTCTCGTGCCGGAGCTCGAAGAGCGCCTGTCCGATATCAACAGCAAGCTCGACGTGCCGATCACGATCAACATCAACGGCTGCCCCAACTCGTGCGCGCGGTCGCAGATCGCCGACATCGGCTTCAAGGGCCTGTTGGTCGACGACGGGGACGGGAATCAGATCGAGGGTTTCCAGGTTCATCTCGGAGGCAGCCTCGGCCTGGACAGTGCGTTCGGCCGAAAGTTGCGCCAGCACAAGGTCAACAGCTCCGAGCTGGGAGATTACATCGACAGAGTGGTGCGCAATTTCGACAAGCACCGCGAGGACGGCGAACGGTTCGCTCAGTGGGCCGTGCGAGCAGACGAGGCGGATTTGCGATGAGTACCAGGCTGAATTTGACGGTTGAGGAATTGAAGGCAATCGCCGAGCGCGGTGCCCGCGAACTCGACGGAGCGAGTCCGCTGGAGCTGCTGCAGTGGACCGAGGACAACTTCGGTGACGACTTCATCGTTGCCTCCAACATGCAGGACGGGGTGCTGGTTCACCTCGCTGCACAGGTTCATCCCGGTGTGGACGTGTTGTTCCTCGACACCGGCTACCACTTCGCCGAGACCATCGGGACGCGCGACGCCGTCGAGTCCGTCTACGGCGTCCGGGTCGTCAACGCCCGAGCCGAGAAGACTGTCGCAGAACAGGATGCGATCGACGGCAAGGACCTGTTCGCCCGCGAGCCCAATCGCTGCTGTGCGATGCGCAAGGTCGCCCCGCTGAAGAAGGAACTGGCGAACTACAGCGCGTGGGTCACCGGTATCCGCCGAGTCGAGGCCCCCACCCGCGCCAACGCCCCGCTCATCTCGTTCGACGACGCCTTCGGTCTGGTCAAGATCAACCCGATCGCGCCGTGGTCCGACGAGCAGATGCAGGCCTACATCGACGAACATTCGATTCTGGTCAATCCCCTCGTCGACGAAGGCTATCCGTCCATCGGGTGCGCACCGTGCACCGTCAAACCTGCCCCCGGAGCCGACCCGCGTAGCGGTCGTTGGGCCGGCAAGGCCAAGACCGAATGTGGGTTGCACGCCTCATGACACTCGATCTCACCTCGGCCACCGTCGGTCGGACCCATCTCGACGCAGATCGGTTCGACACCCTCGACGCACTCGAATCCGAGGCCATCCACATCTTCCGTGAGGTGGCGGGCGAGTTCGAGCGCCCCGTCATCCTGTTCTCCGGCGGCAAGGACTCGACAGTTCTGCTGCACCTGGCAATCAAGGCGTTCTGGCCCGCTCCCCTGCCGTTCGCACTGCTGCACGTCGACACCGGACACAACCTGCAGGAGGTGCTGGACTTCCGCGATCACGTGGTCGCCAAGTACAACCTGCGCCTGCACGTGGCCAGCGTCGAGGAGTACCTCGCCGACGGACGCCTCACCGAGCGCCCCGACGGCATCCGCAACCCGCTGCAGACCGTGCCCCTCCTGGACGCGATCTCCGAGAATCGGTTCGACGCCGTCTTCGGCGGTGCCCGACGCGACGAGGAACGAGCTCGTGCGAAAGAGCGAATCTTCTCGCTGCGCAACGCATTCGGCCAATGGGAGCCAAAGAAACAGCGACCCGAACTGTGGAACCTGTACAACGGCAAGCATTCCCCCGGCGAGCAGGTGCGCGTGTTCCCTCTCAGCAACTTCACCGAACTCGACATCTGGCGCTACATCGCCCGTGACGACGTGGAACTGGCGAGCATCTACTACGCCCATCAGCGACCCGTCTACCAGCGTGACGGCATGTGGATGACGCCCGGCGTCTGGGGCGGACCGGCCGAGAACGAGGAGCTGCAGACCCTGTCGGTGCGCTACCGCACCGTCGGCGACGGATCCACCACCGGCGCAGTGCTGTCCGAGGCCGCCGACAACCAGGCAATCCTCGCCGAGGTAGCCGCGTCCAGGCTGACCGAACGCGGAGCCACCCGCGGCGACGACCGCGTCTCCGAGGCTGCCATGGAAGATCGCAAACGAGAAGGATACTTCTGATGAGCAGCACAGGAACTCAGCTTCTTCGCCTCGCCACCGCGGGGAGCGTCGACGACGGCAAGTCCACCCTCGTCGGACGGCTCTTGTACGACACCAAATCCGTTCTGGCAGACCAGATCGACGCGGTCACTCGGGCTTCGGTGGACAAGGGCCTGGCCACGCCGGACCTGTCGCTGTTGGTCGACGGTCTGCGCGCCGAACGTGAACAGGGCATCACCATCGACGTCGCCTACCGCTACTTCGCGACGCCGCACCGCTCGTTCGTACTGGCCGATACCCCCGGCCACGTGCAGTACACCCGCAACACCGTCTCCGGTGCGTCGACGGCTCAGCTCGTCATCCTGCTGGTCGACGCCCGCAAGGGTGTCATCACGCAGACCCGCAGGCACGCAGCGGTTCTCGCTCTGCTCGGCGTTCCGCGCCTGGTGCTCGCGGTCAACAAGATCGATCTGGTCGAGGACCCCGCAACGGTGTTCGCCGAGATCTCGGCCGAGTTCAACTCGCTGACCTCCTCCCTCGGCTGGTCCAGCGAGGACGTCATCGAGATCCCGGTGTCCGCACTGCACGGCGACAACGTCGCGGTGAAGTCGGACAAGACCCCGTACTACGACGGACCCACCCTCATCGAACACCTCGAGTCGGTTCCGGTCGACGCCGAACCGCACCGGGTCGGTCTGCGATTCCCCGTGCAGTACGTGATCCGGCCGCGCACAGCGGACTTCCCGGACTACCGCGGATATGCCGGCCAGGTCGCAGCGGGCTCCGTCGACGTCGGCGACGAGGTCGTCATCCTGCCCTCCGGCACCCGAACGACAGTCGAGCGCATCGATACCGCGGACGGCGAATTGCGTACCGCTCATGCCGGACGCAGTGTCACCCTCGTCCTCGCCGACGATGTCGACGTCTCGCGCGGCGACACCATCGCCTCCCCGCAGGACGCACCGGAGCCGATCGGCGACTTCGAGGCCACGGTGTGCTGGCTCGCCGAGAAGCCGCTTCGCCCGGGCGCTCGCCTGCTGCTCAAGCACGGCACTCGCACCACCCAGGCCATCGTCGGGACACTGATCGAGCGGTTCGACGAGCAGGAGCTCACCGCACAGGAAGGCCCGGAGTCGTTGGAGCTCAACGAGATCGGCCGAATTTCGGTGCGCGTCGCGGAGCCCATCGTGGCAGACGACTACGCCGTCAACCGGCACACGGGCAGCTTCCTGCTGATCGATCCGGCCGGCGGCAACACGTTGGCTGCCGGGCTCGTGGGCAACGCTCTGGCTGCCGTCGAGCTGGGGTCGGCAGTTCCCGCGTGAGCGCACTGATCGCGGTTGCCCACGGCAGCCGTGACCCGCGCTCGAGCGCCACGATCCACCGCGCCGTCGACGCCCTGCGTCGACGGCGACCGGATCTGGACGTGCGCGTGGCGTTTCTCGATCTTTCCGAGCCCGGCGTCGATCAGGTGGTCGACGACCTGGCCGATGCCGGGCACGGACGCATCGTCGCCGTTCCGATGTTGCTGGGCAAGGCTTTTCATGCGAAAGTCGATCTGCCCGAATTACTGCAGGCCGCGAGAACGCGACACCCGCACGTCTCGATAACGCAGGCCGACGTTCTGGGAGACGACCGACTCCTCATCGATGCAGTCCGCGACCGGATCACCGACACCGGTGTCGCAGTAACCGATTCGACGGTCGGCATCGCCCTTGCCGCTGTCGGCTCCTCGGTGGCACCGGCGAATCAGCGCACCCGGGTGATCGCGCAGAAACTGCTCGCCGGAACAGACTGGGCCGGAGCTGTGACCTGCTTTGCGACCTCGGTCTCCCCGTCCCCCACCGATGCGATCGCACAACTGCGCACGCTGGGAGCCGACCGCATCGTCGTGGCACCCTGGTTTCTGGCCCCGGGACTGCTCACCGACAGGATCGAAGCGTCGGTCGCAGGCCTGCCGAACGTGGTGCATGCCGAGGTGATCGGAGCACATCCGGCGCTGGCAGATCTGGTGTCGCGGCGCTACGACTCCGCAGTCTCGATGGGTCGTTCCGCAGGCTCCACTCCTGCGGCACGAGCTGGTGCAGCACCGGAGCCGAACGCTCTACCGCACCGGTTCAACGAACCGGTGCACCAGCAATCGCGTCGGCATCGCTAGCGTCTGCGATCTTCGGCACCCGAGTCGCTCGCACGTACACCGTCTCGCCCTCGCGCAGACCGAGAGCCTCACTGTCGCCGCGGGTGATCTGCGCCGCGAACAGTTCACCGGTGGCCGCATTCTTCAGTTCGACCTTCACCTCGAAGCCGAGGTGTACCACCCGCTCGACGACGGCCCGCGTCACACCGGCCGATTCGGCCGTCCCGCTGGCCTGAGCCTGCGCCAACGACGGATCGCGTCCGACGCGTATGTCGTGCGGCCGCACCAGAAGTCCGTTCAGTTTGGCGACCTGCCCCAGGAACGACATCACGAAATTGTTGGCCGGGCGATCGTAGAGATCTTCCGGGCTGCCCACCTGTTCGATGCGGCCCTTGTTGAGCACCGCGATCCGATCGGCGACGTCGAGCGCCTCCTCCTGATCGTGGGTCACCAGCACGGTGGTGACGTGAACCTCGTCATGCAGTCGACGCAGCCAGGTACGGAGATCGGCCCGCACCTTGGCGTCGAGCGCGCCGAAGGGCTCGTCAAGGAGCAGCACCTGCGGGTCGACGGCGAGTGCGCGGGCCAACGCCATGCGTTGGCGCTGTCCACCGGACAGCTGGGCCGGGTAGCGACTCTGGAACCCGGCGAGCCCGACGATCTCGAGCAACTCGTCGACCTTCTTGGCGATCTCGGCCTTGGGCCGTTTACGAATCTGCAGGCCGAAGGCGACGTTGTCACGCACTGTGAGGTGTTTGAACGCCGCGTAATGCTGAAAAACGAACCCGATCTCACGGCGCTGCGGGCTCACCCACGTCACATCCTGGCCGGCGAGCACCACCCGACCGGAGTCGAGCTGTTCGAGCCCGGCGATGGAGCGCAGCAGAGTGGACTTGCCCGAGCCACTGGGCCCGAGCAGCGCCGTCAACGATCCCTTGGGGATGTCGATGCTGACGTCGTCGAGCGCTGCGAAGTCGCCGTAGTGCTTGTTGGCACCGACGACGGAGATCTCGATCTCGGGGGATGTCTCGGTCATTACTTCGTCCTCTTCTTGTCGAGGGCCGTCATCAACAGCAGCACGACGACGGCTATCGCCATGAGCAGTGTGGACGCGGCGTACGCGCCCTGCTGATTGAAGTCCTCGTACCGTGAATTGACCAGCAGCGTGAGCGTTTGGGAGATACCGGGCAGATTGGTCGAGACCATGATCACCGCACCGAATTCACCGAGCGACCGTGCGACGGTGAGTACGACGCCGTACGTCAACCCCCACCGGATCGCCGGGAGAGTGATGCGCCAGAACGTCTGCCACGACGACGCACCGAGCGTCGAGGCGGCCTCTTCCTGCTCCTCACCGATCTCGTACAGCACGGGTTCGACCTCGCGCACGACGAACGGCAGCGTGACGAAGATCGTCGCGATGACCATGCCGGGAAGCGCGAAAATGACCTTGAAACCGAGGCTTTCGACTCCGCCGAACCATCCATTGGCACCCCACAGCAGGATCAGTGCAACGCCGGTGATGATCGGCGACACCGCGAACGGCAGATCGACGATGGCTTCCAGGACACCTTTGCCACGGAACCGTCCGCGTACGAGCGCCAGTGCGGTGACCACACCGAACACGATGTTGATCGGAACCACGATGGCGACGATCAACAACGACAGCTGCAGTGCCGACTGTGCAGCCGGGGTGGTGATCTGCTCCCAGAACGTGACGACGCCGTCCTCGAACGTGCGAAACAGGATGGTGGCGAGTGGAAAGAGCACCAGAACGGCGAGATACAGCAGAGCCACGGTGCGCAGCGTCAGCTTGATCGGCAGACCGATTTTCACGAGATCTGCTCCTCACGTCGGGCCAGGCGATTGCCCACCACGCGAAGGACGAACAGCACTGCGAACGCGATCGCCAGCAGCACCACGGAGATCGCCGCCGCATCGGTTGGGCGGTCGTACTCGATGAGCTCACGGATGTACTGCGACGCCACCTGTGTGTCGTTGGGGATGTTGCCGCCGATGAGCACAACCGACCCGAATTCACCGATGGCGCGCGCGAAGGCGAGCCCCCCACCGCTGAGGATCGCCGGCAGCAGGACCGGCAGGACGATGCGACGGAAGATGGTCCAGTTGTTCGCGCCGAGCGAGGCCGCGGCCTCCTCGACGTCCTTGTCGAGCTCGATCAGCACCGGCTGAACCGCTCGCACCACGAACGGCAACGTGACGAACAGCAGCGCGACGATCACCGCGGGCTTGGTTGCGTTGAACACCAAGCCGACCGGACTCGCCGGACCGTACAGCGACAGCAGAACCAGGCTCGCCACGATGGTCGGCAGTGCGAACGGCAGATCGATCAGGGCGTTGACGAATCGCTTGCCCGGGAACTCGTCCCGCACCAGGACCCACGCGATGAGGGTGCCGAGAAAGAGGTTGACCACGGCCGCGGCCACCGACACCTGCAACGTCACCTTGAACGTGGCCAGTGCGCGTTGCTCGGTGACCGCGTTCCAGAAGCCGGTGAGACCGTCGTCGAACGACTGAACCGTCAACGCCGCCAGAGGAAGCAACACGATGACGCTCAGCCACAACACGGCGACCCCGAGACCGAGTGGCCCCACCGACCCAGGGCCCCTGAACTTTCGGCCTTCCCGCCCGGCACGAAACCGAGGTCTCGTACCGGGCGGGACTGGCGAATCCGCAGTTGCGGCTTCGGTGGTCGAAGATGGCATCGATCTCTACCGAGTACTTTCCTGATAGATCGTGGCAATTGCGCCGTTGTCGCCGAACAGGTCCGCGTCCACCTGCGTCCAGCCACCGAGATCATCGATGGTGTACAGCTTTTCGGGGGTGAAGAACTTGTCCGAGTACTCCGAGGCTATGTCCGGGTTCGTCGGGCGGAAACCGGCCTCCGCCCAGATCTTCTGGCCCTCGTCGGTGTAGACGAAATCGTTCAGCGCATTGGCGCGATCGAGATTGGCGCTGTCGTTGATCACTGCCACGGGATTGTCGATGCGGAATGTCACGGGAACGTCGACGTGCTCCACGTTCTGTCCCTGTTCCTCGATCAGGAGTGCTTCGTTCTCGTAGCTCAGCAACGCATCACCCTGGCCCTGCAGGAAGGCTTCGGTTGCGGCGCGGCCGGATTCGGGCTGAACCGGGAAGTGATCGGCGACGAGTGTGCGAACGAAGTCGAGACCGGCCTGCTTGTCCTGGCCGCCGTTGCTCTTCGCCGCATAGGGAGCGAGCAGGTTCCACTTGGCCGAGCCCGAGCTGAGCGGGCTGGGGCTGATGACCTGAACGTCGGGCTTGATCAGATCGTCCCAGGTACGGATGTTCTTGGGGTTGCCCTCGCGCACGACGATGGTCACCACGGAGCCGAACGGCACTCCGGCGTAGGCATTCTGGTTCCAGTCCTCGTCGACCTTGCCTGCCTGCACCAGACGGGTGATGTCGGGTTCGACCGAGAAGTTGACGATATCGGCGGGTGCGCCGTCGGCCACCTTGCGTGACTGGTTGCCCGATGCGCCGTAGTCCGCGTTGATCGCCGTTCCGTCACCGTCCTCGGTTGCGGCGAAGGCGGGACCGATTGCGTCCCAACCATTCTTGGGGACGGCGTAGCCCACGAGGGTCAGTGCGGGGCCGCTCGCGGTGTCCGGCTCGCCGCCGACGACGTCACTGGATCCGCCGTTGCATGCGGTGAGCAGAAGGGTTCCCACAGCTGCGAACGTGGTCAGCAGGTAGCGAGAGCTGTGCCTCATCGAGAAAAGGCCTTTCGTGACAGTGTGCAATGAGTACGAACTGGGCATGGTCGACATTCCCGAAGTCGAACCGGTGCACCACCGTGGCCGCGAGTCATCGCGAGATCACCGAGGGCGGCAGAAAGTACGTCGTGAACCGCCCGACCGCGAGAAGTACGCGCGTGGGCAACGGATCGACGGAACCGATTCGACGAAGGAAAGAATCAACAACAGTCGATATCGGCGACTGCCAGCATGCCGACAGCGATCAACGCCAACTGATGGCGGACGCGGTACTCGGCGGCAGAAGACACGGTCAGAAATCTAGCAGAGGTTCCGGACCGACTCTAATCGGCTATCGAGTGAGCAACCAGGCGATGACAACCAGCACCAGCAGCGCGATGAGCGCCAACGTGACCCGAGACCGTGGCATTACTGTCCATCCTTCGTCGTAGTGGTGGCCGCACCCGTCGGCTCCGCATCGCGAGCCGCCCGTGCATCACGCCCGAGCAGGTGCAGAACCACCGCGAGCACACGATCGAACACTCGTGCCAGCAGGAACGCGGTAGGCACGATGACCAGCAGCACGACTACCGACTGTGGCACGAACGGCAAACCCGTCACCCACAGTTCGACGCCGTCCCACCAGCGTGCGATCGATTCCACCCTCGCAGCTTAAACCAGCTCGTTCCGCTCTCACGCCACGCCGATCGACGACCAGCAGTGGACGCATGCCATCTATCGGTCGATGATTACGCCATGACGGCATACGAAGATCTTTCGCCAGTGCCCCCGGTGGCCGACGAGCCCGCCATGGGGTCGGGGCATCCAGGGTTGGGCGGCGTCGAGGTCCAGGGAGCGTTGGGCAGCACCGACGCACCGGTGTCCACCCTGACGTCCTACCGGAGCGCCTTTCCGCCGATCGACGACTATGCGTTCCTTTCGGACTGCGAGACGACCTGCTTGATCGCTCGAAACGGATCGGTCGAGTGGATGTGCGTGCCTCGGCCGGACTCCCCCAGCATCTTCGGCGCGGTTCTCGATCGCAGTGCAGGCCATTTCCGGGTCGGGCCGTACGGTCAGTCGGTGCCCGCGGCACGGCGGTACCTGCCCGGTGGCCTGATCGTCGAGACGACGTGGCAGACCGAGACCGGTTGGCTCATCGTCCGCGACGCGCTCGTCATGGGACCGTGGCACAACACCGATCAGCGCTCTCGCACCCACAAGCGCGCACCGAGCGACTGGGACGCCGAACACATCCTGCTGCGCACCATCAAGTGCGTCAGCGGCACAGTCGAACTCGAGATGAGCTGCGAGCCTGCCTTCGACTACCACCGCGCGCCGGCGAAGTGGGAGTACACCGGCAAGGTGTACGAGGAGACCACCGCCACCTGCGAAGCCAGTGCGGGCGGCGATCAGCCCACGTTGAAGCTGACCACCAATCTCCGCATCGGCATCGAAGGACGTGAAGCCCGCGCCCGCACTCGAATGACGGAGGGCGACAACGTGTTCGTCGCTCTGTCGTGGTCGGATCTGCCTGCGCCGCAGACGTTCGAGGAGGCCGCGGACAAGATGTGGCGCACGTCCGAATGCTGGCGGCAGTGGATCACGATCGGCCGGTTCCCCGATCACCCGTGGCGGGGTTACCTGCAGCGCAGTGCCCTCACGCTCAAGGGACTGACCTACGCCCCCACCGGCGCACTGCTCGCGGCGTCGACCACCTCGCTTCCGGAAACGCCGGGTGGAGAACGGAATTGGGACTACCGCTACACGTGGGTGCGTGACTCGACGTTCGCACTGTGGGGCCTCTACACACTCGGACTCGACCGTGAGGCCAACGACTTCTTCGCGTTCATGTCCGATGTGGCGACAACGGCGAACGGCGAGGTCAATCCGCTCCAGGTCATGTACGGCATCGGCGGCGAGAAGACTCTCGACGAGAGCGAGCTGCCGCACCTGTCCGGATACGACGGCGCACGTCCGGTACGTATCGGCAACGGAGCCTACGACCAAGAGCAGCACGACATCTGGGGCACGATGCTCGACTCGGTGTATCTGCACGTCAAGTCGCGCGAGCACGTCCCCGAATTCCTGTGGCCCCTGCTCAAGCGACAGGTGGAGGAGGCGATCGCCAACTGGCGCAAGCCCGACCGCGGCATCTGGGAGGTGCGTGGTGAACCGCAGCACTTCACCTCCTCGAAGCTCATGTGCTGGGTTGCGCTCGACCGAGGTGCCAAGCTCGCCGACATCCACGGCGAGACGGAGTATTCGGCCAAGTGGAACGAGATCGCCGACGAGATCAAGGCGGACATTCTCGAGAACGGCACCGATTCTCGGGGTGTCCTCACTCAGCGCTACGGTGACCCGTCGCTGGATGCGTCACTGCTGCTGGCACCGCTGCTTCGATTCCTGCCCGCCGAGGACGAACGCATCCGGGCAACGGTGCTCGCCATCGCCGACGAGTTGACCGAGGACGGCCTGGTCCTGCGCTATCGAACCGACACCACCGACGACGGCCTGGCGGGCGAGGAGGGTACGTTCACGATCTGCTCCTTCTGGCTCGTATCCGCGCTCGTCGAGATCGGCGAGCTCCCTCGCGCCAAGCACCTCTGCGAGCGTCTGCTGGGGTACGCGAGCCCCCTCAAGCTCTACGCGGAGGAGATCGACCACCGCACCGGCCGTCATCTCGGCAACTTCCCGCAGGCGTTCACCCACCTCGCACTGATCAATGCGGTGGTGCACGTCATCCGCGCCGAAGAAGCTCAGGTGGCAGGGCACTTCCAGCCCGCCCACTCCAACCCCTGAGCGGAAGGGCTCAGCGGCCGAGTTGCCTCGCCCATTCGGCGATCAGCTCGGCCGCGGGCTTCGCCTGCGCACGGCGAAAACCGGTGCCGGCCCACATCGACAGTCCCGACGGATCGCCTGCCGCCGCGGCCTTGGCTCGCATCGGCGCGGTCAGGTAGTGCAGATCGGGATAGGCCAGCGGTGCCGCTTCGGAGTTCTCGCGCATGAATTCGTTCACCAGCCCCCGCGCGGGGCGGCCGGAGAATGCCCTGGTCACCGCAGTGTCGGGAGCAAGCGTCAGTTGCTCGCGATGTACGGGTTTGGTGCCGGACTCGGGTGTGTTCAACAACGCCGTACCGAGCTGAGCCGCATGCACAAGACCCGAATCGAGCAGTGGCGCAATGTCGTTGCCATCCATCAGTCCGCCCGCGGCGATTCGCGGTAGATCGGATATCTCCCGCACCGCGGTCAGCAGTTCGGTGAGCGGCTCGTCGGGGGCCGAGCCGTCGAAGGTACCCCGATGCCCGCCCGCTTCGGGCCCCTGCACCACGAGCGCGTCCACACCGTTGGCGGTGGCCTCCGATGCGTCCGACGCGGTGGCGACGGTAGCCCACACCTCGGTCCCCACGGCGTGCAACTGGGCGACCTCGTCCGCGTCGAACGTCGCGAACGTACTCGACACCAGCGGTACCGGGTGTGCCAGCAGCCAGGCGAACTTCTCGGCGTAGAAGTCGTCCCGGCGCACCAACTCTCCCGGCTCCGCGTCGAAACGCTCGAACCAGGACGTCAGGTGCTCGGCATAGGACGCCACATCCGCACCCGATGGCTCCTCCGGCAGAAAGAGATTGACACCGAACAGCAGTCCGCGCACCGAATCGATCTGCGCCGCAAAGGCTTCGGGCGTCAACAGCGCACCGGCGATCATGCCGAGCCCACCTGCCTCCGACACCGCACGGGCGAGTTCGGGAGTACTCGGGCCACCTGCCATCGGCGCACCGACAACGGGAACACGCAGCTGCTTCAGAATCGGCGTCGTCACAGGTTCGAAATGTACTCGCCCGCCATGTGCGACTGGAGGTGGTGGGGATCGCGCGCCCCTACTGACAACTGCGCGCCCCTGCTCCGATGCGAGCGGGGGCGTGCAGTCGACAGAAAGGGTGTGAGGTTACTTCTTCGGCTTGTCCGACGAGGATTCCGAGGACAGTGCGGCAACGAAGGCTTCCTGTGGCACCTCGACACGGCCGATCGTCTTCATCCGCTTCTTGCCCTCTTTCTGCTTCTCGAGCAGCTTGCGCTTACGGCTGATGTCGCCGCCGTAGCACTTGGCCAGCACGTCCTTGCGGATCGCGCGGATGTTCTCGCGGGCGATGATGCGAGATCCGATGGCGGCCTGGATCGGCACCTCGAACTGCTGGCGCGGAATCAATTCCTTGAGCTTGGTCGTCATCTTGTTGCCGTAGGCCGCGGCGTTGTCCTTGTGCACGATCGCCGAGAACGCGTCGACGGCCTCACCCTGCAGCAGGATGTCGACCTTGACCAGCGCACCGGCCTGCTCGCCGATCTCCTCGTAATCGAGGCTGGCGTATCCGCGTGTTCGGGACTTCAGGATGTCGAAGAAGTCGAAGATGATCTCGGCCATGGGAATGGTGTACCGCAGCTCGACGCGGGTCTCGGACAGATAGTCCATGCCCCCGAGTTCTCCGCGTCGTCCCTGGCACAGTTCCATGATGGAACCGATGAACTCGCTCGGCGAGATGATGGTGCACTTGACCATCGGCTCGAACACTTCGCGCGCTTTGCCCTCGGGCCAGTACGACGGATTGGTGACGATGTGCTCGGCACCGTCTTCCATCTCGACGCGGTAGACCACGTTCGGCGACGTCGAGATCAGGTCCAGGTTGAACTCTCGCTCGAGCCGCTCGCGGGTGATCTCCATGTGCAGCAGACCGAGGAAGCCACAGCGGAAACCGAAGCCGAGAGCCACCGACGTCTCCGGCTCGTACGTCAGTGCCGCGTCGTTGAGCTGCAGCTTCTCGAGAGCGTCACGCAGGTCGGGGTAATCCGAACCGTCGAGCGGATAGAGGCCCGAGTACACCATCGGACGGGGCTCGCGGTAGCCGGTGAGCGGCTCGGTCGCACCCTTGCGGAAGGTGGTGACGGTATCGCCGACCTTCGACTGACGGACGTCCTTCACACCGGTGATGAGGTACCCCACTTCGCCGACGCCCAGGCCCTTGGTCGCCTTCGGATCGGGTGAGACGATCCCGACCTCGAGCAGCTCGTGCGTCGAGCCGGTCGACATCATCGTGACCTTCTCGCGCGGATTCAGCGCACCGTCGACGACGCGAACGTAGGTGACGACGCCGCGGTAGGTGTCGTAGACCGAGTCGAAGATCATCGCGCGGGCAGGCCCGTCCGGGTTGCCGACCGGGGCCGGAACCAGCTTGACGACCTCGTTGAGAAGTTCCTCGACGCCCACACCGGTCTTGCCGGACACGCGGAGTACGTCGTCGGCCTCGCACCCGATGATGTGGGCGATCTCGGCGGCGTAGCGATCCGGGTCGGCGGCGGGCAGGTCGATCTTGTTCAGCACCGGGATGATGGTGAGCTCTTTGTCGAGAGCGAGGTACAGGTTCGCGAGCGTCTGCGCCTCGATGCCCTGCGCGGCGTCGACGAGCAGCACTGCCCCTTCGCAGGCCTCGAGCGCACGCGATACCTCGTAGGTGAAGTCGACGTGGCCGGGCGTGTCGATGAGGTGCAGCACGAATTCCTCGCCGTCGACGACCCACGGGAGCCGGACGTTCTGCGCCTTGATGGTGATTCCGCGCTCGCGCTCGATATCCATCCGGTCCAGGTACTGAGCGCGCATCGACCGGTCGTCGACGACGCCCGTGAGCTGCAACATCCGGTCGGCCAGCGTCGACTTGCCGTGGTCGATGTGGGCGATGATGCAGAAGTTCCTGATCCTGGACGGATCGGTGAACGTCGTGTCGGCGAAGCTGGGCACTCGTATCCTTCGGCTGGCGTGTTCGAAATGAGCGAACGGGTTTCCCTATCGTCCCACGCCGAGAACGGTGCGCCGTCCCCGGCTGTCCGACTCGGGTGTTCTCGTCGCCGCGGTTCGGGCGATGAGCAGCAGAGTCTGCATCGCTACACTCGCCGCATGGCTGGCAACTGGAGCAGATTCGGCAAGGAACTGAGCAAGATCGCGATGCGCGAGGGTCCCCGACTGCTGCGTCAATTACAGAAGTCCGGAGCCCTGCAGAAGGGCAAGGACGCGATCAGCGGGACGGCCACACGCACGTCTGCTCCGACTCCTCGTCCGGGGCGACCGGTGGCGTCGCAGACAAGGCCCACGGCGCAACGCGCCCGCACCATCGAGTACTCCCCCGACCTGGACGGCAAGGCCGACCCCGGCGAAATCGTCTGGACCTGGGTCACCTACGAGGAGGACGCCAGCCAGGGCAAGGACCGCCCGGTCTTGGTCATCGGCCGCGAGGGCAACGATCTGCTCGGCCTGATGTTGTCGAGTCAGAGCAGCCGCGACGGAGACCGTGACTGGCAGTCGATCGGGTCCGGTCCGTGGGACGCCGAAGGCCGACCGAGCTGGATTCGTCTGGATCGAGTGCTCGACGTGCCCGAGGACGGCATCCGACGCGAGGGTGCGATTCTGAGTAAGCCCCAATTCGATTCCGTCGCACAGAGATTGCGCCGCGACTTCGGCTGGAACTGATGGGTGCGCGTTGTGCGCCCATGAACGGGCGCACAACGCGTACCAGGCTCACGCCAACCGGGTGATCTCCACGACCACGTCGAGAGCCGTCGAACCGCCGCCGGAGAAGATGCCCTTGAGCGGCGGCACGTCGGCGTAGTCGCGGCCGAGTCCGACCGACACGTGCTGCTCGTTGACGGCGATGGCGTTGGTCGGGTCGTAACCCCACCACGCACCGGTCCAGGCCTCGATCCACGCGTGGCTCTGACCCTCCACCGTCGCACCGATCGCGGCCTGTTTCTTGGGATGCAGGTAACCCGAGACGTACCGGCTGGGGATGCCGATGCTGCGCAGCATCAGCAGCGTCAGGTGGGCGTAGTCCTGGCAGACGCCCTTCTTCTCCGACCACGCTTCCACGGCCGAGGTGTGCACGCCGGTGGTTCCCGGCACGTAGGACATCTCCTGGTTGACCCAGTTGGAGATCTCCACCACCGATTCCTGTGGCGGTAGGCCCTTCGACAGCTTCTTCGCCACCGACGCGAGTTGCCTGTTCTTCGGCACGTATTCGGTGTTGTCGAGGACCTCGTTGAAGCGGTCGATGACCGGCTCGCTCGCGAGTTCCTCCCAGGAGGCGTTCTCGTCCGGGTAGACGAAGGGATCGGTCTCGACCACCGACGATCCGGTGACCTCTAGCTCGGTGTGCGGTGCGTGCAGATCGAACGCCGTCACCGCTGTGCCCCAGTAGTCGGTGTAGCGGTAGGAACGCGTCACCGGGTTGGTCTCGACTCGGTTCAGAATCACGTTCTGCCGATTGTCACTTCGCGGCGTCAACCGAGCCTCGTTGTACGACGACGTCACCGGTGCGTCGTACTGATAGCCCGTGGTGTGCACGACACGCATACGCCAGCTCACAGTTCACCTTCCAATTGATCTTCGAATGTTCCGGAGCCGGCATCGGTCCACGCAACCCACGGAGCGGCGTGGAAATACTGCTTGGAGATCGCGTCACCGAGTTCACGGCAGGTTTCCTGCAGCGAGAGCAAGCGCTCCTGCAGATCGTCGAGAATTTCACCGGGACGGAGGAATTCGAGTTCGCTACGAGCGCGACCGAGTAGGCGCTGAGCCTCGGCGCGCGCACCGACTCGACTGTTGGGCTGATGGTCGAGCTGATCGAGCGAACGTTCTGCCTCGTTGAGTGCGTAGAACACCGATCGCGGAAAGAGCCTGTCCAACAACATGAATTCGAGAACTCGCTGCGCGTCGAGCGCGCCGCGGTAGGTGCGCAGGTAGGTGTCGTGTGCACCGGCGGAGCGAAGCACGGTGACCCACGCCGGCGACGACGGCCGGTCACCGGCTCGCGAGAGCAACAACCGCACGATCATGTCGATGCGCTCGACCGAGCGACCGAGCAGGAGGAAGCGATAGCCGTCGTCGTGACTGAGGGTGGAGTCCGCGAGACCGGCGAACATCGCGGCGCGCTCCTCGATGTAGCTGAAGAACTCGGCCGGGCCGGTGCGCTTGGACGCCTTGATGCGCTCGTTGAGCCCGTTGTACGTGGTGTTCAAGCATTCCCACATCTCACTGGACGTCACTTCACGCGCACCACGGGCGTTCTCACGGGCACTCGACAGCGAGTCCACGATCGAACCCAATCCGTCGCGGCTGAAGGCGACGACCTCGGTCAGCGACCACACGTCGAGCGAGACATCGGGCTCGTGCTTGAACCCGAGTACTCGCAACAACACGCGCGAAGTGTGGTCGGGATCGACCGTGGCGTCTTCGAGTAGCTGGTGGACGGTGACGTCGAGAATGCGGGCAGTGTCGTCCGCTCTCTCCACGTACCGTCCGATCCAGTAGAGCGACTCTGCGTTGCGCGCGAGCATTTACTGTCCACCGCCGTTCGAGTCCGAGTTCGTTGCCTGCTGTTGTTGCTGCTGTTGCTGTTGCTGCTGATTCATCTGCTGGTCCATCGTCAGCTCCGGGCCCTGTTCGGCCATCGGTGACTCCGGCGGAACGCTGACGATCTCCTCGCCGGCCAGTTCCTGCTCCTCCTGAGAGGTTCGGGTGGCGAGCACCCAAGTGTCCTTGCTGCCACCGCCCTGGCTGGAGTTGACCACCAGGGATCCCTCCGGCAGCGCGACCCGGGTCAGGCCGCCCGGCAACACCCAGACGTCGTCGCCGTCGTTGACGGCGAACGGCCGCAGGTCGACGTGGCGGGGTACCAATCGGTCACCGATCTTGGTCGGCACCGTCGAGAGCTGCACGACGGGTTGGGCGATCCAACCGCGCGGATCTGCGCGAACCTTCTTGCTGATGGTGGCGAGTTCCTTCGGCGAGGCGTCGGGTCCGAAGACGATGCCGTAGCCGCCCGAACCTTCCACCGGCTTGATGACCAGTTCGTCGATGCGGTCGAGGACTTCCTCGCACTCGTCGTCGAGCCAGCACCGGAACGTGTCGACGTTGGCCAGCAACGGCTTCTCGCCCATGTAGTAATCGATGATCGTCGGAACATAGGTGTAGACGAGCTTGTCGTCGCCGACGCCGTTTCCGACGGCACTCGAGATGACGACGTTGCCTGCGCGGGCGGCGTTGACCAGACCTGCCACTCCCAGCACCGAGTCGGGCCGGAACTGCATGGGGTCGAGGTAGTCGTCGTCGATACGCCGGTAGATGACGTCGACCTGACGTTCGCCCTCGGTGGTGCGCATGTAGACGATGTTGTCTCGGCAGAACAGGTCACGTCCCTCGACGAGCTCGACGCCCATCAGTCGTGCGAGCAGCGAGTGCTCGAAGTACGCCGAGTTGGCCACGCCGGGAGTGAGAACCACCACGGTCGGATCGGCCTCGTTGAGGGCGGCCGATGCGCGCAGTGCTCGCAGCAGGTGCGAGGCGTAATCGCCGACGGCGCGGACGCGATGGCTGGCGAACAGGTCGGGGAACACCCGGGCCATCGTGCGCCGGTTCTCCATGACGTAGGACACGCCAGACGGAGACCGCAAGTTGTCCTCGAGCACTCGGAAGGTGCCCTGGGCGTCACGAACCAGGTCGATGCCGGCGACGTGGATGCGCACACCGTTGGGCGGTGTGATGCCGACCGCTTCGCGGTGGAAGTGCTCGCAGGAGGTCACCAGCCGCTTCGGTACGACGCCGTCGCGCAGGATTTCCTGGTCGCCGTAGATGTCGGCCAGGAACATCTCGAGGGCTTTGACGCGCTGCTTGATGCCGCGCTCGAGTCGTGACCATTCACCTGCGGCGATGACGCGGGGAACCTGGTCGAGCGGGAACGGGCGTTCCTGGCCCGACAGGGAGAACGTGATGCCCTGGTCGATGAAGGCGCGTCCCAGCGCGTCGGATCTCGCGTCCAGGTCCACTGCGTTCGCCGGGGCGAGTGCAGTATGGATGCCCTTGTACGGAGTTCGGGTGCGCCCGTCCGCGTCGAACATCTCGTCGAAGGCGAGACTGTACTTGCCGACGTCGGAGTATCCCCCGAACACCCCGTCGAGCTCGGGTTCGACGCGATCCGCTGTCTTGGTTCTGGTCGCTTTGGCCTTGGTGGCGGCATGCGTTGCCGATCGCGGACTCATTCTGGCCATGTTGCTACAGAGACAGGAGTTAGGCGCGGTGGAAGCGTTAATTTCTTGAAACGGTGTTCGAGGAGAGTCCGAATTGGGTTCTGCCCAGCGGTACTGGTATTCTCGATCTTCGGCGCAGGGCTCCAACGCTCAGCAGCAGACTTCGGGCATTCCAGCATGGATCGCCCTGACCGGAATACCGACGAAGACGACAAGGATTTTACGCGTGGCCAATATCAAGTCCCAGAAGAAGCGGATTCTCACCAACGAGCGTGCACGCCTGCGCAACCAGTCGGTGAAGTCCTCGCTTCGTACCGTCATCCGCTCGTTCCGCGAGGCACAGGCTGCGGGCGACAAGGACAAGGCTTCCGAGATTCTTCTCGATGCAGGCCGCAAGCTCGACAAGGCCGCCAGCAAGGGCGTCATCCACAAGAACCAGGCCGCCAACAAGAAGTCGGCACTGGCTCTCGCAGTCAACAAGCTCTGATCCATCACTGAGCTCGATCGAGCCCGCCGCATCCGATCAGGATGCAGCGGGCTTTTTCGTGCTCTCTGCACTCTGCCGACGCTACCTACCCAGTGATGCGACCTCGGCCACTGCTTTCTCCACCGCGTAGTCCGCGTCCGCTGCTTGACCTTTGACGTCTGCATTGAGCTGCGCCACCACGCGCAGCGCCTGGGCTATGGATCGGCCGTTCCAGCCGCGCGCCTGGCCCTGCGCCTTCTTGATCTTCCACGGCGGCATTCCGAGCTCCCCTGCCATTCGGAACGGGTCGCCGCGGCCCGCCGAACCCACCAGCGCAATGGTGCGGACGGCATCGGCCAACGCGTCGGCGAGCAGCACGTGCGCCACGCCCCGGTGCATCGCCCAGCGCAGAGCCTCGAGAGCGCCGGCTCGGTCTCCGATCACCGCTTTGTCCGCGACGTCGAATCCGGAGACCTCGGCCTTGCCGGAGTAGTACCGACGCACCGCGGCGAGGTCGACCTTGCCCCCGGTATCGGAGACCAACTGCGAACAGGCCGAAGCCAATTCGCGAAGTTCGTTGCCGACGGACTCGACGACCGCCTCGATCACGTCGCCGCTCACCCGGATGTCGGCGGTACGGAACTCTCCGCGCACGAAGTCGATGCGTTCGGCGGGCTTGGTGAGCTTGGCGCACTCGTGCACCTGTGCGCCGCATTTCTGCAGCGCTCCGACCATCGCCTTGGCCCGGCCGCCGCCGGAGTGCATGACCACCACCACAGCACCCTCGGGCGGATCGGTAGCCGCGTCGAGCACCAGCGCTGCGGCGTCCTTGCCTGCCTCGGCGGCGGCCTCGAGCACGAGAACACGGTCCTCGGCGAACAGTGAGGGACTGAGCAGTTCGGCGAGCTCCGGGGCGCTGGCATCGCCGGTGCGCAACCGCGTGACCGGCAGGTCCTCCCCCGGTATCGCAGCACTCGCACGCACCTGAGCCACGATCGCGGCTACCGCGCGATCCATCAGAAGTTCCTCGTCGCCGAGAACCAGATGCAGAGGAGCCACACTCGAAGTCACGACCATGATCGTGCCATGCGCGGCCGACACACTCGGCATCCGCTTCGTCCGAGCGGTCACCACAGAACGTGTGCCGTCCACATCGCGAGTGCCGCTATCGCCACCGCCGCGGCCAGCCAACGAAACACGGTGAAACGCAACGCCGTCAGCAGCGCGACCGTCGAGAACGCCGCGAGTGCTGCGCCTCCGACGCCGTCGGGGACGACGATGCCCGCGCCCGGCACCGACGCGGCCCTCTCCGCCACCGTGATCAACCACCACAGCGGTGCGGACGCCAGCTGCGCGACCAGTTCCGCCAGCGAGCCGCTGACGGCAGCGATCACTGCCGTGACGATCCCCACCACCGTGATCGGAGCGACGACAGGTGCAACCAACACATTCGCCGCCACTCCCACCACGCTGAACGTTCCGGCCATGGCCGCAACCACCGGTGCCGTCACCGCGTGCGCCGCCGCGGCCACGGCCACCACCTCCGCTGCCGCTCTGGGCCAGCCGCGCGCTCTAAGCCAGTCGACCCAGATCGGAGCGACGAGCACGAGCCCTGCGGTGGCGAACACCGACAGCACGAATCCGACATCCACCGCCAACCTCGGCCACCACGCGAGCAAACCCAACACCGCTCCGCACAGCGCCGGTACCGCCTGCCGCCGTCTGCCGGTGACGAGGGCGAGCAGGCCGATCGACCCCATGATTGCGGCACGCAACACACTCGGCGACGGCCTGGCCACGATCACGAACGCAACGAGCACGACGAACGCCACCGCAACCGTCGCGCGGGGCCCGATTCCGATACCTCGCAACACCAACAGAACCGCGCCGATCACGATGGAAAAATTTGCTCCGGACACAGCCGTCAAGTGCGTCAGGCCTGCCGCCCGGAAGTTCTCGGCCACCGTCTCGTCCAGCCGCGAGACGTCTCCGACCACGAGCCCGGGTAGCAGACCTGCACGATCCGGTGGCATCGAATTCTGCGCTACCGCTGCCAGATTCGACCGGAACGTGCCGGCGGTAGCGGAGATCGCCCCGGGCTCGGTCACGGTGACGGGCGGACCCGAAGTGCGGATGACGGCCACACTCATGTCCGGTCTGATCGGCGCACCGAGCCGGCCCCGCACGGTGACCTCCTGACCCGGCAGCAGTGCCGACCAACTCGACTCCGGGGCGATGATCGACACCCGACCACCGACGTGCAGTGCCTTGCCGCTCACATCGACGCGCGTCATCTCGGCCTTCACCATCACCGTCGACGGTCCGGCGGACGACAATCGGCGTGGGTCCTCCTCCAACAGCACCGACGCGGTGATCCACGCTCGGTTCTCCGCGGCCGCTGCGACGGGATGTTCGGCCAACGAGTGCATCTGAAGCCAGATCGCTCCCCCGAAGCACAGCGCCAGCACGATCACCGCGGCCGCACCGGACCGACTCGAACCAGGCAAGGCGCGCCGAATCGACAACCGGTGCAGGGATACTGCGATGAGCAGCACCACCGCAACCGCAGACGCGGTAGCAGCGAGAGCAGCACCCGGGCCTCCGAGAATTCCGATCGCGGTGATCGACCAGCACACCGCAGCGGCCGGGACCAGTCGCACATCGAAGGGCTGACGATCCTCGGTCTGCTCGGCACCGGTCGTGGCGGCCTCGGTGGTCATCCGACGTGCACCAGGTCTCGGATCTTCGCCAGTCGGCCGGGCCCGATCCCGTCCACCTCGGACAGTTGATCCACGGTTGCGAAGCGGCCGTTGGTCTCTCGCCAACCGACGATCGAGGTCGCGGTGACCGGCCCGACCCCGGGCAACGCGTCCAGTTCTGCGACGGTCGCGGCGTTGAGGTCCACCCTCCCATCGGGTGTGGAACCTCCGCCACCGACCGGTGCGCCGCTGCTGCCGTCTGCCGATGTGCCGATCCCGGAAGTGGTACTGCTGACCGGTGGAGGGGCGTCCGGCGGCACTGCTCCGACGACGATCTGATCACCGTCGGCGACTCGCGCGGCCATGTTCAGCGCCAGCAGGTCGGCGCCCTCCACTGCGCCGCCTGCCGCAGCCAGCGCGTCGGCGACTCGCGAACCCGGTTGCACCCGAACCAATCCGGGGCTCGTCACGAGCCCGACGACGCTCACCACGAGTTCGGCGTCGGCGCTGGGCACCGGATCGACCACGTCGTCGGCATCCACCGTGTCGTCGGCATCAGCCGTGCCGGTCGCGACCACGGCGAGCGGCGGCGCAGGTGCCGGAGTCGGTGCGTCTCGAAGCACCGCGAATCCCGCCACCAGCACGACGAACACCCCGGCCGCCGCCATCGCCACTGCCCCCGGTTTCCCGGGGTCGACGCGGGCGGATCGCCATCGCGACGGCAGCAAGGCCGACCACGGGGTGCCTGATCGTTCCGCTTGCGGCAGCAGCCAATCCGGGTCGGTGGATCCGGCGTCAGGTCCCGGCTCCTCGGGCACGACGCGATCGCGGTCGGAATCGTGTTGTCTGCGCACGGAGTTCAATCG
Source organism: Rhodococcus cercidiphylli (assembly GCF_033042225.1). Classification (NCBI taxonomy): domain Bacteria; kingdom Bacillati; phylum Actinomycetota; class Actinomycetes; order Mycobacteriales; family Nocardiaceae; genus Rhodococcus; species Rhodococcus cercidiphylli. The sequence goes on from NZ_JAWLKE010000005.1 coordinate 343,850, forward strand.
CGCCACCGTGTGTGCCCGATCGTCGTTGCCGCCCATGCTCGAGGACGCTAGTGCCCGCGATCGGTTCACTCCCCGGTGATTACAGGTCGCCGATTGCCCTGTGTACAACCCGGAGGCTGTGGATGAACCGAGGGCTGGGCCCGGTTATCGGCGTCCCGGAGCCACGACGACACCGACCGCGCCGGGGCCGACGTGAGCGCCGAGAACGGCACCGAAGGGGTAGACGTCGATGCTGGTCGAGTGCGGAATTCGGGAGGCCAGCATCGCGGCTACGTCCTCGGCTCGCTCCGGGCACTGCATGTGGTGCACCGCGAGCGCAACCCCCGATTCGTCACCGACCTCGGTCGCGGCAGCGACGGCTGCGTCGACCAGCTTGTTCAAAGCCTTGGACGAGGTGCGCGCCTTCTCCTTCAACACGAGTTTGCCGTCGCTGATGTGCAGTACCGGCTTCATGGCCAGCGCAGTGCCGAGCAACGCCGCGGCGGCACCGATTCTGCCTCCACGTCGCAGGTGGTCGAGTCGATCGACGACGATGAAGCATCGCGAGGTCGTCGACGCGGCGACGGCGTCGCGGTACACCTCGTCCAGTTCTGCTCCCCCGGCGGCCGTCGCGGCCGCAGCGAGCACCGCGAAGCCCAGTCCCATGCCGGCCGAGGCGGAATCGACGACTCGGACGGCCGAGCCCACGTGATCTGCGGCCTGGCGTGCTGCCTCCCACGTGCTCGACAGTCCCCGGGATATGTGCAGGGCCACCACACCGGCACCTCGACTGCGTTCGAGAGCCGCGGCATAGATCTCGGTCAGCTCGCCCGGGGAAGCCCCCGCTGTGGTCACGGGCTTGCCCGAGGTGGACTGCTCGGGAATGTCGTCTACGCCTTCGCGATGGTCGATTCCGTCGACCAGCACGTGCAGTGGCACCAACGCAATACCGCGTTCGGCGGCGAGTGTGGCCGGCAGACAGGACGAGGAGTCGGTGACGACGGCGACGGTCATGGCGATCCGGTCACCGATCCGGCGGCGACGGGTCGCAGCACCTCCAGCATCGCCTCGGCGACCGCGACATGTGCGTCCCATCCCCAGTGGATGCCGTCGGGGTTCGCGTTCTCGGACTCGATGTTCGGTCGGACGGCGTCGGCGAGGTCGACCATGGGGACGTTCTTGTCCACGCTCCATGCGCGCAGTGCGCGTACGGCGGGTTCGCGACCCGAGTGCACCTTGCCGTAGGCATCGCAGCGGTGCACCGACGGATAGGTACCGATGACCGGAAGTTCGGGGCGCACGTACGCCAGTGCCGCGCGGGTCTGTTCCAGATACTCGACGCTGAGCCGCGGCGGCAGCGCCACGGGCCAACCGAGATGCGACAGAACAGGTTGCACCGCTTGGTATCCCGCGCGAACCACGCGCCGAAGGGCAGGCGGTCGGACGTATCTGATCTGTTCCCGGAGCGCAGTTGGCAACGGCGACGGGAGTGAATCCATGCCGCCGATTCCGAGTACGACAGCACCGGCACGGGGAATAGCTGCCCACACCCGCGGATCCTGGGTCAGAGCCCACCACGCGTCCCGACTCGTCCAGCCGATGCGCGCAACCAACTCGACCGTCCAACCGAGTTCCGCTGCAACGAGATTGGGCCAGAGCCGCGGATCGTCGACGGGCAGTCCGCCCTCGGGTCCGTAGTAGCTCAGCGAGTCCGCGAGCACGAGCAGCGCGGGCTGCGCCGCCGTGTCAGAGGACGTCACTGGCCACTCGCGCCGAGGCGTTCCACACGTCCAGTCGCCAGGACGGGTTCTCCCCGGGCCCGTGCGCACCGAGTTGCACCCAGCTGGTGTTCGCGAGGCCACCCAGCACCGGCCAGCGATCGGACGGCAGATCGAGCAGCGCGGCGGTCAGTGCCGCGATCAGACCTCCGTGCGCGACGAGGACGAGCGGTCTCTCGTTGCCGTCGGCACCCCACTCGGGCACGCCTGCTGCGAGTTCACGAACCAGCGGCACGCTGCGTCGCGCGACGTCGATGCGGCTCTCCCCACCGGGCGGGGCGACGGTGGCGTCGGCGCGCCAGGCCGGTCGCGCACCGGGGGCGATGTCGTCGACCTCGGTGTGGGTGAGTCCCTGCCACTGACCGAGGTGGGTTTCGCGCAGACGCTCGTCCACCGAGACCGCCACCCCGGCTGCTTCTCCGAGCGCGTTCGCGGTGTCGAGAGCTCGCCGCAGGTCCGAGGAGACGATCTTGATCGGCTCACGCGTCGCGAGCTCGGCGGCGGCCGTCTTCGCCTGGCTGCGGCCGAGCTCGGACAGATCGGTGTCGAGCTGACCCTGCATGCGGTCGGTGGCGTTGTATTCCGTCTGACCGTGCCGAAGCAGGATGAGCCGTCTGATCATTGCTCCGATTCCGGAGCCGGATGCTGCCCGAGACCGGGAACCTCGATGGTCGGGCAGTCCTTCCACAACCGCTCGAGCGCGTAGAAGTTGCGCTCTTCGTTGTGCTGGACGTGCACGACGATGTCGGAGTAGTCCAGCAGTGCCCAACGGCCTTCCCTGGTGCCCTCGCGACGGACCGGCTTGTGTCCGGCCTCACGCAGCTGATCCTCGATGTTCTCCACGATCGCGTTGACCTGACGCTCGTTCGGTGCCGAGGCGATGACGAAGCAATCGGTGATGTAGAGCTGATCGGAGACGTCGAGAATCACCACGTCGCCGGCCAGTTTGTCGTCGGCTGCGAGCGCGGCGATACGCGCCATCTCGGCGGCTTCGGCTGTTGCAGTCACTTCGGTGTACTCCCACTCGTATGGCTCGGGTTCGCGGTCATTGCGCTGGTGACCGACCCTGCCGGTTGCTTCTTCTGGGGCGCTGGTTCCGACATGGTGACGGATCCGTCGAGACGCTGAGCGCCTCGTGGTCTGTAGAGATTCCTCTTCGAGATGTATTGCACGACGCCGTCCGGTACCAGGTACCAGACCGGCCGATTCTCACCGGCGCGGAGTCGACAGTCCGTCGACGATATCGCGAGTGCAGGGATTTCCATCAATGTGAGAGTGTCCGCGGGCAACGACCGAAGGTGGTTGGCGAGATGTTCGACGCCCAGCTCGAACCCGGGACGCGAGACACCGACGAACTTGGCGAGCTCGAACAACTCCTCCCAGTTCTGCCACGTGAGGATCGACTCGAGCGCATCCGCCCCGGTGATGAAGTACAGCTCGGCGTTGGGATGCTGCGTCCGCAGATCGCGCAGGGTGTCGACGGTGTAGGTCGACTTCTCCCGGTCGACGTCCACCCGACTGACCGAGAAACGCGGATTGGACGCGGTCGCGATGACCGTCATCAGGTAGCGATCCTCTGCCGGGCTGACCGTCTTGCCTTCCTTCTGCCACGGGTTTCCGGTGGGGACGAAGATGACCTCGTCCAGACGGAACTTGTTCGCCACTTCGCTGGCCGCGACGAGGTGCCCGTGGTGAATCGGGTCGAAGGTGCCGCCCATCACGCCCAAACGGCGGACGGACTGCCTACCGGTGTCGTCGCCGGGGTCGGATTCGCGCTGCACAACCGCCGATTCTACGGCCGGGGTACCGCCGGCCGTCACACGCCTCACACCGGCAGCAAACGCGAGACAACGGTGGCGAGCTGCTGAGCCGATCGGCACTCGTGCATCGCGATCACGTCGGAATACACCTTGGCAGCCGAATCACCGGAACCCCACTGCGATTTCGGTTCGGGATTGAGCCAGTACGCATGTTTGGCCACCGACACGATGTGCGCCAACGCCGGCAGCTTCGGCTCGCGGTAGTTGGTGCGGGCGTCCCCGAGAATCAGCACCGAGCTGCGACTGGTGACCGCGTGCGCGTACTTCTCGTCGAACGTCGTCAGTGCATGGCCGTAGTCCGAGTGGCCGTCGTACGTCACCAGATCGGACTCGCGAACGATGCGACTCATCGCCGCTCCGAGGTCGGAACCGGAATCGAAGAATCGCGTCACCTCGTCGGTGGAGTCGATGAACGCGAAGATGCGCACGCGCGAGAACTGCTCTCGCAGCGCATGCACCAACAGCAGCGTGAAATTACTGAATCCTGCCACCGAGCCCGAGACATCGCACAGCACAACCAGTTCGGGGCGCGCTCGCCGCGGCTTGCGCTCGACCAGGTCGATCGGAATACCGCCGGTGGACATCGACTTGCGCAGCGTCCGCCGCAGATCGATCGAGCCGTGCCTGCTTCGGCTGCGCCGCACCGCAAGTCGCGATGCCAACAACCGGGCGAGAGGGGTGACGTTGCGTCGCAGCGCCGCCATCTCCGTGTCCGAGGCCCGCAGGAAATCGACTTCCTCCGCGAGCTTGGGCACCCCGTAGCTCGCCACTCGCTCACGGCCCAGCTTTTCTGCCGACCGACGCCTCGTCTCGCTCTCGATCATCTTGCGGAGGTCTGCGATGCGTTGCGCTGCAGTGCGTTTGGCAACCTCGGACTCGTAGTCGTCGGTGGGGCGATCAGGTGCGTCGTCGCTGCGCCCGAGCAATCCGTCGAGAATCTTGCGCAGCAACGTTTCGGGCGCTACGTCGCGCAGCGCCTGATATGCCGAGAACGACGGCCCGTTCGAGGACTTGTACTGTCCGAGTTCCTCGACCATCTGCGCCGCCAGCATCTGGGTCAACTCGGCGGCCTCGGCCGAATCGTCCGAGAGCAGATCGACCAACAGCTCGCGGAGAGCATCGATGTCGACGTCGCCGGCATCGGTGCGGGGCAGGGCGGTATCGATCTGCCCCGAGTCCCTGGTACCCGATGCCACCGGAAACCACAGGTCGAACAGGGCGTCGAACACTCCGCGGTGCGTCGGACGGCGCAGCAGTGCACAGGCCAGACCCTCGCGCACGGCCTCCCGATCGAGCAGATCGAGAACCGACAGGACGCGTCCGGCATCGACCGTCTCCGACGGCCCGACCGAAATTCCACGCCGACGCAGTGCGTCGACGAAACCGACGAGGTGACCGGGAATTCCGTGTGGGGCCTGCATGTCAGTTGAGCCGGAGTTCGGCTGCCGCACGAACCTGGTCCGACTGATGCTTGAGCACCACACCGAGTGTGGAGCGAACCGCTTCGTCGTCGAGGGTATCCATACCGAGCGCCAACAGAGTGCGTCCCCAGTCGATGGTCTCGGCCACCGAGGGCAACTTCTTGAGCTGCATCGCGCGCAGTACCCGCACGGTCTTGATCATCTGCTCGGCGATCGCCTCGGGTAGGTCGGGAACCCTGCTGGCCAGAATCCGACGCTCGAGGTCGGCGTCCGGAAAGTCCAGGTGCAGGAACAGGCACCGACGCTTGAGGGCCTCGGACAGTTCACGGGTGGCGTTCGAGGTGAGCACCACGAACGGCGTCCGCTCGGCCACGATCGTGCCGAGTTCGGGAATGGTGATCGCGAAGTCGCTCAGTACCTCGAGCAGCAGTCCTTCGATCTCGACGTCGGCCTTGTCGGTCTCGTCGATGAGCAGAACCGTGGGATCGGTCCGGCGAATGGCTTGCAGAAGCGGGCGCGCAAGCAGGAACTCCTCGGAGAACACGTCCAGCTTGGTCGAGTCCCAGTCGGCAGCGGTACCGGACTGGATGCGCAGAATCTGCTTGGCGTGGTTCCACTCGTACAGCGCGCGAGCCTCGTCGACACCCTCGTAGCACTGCAGCCGCACCAGTTCGGCCCCGGTCGTCTGCGCGACGGCACGGGCCAGCTCGGTCTTGCCGACTCCCGCCGGACCTTCGATCAGCAGCGGTTTGCCGAGGCGATCGGCGAGAAACACCGAGGTGGCAGTGGCCTTGTCGGCCAGATAGCCCGTCTCGGCCAGGCGCCTCTGGACGTCGTCCACGCTGGCGAACAGCGGGGGTGTCGTCGGTAGGGCACGATCCATGTCACAGCTCCTGATGATCGGGTCTGGCCGGTACTTCGAGGATTGTCAGTCTCGGACGTGTCCGTCACCCCACACGGTCCACTTGGTCGAGGTCAATTCGGGCAATCCCATGGGTCCACGCGCGTGCAGCTTCTGCGTCGAGATGCCGATCTCGGCCCCGAAGCCGAACTGCTCGCCGTCGGTGAACGCCGTGGAGGCGTTGACCATCACTGCCGCCGCGTCGACCCGCTGGGTGAACTCGCGCGCGGCACCGATGTCGGCAGCGACGATCGCCTCGGTGTGGCCGGTGCCGTATCGGTCGATGTGGTCGATCGCCTCGTCGATACCGCCCACCACCTTCAGCGCGATGTCGAGTGAGAGGTACTCCTGCGACCAGTCCTCGTCGTGCGCAGGCACGAGCCCGGGCAGATCCCCGTGCACCGTGACGCTGTGCATCTGGAAGGCCTGGAGCAAGCGCGGAACCATGGTCTCGGCGATCGCGGCATCGACCAACACGGTCTCGGCGGCGTTGCAGACACTGACTCTGCGGGTCTTGGCGTTGAGCACGATCTTCTCGGCGGTCTCCGGATCGGCAGAGGCATGGATGTACACGTGGCAGTTTCCGACGCCGGTCTCGATGGTCGGAACCGTCGCATCGCGCACGACCGCAGCGATCAGACCGGCTCCACCACGCGGAATCACCACGTCGACCAAACCGCGAGCCTGAATGAGGTGCGTGACCGTGGCACGATCGGCACTTCCCAGAAGTTGCACCGCGGCCTCGGGCAGACCGTGACCGCGCAACGCTCCCTGCAGTGCCTCGACCAACGCCGCATTGGACTGCGCCGCCGACGACGAACCGCGGAGCAGCACAGCGTTGCCGGATTTGAACGCGAGGCCGAACGCGTCGACGGTGACGTTGGGCCGGGCCTCGTAGACCATCCCCACCACACCGAGCGGAACTCTCAGCTGACGAATCTCCAGCCCGTTGGGCAGCGTCGAACCGCGGATGACCTCGCCGATCGGATCGGGCAACCCGGCCACCTGACGCAGTCCCGCCGCGATGCCGTCGATGCGCGACGCGGTCAGCCGCAGCCGGTCGAGCAGACCCTCGTCGGTACCGGCCGCTCGCGCGTTCTCGATGTCGACTGCGTTCGCGGCGAGTACCGACTCCGAGGCAGCTACGACGGCATCTGCCGCGGCGTGCAGCACCGCGTCCTTCTCTGCGGTCGTCAGCAGCGCGAGCGCCCGCGATGCGGAGCGCGCTCGGCGTGCTGCGGCGTGCACGTTCTCTCGCTCGTCGGCAGTGCTGGTCACCGGTTCGGCCGAGACGGAAGCTGTCATGAACTACACACTAATAGGGGCCGGGAATGAAGCTGCATCGCCGCGTCGTTGCAGCACAGCGTGAAGATCGTCGACCGACCGTCGGCGCTGCCCGAAGACCGGAGGAACCCCTCGTGAGTGTGCTGTTCGAGCCCCTGACCCTGCGCAACGTCACCTTCCCGAACCGGGTGTGGATGGCACCGATGTGCCAGTACTCGGCCGACGAGGCGGGTGACAACGTCGGCGTCGCGGGCGACTGGCACCGCACCCACCTGGTGAGCCGGGCGATCGGCGGTGCCGGTCTGATCATCACCGAAGCCGCCGCCGTGAGCCCCGAGGGGCGCATCAGCCCGTCGGACCTGGGCATCTGGAACGACACCCAGGCCGATGCATTGGCAAAAATCGTCACCGAGATCTCGTCCTTCGGAACCGTCCCGGGCATTCAGCTGGCACACGCGGGGCGCAAGGCGTCGACCGCTGCTCCCTGGGTGGGTGGCAAGTCCTTGCCGGCCGAGGACCCCCGAAGTTGGGAGACCGTCGGCCCCAGCGAGGTTGCGTTCGGTGACTACGCGAGCCCGCGGGAGGCGACGACCGAGGACATCGCGAAGATCGTCGACGACTTCCGGACCGCCGCCCAGCGTGCGCTGCGAGCAGGATTCCAGGTGGCCGAAGTGCACGGCGCGCACGGATACCTGCTGCACCAGTTCCTTTCTCCTGCCAGCAACACCCGTACCGACTCGTACGGCGGAGATTTCGCGGGCCGCACGCGTCTGCTGATCGAGGTCGTCGACGCCGTGCGTGAGGTGTGGCCGGAAGAGCTGCCGCTGTTCGTTCGCCTGTCGGCGACGGACTGGCTCGACGAGCCCGAGAACAGTGAGCATTCAGCCGAATTGGAGGCCCCGAGTTGGACGTCGGATCAGACCGTCGCGTTGTCGCAGATACTCACCGAGCACGGGGTGGATCTGGTCGACACCTCCACCGGAGGCAACGTGCACGCCAAGATTCCGGTCGGTCCCGGCTACCAGGTTCCGTTCGCCCGGCGAATCCAGAACGAGACCACGATGCCGGCCGCTGCGGTCGGCATGATCACCGAACCCAAGCAGGCCGAGGACATCGTCTCGCTGGGAGAGGCAACGGCTGTCCTGCTGGCGCGCGAACTGCTGCGTGATCCGTACTGGCCGCGGCGCGCCGCCCGCGAACTCGGCGTCGAGATGCTCCCGGCCGTGGCACCGCAGTACGAGCGGGCCTACTGAGCGCTCACACCACGAACCCGAGCTTCTTGTCCACGACGTTGCGCAGGGGTTCGCCCTTAAAATGCCGAAGTGCGTTGTCCACGAACAACTCCGCGAGCCGCTGCTTCCACCCCGAGGCATCACCGCTCATGTGCGGGGTGACGATGACGTTCTCGGCCGTCCACAACGGGTGGTCGGCCGAGAGCGGCTCGGTGTCGAACACATCGAGTGCGGCCCCCGCGATGTGCCCGGTGGCAAGGTGTGCCAGCAGTGCATCGGTATCGAGCAACTCCCCACGGCCGACGTTGATCACCCGGGATCCGGGCTTCATCGCGGCCAACACCGCGTCGTCGACAAGTCCCCTCGTCTGTTCGGTGAGTGGCGCGACGAGCACCAGATAGTCGGCTCGGGCTACCACGGCACCCAGGTCGCCGCTGGCGTACACGGTTCCGAAATCGCGATCACCCTCTCGCTGTGTTCGCCCCACGCCCGAGACCGACATCCCCACTGCAGTGAGCATGGTGGCGATGGCCCGACCGATCGCTCCTGTTCCCACGATCATCGCGTGGGCACCGTCGATTCGTTCGGTCTCGCGATGCTGCCAGACCTTCGATTGCTGCAGTGCGCGAGAACGTTCGGAGTCCTTGGCGAACGCGAGGATCTGCGCCAGCACGAACTCCGCGATCGGCCGATCGAATACGCCCCGCGAATTGGTCACGATCACATCGGAATCGACCAACTCGTCGAACATCAACGAGTCGACGCCTGCCGCGGCGATGTGTATCCATTTCAGCGAGCCGCAGCGGGGCCACGCGGATCGGACTGCGGGAGAGAAGAAGTCCCACAACAGCAGCGCGTCGGCCCCGTCGACCGCATCACCGAGGGTGTCGGCGGTGGCGTACCGGACGTCGGCGACCTCCTCGACGGAGTCGAGACCGTCGGGAAGGTCGCCGGCGTGCAGAACGACGAGAACAGGTGCCACTACTTCTTCTTGTATCCGACGAGTTCGACGCCGGACGCGGCCACCTCGTCGTCGTTGTCGCCGGGGCACTGGGTTCCGCGCAACGAGCGGCCGGCGGTTTCCGGCATCAGCAGAATCGGCACGAAGGCGATGGCAGCCGCGATCATCATGTACCAACCCGGGACCAGGTTCGATCCGGTTCGGTCGATCAGGAACGTCAGGATCAGCGGAGCCGTACCGCCGAAGAGCGCCGTCGAGACGTTGTACCCGATGGCGAACGCCCCGTAACGCACCTGAGTCGGGAACAGTGCTGGCAGGGTCGACGAAACACAGGAGCACATGATCACCAGCAACACTCCGAGACCGAGCAGGCCGACGCTCTGGCCGATCAGTCCGGTGTTGATGATCAGCAGGAACAGCGGAACGCTGAACACGAAGTACCCGATGCAGGCCGCCAGCAGCAACGGCTTTCGGCCCACTCGGTCGGACAGCGCACCGATGGGGTTGATGATCGCCATCATGATGATCATGATCGCCACGAGGGTGAAGTTGGACTGAGTCGTACTGTGCCCCAACGTGTCGCTGAGATACGAGGGCAAGAACGTCAGCACCGTGTAGTAGGCGATGTTGAGCAGCAGCACGAATCCCATCAGGATCAGGATCCGCTGCCAGTACGTCATCGTGGTCTTGAGCGAGGCCATGGCCCCACCTGCGCCTTCCTCGACCGTACCGCCGTCTTCCTTGGCCTCGGCGAACACGGGAGAATCCTCGAGCCGGGTCCGCAACCACAGTGCGACGATGCCGAGCGGCAGAGTCACCAGGAACGGGATTCGCCAGCCCCACGCCTCCATCGTCTCGTCGCCGAGCGCGACGTTGAGCAGGGTGCACAGGGTGGCACCGCCCACGGTTCCTGCGAGAGTGCCGAATTCGAGGAACGATCCGAAGAATCCGCGGCGCTTGTCCGGCGCGTATTCGGCCATGAACACAGCTGCGCCGCCGTATTCACCACCGGTGGAGAAGCCCTGCACCAAACGGCAGACGAGCAGCAGAAGCGGTGCGGCGATGCCGATGGTGTCGAACGTCGGCAGCACGCCGATGGTCGCCGTGGCCAACGTCATCATCGAGACGGTCAGAACCAAGACCTTCTGGCGGCCGATGCGGTCTCCGAGTGGGCCGAGCACGATGCCGCCGATGGGGCGAATGATGAACGACGCGGCCAGCACGGCGAACGTGGAGAGCAGGCTTGCTCCCCCGTCCTCGGACGGGAAGAAGTTGGCGGCGATGTACACGGCCAGGTAGCCGTACACCGCGTAGTCGAACCACTCGACGGCGTTACCGAGCGCGGATCCGCCGATGGCGCGATGGAGAACCTTGGTCTCGTCCGGGCTCAGAGTGTCGGTGCTCGGGGGATATCCGGTCGGCGATGCTGCCGACCCTGATTTTTCGGTCACGGTCGAAATACCTCTCGCTTTTGTGGTCAAAGTGGAGCGTCGGTGTGGTACTTCGCAGCGTTCGACATTACGACGATGCGGAACATACGGTTCGGCCCACCCCCTCATGCAACGCTAAAGCGCTGGTAGCGCAGCAATTCTGGTGGCGATCAACGCGTACGCCCTTGCGCTGTCGGTCAATTGCTGCACGGCGACGGACTCGTCCGGCCGATGTGCTTGGCTTTCGATCTCCCCCGGACCGAGCACGACGGTCTTGATACCCATCTGCTGTGCCACGAAACCACCATCGCACGATGCGGTCCAGATGTCAGTCGAACGTGCAGATCCGGTGTCGAGGACCGATTGCACTGCGGTGGTGACCAATCCATCGTTCACGCTGGTCAGAAAGCCCGGCATCTCCATCGCGATTCCGATGCGAACGTCGATGTCGCCGCCGGTCACCCCGGCCGATTCGATGCGCGATCGCAGGTCGCCGACGACACCGGCAGCGCTCTCTCCCGGTACCAGACGGCGGTCGACGGTGAGCACGCAGCGATCGGCGACCATCGATGTGCCGGTGCCTCCCGTTATCGTCCCCACGTTCCACGTGGCCGGACCCAGATCGGTGTCGGGGTTGGCATCCAGCTCGGCCTGGGAGCCCTCGATGATCCCGATGATGCGCGCTGCCGCGGAAATTGCGTTGGCCCCGTTGCGCGGCTGCCCCGCATGCGCGGAACGGCCACGCACCTCGATCTCCAGGTTCGCCGCCCCTCGACATCCGACGATGGTGACCAGGTCCGTCGGCTCTGCCACCACGCAGCAGCTGTAGTTCCGGTGCGGAAGCGCGGCGACGAATGCTCGGATACCGAGACCGGTGTCCTCCTCGTCGACCAGACACGCCAAGGTCATCGGATACTCGTCCGCGAGACCGGCGCGATGCACTGCGGTCATCGCCGCGACCACCGCTGCCAGGCCGCCTTTCATGTCGCAGGCCCCGCGGCCGACAATTCGGCCGTCTCGAACGACCGCGGAGAACGGATCGGTGGTCCAGCCCGTACCCGCCGGAACCACGTCCGAGTGGCCGACGAACAGCACTCCCGGCCGCTCGTCGGATCCGATGGACACGATGACGTTGGGTCGCCCCGGAGCCACCTCGACGGTCCGAACGTCGAATCCCAGTGCGCGACAGTGCTCGGCGAGCACCTTCGCAGTCTTCTCCTCGGTATCGCCGGGGTTCTCGCCACCGGCATCGATCAATGCCGCAGTCAGAGAGACGATCTCGTGCTCGTCGATCGAACGGAGAAGAGCGCCTTCGGAAGTCGAAACGGTCATCGGGTGGGATCGGAGGCGAGCAGGTGCTTCGACTTGTCCACCGCTGCCGCCAGCCGTCTGATTCCCTCGTCGATGCGTTCGGGCGTCGACGAGGCGAAGCACAGCCGCAGCGAATCGTGGAATTTCCCACCCACCGACAACGCCGGCCCGGGTATGTAGGCCACACCCTCTGCCAGCGCCGTCTCGAACAGGTCCTGCGTCGAGAAGTCGACGTCGTTGCCGCGCAACGTCGCCCAGAGAAAGAACCCACCCTCGGGATCCGTCGTGGACATCGACTCGCCGAAGTACTTGTCGATGCTGTTCTGCATCGCGACCTTGCGGGGCAGGTACACCGAGGCCAACGATCGAAGATGCTCGTCGAGCAGGCCGCGCCGGATGTACTCGGCCACCATCCGCTGACCGGGCAGGTTGGTGCACGTGTCCATGGCCTGCTTGGCGTTGACGATCAACTGCCGTGCCTCCGGGGCCGCGTCCACCCACCCCACGCGCAGGCCTGGGGCGATCATCTTGGAGAAGGTCCGCACAGAGAAGATCAACGGGTCGTTGGGACTGAGCGTGCCGAAACTGGGAATCGGATCACCCGAGAAGCGGAGCAGGCCGTACGGATCGTCGTCGAGAATCACCGATCCCCACCGGTGCGCCAGCTCGATCAGCAGCTGTCGGCGCTCGAGCGACAGGGTGACGCCGGACGGGTTCTGGAAGTTGGGGATCACGTAGATCATCTTCGGCACTCGACCAGCACGCTCGACGAGCTCCGGCAATGCCTCGACGATGAGGCCGTCACTGTCCATCGGGGCCTCGAGGATGTCGCCTCCGTAGCTGAGCACGGTGGCGGTTCCGTTGGTGTACGTGGGACTTTCGACGATCACCAGGTCGCCCGGATCGACGAACAGTTTGCACGCGATGTCGAGCCCCTGCATTCCGCCCGAGGTGATCACTACTCGCTCCTCGGACGTGGGTTCGCCGACCGAATCGAGGTACGAGAGCAACGCGTCGAGCAAGCCGGGATCGCCCTCGGTGGCACCGTAGTCGAACGCGTCGGCAGTCAGTACGCTGCCGGCGATCTCGGTGAACGCAGCGGCCGGAACGGTCTCGGCTGCAGGAGATCCCATGGCAAATCTGACGATGTCGTGCTTCTGTGCAGCGAGGAGCGATGTCGAGGAATCGATCACCGATCCCACCAGTTTGTCGGTCCGCAGGGCCCAGGGAATGGCAGGAGTGGAGCCTGCGGAACGACCAGGTACGGCAGGAGTGGAGCCTGCGGAACGACCGGTTGGGGCAGGAGTGGAGCCTGCGGAACGACCCTTCGTTGATGCGGTCATGCTCACTCCTTCGTCAGTAGTTCTCGGGGGTATGCGGTGAAGGTTTCGAGGCCGGTTTCGGTGACGCGAACGGCCTCGGATACCTCGTATCCGTAGTCGTCCATCCACATTCCGCCGATGATGTGGAAGGTCATGTTCTCTGCGAGCACCGTGTCGTCGTCGGTTCGCAGGCTCACGGTGCGCTCACCCCAGTCGGGTGCGTAGGCGATGCCGATCGAGTAGCCGATGCGCGACGGTTTGTGCAGTCCGTGCTTGGCCAGGCTCGTGTTCCATACCTGGGCCAGTTCGGTCGCGGTGACGCCTGCCTGCACGGTCGCGAGCACGTCGTTCAGTGCTTCTCCGGTGGACTTGGCGAGGTAATCCATACGCGGACTCGGCTTTCCGAGCACGATCGTGCGGGCCATCGGGATGTGGTAGCGCCGAAACACTCCGGCCAGTTCGACGACGGTGGTCTCGCCGCGCACGAAGGGTTGATGCGACCAGGTCAGATGTGGGGTGTCGGCTCCGGCACCGGTGGGCAGCATCGGGACGATGGCCGGATGGTCGCCGCCGAACTCCTCGGTGCCGCGTACCTGTGCGTTCATGATGGCTGCGGCCGCGTCGCACTGCCGTTCACCGACCGAGATCGATTGGTAAGCAGCGGACATCGCCGATTCGCAGACTTTCGCGGCGCCGCGCATCAGGGCGATCTCCGCGGGCGATTTGACCACGCGCACCCAGTTGATGAGCTCGTAGGAGTCGGTGAAGCGATATTCGGGCAGCGACTTCACCAGTGCCTCGAAAGCCTTGGGACTGAAGTAGTACGAGTCCATCTCCAGCCCCACCTGGCCGTGCTCGAAGTTGTTCACCAACCCCAGTTCGCGCAGTTTCGCGGCAACCCAGACGAACGGGTGCGTGTCCTTGCGCTGCACGAACGTTTCGGGATAGCCGAACGTCCGATCCTGCGGCAGCCACGACGTGCGGAACGCGCCGTTGGCGTCCATCTCGCGGGCGAAGAAGTACATCTCTCCCTCGAGGGGCACGTACAGCATCTGCGGGGTGTAGAACGAGAGCGCGTTGTATCCGAGCAGGTAGTAGAGGTTCGCGGGATCGGTCACGATGAGCGCGGTGAGGTTCTGCGCTGCCATCCGCTCGCGGACGGCAGCGAGCCGGAAGGCGTACTCCTCGTCGGTGAACGTGATCGGCGTGCTGTTCGGAACATCGGGGTACCGAGCGAGGCCGGGAGCGGCCCGTCCTGTGGTCTCGTCGGGTCCGAGTGCGGTGACGTAGGCGGCGTCGGGTGAGTCGTTCACGGGCACCCCCTTCAATGAGGTCGGTTTAGTAGATTGTTGACAATCAGGCTAGGCGCTGGCGTGAGAGGTTCGCAAGACTTCGGATGTAAATGCTGTGTTGCCGGACCGGCGACTATCCAGGAGTGGCCAGTGCCGAGTGTTCGGCCTGCTCTTCGACCATGGCACGGGTCAGGTCGTGGATGGCGGTGTCCATGTGCTCGTGCACGCCCTTTTCCAGTGCGTCCCAATCCGATCCGAGCAACAGGTCGACGATCAGCTGGTGTTCCTCCACCAAGGCCTCAGGCCGGTAGTACGCAGTTTCCAGGTTGGCCATGCAGATACGTGCCTCCGCAGCGAGCGTGGCGTACATGCGCGACATTCGGCTGTTGCGCGTCGCCGCGACCAGTGCGGTGTGAAACGCCAGATCCCGTTCGGCAAGACCTCGCCAATCCGCCCGATCGATGAACGGCTGCATCTGCATCACGATGGCCGAGAGCTCGTCGGCAGCCGACACCAGGCGCGCACGATCCCCGTGCACCAGAGTCCACGCGGCACCGACCTCGATGGCCGCCCGCGATTCGTAGATCTCGGTGACATCCTCACTGCTCAGCTCGACGACGAACACGCCGCGATTTCGGTAGCTGACGAGCAGCCCCTCCTGATTGAGGCGCTGCAGCGCCTCCCGCACCGGTCCCCGCGAGATCTCGAGTTCCGCGGCGACGTTGGCCTCGTTGATCTGCTCCCCGGGGGCGTAGGACCCGTCGATGATGCGGTCGCGAATCTGGTCGGCAATGACCATCGACGTGTTGCGTGCGTCGATGGGCGTCAATCGTCTCGAACTGGGCATGATCGAAAACCTCTCTCAGCCTCGGGGAATGGCGAAGTATTTGTACTCCAGAAACTCGTCTATTCCGACTTTTCCGCCCTCGCGGCCGAGTCCGGACTGTTTGACGCCACCGAACGGCGCAGCCGGATTGGACACCAGACCCGTGTTGAGGCCGACCATTCCCACCTCGAGGCGCTCCCCCATTCGCAGAGCCCGGTCGATATCCTGGGTGAAGACGTACCCGACGAGTCCCCATTCGGTGTCGTTCGCGAGGGCGATCACTTCGTCCTCGGTGTCGAACGGGACGATTGCAGCCACCGGTCCGAAGATTTCCTGGGACATCAGATCCGACGCCGCATCGACGTCGGTGAGGACCGTCGGCGGGTAGAAGTAGCCGGGTCCGTCCGGGGCCACTCCCCCGACGATCGCACGGGCACCACGCCGAAGTGCGTCGTCGACGAGTGTCTGTACCTTGGCGCGGCCCGCCTCGTCGATCAGCGGGCCCACTTCGGTTCCGTGCGCACTACCGGCCCCCACCGACAGCGCACCCATGCGCTCGGCGAGCTTGTCCGCGAACTGCGTTGTGACACTGCGGTGTACGAAGAACCGGTTGGCGGCGGTGCACGCCTCACCCATGTTGCGCATCTTGGCGACCATCGCACCGTCCACGGCGCGGGCGAGGTCGGCGTCGTCCATGACGATGAAGGGTGCGTTGCCGCCGAGCTCCATCGAGGTGCGCATCACCGTCGACGCAGCTTGCTCGAGCAGAATCTTGCCCACCGCCGTCGATCCGGTGAAGCTGATCTTGCGGGCCGCACCGCTGCTCATCCACGAGCCCACCACGCCCGACGCGTCGGTGGTGGTCACGACGTTGACCACTCCCGCCGGAACACCCGCGTCGTGCAGAATTTCCGCCAGAGCCAGTGCGGTCAGCGGCGTCTGCTCGGCCGGCTTGAACACCACGGTGCATCCCGCAGCCAACGCCGGTCCGATCTTGCGAGTTCCCATGGCCAACGGGAAGTTCCACGGAGTGACGAGAATGCACGGACCCACCGGTGCCCGGGTGACCACGATGCGGTTCTTGCCGTCTCCGGTGAGGGTGTGATCGCCCGAGATGCGCACCGCTTCCTCGGAGAACCAGCGAAAGAACTCGGCACCGTACGCCACCTCACCGCGAGCGTCGGCCAGTGGCTTTCCCATTTCCGCGGTGATGATCTCAGCGAGCTCCTCTTGCCGCGCCATGATCAATTCGTATGCTCTGCGCAGGATTTCGCTGCGTGCCCGCGGCGCAGTCGCGGCCCAATCGGCGGCGGCATCGACCGCTGCGGCCATGGCGTTCTCGGCATCGACGATGCCGCCGTCGGCGACCCTGGCGATGACCTCGCCGCTGGCAGGATCGACGACATCGAACCGGGCATCGGATGCAGCGGCGGTCCACGCGCCTTCGACGAACAGTTCGGTCGGAGCAGTGATCGTGGGACGCGTGAGGCTGGTCGAACTGGCGGTCATGGCCGCGGTCCTTTCGTCGAACGTGGATCGAGTACTTGCGCCAGGTGTACGGACGCACCGCTGGTCAGGTCACCGGTGAGTTGACGCACCTGCATGTGGCAGGAGAATCCGTCGGTCAGAATCGGGGTGTCGGGCTCGGCGGCGCGAACCGCCGGGGCGAGGGCCTGCTCGGCCACGGCCATGCTGAGCTCGTAGTGGCGAGACTCGAAGCCGAAGTTTCCTGCGACCCCGCAGCATCCGGTGGCCTCGCGCACCGCCTCGATACCGACGGCGGCCAACGCCGTGCGCTGGGTGGCGTTGCCGAACACCGCGTATTCGTGGCAATGGGTCTGCACCGTCACCGATTCGGGAACCTCGGCCGAGGGCACCCACCCGGCGGCGGCCTGGTCGATCACCGCGCCGGCGAAACTCTGCACCCGCGCCGCGACCCGTCTCGCGGCCGCGGTGGGAACCAGCTCCGGCATGTCCTTGCGGAACGCCGCAGCGCAGCTCGGTTCGGTGACGACGATGGGTCGGTCGGTGCCGTCGTCCAGTGCAGCAACTGCTTTCGTGAGGTGCTTGCGGGCGGCCTTCAGCTGGCCCGTCGAAATCCAGGTCAGGCCACAGCACACGTCGGTCCGGCATTCGGTGCTGCGGCCGGAATCCTCGAGCACGCGCTGCGCCGCGCCCGCGACCTCGGGCCGAAAACCCTGGGTGAACGTGTCGACGACCAACACCACGTCGGCGGCGCGGCCTCCGCCGATCCGTATTTCGTGAGCAAGTTCCTTCGCCGACGCGAAGCGCGGCAACGGCCGCTCGGTGGTCAGCCCACCGAGTCGAGCCGCCAGCGCCGCGATGCGCGGAGTGAGCAGACGGTTGAGCAGCGGTGCCGTTCGCTGCGTCACCTTCAGCCAGCGAGGCAACCAGCCCAGCGAATAGTGCGAGAGCGGCCGCAGTCGCCCCGCATAGTGATGATCGAGGAACTCGGACTTGTACGTCGCCATGTCCACGCCGACCGGACAATCCGACGAACAAGCCTTGCAGGACAGGCACAGGTCGAGCGATTCGGCTACGTCCTTCGATGCCCATCCGTCGGCAACGGTCGGCGAATTGCGCACCATCTCCTGCAGCACTCGGGCCCGACCGCGCGTCGAGTCCTTCTCGTCGCCGGTCGCCCGGAAACTGGGGCACATGACGCCTCCCGACGTCGTACGACACTTGCCGACGCCGACACACGACTGAGTGGCGTGGACGAACGGATCCAGATCTGCCCGCGTTCCGATCTGGTGCAGATCGAAGGTCGTCTTCCATTCCCGCTGCGGGATGCCCTGCAGCATGAGGTTGTCCATCATCGGTTCCGGATCGGTGATCGAACCCGGGTTCAGAATCCCGCGGGGATCCCAGATGCGCTTGAACCGCGCGAAGGCGTCGAGCATGCGCGGTGAGTACATCACCGGGAGCAGTTCCGACCGGGCCCTGCCGTCACCGTGCTCGCCCGACAAGCTGCCCCCGTGCTTGACCACCACCCGCGCGGCGGCACGCAGGAAGTCGTACATCACCCGTCGCCCGGCGTCGGTGCGCTGATCGAACGTGATGCGTACGTGCATGCAGCCGGCACCGAAGTGTCCGTACATCACGCCGGTCAGATCGTGTTCGGCCAGAAGCGAGTTCAGGTCGGCGAGGTAGGCGGACAGGTTCTCGGGTGCGACGGCGGCGTCCTCCCAGCCACCCCAGGACTCGACTCCGCTGGCGAGTCGAGTCGCCAGACCTGCGCCGTCCTCACGTACTCGCCACAGCGCTGTTCGATCGGCCGGGTCGGTGACGATGCGACCTTCCTTGACGCGGCCGAGACGACCGAGCGCCTCGAGCAGACGGGCCGCTTTGTCCTCGACCTCGGCCGCATCGGCCCCGTCGAGGTCGACGTAGAGCCACGCGTTTCCCGCAGGCAGACCGCGAATGGAATTCGGTCCGCGCCGGTACTCCATCGTCTGGGCGATGTTGTCGTCGATACCCTCCACAGCGGCAGGCGAGAACTCGAGAATGGCCGTCACGTCGGCGGCAGCAGCCACCACGTTCTCGTATCCGAGGCAGAGCAACAACGCCGCAGGAGGCACGGGAACGACGGCGACGGTGACCGAAACGATCACCGCGCACGTGCCCTCGCTCCCGACGAGTGCACGAGCAACGTCGAATCCGTTCTCGGGCAGTAGATGCGAGAGGTGAAATCCGGACACCTGTCGCGGTATGCGGCCCAACTCGACTCTGAAGAGCGCGAGGTTGTCGGCCGCGAGCGACTGCAACTCACGCGAGATACGTTCGGCTGCATCGGTTGCCGCCGCATCCTCCGAATGCACTGCCTCCACACCGCTACGAGTCACCCGGAGTAGGTGCCCGTCGGCGGTGACCACGTCCATGGCCACCGTGTGGTCGGCTGTTCGTCCGTAGCGCACCGAGTGATTGCCGCACGCATCGTTGCCGACTGCCCCGCCCACCGTCGCGCGTGTCTTGCTGGACGGGTCGGGGGCGAAGGTGAACGCCCCCGAGGTGCGCGCCACCAATTCACGCTGCAACTCCGAGATCACGATTCCCGGCTCCACCACCGCGGTCCGCGCGTCGGTGTCCACCGAGATCACGCGGTTCATGTGGCGGGAGAAGTCGATCACGATTCCGCGGCCGATCGCGTTGCCAGCCATGGACGTTCCGCCGCCGCGGCCGATCACTGCGACTCCCGCGGCCCCGCACAGCACCATCACGGAGGCGACCTCGTCGGCGCTACGGGGGAAGACCACAGCCGCAGGCGGAATTCGGTAGTTCGAGGCGTCGTAGGAGTACTCGGCGAGCCGTCGAGACGAATCGTCGATCTCGATACCCATCTCCAGCACTCGCTGCACGAGTGCCGGCACCGGGGACCGCACCGGAGCAGACGTCACAGCACGTTCTTCAGCGTGCGCGACAACGCGTCCAGGCCCTGCCGCATCTCGTCGTCGCTCACGATCAGCGCCGGGATGATCCGGACCACGTTGCCGAGCGCGCCGCAGGTCAGCAGCAACAACCCCTCGTCGATCGCACCCTGTTGCACGCGCAGGGCGGCCGCAGCATCGGGATTGCCTGCGCTGTCGACGAATTCGAGTGCCTGCATCAGGCCGAGTCCACGTGCATCACCGATGGCGGAGTGCTCGGACTTCAGTGCCAGCAGGCCGTCGAGCAGAACTCGGCCCTGCGCGGCAGCGTTGTCGACCAGACCTTCCTCACGCACGACGTCGAGCGTGGCGACACCCGCGGCAGCGGCGACGGCATTGCCGCCGTACGTGCCGCCCTGCGATCCGGGCCACGCCTTGCCCATCAACTCCGTCGATGCCGCGATGGCCGAGATCGGGAATCCGCTGGCCAGACCTTTCGCGGTGATGACGATGTCGGGTGTGATGGTCGAATGCTGGTGGCCCCAGAACTTTCCGGTGCGCCCCACTCCTGCTTGGACCTCGTCGACGATGAGGACGATCCCGTGGGTGTCCGCCCGTTCGCGAAGTCCCTCGAGAAACTCTGGAGGCGTGGGCAGGTAACCGCCGTCACCGAGTACCGGTTCGATGATGAACGCAGCGGTATCCGCGGGGCTGGACATCGTCATCAGCAGGTAGTCGAGTTCCTTGAGCGCGAAGGCGACCGCGGTGTCCATGTCCCAGCCGTACCGGAAGGCGTAGGGGAACGGTGCGATGTGCACTCCGCCCATGATCGGCGAGAATCCGGAACGGAACTTGGTGCCCGCGGTGGTCAACGACGCGGCCGCCACCGTGCGTCCGTGGAACCCCCCGTGAAAGGCGATGATGTTGGGCCGTCCGGTTGCCATGCGCGCCAACCGAATCGATGCCTCGACGGCCTCGGACCCGGAGTTCGCGTAGAACACGCTGTCCAGCCCCGCAGGCAACACCTCGCCGAGCTTGTCGGTCAGCGCCAGAAGCGGCTGATGCATGACGGTCGTGTACTGCGCGTGGATTATCTTGCCCACCTGCTCGCGCGCGGCCTCGACCACGCGGGGATGGCAGTGCCCGGTACTGGTGACGCCGATACCGGTGGTGAAGTCGAGGTACTTGCGCCCGTCCGTGCCGATGATCCAGCTGCCCTTTCCGTGATCGACGACGATCGGGGTCGCCTGCTTGAGTGCCGGGCTGAGGTGGGTGCGAGTCGACGCTGTCATGCGTGCCATCGTCACTCACCGAATTCAGATTGTCAACAATCTGCAATTGGCAGTTCGGAGTCAGGGCCGGCTGCCGGAGCGATACAGTTCGTCGGTGTCCGCTTCGAACCCCCGCATCGTCGTTCTCGGCAGCATCAACATGGATCTGATCACCCGGACCCCCTCCCTGCCCGACCCCGGCGAAACAGTGCTGGGCACATCGTTCACCACCTCACCGGGCGGCAAAGGCTCGAACCAGGCCATCGCCGCCGCCAAGGCGGGCGTTCCGGTGTCGTTCATCGGAGCGGTCGGAGACGACGAATTCGGTGAGACACTGCGCCGAACACTGTCCAGCGCGGGCGTGGACGACCGAGCGCTGCGTACGGCACCGGGTTCGAGCGGAATTGCCGCCATTTCCGTCGATGATCACGCCGAGAACAGCATCGTCGTCGTCCCCGGGGCGAACGAACACGTTCGGGGCCTCACCGACGACGACCTCGCCGTCATCTCCGACGCCGCTATCCTGTTGTGTCAGTTGGAAATTCCGCTCGACACCGTGGTGACTGCATTCGAGTACGCCCGCTCTCGCGGCGTCGTGACGATGCTGAACCCATCACCGGTTCAGGATTTGCCCGACGCCCTGGTGGCGGCCACCGACGTGCTCGTGGTCAACGAAGCCGAGGAAGCCCGTCTCGGAAACCGAGTGAACGAAGTAGCGCACGTGATCACCACACTCGGTGCCAGAGGCGCTCGATACCGCGGCACGGAATCGTTCGAGGTCGCCGCTCCGCGCGTCGACGCCGTCGACACCACCGGTGCCGGCGATGCATTTGCCGGAGCACTGGCCGCGTCCTGGTTCGACGGACCGCGCACAGCAGTCGAATGGGCCTGCGCTGCCGGGTCTTTCGCCGCGACGAGGCCTGGTGCGAGTACGTCCTCGGGTACTCGCGCAGACATCGACGCACTGCGAGATGCGGCCGCAGGATGAATGCCCCCGACCTCGACGAGTTCCGACTTCTACGTCGCGCGCGAGACCGGATGGATCGCGAATTCGCCGAGCCACTCGACGTCCCCATGCTGGCACGCACAGCACTGATGTCCACCGCGCACTTCGGTCGCCGCTTCCGCGAGGCCTACGGCGAGACGCCCTACGCACATCTGATGACTCGACGGATCGAACGCGCCAAGGCCTTGCTGCGCCGCGGCGATGTGACCGTCACCGAGGCGTGCTTCGCGGTGGGCTGTACCAGTCTCGGATCGTTCAGTTCGCGGTTCACCGAGATCGTCGGCGAGACACCGAGCGCATACCGCGCCCGCGACCACCGTGACAGCCGGGCGGTGCCGACGTGCACGGCCATGATTCTGGGTCGGCCGATGCGCCGCACTGTGGCTGCCACCGAACCGAGCAGAATCGAAGAAGCATCGACGGCCGGAGCGTCCTAGCCTTTCCCCATGTCACTTTCACTGAGCCACGTACACGTCTACACCGACGACCCCGATGCCTCGTTGGCGTTCTATCGCGACGCTCTGGGACTCGAGGTCAAGAGCGAGGTTGCCAACGACGGCTACCGCTGGATCACTCTGTCCACCGACGACCAGCCCGAAATCGAGATCGTCCTGTCGCAGCCCCACGCGGGCCGGTCGCAGGAACTCGGCGATCAGATCGCGGCCCTGCTCGCCAAGGGCGAGCTTCCGGGCCTGCTGTTTCGTGCCGACGACCTCGATACGGCCTTCGAGAGAATTCGCGCGGCGGGCACCGCCGAGATTCTGCAGGAGCCGACGAGTCAGCCGTGGGGTGCGCGCGACGCGGCATTCCGTGACCCCGCCGGCAACATGGTGCGCGTCAGCCAGGCGTGAATTCGTCCTCGTATCGACCGTCCTACATCGACGACGCGAGCGCCAGGCCGCCTGCGCACGCGAGTACGGACGCGAGCACGGTGACTGTCACGTTGACGGCGGCATCGCGTCGACGCCCCTGCTGGAGCAACCGCACGGTCTCGGCACTCGCCGTGCTGAAGGTGGTGTACCCGCCGCAGAACCCGGTACCGATGACGGCTTGAACGTCGGTGGAGCCGGCTCGGAACATCACCCATCCGGCCAGCACACCCAGCAGAAACGACCCGGACACGTTGATGCCGACCGTCGCCCAGGGAAAGCTCGTCCGCGCCGCGAGACGTGATTTCACTTCAGCGTCGACGACGAAGCGAAAGACTGCCCCCAACCCGCCGGCCGCCGCGATCCACAGCGCGATCATCGAATGACCCTGCCTGCCAACACGATTCCAGCCCAAGCTGCAAGTATTCCGAGAATCACGCTGACCACTGCGTATGCCAATGCCAGCCCGGTGAACCCACCCCGAATCCCGTCCACCGTCTCGAGGGCGAACGTGCTGTACGTGGTGAACGCGCCGCAGAAACCGGTACCGAGCAGCAACCGTAAACTGCGCCGAACTCCTGCATCGGGCCCGCCGCGAACCAGCGACTCGAGCAGAAGCCCGAGCACGAACGCACCGGCGATGTTGATCCCGAAGGTGGCCGTCGGCCATTGCGACGCCGAGTGCGGAAGCTGCTCCTCGATCACATAGCGGACTGCCGTACCGGCCGCTCCGCCGACGAACACCACGGCCAGTGCCCAGAGGTGACGGTGCACGGGCCCCTGGTCGGCCGGCATCGAATCGGAATCGGGATCGAACACCGCTGGTCCTCTCGGGCTACACGGTCCGACCGTTTCCGACCGGCCCGCGTTGGATGTCGGATGCTTGCTGCACGATGGAGCCTATGACAACGACCACGGAGCCCACGACCGGGAACTTGCGCGCGAGCGCCGAAGAGTTGTTGCGCGAACTCGCCGGCCCGGCTGCGGTGCTGCGGGAAGACCAGTGGACGGCCATCGAGGCCCTCGTCGTGCACCGGCGGCGGGCGTTGGTGGTGCAGCGGACCGGTTGGGGCAAGTCGGCGGTCTACTTCATCGCGGCGAAACTGCTTCGCGCACAGGGCCTCGGTCCGACGGTGATCGTCTCTCCACTGTTGGCGTTGATGCGCAACCAGGTTGCCTCCGCCGAGCGGGCGGGCGTCCGTGCTGCCACCATCAACTCGGGCAACATGACCGAGTGGGACGACATCCATCAGCAGGTCGCCTCGGGCGAGCTCGACGTGCTGCTGGTCAGTCCGGAGCGATTGAACAATCCGGATTTCCGCGATCAGGTGCTGCCGTCCCTGGCAGGCGATGCGGGCCTGGTCGTGGTCGACGAAGCACATTGCGTCTCCGACTGGGGCCACGATTTCCGGCCCGACTATCGACGTATCAGAACCCTGATCGCCGAGTTGCGCGACGGTATCCCCGTGCTCGCGACCACAGCGACGGCGAACGACCGTGTGGTGGACGACGTCGCCGCACAGCTGGGTGTCGGCGGCGGCGACACGCTGGTACTGCGCGGCGGGCTCGCACGCGACTCTCTGCGCATGGCGGTGGTGAAGATCGACAACGCCACCGAACGGGCCGCGTGGCTCGCCGATCACCTGAAAACCCTGCCGGGTTCGGGAATCATCTACACGCTGACGGTCTCGGCCGCGAAGGACCTCGCGGCGCTGCTCACCGATCAGGGCCACGTCGTAGCGTCGTACACCGGTCAGACGGATCCGACCGAGCGCGAATCGCTCGAAGGTGACCTGCTGGCCAACCGAGTCAAGGCCCTCGTCGCCACGTCCGCACTGGGCATGGGCTTCGACAAGCCCGATCTCGGCTTCGTCGTGCACATGGGGGCACCGTCGTCCCCGATCTCGTACTACCAGCAGGTCGGCCGAGCCGGTCGCGCCACCGAGCGCGCCGATGTGGTGCTGCTACCCGGTCACGAGGATCGCCAGATCTGGAGCTACTTCGCCTCCGTCGCGTTCCCCCGCGAGCATCTGGTGCGGCAGGTCATCGATGCCTTGAACACCGACAAGGCCCAGTCGACGCAGGCGCTGGAGCCTCTGGTGGAACTCAATCGCAGCAGGCTGGAGATGGTGCTGAAGGTCCTCGACGTCGACGGCGCGGTCAGACGCGTTCGTGGCGGCTGGATGGCCACCGGGGAGCAGTGGACGTACGACGCGGGACGTTACGAGCGTCTCGAACAGGCCAGGGACCGCGAACAGCAGGCCATGATCGACTACCAGGGCACCGACGGCTGCCGGATGGAGTTCCTGCGGAGGCAGCTCGACGACCCGGATCTGGGCGCACCCGGTAGCGAGTCCGACAGGTGCGGACGGTGCGACAACTGCACCGGTGAGCACCTGTCGGCATCGGTGGATGCGGCCGCAGTCGACTCGGCACGGGCACGATTGGACCGGCCTGGCATCGACCTGCAGCCGAGAAAGCAGTGGCCCAGCGGCATGAAGAAGCTGGGGGTGTCGCTCTCGGGCAAGATCGCCGACCCACACGAACCCGGGCGCGTGCTGGGTCGACTCACCGACCTCGGCTGGGGCAGTCGGCTGCGTGCCCTGCTCGATGCACCCGATGCTCCGGCCACCGACGCATTGGAGAAGGCGTGCATCACCGTGCTCGCCAACTGGGACTGGAAGCAGCGACCGACTGCCGTTCTGGCTCTCGACTCCCCCACCCACCCGGTGTTGGTGCGATCGATCGCCGAGCGGTTGGCCGCCGTCGGAAAATTGGACGATCTCGGTGTCATGCAGGTCAGGGCCGGTCATCCGCCGGTCTCGGCGGCCAATTCGGCGTTCAGGGTCGCCGGGCTGGTGGACTCTTGGGACGTTCCGGACGTATCGTCCGTGACAGGGCCGATTCTGTTGATCGATCTGCTGACCGACACTGGGTGGACGTTCACCTGCGCCACGTCGGCTCTGCGATCTGCGGGTGCCGAAGCGGTACTTCCGTTCGCTCTGGCGACACCGAAGTAGCGGTCCGTCGGAAGCGGGTGGTTTGAATTCCGTCGTTGCGGGTACAGCCAGCCGGGCGCCAATGAAGTGACCAGCATCACATTGACGGGTTAACCTGGGGAAGCATGTCCGATTCCGGGGTCGATTTCTCGGCGCACTCGATATGCCTCGGCGACCTTGTTACGTTTGTATTTCCTATGAAGCCCGCATTGCTGAGAGGTACCCCGCTCACTGCGCCGGACGCAGTGAAGTTTCGTAAGCCACAGATCTCCGACGGAGTCCGGCTCTGGGAGATCGCAAGAGATTCGCGAGTTCTGGATCTCAATTCCAGCTACTCGTACGTGTTGTGGTGCCGTGATTTCGCGGCCACCACCGTCGTATCCGACATCGACGGCCGCGCAGTCGGTTTCGTCACCGGATACATCCGCCAAGACGCCCCACGCACACTGTTCGTGTGGCAGGTCGCCGTGGATGCGGACCAGCGTGGCAAGGGACTTGCCGGTCGCATGCTGATGGAGCTGCTCGACCGCCTCGAGCCACAGGGCATCACGCATCTGGAAACGACGATCAGCCCGGACAACGAAGCGTCGATCGCAACCTTCACGAGCCTCGCACGCAAGCGAGGCACCGATATCGTCAGGTCGGATTTGTTCGCGCCCAACGATTTCCCTGATAGCCACGAAGCCGAGGAGCTCTACACAGTAGGCCCCGACGCGTCGCGGAATTACGAAAGGAACAAGCAGAACATGACCGAAAAGAACACCGTGACAACAGAGAAGCCCGATGTATTCGAGACCGTCGAGTCCGGCGTGCGCAGCTACAGCCGCCAGTGGCCCGCCGTGTTCACCACCGCGAAGAACTCGGTCATCACCGACGAGAACGGCAACGACTACCTCGACTTCTTCGGTGGCGCAGGCGCTCTCAACTACGGCCACAACAACGACATGATCAAGAGCGCGTTGGTCGACTACATCACCAGCGACGGCATCACCCACGGACTCGACATGTCCACCGTCGCCAAGCGGGAGTTCCTCGAGTCGTTCAAGAAGAACATCCTCGATCCCCGCGGCCTGGACTACAAGGTTCAGTTCCCCGGGCCGACGGGCACCAACACCGTCGAGGCCGCACTCAAGCTTGCTCGCAAGGTCACCGGCCGCGAGGCGATCATCAACTTCACCAACGCATTCCACGGCATGACCCTCGGCGCGCTGTCGGTCACCGGCAACTCGATGAAGCGAGCGGGAGCCGGAATTCCGTTGGTGCACACCACTCCGATGCCGTACGACAACTACTTCGGCGGCGTCACCGAGGACTTCCAGTGGTTCGAGCGCGTGCTCGACGACTCCGGCAGCGGTTTCAACCGCCCGGCCGCAGTGATCGTGGAGACCATCCAGGGTGAGGGCGGCATCAACGTCGCGCGCCCCGAGTGGCTACGCGCCCTGGCCGAGCTGTGCTCGCGCCGTGAGATCCTGCTGATCGTCGACGACGTGCAGATGGGCTGCGGACGCACCGGCCAGTTCTTCTCGTTCGAGGAAGCCGGCATCACCCCGGACATCGTCACGCTGTCCAAGTCCATCGGCGGCTACGGCATGCCGCTGGCACTGACTCTGTTCAAGCCCGAGCTGGACGTCTGGGCACCGGGCGAGCACAACGGCACCTTCCGCGGGTTCAACCCGTCGTTCGTCACGGCGAAGGCCGCCATCGATCACTACTGGTCCGACGACAAGTTCGAGAAGGAAACCCTCGTCAAGGGCGAGCACATCCAGGACCGGTTCATGAAGCTGTGCGCCAAGTTCGACGGCATCTCCACCCGCGGCCGTGGCATGGTTCAGGCCCTGGTGTTCGACGACGCAGAACTCGCCGGCAAGGTGTCTCAGCTGTGCTACGACGAGCGTCTGCTCGTCGAGACCGCCGGCCCCAAGGACGAGGTCGTCAAGCTGCTTCCCCCGCTGACCACGACGATCGACGAGCTCGATCGCGGCCTGGACATCATCGAAAGTGCCGTCGCGAAGGTCCTCTCCTAGAGACCCGTTCGCACGCACCGATATCGAAGGAGGACATCGACATGATCGTTCGCACCACGCAGGAGATCACCGGTACCGACCGCGACATCTCGAGCGAAGACGGCAACTGGCGAAGCAAGAGAATCATTCTCGGCGGCGACAAGGTCGGATTCTCGTTCCACGAGACGACGATCCAGGCCGGCACGGTGAACAACTTCCACTACGCCAATCACGTCGAGGCCGTCTGGCTCATCGAGGGCGAGGGAACGCTCACGGACCGCGAGACCGGCGAGACCTACGAGCTCGGTGCGGGATCGATGTACCTGCTCAACGGACACGAGCGCCATACGGTAGAGCCGCGCACCCAGATGCGCATGCTCTGCGTGTTCAACCCTCCCGTCGTCGGCAACGAGACGCACGACGAGAACGGTGTGTACCCCCTCGTCGAGGTACCCGCGTAACACTGGCACGTCCTCACGGCCCGCACCGACGCTATCCAGGTCGGTGCGGGCCGTTGGCGTATCCACGGTGCCCATCCGGCGAGGGATCGCTATCCTGGACGAAGTGAATGCAACCCCTGTGTCCGCGGCACCGTACGAGCAGCTGACTTCCCTGCTCGACGGGAAGACTGTCACCGTCGTCAGCGGCGCGGGCATGTCCACCGACTCCGGGATTCCCGATTACCGCGGTCCGCAGTCACCGCCTCGCAACCCGATGACGTTCCAGCAGTTCATCGGTGACGCCGAATTCCGTCGGCACTACTGGGCCCGCAACCATGTCGGGTGGCGACACATGGACGCCGCCGTGCCCAACGACGGCCACCGAGCTCTCGCCCGACTCGAACGGGCAGGCGTCGTCACCGGGATCATCACCCAGAACGTCGACATGTTGCACACCAAGGCGGGCAGCCGACGCGTCATCGACCTGCACGGCGTCTACGCCCGAGTTCGCTGCCTGAACTGCGAGCGGTTGATCTCGCGTTTCGAGTTGGCCCGCCGACTCGATCGCGCCAATCCCGGTTTTCTCGAGTCCGTTGCGCCCGCGGACGGCGTCGAGATCGCCCCCGATGCCGACGCCATCATTTCCTCGACCGCGCACTTCCGCATGGTCGACTGCGAATCATGTTCGGGCATACTGAAACCCGACATCGTCTACTTCGGTGAGAGCGTGCCCAAGCCGCGCGTGGCCGAGGCATACGATCTCGTCGACCGAAGCGACGCGCTGCTGGTGCTCGGATCCTCACTGACCGTGATGTCGGGCCTGCGGTTCGTCAGACACGCGTCCAAGACGTCGAAGCCCATCGTCATCGTCAACCGCGGCACCACTCGGGGCGACGAATTCGCTTCTCTCACACTGCACGCCGGGTGTTCCGAGGTAGCGACCGCGTTGGCCGACGACGTCGATCAGGCAGGAACCAGATCGTCGGCATGAACCACCGGGCGCTGTAGCTCTGCGGCCAACTCCCCTGTCGACCGCCCGAGCATCCCGGCGAGTTCCCCCGAGTCGTACGCTACGACCCCGCGAGCCACCAGTACGCCCGCTTGATCGACCAACGACACCACGTCGCCGCCGTGGAAAGAACCCGTCACCGACGTGATACCAGCGGACAACAACGATCGTCGCCGCTCCACCACGGCACGCACTGCCCCGGCGTCGAGGTGCAGTTCTCCGGCAGCATCGGCGGCATGACGGACCCAGAACTTGCGCGCCGACAACCGCGTCGGCCGGGCAGCGAAAGCGGTACCCACCGCGGACGTCGTCAGCGCATGAGCAGCATCGGATGCCGCGGCCAGCAGCACCGGTACTCCGGCGTCGGCCGCGAGACGCGCAGCGGACAGCTTGGAGGCCATTCCGCCGGTGCCGAGCGCTCCCCCCGAACCGGCGACGACACCGTCGAGATCCTCGGGGCTGGTCACTTCCGGGATCAGTGTCGCTTCGCCCTTGCGGGGATCACCGTCGTACAACCCGTCCACGTCCGAGAGCAGGAACAGTGCGTCCGCACCGACGAGGTGGGCGACCAGAGCAGCCAGGCGATCGTTGTCGCCGAACCGGATCTCTGCGGTGGCGACCGTGTCGTTCTCGTTGACGATGGCCACGGCACCGAGCGAGCGCAACCGATCCAGGGTGCGCTGAGCGTTGCGGTGGTTGGTTCGTCGCGCGGTGTCCTCGGCGGTCAGCAGAACCTGTCCGACCGTGCGCCCGTACCGGTGGAACGACGAGCTCCACGCATGAACCAGGGCGAGTTGACCGACGCTCGCAGCAGCCTGCTTGGTGGCCAGGTCCCGTGGACGCTTCGTCAGGCCCAACGGTGCCATCCCTGCGCCGATCGCACCGGAGGACACGACCACCACATCGGTGCCGCTGCGCATCCGAGACTCGATGGCGTCGGCGAGCAGATCGAGTCGAGTCAGATCCAGACCGGTGTCGAGGCTGGTGAGCGCCGAGGAACCGATCTTGACCACGATGCGCTTGGCATCGGCGATCGTGCGACGGGTATCGGTGAGAGCCTCTGCGAGCGAATCGGATTCACGCACCGCCGCCACGTCTACTCCTGTTCGGTATCGAGCCCGCGACGTACCTGGCGGGCATGCTTGCGTTCGGATGCGCCGATGCGCTCGACCTGATCGAGACGGGCATCGGTGCCACGGCCTGTCATGGTGATCTCGACACCGGCCGGAGTCTGCGGCTCCCAGTCGAACGACACGTCGCCGATGGTGACCGAAGCACCGGGCTGAGCGCCGGCCTTGATGAGTGCGTCCTCGACTCCGAGCCGCGCGAGGCGGTCGGCGAGGTAGCCGACGGCCTCGTCGTTGGTGAACTGCGTCTGACGCACCCAACGCTCGGGTCGGGTACCGCGAACGATGAAGCCGTCCGGGATGTCCGGATCCTTGACGACCTTGAAGCTGTCGTCGTTCCGAGCGACCGGGCGCAGCACCTGACGCCGCGGCTCGGGAGCCGGATGCGCGGTGCGGTACTCCTCGACGAGCTTGGCCAATGCGAACGTCAGCGGCTTGAGACCGGCACGCGTCACCGCGGAGATGGTGTACACGGGCCAGCCACGGGATTCGAACTCGGCGGTGACCATCTCGGCCAACTCGGCACCCTCGGGAATGTCGGCCTTGTTCAACACCACGATGCGGGGTCGATCGGCCAGATCACCGAGGCTGGCGTCTCCGGACAGCGCCGGCTTGTACGCGGCCAACTCGGCTTCGAGGGCGTCGACGTCGGAGATCGGATCGCGGCCGGGATCCAGTGTGGCGCAGTCGACGACGTGCGCGAGAACGGCACACCGTTCGAGGTGACGCAGGAAGTCGAGACCGAGACCTCGGCCCTGACTCGCGCCGGGGATCAGCCCGGGAACGTCTGCGACGGTGAAAGTCGTGTCTCCGCTGGAGACCACGCCGAGGTTGGGCACCAATGTGGTGAAGGGGTAATCGGCGATCTTCGGCTTCGCTGCGGACAGCACCGAGACCAGCGACGACTTACCGGCCGACGGAAAACCGACGAGGCCCACGTCTGCGACGGACTTGAGTTCGAGGACGAGCTCGCGTTCGATGCCCTCTTCGCCGAGCAGCGCGAATCCGGGTGCCCGTCGAGCCTTCGAAGCCAGAGCTGCGTTGCCGAGGCCGCCGCGGCCGCCGGGAGCGGCGTCGAAACGTGTTCCCTCGCCGATCATGTCGGCGAGCACGTTGCCCTTCTTGTCGAGCACGACGGTGCCGTCGGGAACCTTGAGAATCAGGTCCTCGCCGTTGGCACCCTCACGGTTGCCACCCATGCCCTGAGTTCCGTTGCCTGCCTTGGCATGGCTGGAGAAGTGGAAGTCGAGCAGAGTATGAACGTTGCTGTCGACGACGAACACGACTCCGCCGCCCTGCCCTCCGTTACCGCCGTCCGGGCCGCCGAGAGGCTTGAACTTCTCGCGGTGAACCGAAGAGCAGCCGTTGCCACCTTTGCCGGCGCTGACGTGCAGCACCACGCGGTCGATGAATCGTGACATAGCTGTCTTCGATCCTTTCGTGAAAGAGAAAGCGGGAGAAAAAAGCGATAGGGGCGGACCGGTCTCATGACCCTGGTCCGCCCCTATCGGGAGCTGTGAACGTACGCCGTGGATGGTCGACACGAGCAGTTGCCCGGTCGCGTCGGCCATCGTGAGCGCCAGCGCTGCAGAAGGACTAGGCCTCTACAGCAACCGGAACGATGTTCACGGTCTTGCGACCGCGCTTGGCACCGAACTCGACTGCGCCGGGGGCGAGTGCGAACAGGGTGTCGTCGCCGCCACGGCCGACGTTGACGCCGGGGTGGAAGTGCGTGCCACGCTGACGAACCAGGATCTCGCCTGCGCCTACGGTCTGGCCGCCGAAACGCTTGACGCCGAGGCGCTGAGCATTCGAGTCGCGACCGTTACGGGAGCTGGATGCGCCCTTCTTATGTGCCATGTTGCATACCCTCCTCGGGGTGAATCAGCTTGGAAGAACTCAGGTCCTGCGGGGACCTGGTTACTTGATGCCGGTGACCTTGAGGACAGTGAGCTTCTGCCTGTGTCCCTGACGCTTGTGGTATCCGGTCTTGTTCTTGAACTTGTGGATGCGGATCTTCGGGCCCTTGGTGTGCTCGACGATCTCACCGGCGACCGAGATCTTCGCCAGCTTGTCTGCATCTGTGGTCAGGTCGGATCCGTCTACGACGAGGACCGGAGCAAGCGAGACAGCAGTGCCGGGCGCTCCCTCGATCTTCTCGACCTTGACGAGGTCACCAACAGCGACCTTGTACTGCTTTCCGCCGGTCTTGACGATCGCGTACGTTGCCATCGGAGGGCTACCCCTTGCTTCTTCGAACTTGCTCGCGTTGCGCATGGCAACACGACTGGTCTGGTAAAACGTGTTTGCTTGCTCCCTATCGGCCGGCCACGGCGATGTTCACCTAGGCCCGCTCGAGAACCGTTGTTTCCTGCAAGGCCACTACGGCACAGCAGAACGGTGTCACCGGGAGCGACTTATCAAGGTTACGGCAGAGAGACGGCCAGGGTCAAACTGCCCCGCGCTGCTAGGCATCGATGTCCACCGGAGGCCCTGCAGGCCGCGCTGCTGCGCGCCGTCTGCGAGGACGTGCCGCCGGCACCTCCACCGGCTCCACGGACTGCTCGGCCGCCGCCGTGAGCGGAGCCGCCGCCTCGTCGGGTGCCGTCCCCGCCTGGTCGGAGGCCGTGGCGTCCGCGGAGTCGTCCGCGGCAGGAACGACGATCACCATGCCCGCGTCGGGCGCTGTGCCGGTCG
This sequence comes from Rhodococcus cercidiphylli, assembly GCF_033042225.1. Classification (NCBI taxonomy): domain Bacteria; kingdom Bacillati; phylum Actinomycetota; class Actinomycetes; order Mycobacteriales; family Nocardiaceae; genus Rhodococcus; species Rhodococcus cercidiphylli. The sequence goes on from NZ_JAWLKE010000005.1 coordinate 377,216, forward strand.
GCGCGGCTGCCTTGCGCGCCACCCGCCGTCCGCGTCGAGCCTTCGGTGCCGCCGGCTCGACGGAAGGCTGTTCGGCCTCGGTCTCGGTGGCCGCATCGGCTGCCGTGACGTTCGTCTCCGCGTCGGCGACCGCAGCGGCCGCAACCTCCACATCGTCGGCGGAGACCACGGTCACCTCGGCGTTGCCGCCTGGAGCTTCGGGGGCCGGTGTCTCGACATCGGCGGGGCTGACGTCGGCCACCACGTCGTCGTGGTGCGCCGCCATGGCCAGTGCCACCGGATGCGCCCGCTTGATCGACGGATCGACCACGGGGTGTTCCTGACCGTCTGCCGCACCGGCACGATCGTTCGAGGAGGCCCGCTCGTTGCCGTCGGACCGATCGTTGCCGTCGGCCTTGTTGTCCTTGCCACGACGACGCCTGCTGCTGGTTCCCGAGTTGCCCGATTCCGAACGCGACGAGTTCGACCGACCGCCGTCGTTGTCCGGCTTGGCGTCGATGGGGAACGGGTGCACGACGATGCCACGACCCTGGCAGTGCTCACACGTGGTGGAGAACGCCTCGACGAGCCCCGTGCCGAGCTTCTTGCGGGTCATCTGCACCAGACCGAGCGAGGTCACCTCGGAGACCTGGTGGCGAGTCCGGTCGCGTCCGAGGGACTCGGTGAGTCGTCGGAGTACGAGATCGCGGTTGGACTCGAGCACCATGTCGATGAAGTCGACGACGATCATGCCGCCGATGTCTCGCAGCCGCATCTGGCGCACGACTTCCTCGGCGGCCTCGATGTTGTTGCGAGTGACCGTCTCTTCGAGATTGCCACCCGACCCGGTGAACTTGCCGGTGTTGACGTCGACGACGGTCATCGCCTCGGTGCGATCGATCACCAGGGTGCCGCCGGACGGCAGCCAAACCTTGCGATCGAGGGCCTTGGCCAGCTGCTCGTCGATGCGGTGCGCGGCGAAGACGTCGACGGAACTGCCGTCGGCCTCGTATCGGTGCAACCGCTCCATCATGTCCGGGGCCACGGTCTCGACGTAGTTCGACGTCGTCGTCCACGCCTTGTCGCCCTCGATGACGAGCTTGGAGAAGTCCTCGTTGAACAGGTCACGGATGACCTTGACGAGCATGTCGGGCTCTTCGTACAGCGTCTGTGGTTGCACGCCCTTGCCGGTTTCGGCGTTGGCCGAGCGTTCTTCGATGCTGGCCCACTGCGCCTGCAGGCGAGTCACGTCGCGTGCGAGCTCTTCTTCGCTGACGCCCTCCGCTGCGGTGCGGATGATGACGCCGGCCTCGGGAGGCACGATGTCGCGGAGGATCTCCTTGAGCCGCTTGCGCTCGGTGTCGGGCAGCTTGCGGCTGATGCCGGTGGAACTTCCGCCGGGCACGTAGACGAGGAATCGACCCGCGAGCGACAGCTGCGTGGTCAGGCGAGCACCCTTGTGCCCCACCGGATCCTTGCTGACCTGGACGAGAACCTGATCGCCGGGCTTGAGAGCCTGCTCGATCTTCCGTGAGTTTCCGCCCAACCCCGCAGCGTCCCAGTTGACCTCGCCCGCGTACAGCACGCCGTTGCGGCCACGCCCGATGTCGATGAAGGCTGCTTCCATGCTGGGCAGCACGTTCTGAACGCGGCCCAGGTAGACGTTGCCGACCATCGACGCAGTGGCACTGCTGGTGACGAAGTGCTCGACGAGCACACCGTCTTCGAGCACGGCAACCTGAGTGGTCAGCGGGTGATCCGGAGTCGCTTTCTCACGCACGACCATGACGCGGTCAACGGATTCGCGGCGAGCCAGGAACTCGGACTCGGTGAGGATCGGCGGCCGACGACGACCGGCATCGCGCCCGTCGCGGCGGCGCTGGCGCTTGGCCTCGAGACGCGTCGAGCCCGTGATTCCCTGGACCTCGTCCCGGGGTGCCCGGCTCTTGTTGCGCGGCTCGCGCTCGTGCACGACGGTGTTGGGCGGATCGTCCTCGGACGAGGCACCCTCGGCAGCGGCCTCTGCTCCGGTCTTGCGCCGGCGACGGCGTCGACGACGACGGCTCGAGCCGTCTCCGTCCGAACCGCCGTTGTCGGAGTCGTCGTAATTGTCCTGGGCACCCGAATCGGACTCGTCGTCGCCGTCCTCGGCCGAGGAGTCCGCGGTGCGCGTGTCGTCGGAGGAATCGGTCGAATCGGAGTTCTGCCGGTCCGAGGTACGGCTGCGAGTGCGCGATCGACGCGAGCGTCGTCCCGAGTTCGACTGCTGCTCGTCACTCGACGAGGACTCGTCCGAGTCGGAATCGGTCGATTCTGTGTCGGCCGAATCGGTGGTCTCCGAGTCGCCGTCGGAATCGTCTTCGGAATTGTCGTCGTTCGACTCGTCCGAGGACTGCTCGCCGCGACCGCGGCCGCGACCACGGCGGCCACGGCGGCGGCGTCGAGGCTGCGATTGATCGTCGTCCCCGTCACCGTCGGTCGACCCCTCGGCGGCGGTCGACTCGTCGGCATCGGAAGAGGACCGGTCGGTCGAGACTGCAGAGGTCTCGGGTGCAGAGGTCTCGGGTGCAGCAGTCTCCGGCGTCACCGCGGACTCACTGCCGTCGGTGTCCGCGCCGCTGTCGGTGCTGGCGACCTCGTCCTTGGGCGCTGCCTTGCGGCTGCGGCGACGGCGCGCCGGGGGCTCCGCCGGAGACTCCGCAGATTCCATCGCTGGGGCGTCCACGGCTGCGGGCTGCAGAAACAGCGGGGTGGCGAACGTCGTCGCGGTGGGCTGATCGGTCGCTGCCGCGGACCGATCGGCCTCCGGCTCCGGAGCGGGCGCGCTGGTGAACAGCTGCGGCTCGGACCACGGGGCCTCGACGGCGGGTGCCTCGACAGGTTCCTCCGCAACCGGCTCCGGCTGCGCGGCAGTCGACGACTCGACTGTCTCCCCGGTGGGCGCTGTGGGCGCGTTGACCGAGTCACGAACGGACTCAGCGACGTCACGGCTCAGGCTCGACTGTGCACTGCGCGCTTCGATGCCGAGCTCACCGAGGGTGACGAGCAACTGCTTGCTGGTGACGCCCAGAATCTTTGCAAGAGCGTGCACGCGCAGCCTGGTCGGCAGCTCGATCGTGTCGGGTTGCGCCGACGACACCGCGTCGGTTTCCACAGACGACACCGCGCCGGGAGGCTCCGTACGACCTGCGTTTGCGTTCTGTACATCTTCGGGCGGGCTTTGATCGGCCACGTAGTCTCCTCGGGCCCCCGGGCGCGTCCATCCGACTTCGGGTGTGACGCGGCCACGCGAGGGCAATCCTTGTGTACTCACGTCGGGTTGGACGTCAGCTGTTCGGTCTCGCTCCGCACCCGAGCCGATGACCACTTCGTAGTTCTCGGTGGTCGACGACAGCGTGTGCGGTGCCTGGCTGGATGGTGGTGTACCGGCGATCCGAGCGCCTGATCATCAAGCAAGAACGCGAACGAGCCTGTCTCTCGTTCGAGCATCTGCGATGACGGGCAGCGGATAGACGACAGTCATCCGATCGAATACACCACACCGGTCTAGCGAACTTCGGTGAAGCCTGGGCTTCGGGTGGAGCGTGAAACCTGTACGTACTGGTGCAGTGAAGTCGATCTGTCGTCGAGTATCCCACACGCTGTGATGCGTACTCGCCACGCCGCACCGTTCGGGTTCCGAGCGGATGCGGCGTGGCTGGAAGGAGGCGGTGCTTTTCGTGTCGAAGACGGAACGGTCAGGCGAGGCCGGGGAACCAGAGTGCGATCTCGCGCTCGGCCGATTCCACGGAATCCGATCCGTGCACCAGATTCTGCTGACCGTCGAGGGCGAGGTCACCACGGATGGTGCCGGGAACCGCCTTGGTCACGGGGTCGGTGCCGCCTGCGATCTGGCGGAACGCAGCGATGGCGCGGGGGCCTTCGAGAACTGCGGCCACCACCGGTCCGGACGTGATGAACTCGAGCAGCTCGGGGAAGAACGGCTTGCTCTCGTGCTCCGCATAGTGAGCCGAGGCCAGTTCGCGGGAGACGGTCTTGAGCTCGAGTGCGACGATGCTCAGACCCTTCTTCTCCACGCGGCCGAGGATCTCTCCTACGTAACGCCGGGCAACTCCGTCGGGCTTGATCAGTACAAGGGTGCGGTCGGTCACGTCGAGAACAGTAATGGAACACAGCGATGCGGCGCGCGCCGCATCGCCGAAACCGACAGGTTTCCCCTGTCAGTCGCGCTGCCCCGGCAGCATCCCACGTCGGATTCGCTCGGTGATGTCACGGCGCAGGTACAGCAGATACAGCCACACGGCGATGAAGATCAGGCCGACGATGCCGATGGACAGATGGAACACCGTTCCGAACAGAACGAACACCTGCAGAATCAGATTGAACTTCATCGCCCAGGGCTCACCCTGCTTGCCGGCGCCTGCGATCATCGCGACCGCGAGGAGAACGATGTACGTGGTCGAAAACCACGTTGCACCGCCGCCCACGACGGCCACCACAGGCAGCGAGAGCAGAACGACGATGGCTTCGAGTACCAACGTTCCTGCACAGACACCGCGGAACCCCTTCCACGGATCGTTCGTGGGTGGTCTGAACTCTGTCTCGCTCACGCGGGGTCCTTTCCGAACAGAGTGCGGGCTGCACCGACGGTCACCACGGATCCGGTCACCACGACTCCGGCACCGGACACGGCCTCACCCGGCTCGGCGACTTCCTCGGCCAACCCGATCGCCGTTTCCAGCGCATCGGGCAGGGTCGACGCCACCACGACGCGTTCGTCGCCGAATTTGGCCACCGCGATGTCTGCCAACGCGTCCACGTCCATCGCCCGCGCCGACCCGTTGTGGGTGACGACGATGTCGTCGAACACCGGCTCCAGCGCGTCGAGGATTGCTCCGACATCCTTGTCCGCCATGACGCTGACGACGCCGACGAGTTTGCGGAAATCGAATTCGTCGGTGAGGGCAGCGGCGAGCGCTGCTGCCCCGTGCGGGTTGTGCGCGGCGTCGAGAAACACTGTCGGGGCGTTGCGCACCCGCTCGAGTCGACCCGGATTGACGATCGTTGCGAACGCCCCGCGCACGGTGTCCTGATCGAGTTGACGATCCGGACCCGCACCGAAGAACGCCTCCACCGCCGCGAGTGCGAGTGAGGCATTGTGCGCCTGATGCTCGCCGTGCAGGGGAAGGAAGACGTCGGTGTACACCCCGCCGAGCCCCTGCAGTTCCAGTTGCTGGCCTCCCACGGCGATCTGCCTGCCGAGGACGGTGAATTCCGATCCGGCTCGGGCCACCGCAGCGTCCGCCTGTACCGCCGCCCTCAGCAGGACCTCGGACACCTCGGGCTGCTGCTTCGCCAGAATCGCGACGGTATCGCGCGGCACCAGCGATTCCGGTGCCTTCTTGATGATCCCCGCCTTCTCTCCCGCGATCGTCGCGAGATCGTCGCCGAGGAACTCGACGTGATCGAGGCCGATCGGGGTGATGACGGCAACCTCGCCGTCGACGACGTTGGTGGCGTCCCAACGCCCGCCGAGTCCGACCTCGATGACGGCAACCTCGACCGGGGCCTCGGCGAACGCCGCGAACGCCATGGCCGTGACCACCTCGAACTTGCTCATGCGGGGTCCGCCCGCAGCCTCGGACTGCGCGTCGATCATGTCCACGAACGGAGCGATCTCGTTGTAGGTGTCGACGTAGAGCCGCGGCGAGATGGGCCTGCCGTCGATGCTGATCCGCTCGGTCGCCATCTGCAGGTGCGGACTGGTGGTGCGGCCCGTGCGCCGATGGAACGCGGTGAGGAGCGCATCGATCATGCGGGTCACCGAGGTCTTGCCGTTCGTGCCCGCGACGTGAATCGACGGATACGCCCTCTGCGGCGAGCCGAGCAGGTCCATCAGCGCCGAGATCCGAGCCGTCGACGGCTCGATCTTCGTCTCGGGCCAACGCTTGTCGAGCTCGGCCTCCACGAGTGCGAGCTCGGCCAGATCGACCGGGCTCGGCGGAGGCAGGGGCAGGGCCTCGTCGGATTCGGTCACTTAGGTCCCATCGATTCGAGCCGCGCCGTGATGCGTGCGATCTCTTCGCCGGCGATCGTCTGACGTGTTCTGATCTTGTCCACCACCGCATCCGGTGCCTTCGCGAGAAACGCTTCGTTGCCGAGCTTGCCGGTGGTCTGCGCGAGTTCCTTCTCCGCAGCCGCGAGATCCTTCACCAGTCGGGCCCGCTCGGCGACCAGGTCGACGGTGCCCGAGGTATCGAGTTCGACGACCACGGTGGCCTTGCTGAGACGCACCTCGACCGACGCCGTCGCCGCGAAGTCCTCGGCCGGCTCGGTCAGTCGAGCCAGTGCGGTGACCGCCGAAATCTGCCCGTCCAGATCCGATTCGGAGACTCCCACGATGCGGGCCGCCACCTTCTGGGACGGCTTGAGTCCTTGATCGCTACGGAACCGGCGAATTTCGGTGATGAGTCGTTGCATGTCGTCGATACGCTGTGCCGCAACAGAATCCAGCGAATCGGTGGAGGCAGTGGGCCACGCGGCGACCACCAGCGACTCGCCGCCGGTGAGCACCTTCCACAGCGTTTCGGTGACGAACGGAATCACCGGATGCAGCAGTCGCAGCAAGGCGTCGAGAACGTTGCCGAGAACCCCGCGCGTCGTGACGGCGATGGTCTCGTCGGCGAACTGCACCTTGGCGATCTCGAGGTACCAGTCGCAGACCTCGTCCCAGGCGAAGTGATAGAGCGCCTCGCAGGCCTTGCTGAACTCGTAACGGTCGAACGCCGAATCCACCTCTGCCCGAACCTGTTCGAGTCGGTCGAGGATCCAACGGTCGGCGTCGGTCAGCTCGGACCGCGACGGGAGATCTGCCGGTGCCGCGCCGTTCATCAACGCGAACTTCGTTGCGTTGAACAGCTTGTTGGCGAAATTGCGCGAGGACTGCGCGTGATCCTCGCCGACCGACATGTCGGCACCGGGGTTCGCGCCGCGAGCGAGCGTGAAGCGCAGCGCGTCGGCACCGAACCGATCGACCCAGTCGAGAGGATCGATGCCGTTACCGCGCGACTTCGACATCTTCTTGCCGAACTGGTCCCGAATCAGGCCGTGCAGAAACACATCTCGGAACGGAACCTGCGGCCCCTGCTTGCCTGCGGTGATCGCGTCGTCCGCTCCGACGTAGGTGCCGAACATCATCATGCGGGCGACCCAGAAGAACAGGATGTCGTATCCGGTCACGAGAACACTGGTGGGATAGAACCTCTCGAGATCGGCCGTGGCGTCGGGCCACCCCATCGTCGAGAAGGGCCACAGCCCGGACGAGAACCACGTGTCGAGGACGTCGGGATCCTGCTCCCAGCCCTCGGGCGGGGTCTCCCCCGGTCCGAGGCAGACGGTCTCGCCATCGGGTCCGTACCAGATCGGAATCCGATGACCCCACCACAGCTGACGCGAGATGCACCAGTCGTGCATGTTGTCGACCCAGGCGAACCAGCGCGGTTCCTGGCTCTTGGGATGAATGACGGTGTCGCCGTTACGCACTGCGTCACCGGCCGCCTTCGCCAGGGTGTCGACCTTGACCCACCACTGCAGCGACAGACGTGGCTCGATCGGCTCACCGCTACGCTCGGAGTGGCCCACGCTGTGCAGGTAGGGGCGCTTCTCGGCGACGACGCGGCCCTGCTCAGCGAGTGCTTCACGAACCTTCACTCGCGCCTCGAAGCGATCCATACCGTCGAATTGCGTACCAGTATCGGCGATCCGGCCTGCCTTGTCCATGATCGAGGGCATCGGCAACGAGTGCCGCACGCCCATCTCGAAGTCGTTGGGATCGTGTGCCGGGGTGATCTTCACTGCGCCGGTGCCGAACTCGGGGTCCACGTAGTCGTCGGCGATGATCGGGATCTGCCGTCCGGTGAACGGGTGCTCGAGGGTGGTGCCGACGAGAGCCTTGTACCGTTCGTCGTCGGGGTGGACCGCGACTGCGGTGTCGCCGAGCATCGTTTCGACTCGGGTGGTCGCGACGATGACATGTGGCTCGGAATCGTCGAGCGAGCCGTATCGCAGCGACACCAGTTCGCCGTCGACGTCCTCGAACTTGACCTCGATGTCGGAGATGGCGGTCTGCAGCACCGGCGACCAGTTGACCAGTCGCTCGGCGCGGTAGATCAAACCGTCGTCGAACATCCGCTTGAACATGGTCTGGACGGCCTCGGACAGGCCCTCGTCCATGGTGAAACGCTCTCGACTCCAGTCGACACCGTCGCCGATGCGTCGCATCTGCCCACCAATGGTTCCGCCGGATTCACGCTTCCAGTCCCAGACCTTGTCGATGAACGCCTCGCGTCCGAACTCTTCCTTGGTCTTTCCGTCGGCGGCGAGTTGTTTCTCCACGACGGTCTGCGTGGCGATACCCGCGTGGTCCATGCCCGGCAACCACAGCACCTCGTACCCGAGCATCCGCTTGCGACGACTGAGCGCGTCCATCAGCGTGTGGTCGAGAGCGTGGCCCATGTGCAGGCTGCCGGTGACGTTGGGCGGGGGCAGCACTATGGAATAGGGCGGCTTGCCGCTGGTCGCGTCGGCTTCGAAGTACCCGGCGTCGACCCAGGACCGGTACAGCTCCGCCTCGACCGCACTGGGATCCCAGCTCTTGGGCAGGTCGATCGAATCGGCGGGGTTCTCTGAGTGCTCTGGCGCTGAACTGGTCACCGGTCGATTCTAGTGGCCGAGGATTCGGGGCATCGACACCCTCTCGCCCAGCACGTGCTGGGCCAGGAATGCCAGCACCACCTCGTACCAGACCTTGGCGTGCTGAGGACTCAGAATCCAATGGTTTTCGGCCGGGAAGTAGAGAAAACGATGCTCGGTGTTGCCCTCGTCGTCGGCGGGCAGGCCGGATTCGCTGAGCAGTTCGTACCACAGCCGTAGGCCCTCGCCGATGGGCACGCGATAGTCCTTGTCGCCGTGGATCACCAGCATCGGCGTCGCGATGTCCGCGACGAACAGGTGTGGGGAGTTCTCGACCGCCATCTCCGGAGACATTTCCCGCGCCCAGTACCACGGCGCATCGGTCGTCGGGCCGAATTGATCGAGCGCCCAGAGGCTCGCATGGGTGACGATGGCGTCGAACCGATCGGTGTGTCCGGCGATCCAGTTGGCCATGTAGCCGCCGAAAGATCCGCCCATCGCCGCGGTGCGGGTCTCGTCGATCTCGGGTAGCGCGACCGCGACGTCGGTCAACGCCATCAGATCGGTGAACGGAGCTTTGCCCCACGCTCCCCAGCCGCGCTGTACGAACTCTTGGCCGTACCCGGTGGACAGCGCCGGGTCCGGCAGCAGCACGGCGTACCCGCGCGCGACCATCAGCCACGGATTCCACCGCCACGACCAGGTGTTCCACGAGCCGAGCGGGCCACCGTGCACCCACAGCAGCAGAGGTGCGGGTGCCGCGTCCGAGGCACCCTCGGGCAGTGCAAGCCAGCCGCGCACCCGAGCACCGTCGTCGACGACGGTGTCGATCTCGGTGAGAGTTCCGGGCACCGGACAGCGGTCGACGGAGGTGTCGAGGTCGTCGACGGTGCCGTCGGACAGGTCGATCGAGACCGGATGCGGGGCGGCCAGATACGACGCGGCGAGGGCCAGCACCCTGGTTCCGTCCGAGGACACGTGGACGTGGGTGTACGCGTCGTTCGTGTTCGTCAGCCGACGCGGCTCCGCGCCCTCACGCACGACGAAGATCGGGGACCGGCCGTCGTCGTCCGCGGTGACCAGTACCCCCGACCCGTCCGGCAGCCACACCGGGTCGATCGGCCACCGATCCCAGCCGGGAGCGAGATCGACGACCGAAGCAGACTCGAAATCGTAGCGCTGCAGCGTCATTCGAGGCGCGTCCTCGGGAGTGGAGAGCGATTCACGCACGAACACCACGGACGCTCCGTCCGGCGAGATCGCAGGTGCGCCCAGGTCGGCATCGACGTCGTCGACGATCGTCGTACGCTCCCCCGTCGCGGTGTCGATACGCACCAGCACCGTCCGCACGGTCGCCAGAGCGCCGGGGACGGACCAGGTGGACACGACGAACGAACCGTCGGCACCGACATCGAAGGCCGCTTCGTGCAACGCTCCGGCCGCATCCGACGTCAGATCGCGCAGTCCGGTCGAACCGTCCGACGATCCCGCGAACAGGTGCGGCGTCGCAGGCCCCAGATCGTGATCCCAGAAACGCACCGGAACTCCGGTGTGCAGAATTGCATCCACCTTGTTCGCCTTGCGCTCGGTGCGCAGGGCGTCGTCGTCCTCATCGGTGCTCGACGATCCGAACACCGGCGAGAGCCCGACGAGCCCGAATCCGGAACGGGCGGTCACGACCTCGCTCAGACCGGCGGACCTGGTCTCGAGAACGCGCGCCTCACCGCCCGAGGCAGGCAGAATCCACAGCCGAGCCGGATCGTCCTTGCTCGATGTGCGAGAGAACAACAGATCGCCCGCTGAGGTGAACACCGAAGCACTTTCACCCCACTCGCCGTGGGTGATCCGCCGGGCGGGCGAACCGCCGTCGACATCGATCTCCCACAACGACGTTCGGTACTCGGTCCGCGAATCGTCCAGTGCGGCAACCACGACCACCGCCCGCGAGAAATCGTGCGATGCCGCCAGGCCCGTGACCCTACGGGCTCCGATGTACTCGTCGACGTCGTCGTACACACTCATCCAGCGAGCCTAGCTTTACTGGTCGCCCTCAGTCCTCGCCGAGGTCCTCACGCAGCTGAGCGAGCGTGCGAGCCAGGATTCGCGAGACGTGCATCTGCGAAATCCCCACCTTCTCCGCGATCTGAGTCTGGGTCATCGACCCGAAGAATCGGAGCACGACGATTCGACGCTCACGCTCGGGCAACTTCTCGAGTGCAGGCCGCACCGCGAGGTAGCTCTCCATCTTCTCGAGTTCGGGATCATCGGCACCGAGGGTGTCCATCAGCGGCAACCGATCCTCGCTGACCACCGAGTCGACCGAAACGGTCTGATACGCGCTGCGCGCAAGCAAAGCCTGCGAGGCTTCCTTGACGTCGATCCCCAGCTCGGCCGCGATCTCGCTGGCGGTCGGAGCTCGGCCGAGCTTCTGCGACAGCGATCCCACAGCCTGGGAGATCATCGAGTTCAGTTCCTTCATGCGCCGCGGCACTCGAACCGACCATCCGGCGTCGCGGAAGTAGCGGCGAGCTTCGCCCATGATCGTGGGCACCGCGAACGACACGAAATCCGAACCGCGTTCTATGTCGAATCGGTCGACCGCGTTCACCAGACCGAGACGTGAGACCTGCAGCAGGTCCTCGTGTGCTTCGCCGCGGCCGCCGAAGCGGCGTGCGATGTGTTCTGCGAGAGGCAGGCAGCGGGTGATGATGCGATCGCGCAGCACTCGGCGCTGCGGTGAATTCTCGTCGAGCGCCTGCATCTGCTGGATCAGTGCGACAACGTCGCTGTAATCGTCGGACTCTCGCCGTGTGCTTCGTTCGTGCGGCACAGGCACTAGACCTTGCTCCTCCGCTTGACCACGTCGATCGCGACCGTGTGACCGGCCTCGCCCTCGACGGCGTCGTCGGCGCGCAACTCGATGGCGTCGGTCAGCGTCTGCAACACGTGCCAGCCGAAACTGTCCTTCTTCGGCACGGATGTGGAGGTCAACGTGGAGGTGACGACGATCCGGATTCCGGAGTCGCTCACCGCGAACGTGCACGAGAGCTCTGCATCGGTGACCGAGCCCTTGATCAACTGCGAACACACCTCGTCCACGACCAACTTGACGTCGGCGATGTCGTCGAGCGTGAAGTCGCTGAGCACTGCGAGTGTTTCGGCGACTGCACGGACCACCGGAAGCTGGTCGGCCTCGGCGCGCACCCTCAGCTCGACCGGTGCACCGGAACCTCGCTCCAGTTCTTCGATCTTGCTGACCCCAGCCATCCGCACTTCCTATCGTCGCCGAGCAGTCGTTTTACCGTTCGCCGACCCAGACTACCCAGCGCGGCGTGTTTCAATCCTGGCAGTCGAGCAACCGGACCCGCCCGTCGTTCGGATCGGAGCGGTGGCCGGTGAACGAAGGCCCGGCCGGCATGACGCGGGCGCGGCGAACTGGCACGATCATCGGTGTGGACTACTCGCAGGCACTTCGCTCTCTCGCCCGACGTCTCGGCACATCGACCTCGTACCGAGGCTGGGACGACACCGAACACGAAGTGAGCGACGACACCCTGCGTCAGGTGCTCGCCGCGCGCGGCTACGCGACCGAATCGACCGAGGACGTCGACCGAGCTCTGGCCGACATCGAGAACGCGCCGTGGCGGCGCCTGCTTCCGCCGGTGGTGGTGGCCACACAGGGCACCGACGCCGTGGTGTGGGTCCATGTGCCACACGGCAATCCGGTCGAGGTCTCGATGGTCTCCGAGGACGGCGAGACCATCGAGGTGACCCAGGCCGACATCTGGGTCGATCCCCGTGAGGTCGACGGCCGCCTCATCGGTCGTGCCACGTTCGTCGTTCCGAGCAGTGCACCGCTCGGTTGGCACAGCCTGACCGCGACGACGATCAGCGAGGACAACACGGTCCGGACGTCGGACACGGTCGTGGTCGTCACTCCGAAGTCGTTGTCACCCAACGCAGAACTGGCAGATCGGCAGCGGACGGGCTTGCTCACCCAGCTGTATTCGGTGCGATCGAGACGATCATGGGGAATCGGTGATCTCGGTGATCTCGAGGACATGGCCGACATCGTCGGCCGCGAGCACGGCTTCGACTATCTCCTCGTCAATCCGCTGCACGCCGACCGACCCACCACACCGGTCGAGGCGTCGCCCTATCTGCCGACCACCCGCCGGTTCTTCAACTCGCTCTACATCCGAGTGGAGAACATTCGTGAAACCGCGCTGCTGTCACCGGAACAGTTCGGCAAGGTCCGGAAAGCGGCGAAGCGGTTCGACAAGGCCAACAAGCGAACCGGAAAGCTGAACAGAGACTCGACCTTCACGGCGAAACTGCGTGCCCTGGAACGTGTTCACAAGGTGGAACGGAGCCCGGCGCGCGAATCCGCATTCCGCGCGTTCGTCGAACGCGAGGGTTCCGGACTGCGCGATTTCGCGGTGTGGAGCGCCCTGGCGGAGAAGTTCGGACCCGAGAATTCGGCCTGGACCGACAAGGCAGCACACCCGCGGACCGACTTCGTGCTCGAACAGCGCACCAAGCTCGCCGAGCGCATCGACTTCCACATGTGGCTGCAGTGGATCTGCGACGAGCAGTTGGCCGCCGCGCAACGCTCGGCACTCGATGCTGGGATGGACATCGGGATCATGCACGACCTCGCCGTGGGCGTGGCGCGCGGCGGAGCCGACGCCTGGGCGCTCGGTGACGTATTGGCGTCGGGAGTCACGGTGGGCGCGCCGCCGGACAACTTCAACCAGCAGGGCCAGAACTGGAACCAACCCCCGTGGGATCCGGACCGACTACGCGAACTGGCGTACGTCCCCTACCGCGACATGCTGCGCACGATCCTTCGTCATGCCGGCGGTATCCGCGTCGACCACATCCTGGGTCTGTTCCGCCTGTGGTGGATTCCGCAGGAGGCCGAGAATGCCGGCGGCGGAACGTATGTCGAGTACGACCACGAGGCGCTGATCGGTATCCTGGCCCTCGAGGCCGAGCGGGCAGGCGCGGTGGTGGTCGGCGAGGATCTCGGTGTCTTCGAGCCGATGGTGCAGGAGTACCTCACCGAGCGCGGCATCTTCGGCACCTCGATCCTGTGGTTCGAAGCGGACGAATCCGGGCCCATTGCACCCGAGGACTACCGCACCCTGTGCCTGACGTCGGTGACCACACACGATCTGCCCCCGACGGCCGGATACCTCGAGGGTGAACACATAGACCTGCGGTCCCGTCTCGGCCTGCTCGAACGAGACATCGAGGCCGAGAAGGACATCGACGCAGCCAAGCGCGAGGCAGTTCTCGACCTGGCGCGCGAGCGCGGATTGCTCGGTGCCGACGCCGACAACCACGAGACGGTGGAAGCTCTGCATCGCCTCGTCCAGCGCAGCCCGTCCCTGCTGATCGGTGTCGCTCTCGTCGACGCCGTCGGCGAACACCGAATTCAGAACCAGCCCGGTACCGACGAAACCCAGTACGAGAACTGGAAGATCCCGTTGGCCGACGCGAAAGGCAAGCGTGTGCTCGTCGACGACCTCGTCGATCACCCGCGCCTGGTCTCGTTGGTGAGCGCAATGGCCGACCGAGTCGACGGCCGAACAACACCGGGGTCCACAATCGAAGAATGAGTCACCCACGTCACCGCGAATCCGGCCGATACTGATGGGCCGCATCACCACCCGCAGGCCCGTTGTCCGACTCCGAGGTGAGCACCGCGTCGAACGTCCGGACACTCTCGTGGTGGAGGAGCCGCTCGAGTTGCGGGTGAACGGCGCAGCGCTGGCCGTCACCATGCGCACTCCCGGCCACGACGTCGAGCTCGTTCACGGCTTCCTGCTGACCGAGGGTGTGATCGCCTCGGGAGCCGACATCGCAGCGGCTCGCTACTGCGACGGAGTCGACGACGAGGGCGCGAACACCTACAACGTCCTCGATGTCACCCTGGCCGCGGGAGTCGCTCCGCCCGAGACCGGCGTCGAACGCAACTTCTACACGACGTCCTCGTGTGGGGTGTGCGGCAAGGGATCTTTGGACGCGATTCGCTTGCGCACCAAGCATTCCCCCGTGGCCGATTCCGTCGTCGTGACCTCGGACACTCTCACCGGGTTACCCGACACGTTGCGGGCTGCGCAGAAGGTCTTCGATGCGACCGGCGGCCTGCACGCCGCCGCCCTGTTCACTGCGGACGGCGAGATGCTCGTCCTGCGTGAGGATGTCGGACGCCACAATGCCGTCGACAAGGTCGTCGGCTGGGCGGTGACCAACGATCGAATTCCCCTGCAGGGCACGGTGCTGATGGTCAGCGGCCGCGCCTCGTTCGAGTTGGCCCAGAAGGCGGTGATGTCCGGAATACCGATTCTCGCGGCGGTCTCGGCCCCGTCCTCGCTGGCGGTCGACCTCGCGACCGAATCCGGTCTGACGGTCATCGGCTTCCTCCGCGGCCGGTCGATGAACATCTACTCCCACACCGACCGCGTTCTCGTCTCAGACGGTAGTGCCTGAGTCGTTCCGCAGGCTCCACTCCCGACCGACGTCGACCAGTAGTTCGGCCGCGGTCGCGTTCCTGACCTCGTCCACGGACACACCCGGTGCGGTCTCGACGAGACGGAGACCGTTCTCGGTGACGTCGAGAACTGCCATGTCCGAGATGATCCTGTGTACGCAGCCTTTACCGGTCAGCGGCAGGGTGCACTGCTCCAGAATCTTCGGCTCGCCCTTGCGGGAGACGTGCTCCATCATCACGATGACGCGTCGCGCTCCGTGCACCAGATCCATCGCGCCACCCATGCCCTTGACCATGTGCCCGGGAATCATCCAGTTCGCCAGATCACCGGTGGCGCTGACCTGCATCGCCCCCAGAACGGCGACGTCGACCTGGCCGCCGCGGATCATTCCGAACGACTGCGCGGAATCGAAGTAGGACGCACCGGGAAGGACCGTGATGGTCTCCTTGCCCGCGTTGATGATCTCGGCGTCGAGTTCGTCCTCGGTGGGATACGGTCCGACGCCGAGCACTCCGTTCTCCGAATGCAGGATCACCGAGACGTCGTCGGGGATGTAGTTGGGCACGAGGGTCGGCATACCGATGCCGAGATTGACGTACTGACCGTCGCCGAGTTCCTGTGCCACCCGTGCCGCCATCTGTTCGCGGGTCATCTTCTCGCTCATGCTCGTACCGTCCTCTGCTCGATGCCGACATCGACCGGTCCGACGTGGACCACCCGCTGTACGTGAATACCCGAGGTGTGCACCTCGTCGGGTCCGATCTCACCCGGCTCGACGAGATGCTCGACCTGCGCGATGGTGATGCGCCCCGACTCCGCCGCGGGCGGATTGAAGTTCCGCGCACTGGCGTGGAACACCAGGTTCCCGTGACGGTCCCCCTTCCACGCGTGCACGAGCGCATAATCTGCGACGATCCCGCGTTCCATCACGTAGGTGACGCCGTCGAACTCGCGTGTCTCCTTCGGCGGACTGGCCAGTGCGATTCCGCCGCTACCGTCGTAGCGCAGCGGCAATCCCCCGTCGGCGACCTGGGTGCCGACGCCTGCGGGGGTGAAGAACGCGGGGATCCCGGCGCCGCCTGCGCGCAGCCGCTCGGCGAGCGTGCCCTGCGGAGTGAGCTCGACTTCGAGTTCTCCGGCCAGGTACTGCCGTGCGAATTCCTTGTTCGAGCCCACGTAGGAGCTGATGGTTCTCCGAATGCGGTGCTGCATCAACAGAACGCCGAGACCGAAGCCATCGGTTCCGCAGTTGTTGCTGATGGTCTCCAGATCTGTCGCACCCTGCGCGAGCACAGCGTCGATCAGTATTTCCGGCACTCCGACCAATCCGAATCCCCCGACGGCGATCGAGGACCCATCAGGGATGTCCGCTACGGCTTCGGTGGCGCTGGCCACGACTTTGTCCAACATGAGATGCACGCTACAGCATTCTGTGCGGAATATGAACAGTTTGCCACAATGCGAACACTTCGCTATTCTGGCTGTTGCGTAGATCACCCACGATCGTGAGGAACCGTCGATGCTTCATCTCCCGCCCGAGTACCGGGACCAATCGGGTGTCCATGCCCCACGCGACTTCCCCGAGTACCGGACCACCGCCCTTCGGCATCCGGCACAGCCACTGACCCTGCTCCCCCAGCGACTCACCGAGATCACCGGACCGGTACTGGGCGAGGGACGAGTCACCGCCGCCGACGCAGACCTCACCCTGGCGAACGACGGTGAGGCGCAGGGGCAGCGGATCATCGTGCACGGCCGGGTGCTCGACAGCGACGGCAAGGCGATTCCGAACACCCTCGTCGAGGTGTGGCAGGCCAATGCAGGCGGTCGATACCGACACACCGGTGACCGGTGGCCCGCACCACTGGATCCGCACTTCAACGGCACCGGTCGCGTTCTCACCGATGCCCAGGGCAGGTATCGCTTCACCACGATCAAGCCGGGCGCGTATCCGTGGGGCAATCACCACAACGCATGGCGGCCCGCTCACATTCATTTCTCCCTGTTCGGTCAGGCGTTCACCCAGCGCCTCGTGACACAGATGTACTTCCCGGACGACCCCATGTTCTTCCAGGATCCGATCTTCAACGCCGCCCCCGAGGACTCGCGGGCCCGAATGATCGGCGCGTTCGATTACGAGGCGACACAGGACAACTGGGCCCTCGGATTTCGATTCGACATCGTGCTCCGCGGCCGAAACGCCACCCCCTTCGAGGAAGACGACCACGATGACTGATCCCGAGTTCGCCCCGCGCTACCCCGTGGTCGCCGGAGCCGATTTCACCACCGCCTCCTTCGGGCAGACCCCCTCGCAGACCGTAGGCCCGTACGTGCACATCGGATTGTTGTGGCCCGACGGCGAAAACGTGGTGCCGCCGGGCACCGAAGGCGAGATCACCGTGTCGTTCACACTGATCGACGGAGCCCGAAACCCCATGTCCGACGCCATGATCGAGACCTGGCAGGCCGATGGCGACGGCCGGTTCGATCACCCCGACGATCCGCGTGGCGCGGTGCCGTCTCGCATCGCAGGCTTTCGTGGCTTCGGGCGAGCGTTCGCCGACGAGACCGGAACGATGACGATCACGACGATCAAGCCGGGACCGCTTCCCGCCGAGAACGGTGCCGTGGAGGCACCGCACATCGACGTCGGGATCTTCGCCCGCGGGATGCTCGAGCGGGTCGTGACGCGGGTGTACTTTCCCGACGAGGCCGAGGCCAACGGGCTCGATCCGGTGTTGTCCGCCGTGCCGGAGCACAAGCGTGCCAGACTCGTCGCAGCACCGGTGCACGGTGGGTACCACCTCGACATCGTGCTGCAGAACACCGATCCGGACGGCGACGAGACTCCGTTCTTCGCGCTGTGACACACCGATGGCGAGAGGGGACGATGGAATCCGAGCGAGGGGCACTGTTCGATCCGACGTTCGGTAGCGACGCGCTCGCACCGCTCGTGGGCGACCGGGCTTGGGTGACAGCGATGTTCGCCGTCGAGGCGGCGCTCTCGAGGGCCGCAGCAACGGTCGGTCTCGTGGAGGCCGGTCACGCCGAGATCGTCACCACCACTGCGACCGAACTCGGGGCGAACCTGGACATCGCGCGGCTCGGAGCAGATGCCGCGGCCGGGGGTAATCCGGTGATCCCGCTGGTGAAGATTCTTCGGAACGAGGTGGCCGAGACCGAGGTTCCTGCCACGGCAGTGCATCCCGGGGCCACCAGCCAGGACATCATGGACACCGCGCTGATGCTCCTCTCCCGCGATGCGCTCGGTCTGATCGAGGCCTCGCTCGACGCTGCAAGTGCGGCAGCGAGAAGTCTCGCCCTGACCCATCGCACCACCCCGATGGCGGCCCGCACTCTCGGCCAGCAGGCCTTGCCCACCACCTTCGGCCTGGTGGCTGCGAACTGGTTCTCGGGGCTGCGCCGCGCGCGGACAGGACTCGCAGCCGTTCGAAGCGCATGCACCGTCCAGTACGGCGGCGCTGCAGGCACTCTCGCCGCCGTGCATCCACACGGACCGGCCATCGCCGCCGCGCTCGCCGTCGAACTGGGGTTGGCTCGACAGACCGCGCCCTGGCACACCGACCGCACCGCGATTGCCGATATTGCGTGCTCGTTGGGTGTCGCAGCAGGAACGATCGGCAAGATCGCCGGGGACATCGTGTCGATGTCCGCCACCGAGCTGGGCGAGGTCTCGGAGGACGCGCCGGGCGGATCGTCTGCGATGCCGCACAAGCGCAATCCCGTTGCCGCCGTCACGGCTCGCGCTGCGGCCCGGCGGGTCCCGGGTGCAGTGGCCACCGTGCTCTCCAACATGGACCACGAACACCAGCGCGCCGCTGGAGCGTGGCATGCCGAGTGGGAGACGATCACCGATCTGCTCCGCCTCACCGGTGGTGCCGCCCACCGAATCACGCAGAGCCTGAGCGGGTTGCACGTTCATCCCGAGGAAATGGCCCGCAATCTCGACGCGACGGGCGGAGCGCTGCTCGCCGAACGTGTCACCGCGGCATTGGCAGCGCACACCGAGCAGGCCCGCGAAATCGTCACTGCGCGATGCGCGACGGGAGCGCCGCTGGACAGCGACCCTGCCATCACAGCATTCCTTCCACCGTCGACGGTGCGCGAACTACTCGACCCGGCCGCGTATCTCGGCCACGCACCCGAGCTGGTCGACGCGATCCTCGCCGAGCACGACCTCGACACCGAACACACCACAGATTCGAAGGATTCCCGATGACTGTCGCACTTGCTCACGAACGCATCGAAGGACCGAGCGCCGACGCGGAGACCGTCGTGCTGATCGGTTCGCTCGGCTCCGACCGATCGATGTGGAACCCGCAGATCGGAACTCTGTCCGCCGCCGTTCACATTCTCGCCGTCGACCTTCGCGGGCACGGACGATCACCGGTGCCACCCGGTCCCTATTCGGTGGCCGAACTCGCCGAGGACGTGGTGGCGCTGCTGGATTCACTCGAGGTCAACCGTGTGCACCTCGTCGGTCTGTCCCTCGGCGGTGCGGTCTCGCAGTGGCTCGCCATCCACCGTCCGGAGCGAGTGCGGACTCTGACACTGCTGTGCACCTCGGCGAAGTTCGGTGAGCCGGCGCAATGGCTCGACCGTGCCGCGGCGGTCCGAACTGCGGGTACCGCGTCGCTGGCCGATGCCGTACTCGAGCGTTGGTTCACCCCCGAACTGGCCGCGCGCGACGCCGATCTCGTCGAGCGGCATCGCCGCATGATCGCCGACACGTCCGACGAGGGCTACGCAGCATGCTGTGAGGCGTTGTCCGAGTGGGATTCTCGATCGGATCTGAACCGGATCACCGCTCCGACCCTGGTGATCGCGGGCCGGCAGGATCCCTCGACCACCCCCGAGGACCTGAAGATCATCGCCGACGGCGTCGCCGGATCGACGTTCCGGGTTCTCGACCCGGCCGCTCATCTGGCCAACGTGGAGCAAGCCGGTCCCGTCACCGCGGCGGTTGCCGCACACATCGGGTCGGACGCGTATACCGTCGGACGCGCAGCGGCCCACGATGCCGGTATGACGGTGCGGCGCAGCGTCCTCGGCGATGCGCATGTCGACCGCAGCATCGCCGGCCGCACCGAGTTCACCGCACCGTTCCAGGATTTCATCACCCGCACCGCATGGGGTGACATCTGGAACCGACCGGGTCTCGATCACCACACCCGCAGACTGCTGACCCTGGCGATCCTGACGGCGGTGGGCAACCAGCACGAACTCGACATGCACATCCGCGCAGCGCTGCGCGCCGGACTGGCACCGGACGAACTGGCCGAAGTCTTCTTGCACACCGCGGTGTACGCGGGAGTTCCGAACAGCAACAGCGCATTCGCTCTGGCGAACGCGGCCATCGCCGAGTCCTCCGCCGAGACCGAATCGGGTACCTCGTGAACCCCGCGGAATCACCGCCGCCGTCCTCGGACTACGTCCAGTCGCTCGGCCGGGGCCTCGCGGTGATCCGAGCCTTCGACGCCGAGCATCCGCGTCGGACCCTCTCCGATGTCGCCCGAGCAACCGACCTCACCCGCGCCACTGCCCGACGGTTCCTGCTCACACTCGTCGAACTCGGCTACGTCCGTACCGACGGCTCCATGTTCTGGCTCACCCCGCGGGTGCTCGAACTGGGCTACAGCTACCTGTCGAGCCTGTCCCTCCCGGAAGTGTCGGGGCCGCATCTGGAAGCTCTCGCCGAACGGGTCCGAGAATCGTCCTCGGTCTCGATTCTCGACGGCGACGACGTCGTGTACGTCGCCCGAGTTCCGGTCAGCCGCATCATGACCGTCGGCATCAACATCGGCACCCGATTCCCTGCATTCGCGACATCGATGGGACGAGTGCTGCTCGCCGGTCTACCGGCCGACGAACTCGCCGCCTACCTCGATCGAGTCCGGCTGACCCCGCTCACCGGGAAGACGATCACCACTGCCGACGCACTCGGACGCGAACTCGAACGCGTACGGAGCGACGGCTTCTGTGTGGTGGATCAGGAACTCGAAGAGGGCCTTCGATCGATCGCGGCTCCCATCCACGACAGCAACGGGACGGTCGTCGCTGCGGCGAACGTCTCGACCCAGGCTGCGCGTCACACCGCCGACGCAGTCCGCACCGAACTACTCCCGGCCTTGCTCGACGCCACCCGCGCCATCGAGACCGACCTGTTCCGGGTGAGTACCGGACCCAACGACAGACGAGGAACCACCCATGCCTGACGCCGTCATCTGCGAACCCCTTCGGACCCCGGTCGGCCGCTTCGGCGGTCAGTTCCGCGATATCTCCGCCCAGACCCTGGCCGCCACCGTCATCGCCGAACTCGTTGCCCGAACCGGCATCTCCGGTGCCGACATCGACGACGTCATCCTGGGCCAGGCATCCCCCAACGGCGACGCACCCGCGATCGGACGCATCGCCGCGCTCGATGCAGATCTGGGTATCGACGTCCCCGGAATGCAGGTCGACCGACGCTGCGGCTCCGGTCTGCAGGCAGTACTGCAGGCGTGCATGCAGGTCCAGTCCGGCGGTAACGATCTGGTTCTGGCGGGCGGCGTCGAGAGCATGAGTCAGACCGAGTTCTACGCCACCGGCATGCGCTGGGGCGTCAAGGCCGAGGCCGTGGCCCTGTCCGACCGACTCGCCCGAGCGCGAGTGACCGCGGGCGGCAAGAACTTTCCAGTTCCCGGCGGCATGATCGAAACCGCGGAGAATCTGCGCGCGGAATTCTCGATCGCCCGCGCCGATCAGGACGCACTCGCAGTGCAGTCTCACCAGCGCGCAGTCGCTGCGCAGAACAGCGGCGTGTTCGCCGAGGAGATCGTGGGAGTGTCGGTCCCCCAACGCAAATCGGATCCGATACTCGTCACCACCGACGAGCATCCGCGTGCCGACACCACCGTCGAGTCGTTGGCGAAGTTGAAGGCGATTCGTGCGTCGATCGACCCCGAGTCGACGGTCACGGCCGGAAATGCCAGCGGACAGAACGACGGTGCCGCCATCGCGATCGTCACCACCCCGGAAAAGGCTGCAGCACTGGGTCTTCGGCCGCTGGCCAGACTGGCCGGCTGGGGAGTCGCCGGAGTCGCTCCGCGCACCATGGGTATCGGACCGGTACCGGCCAGCGAGAAGGCGCTCGGACGCCTCGGATTGAGCCTGGACGACATGGGCATCATCGAACTCAACGAAGCGTTCGCCGCTCAGGCTCTCGCCGTCACCCGGTCGTGGGGCATCGAGTCCGACGATCCGCGGTTGAACCCACACGGTTCCGGCATCTCGCTCGGCCATCCCGTCGGTGCCACCGGAGCCCGCATCCTGGCGACGCTGTTGCGCGAGATGGACCGACGGGAAGTCCGCTACGGACTCGAGACCATGTGCATCGGCGGCGGACAGGGACTCGCAGCGGTGTTCGAGCGAATCGGCTGATCACCGATCAGTACTGCAGCTGCGCCGCCAGTCGCACAGCCGAATTGGTCTCCCCGTAGCCCTCGTAGCCACCCACTCGCTGGACCACCTCGAAGAACAGGTCGTCACCCACGGTTTCGGTGAAGAAGTGGAAGAACTCACCGCCGGTCCCGTCCGCGTCGTACAGGATCCCGAGGCGCTGCATCGCGTCCAATGTCTCGGAGCCGAGTGCGAATCGCGCGTCGAGATCGCGATAGTAGTTGGGCGAGATCCGCAGCGGGGTGAGGCCACGTTCGGTCATTGCACTGGCAGCGGCGTAGATGTCCTCGCACCCGAACGCCACATGTCCGACGCCTCCGCGCCGGGCCGCGGGCAGAGGGTCCGAGTCCGACGGGCGGCCGGGAACCATGTTGAGCGAGAGTCGAATCGTGCCGTTGGCCGTGGCGAGGGTGAGTGCTCGGCTACGAACCAGGCCGATCGCGTCGACGACGTCCTGGCCCTCGTGCGGCACCATTCCGAACACCGAGCGCAGCAGCAACATCACGCCGTCCCAGCTCTCGGCAGGCACGGCGAGTGCGATGTGATCCACGTGCGAGACGCACGCCCGGTTCTCCTGCACCACCTTGGGTGCCAGGTCGAATGCCGATTGCCAGGCACCCGCGCTGTGGCGGGTACGGAGGTCCAGCGACGTCGCACCGGTCACGGCCAGACGTACCACTGCGTCGGTGGAGTCGGCCACGCCGGGCATGGAGACGGTGGACGCGGTGACTCCCAGCGCACGAGCTCGGGTCAGCCACAGATCCGGCCGCTCGCTGCGAATCCCGATCTGGGCCAGCGCGGGTAGGTGAGCCGGAACGCCGGGCGCGGTCCACAGCGTGTCCACCGTGGTGTCGACGGCGACCGCCAGCGGCCCCTGGGTGAACAGGCTGAGTCCGTGTTCGCTGTGTGCTGCGGTCAGATCGAAGCCCAGGTGTCGCAGTGTCGTACCCAGTTGCGCTGCCTTCGCAGGCCCTGCCGCGATTCGCAGGGAGACGACGTTCTCGATCGGACCGGGCGGTGGCGGCGCGAAGAGATCGTTACCGGCAGAGGGTGTTTCGACGTCGCGCACCTGCTCCTGGAGGTACAGCAGCGACCGATGCGCGTCGGATGCCGTGCGGCCGGTGTCGGAGTGCCGGAAGACGTCGTTGAAGATTTCGAGCGACCACGGGCCGGAGTACCCGGAGGCAGCGACATCGGCACCGAACCGCGCCAGATCGAAGCTGCCCTGCCCGGGAAAGCACCGGTGGTGCCTGCTCCACTGCAGTACGTCCATCACCAGGTGCGGCGCGTCGGCCAGCTGGAGGAAGAAGATCTTCTCGCCGGGGATCTCTCGAATGCCTGCGGAATCGTCTCCGCGGGACAGGATGTGGAAGCTGTCGAGGCAGGTTCCCAGAGCGGGATGATCGACCTGCCGGACGATGTCCCAGGCATGGCGGTAGGTGCTCACGTGGGCACCCCACGCCAACGCCTCGTACGCCAGTCGCATTCCGCGCCGATGCGCACGCTCGGCGAGGGTTGCCATCTGTTCGACCAGCAAGGCGTCGTCACGGACGGCGCCGGCCAGCGGCGAGGAACAGACCAACAGCAGATCGCACCCCAACTGTTCCATGACGTCGAATTTGTGCTCGGCGCGAACGAGGTTGCGGGCGAACTGTTCCGGATCGGCCGAGTCGGCGTCGCGAAAGGGCTGATACAGATCGAGGGTCAGACCGAGGTCGGCTGCCTTCTTCGCGATGTCCGCGGGAAGATCCGGAGAGCTGATCAAGTCCGGCTCGAACACCTCGAAGCCGTCGAATCCCGCATCGGCGATGGCACGCATCTTCTCGTCCAGCGAACCACTGAGCGATACCGTTGCCACCGATGTGGCGATGTGCGTCATGCGAGAACACCTGCGGCGGCGCGATCCTCCAGCGCGATCAACGCGCTCATGTGCGCGATCATTCGATCGGCGTCGGCGATGCGTCCGGTGAATATCTCGAATGCGTCGGCGGCCTGGAACACTGCCATTCCGGTTCCGCTGAGCGTTCGGCACCCGACTCGGGATGCGGCAGCGAGCAACTCGGTCTCGGCCGGTCGATACACGACCTCGGCCACCCACATCCGCGGATGCAGGAGTGCCTCGGGCACAGCAGATCCGGGGTGTTCGACCATTCCGATCGGGGTGGCGTGCACCAGGCCGGTTGCGGTGTCGAGGACGGCGGCGAGCCGGTCGAGGCCTGCCGAGACAATGTCGACGTCCGGGAACATCACCGACAGGGAATCTCGGAGTCGTTGCGCCCGAAGCGGATCGGCATCGACGAGAGTGAGCCTGCCTGCGCCGCGTCGGGCCATCGCGTAGGCAACGGCCGCCCCTGCTCCCCCGGCACCGAGTTGCACCACCTCACCGATGTCGGCACCGGGTAATCCGCGACCGAAGTTGCGGTCGAATCCGGACCAGTCGGTGTTGTGGCCGACGGCACGGCCGTCGGCGAACAAGACGGTATTGACGGCTCCGAGTCGGGCGGCGTCCTCGGAGAGCCCGTCGAGAGTGGAGATGACGCGCTGCTTGCACGGGTGCGTGATGTTGAGTCCTCGAAATCCGAGGTCCGCGGCGGTCGAGACGAGACGGGGCAGATCTTCGACGGTCAGTCCACGGCTGTCCAGATCGATGATCCGGTACTGGTAGGTCAGCCCGTGCTCGGCACCCTCCCGTTCGTGCATCGCGGGAGTGAGCGACTTGCCGATGCCCGTCCCGATCAGTCCGCAGAGCAGGGATTCCGGCATGTCGATCTCCTCGGGCCTAATGTACGAATTGGTGAATTAGCTCGACGGTACTACGCCTCCGCCTCGCGCCCAACCCTTTTGCCGCAATCGGTGCCGATAGAGTTGATCCATGGCTCCGCGCGCAACCGACACGTCCGACGACAGCAGTGGACCCACCGTCAAGCGTCGACGCAACAGCGACCTGACCCGGCACAACATCCTCGAGGTGGCCACCGAGGAGTTCGCGGACAAGGGCTTCGCCGGGGCGCGCATCGACGAGATCGCCGAGCGCACGCATACGACGAAGCGGATGCTGTACTACTACTTCACCGACAAGGAAGGCCTGTACAAGGCCGTGCTCGAACGGTCGTACCTGCGCATTCGCGAGCGTGAACGAGACGTCGACGTCGAGGGCCTGGGACCGGTCGAAGCCATTCGGGCCATCGCATCTCTGACGTTCGACCATCACGAGGAGAATCCCGACTTCATCCGTCTGGTCTCCACCGAGAACATCCTCCGCGGCGAACACATCTCCAAATCCGAGGCATTGAGCAACCTCGGCAATCCCGCCGCGGAGCTGCTGTCGAGCATCCTCGAGCGTGGACAGGCCGACGGGGTCTTCCGCACGGACGTCGATGCCCTCGACGTGCACATGACGATCAGCAGCTTCTGCGTGTTCCGTCTGTCGAACCGATACACCTTCGAAGCCCTCTTCGGCCGCGACCTCACCGATCCCCAGCATCGAGAGCGCCTGCGCGCAATGCTCGGCGACATGATCATCGCGTTCCTGACCTCGCCTTCTCGCTGATTTTCGCGTTTGCGCGGTAGGGCTCGTCACTTCGGGGGTTGACACGTGGCATGGATCACGTTCAGTATTCAGGGGCACCCGGTGTTAACCATTTAGTACATTAGCGGTCCGATCGCCGAGAAAGCGTCGTCGACCAGCGCCCGAGCTCCCCCGCCTCACGAAGAGAGACACGAGAACGATGGATTCGCACACCCCTGGCTCCCACCCGACGCCGCTTCGCCCCGGGGCGAACCCGCGCAAAGCGGCGACCGCCGCATGGGTCGGTAGCGCCCTCGAGTACTACGACTTCTTCATCTACGGCACCGCAGCCGCACTCGTCTTCGGCCGCGTGTTCTTCCCGGGCTCCAACCCGGCGACAGGAACCCTGCTGGCCCTGGCCACCTTCGGCGTCGGATACCTCGCACGGCCGCTCGGCGCACTGGTCCTCGGCCACATCGGTGATCGCTACGGACGCAAGAAGGTCATGGTCGCCACCGTCCTGCTGATGGGTATCGCCACCCTCGGCGTCGGTGTCCTGCCCTCGTACGAATCCATCGGCATCGCCGCGCCCATCATCCTGGTGCTGCTTCGCCTGTGCCAGGGATTCTCGGCCGGCGGTGAGCAAGCCGGAGCCAACTCGATGACGCTCGAACACGCCCCGGACGACAGGCGCGCATTCTTCACCAGCTTCACCCTCAGCGGCACCCAGGGCGGGCAGATTCTCGCCACCGCAGTGTTCCTGCCCGTCGCCATGCTCCCCGAGGAAGCACTGCTCAGCTGGGGTTGGCGAATCCCGTTCTTCCTCAGCGCTTTCGTCGTCGTCGCCGCCTTCGTCATCCGCCGCTCGCTCGACGAGACCCCGGTCTTCGAGGAAGAAGTGGCGTCCACCGAACCGCAGCGCCTGCCCGTGACCGAACTTCTCAGCGAGCATCGACCGGCCGTGGTTCGCGTCATGCTGGCCGCCATGATCGCCTCGGTCAGCACCATCTTCACCGTCTACGCGCTGTCCTACGCCGTCAACACCGTCGGCCTCGAGCGCACCCCGATGCTGTGGGTGGGTGTTCTCGCCAACGTCGTCGCCCTCTTCGCATTGCCCTTCTTCGGTGCCCTGTCGGATCGCATCGGCCGCAAGCCGGTGTTCTTGTTCGGCTCCATCGGTTGCGCGATCCTGATGTTCGGCTACCTGTGGTCGATCTCGAGCGGCAACTACGTCCTGATCTTCGTCTTCGGCATCGTGATGTTCGGCTTCGTGCACAGCGCCACCGGCGGCGTCTGGCCCTCGTTCTACGGTGAGATGTTCCCGGCCCGGGTTCGCCTGACCGGAACCGCACTGGGAACCCAGATCGGCTTCGCCATCGCAGGATTCGCGCCGACCATCGCAGGAGCGATCGCCGGAGCCGAGGTCGGCGCGTGGCTACCCGTCGCGATCGTCACCGCGGTCTTCTGCACCATCAACGTCATCATCGTCGCCACCTCGAAGGAGACGTTCCGTACCCCCACCGACGAGCTCGGTCTTCGGACTCGCACCACCGACAGCGCACGCGCCGCGTCGGTCTGACCGAGATCGTGATCGACGCACTTCGACCTGCAGCGGCGGGCACCTGGACGGTGCTCGCCCTGCAGTATGCCAGTCGAACGGCATTGCGCAGCAATCTCTTTCACCAACGCGACGAGCGCAGCACCGAAAGCCAGACGGTCGCCTACTACGTGTGGCTCGCTGTCTCGAAGACCCGGACGGTGCTGATCGACGCCGGCATGTCCCGGTCCACAGCCGAATCGATGGACGGGCTCGACTATCACGGGTCACCCATCGACCTGCTCGGCGAACTGGGGCTTACACCGGATCACATCGACACCTGCATCCTGACCCACCTGCACTACGACCACACCGGGGTCGTCGCGGATCTCCCGTCTGCGCGATACGTGGTGCAGCGCCGAGAACTCGAATACTGGACCGGGCCGTGGGCCGCCCGTATCACCCGAGAACAGTGGTTGCACTCGCAGGCCGACACCGAGCACATCCGAACCGCCGATCGCGGCACTCGGCTCGACCTCGTCGACGGCGATCTCGACCTGTTCCCAGGGCTGTCGGTACACGCCGTCGGCGGACACACCGCAGGCATGCAAGTGGTCAGAGTGCACACCGACCGCGGCCCAGTGGTGTTGGCCTCGGACGCCAGTCATTTCTACGAGAACATCGAGGACGACAGCCCCTTCGCGATCCTGCACGCGCTGCCGGACATGTACGGGGCCTTCGATCGCATCCGTGAGCTCGCCGCCGACCCCGGCATTTTCGTACCCGGCCACGACCCGGTGGTATCGAGCCGATTTCCCGCCGTGACCGACGCCCCCGGTGCGCATGCCGTGATCATCGGCTGACTACGACGAGAACGAAAAATCCCCGACCTCGCGGATGAGGTCGGGGATTCGTCGTTGTCCAGCAGGTCGATCGGCCGTATCAGGCGGACTTGTCGCGGCGCTCCGGACGCTCGGGCTTGCGCGGCACGATGGTCGGCAGCACGTTGTCGTTCACCGTCTCGGCAGTCACGACGACCTTCTCGACGTCGTCGCGGCTCGGGATGTCGTACATCACCGGCAGCAGAACTTCCTCCATGATGGCGCGCAGTCCACGGGCACCGGTTCCGCGGAGAATCGCCTGGTCGGCAATTGCTTCGAGGGCCTCGGTGGTGAACTCGAGCTCGACGCCATCCATGTCGAACAGGCGTCGGTACTGCTTGACCAGCGCGTTCTTCGGCTCCGACAGAATCGTCACGAGCGATTCCTTGTCCAGGTTCGTCACCGACGCGATCATCGGCAGTCGACCGATGAACTCGGGAATCAGACCGAACTTGATCAGATCCTCGGGCATGACCTCGGCGAAGTGATCCTGGGTGTCGATCTCGGCCTTGGAGCGAACCTCGGCTCCGAATCCGAGCCCACGCTTGCCGACCCGATCGGACACGATCTTCTCCAGTCCGGCGAACGCACCGGCCACGATGAAGAGCACGTTGGTGGTGTCGATCTGGATGAACTCCTGGTGCGGATGCTTACGACCGCCCTGCGGCGGCACGCTGGCCTGTGTTCCTTCCAGGATCTTGAGCAGCGCCTGCTGCACGCCTTCGCCGGACACGTCGCGCGTGATCGACGGGTTCTCGCTCTTGCGAGCGATCTTGTCGACCTCGTCGATGTAGATGATGCCGGTCTCGGCGCGCTTGACGTCGTAGTCCGCGGCCTGGATCAGTTTGAGCAGGATGTTCTCGACATCCTCGCCCACGTATCCGGCCTCGGTGAGGGCGGTGGCGTCGGCGATGGCGAAGGGCACGTTGAGCATCTTCGCCAGGGTCTGCGCGAGGTACGTCTTTCCGCACCCCGTCGGTCCGAGCATCAGGATGTTCGACTTCGCCAGTTCGACGGATTCGCCGCGCACGTCGCGCGCCTTGTCACCGGCCTGGATGCGCTTGTAGTGGTTGTAGACCGCAACGGCCAACGTGCGCTTGGCAGCGTCCTGACCGATCACGTAGTTCTCGAGAAAATCCTTGATCTCGGAGGGCTTGGGGAGGTCGTCGAGCTTGACTTCGCTCGATTCGGCCAATTCCTCTTCGATGATCTCGTTGCACAGGTCGATGCACTCGTCGCAGATGTACACCCCTGGTCCAGCGATGAGCTTCTTGACCTGCTTCTGGCTCTTACCGCAGAAGGAGCACTTCAGCAGATCGCCACCGTCACCGATGCGTGCCATTCGGAGGTTCCTACTTCCTTGTCCGCGTACGACCCACGCCGACCGGGTGTGGCCGAAACCTTCGTGGGCTACTTCTCGGTCTGTCGTCATGCCGACTTCGGTCGACCGAGTTCTTGGATGCGACGGTACCCGTGTTCGCCGAACATGGGCGGGTTGTTTCCGGTGATTCGCCACCCGATTTCACCGATTGCGCCATTCGGGTCGCCGATCGCGACCGCCGGGTGGAGTTCTGCACTCACACCCGGCGTCGGATTCTTCTGCCGGACCTACACGGTCCGACCGGTGGTGGTCGCTCTGCTACTTCTGGGCAGAGAGCTTGCGGTACTCGAACACGGTGTCGATGATCCCGTAGTCCTTGGCCTGTTCCGCGGTGAGGATCTTGTCGCGATCGGTGTCCTTGCGGATGACGTCGGGATCCTTGCCGGTGTGGCGGCCGAGGGTGGTCTCCATGAGTCGACGCATGCGCTCGATCTCGGCGGCCTGGATCTCCAGGTCGGACACCTGGCCCTGAATTCCACCGCTCGAAGGCTGATGAATCAGCACGCGTGCGTTGGGCAGTGCTGCACGCTTACCGGGAGTGCCGGCGGCGAGCAGGACGGCCGCGGCAGACGCAGCCTGGCCGAGGCAGACGGTCGCGACATCGGCACGGACGTACTGCATCGTGTCGTAGATCGCCATCAACGAGGTGAACGATCCACCGGGCGAGTTGATGTACATCGTGATGTCTCGATCGGGATCGAGGCCCTCGAGCACCAGCAGCTGCGCCATGACGTCGTTGGCGGACGCGTCGTCGACCTGGACGCCGAGGAAGATGATGCGCTCCTCGAACAGCTTGTTGTACGGGTTCGATTCCTTCACGCCGTAGCTGGAGTGCTCGACGAAGGAGGGCAGGATGTATCGGGAGGACGGCAGCTGATTGGGGTCGAACAGGTTTGTCATCGTTTCTCCAAGATGTAAGTGATCGAGGGTCGCCGGGAGCGGCCGAATTACTCGCCGATTCCGCCGGCCTGCCGCGCACGGCTGACGACGTGATCCACGAACCCGTATTCCTTGGCGGCCTGCGCCGTGAACCAGCGGTCACGATCGGAGTCTTCGGTGATCTGCTCGACGGTCTGACCCGTGTGCAGGGCGATCAGCTCTGCCATCTCGCGCTTGGTGTGCGCGAACTGCTCGGCCATGATGGCGATGTCGGAGGCGCTGCCGCCGATACCGGCCGAGGGCTGGTGCATCATGATGCGCGCGTGCGGCAGGGCGTAACGCTTGCCCTTGGCACCGGCCGAGAGCAGGAACTGACCCATCGAGGCCGCCAGACCCATTCCGTAGGTCGCGATGTCGCACTCGGCGAATTCCATCGTGTCGAAAATGGCCATACCCGCGGTGACCGAGCCACCGGGCGAGTTGATGTACAGCGCGATGTCGCGAGTGGGGTCCTCGGCCGAAAGCAGCAGGATCTGAGCGCACAACTTGTTGGCGATGTCGTCGTCGACCTGGGTACCGAGGAAAATGATGCGGTTTTGAAGCAGACGCTCGTACACGGAGTCGCTGAGATTCAGCCCTGCTGCAGCCGAAGTCATGACGGGACTCTGCTGGTGCGAAGCCGCCGGATTCTGAACAGTCACGGTACCTGCCTTTTCCATAACAAATCGTTGGTTCCTGACACAGACACTAACGAAAGACGGCGGCTCCGGAGTCCCGGAACCGCCGTCGTTCGCTGTGAGCGTTACTTCTCTTGTTCGCCCTCGGAAGAATCTGCTGCTTCGACCTCGTCGGGAGCATCGGCGGGGCTGCCGAACAGCTCTGCGGTGTCGACGGTCGCGCCGGTGGTGTCGGTCACGGTGACACGCTCGACGACCGAAGCCAGCGCCTTACCGCGCTTGACATCGGCGAACACGGCACCGAGCTGGTTGGCCTGCTGCACCTGCTGAATGAACTGCTCGGGCGGCATGCCGTAGCGCTGCGCCTGGAAGATGATCCGCTCGGTGAGCTCTTCCTGCCCGACCTGCGTGTTCTCGGCCTCGGCGATCGCATCGAGAAGGAGCTGGGTACGTACCGACTTCTCGGCACCTTCCCTGACGTCCTTGTCGAATTCCTCGCGGCTCGAACCCTGCGACTCGAGCAGCTCGGCCAGTGCTTCCTCGTTGTGGTCGAGACCGTGGATGGCCTCGTGCACCTGGGAATCGACCTCGGCCTTGACGACGGCCTCGGGAGCCGGAATCTCGAGCGTGTCGAGCAGGGTCTCGAGCACCTTGTCGCGGATCTGACCGGCCTGCTCGACCTTCGCGACTCGCTCGACGCGCGTCTTCAGATCGGCGAGCAGTTCGTCGAACGTGTCGAACTCGCTGGCCAGCTGGGCGAACTCGTCGTCGGCCTCGGGCAGCTCGCGCTCCTTGACGGACACGACCTTGACGGTGACGACGGCTTCCTTGCCTGCGTACTCACCGGCGACCAGGGTCGAGGTGAACTCCTTCGACTCGTCCGCGGAGACGCCGATGATCGCGTCGTCGAGTCCGTCGATGAGCTGGCCGGAGCCGACCTCGTGGGACAGTCCGCTCGCGGTTGCCTCTTCGACGTTCTCGCCGTCGACGGTGGCCGAGAGATCGATCGAGACGAAGTCGCCCGACTGGACGGGACGATCGACACCGGTCAGGGTGCCGAAACGCTGGCGCAGCGACTGCAGCTGCTCGTCGACGGCCTCGTCCTTGATCTCGAGCGGATCGACGACGACGCTGATGGTCGAGTAGTCGGGCAGATCGATCTCGGGACGGACGTCGACCTCGGCGGTGAACGTGAGCTCGGTGCCGTCCTCGATCTTGGTGATCTCGATCTCGGGCTGGCCGATGACCTTGACCTTCTCGTTGGTCACGGCCTCGGAGTAGCGGGCGGGAAGAGCGTCGTTGACGACCTGCTCGAGAACTGCCCCGCGGCCGACGCGCGCTTCGAGCAACTTGGCCGGAGCCTTGCCGGGACGGAAGCCGGGGAGGCGGATCTGCTGAGCCAAAGCCTTGTACGCGCGGTCGAAATCAGGCTTGAGCTCCTCGAAGGGCACCTCAACGTTGATACGGACTCGCGTCGGGCTCAGCTGCTCGACGGTGCTCTTCACGGAACATGCTCCTTTTGGTAATTCTTGCTTGCTGGTGGTGCTTACGGTGCTGGCTTGCGGTCTTACCTCGCTCGCCGCGAACACGGCGAACCGTGCCTGCGGCCCTCATTTGTCGGGGTGACAGGAATTGAACCTGCGACCCTCCGCTCCCAAAGCGGATGCGCTACCAAGCTGCGCCACACCCCGTCGTACCCACACCATTGAACAGCAACCGATAGTAGCCCCCCATGGGCGCCCCACCGATGACGTTCGGCGGAACCGGTCGCGGCGGGCCGGTTTGGAATCCTGCGTCGGCGTTGGGTACAGTCTTGAAACGCAGGCGACGGAACTGGCGATCCCACGACTGTTGTTTGCACGCCGATGTAGCTCAATGGTAGAGCCCCTGTCTTCCAAACAGGCTACGCGAGTTCGATTCTCGTCATCGGCTCCATCGAGAAGCCCCGCACTGTCAGTGCGGGGCTTTTTCGTGTCCGCGTACTCTGGACGGTGTCCGAATTGTCCGTAGAACCGGGCATGCACCGTCGGCGGAAGGCCCGCAGTGGAAATAATCCTGATCGTCATCGTCGTCGCCGCAGTGGCCCTGTTGGTCCTGCGCAGCAAGAAGAACTCGGCTGCGGCTGCCGAAACCGCGCTGGCCGACGCCAAGGCCGATGCCCGCCAGTCGATCGAACGCCTCGGCGGTCAGGTCTACAACCTGATCGGTACCGACACACCGTCCAAGCAGGCCCTGGCCGATGCATCCGAACGCAACATCGCTGCCGGTTCACAGATCGACCAGGCCACCACCCCCGAACAAGCCAGACTGGCCAAACAGACCGCGCTCGAGGGCCTCTATTACATCCGCGCCGCACGACTGGCCATGGGCATGGATCCCGGCCCGGAGGTGCAGGGCATCGACGGCCAGCAACAGGCAGGGCGCGTCACCGAGGAACGCAAGGTCGACTTCGAGGGCCGTGAGATCGCGGCATCACCGGATCCGTCCGATCGCACCCCCAACTACTACCCGGGTGGCCGTGTCGCGGGCCGGCCGGTGCCCGCGGGCTGGTACTCCGAGCCGTGGTGGCGTCCCGCCCTCGTCGCCGGTGCATGGGGAATGGGATCGATGTTCCTGTTCTCGGCGATGTTCTCCGGCATGGCCGGCGTTCCGGCCGAGACCGCGGCCGGCGGCGAGACGGGGGCCGACGGTTCGGACGGCGGTAGCGGCGACGATTACAGCGGGGGCGGGGACGACTACAGCGGGGGCGGGGACGACTACAGCGGGGGCGGGGACGACATCGGCGGCGGCTTGGGCGATTTCGGCTTCTGAATCGCTCAGGTCGCCTGACAGACCGGGCACCAGAACAGGTTTCGCGCCTGCATCACCGAGTGCAGGATGTCTGCTCCGCACACCCGGCAAGGATATCCCTGCCTGCGGTAGACGTACGAGCGCGGTCGCCGAGCACCGTAGGTGTCGCCGTGATCGTCCTCGGGCCGGATGGTGATGATGCGACCGCGTCGAACACCGATCTTCATCAGTTCCACGAGGTCGAGCCAGATCGCGTCCCATTCTGCTCGATCGAGGTCCTTGCCCGGTCGCATCGGGTTGATCTCGTGCCGGAACAGAATTTCGGCGCGGTAGACGTTTCCGACGCCGGCGAGCACCTTCTGATCCATCAGCAAGGTTCCGATTGCCGTGCGCGACTTGGAGATTCGTGCCCAAGCCCCGTCCGGGTCCGCGTCCTTGCGCAGGGGGTCCGGTCCCAGGCGCGCCACCAGGGCGTCGACCTGCTCCTCGGTGTAGATCTCGCAGGCGGTGGGTCCGCGCAGGTCGGTTCCGTACTTCTCCCCCACCATGCGCAACCGCACGGCACCCACCGGATCGTTCAGCGGCACCGATTGTTCGGTGAACTTCCCGTACAGGCCGAGGTGGATGTGCACGATCAGATCCGACTCGTATCGGTGCAGCAGATGCTTGCCCCAGGCCTCGGCCTTCTCCAGTACGAGACCGTCGATCAGCGCGGCACCGGAGGTGAAGCGCCCCTGCGGACTGCTCGCCTCGACCGGTGCCCCGCCGAACCGACGTTGATGCAACCGAGCCAGTCGGTGCAGAGTGTGCCCCTCGGGCACCTACTCGGGCTTTCCCGGCACGACGGGTGCCTCGCCGCTGCGTTCGTACTCGGACAGGATGTCGACGCGGCGCTGGTGGCGCTCCTCGCCCGAGAACGGAGTGCCGAGGAAGGCGTCGACGATGGCGAGGGCCTCGGGGAGGGTGTGCATGCGGCCACCGATGCCGATGAGCTGAGCGTCGTTGTGCTCGCGGGCCAGCTTGGCGGTCTCGACGCTCCACGCCAGCGCGCAGCGAGCGCCCGGCACCTTGTTGGCAGCGATCTGCTCGCCGTTGCCGGAACCGCCGAGCACCAGGCCGCGGCTACCCGGGTCGGCGACGACGCGACGTGCTGCGTCGATGCAGAATGCCGGGTAGTCGTCGACGGGGTCGTAGTCGAAGGCACCGCAGTCGACGGGCTCGTGCCCGGTCGCCGTCAGGTGTTCGATGATCTGATTCTTGAACTCGAGGCCGGCGTGGTCGGCACCCAGGTATACGCGCATGCCTAGAGTCTGACAGGTGAACTCCGAAGCCAAGAAATTCGCCGGTGTGGACGGCGCGAAAGGCGCGTGGGTGGTCGCGGTTCTGGCCGAGACGACGTTGACGTGGACCGCGTGCGCGTCGGTGACGGAGGTGCTCGAGGTGACACGGGACTGCGCTCGGGTGGGCGTCGACATGCCGCTGTCGTTGCCCGAGCAGGGCTATCGCGTCAGCGAACTGGAGGCGAAGGCGTTCCTGGGCCCGGCACGCAGCTCGATATTTCACACACCTGTCGTCGACGTACTCGACGCCGCGTCGTACGACCAGGCGTGCTCGATCTCGCGGGCGATCACCGGCAAAGCGATCAGCAAGCAGACGTGGCACATCCTGCCGTCCGTGAAGGCGTGGCGGGATGCGGACTTCGATCGGGACAGGTACGTCGAGGTACATCCCGAATGCTCGTTCCGGGCCATGTCACCGAAAACGGTCTTCTCGTCGAAGAAGAGCGGCCGTGGTGTCGGACAACGGCTGGCCGCCCTGATGCGATGGAGCGAACACGCCGACCTGGCCGATCTACCACCCGGACCCGCCGTCGACGACTTCCTCGATGCGGCCGCAGCGGCGTGGTCGGCGCGACGCTTCCACCTCGGCGAGCATCTGACGTTCGGCACCGCGGACGGCAAGGATCGAATCGTGGCCTAGCGCCCCCGTGCGTGAAATCTATACTCCTACTACGAGTTCCACGCACGAGGGGAAGCGCGATCAGTCGAACTGCGGGTCCTCGTTGCGGCTGCGCTTGAGCTCGAAGAAGTGCGGGTACGACGCGAAGATCACCGATGCGTCCCACAGTTTGCCTGCCTCTTCGCCACGTGGGATTCGGGACAGCACAGGGCCGAAGAAGGCCACGCCGTTGACGTGGATGGTCGGGGTGCCGACATCGGGTCCGACCTTGTCCATGCCTGCGTGATGGCTGGTCCGCAGGTCCTCGTCGTGGTCGGTGCTCTCGGCGGCCTTCGCCAGGTCACCGGGCAGGTCCAGTTCCGCCAACGACTCCGCGATCACGACGTCGAAATCCTTGTTGCCCTCGTTGTGAATTCGCGTTCCCATGGCCGCGTACAACGGGTCGAGGATTTCGTCACCCTTCAGCTTGGCTGCGGCGATCGCAACGCGAACCGGACCCCAGGCCTTCTTCATCATCGCGGCGTACTCCTCGGGCAGATCGCGGCCCTCGTTGAGTACTGCCAGGCTCATGACGTGGAAGTTCACATCGATGTCTCGCACCTGCTGCACTTCGAGAATCCACCGCGAGGTGATCCAACACCACGGGCACAGTGGGTCGAACCAAAAATCCGCAGTGTCTTTCTGTCCTGAACCGGCCACTGTCCTACTCCTTGGAAGTCGAGGTCAACATCTCTTCACTGCGTAACAACCGCCCACCGCGCAGACATTCCACACGGCCCGTCGGCCAGCGCGGGGTACGCGTGACGTGATGGGATGGACGGCACTATCCATAACTACACGAAGAGGTGTCGACTGAAGTGGTTGCTCCCAACCTGACGCGTGACCAAGCCTCCGAACGTTCGGCGATCATCGGGGAAACGAAGTACGCGATCGTTCTCGATCTCACCGACGGCGAGGGCAATCCGGGCGAGAAGACTTTCCGCTCGCTCACCACCATCACGTTCGCGGCCACCGCCGGGGCGTCGACTTTCGTGGACATCATCGCGAGCACGATCCGCTCCGCGACGCTCAACGGCACCGGTCTCGATACCGCGAACTACGACGAGTCGACGGGCCTGGCGCTCGAGAATCTGGCCGAGCACAACGAGCTCGTCATCGACGCCGACTGCGTGTACTCGCACACCGGAGAAGGTCTGCACCGCTTCGTCGACCCGTCCGACGATTCGGTCTACCTGTACTCGCAGTTCGAGACCGCCGATGCCAAGCGCATGTTCGCCTGCTTCGATCAGCCCGATCTCAAGGCCACCTTCGATGTGAAGGTCACCGCGCCGGAGAGCTGGGCCGTCATCTCCAATGCTGCGCACGCCGCCGAGCCTGCAGCGGGCGAGCACGTGTTCGACACGACCCCGTCGATGAGCACCTACCTCGTCGCGCTGATCGCCGGGCCGTACTCGGAGTGGACCGACTCGTACACCGACGACCACGGCACCATTCCCCTCGGAATCTATTGCCGCGCATCGCTTGCCGAGCACATGGACGCGGAGCGCCTGTTCACCGAGACCAAGCAGGGCTTCGGTTTCTACCACGAGAACTTCGGCACTCCCTATGCCTTCGGAAAGTACGACCAGCTGTTCGTGCCCGAGTTCAATGCCGGCGCGATGGAGAATGCCGGTGCCGTCACGTACCTCGAGGACTACGTCTTCCGGTCCAAGGTGACACGCGCCTCGTACGAGCGGCGCGCCGAGACCGTGCTGCACGAGATGGCACACATGTGGTTCGGCGACCTGGTGACCATGACGTGGTGGGACGACCTGTGGCTGAACGAGTCGTTCGCGACGTTCGCTTCGGTGCTGTGCCAATCCGAGGCAACCGAGTACACCAACGCGTGGACCACCTTCGCCAACGTCGAGAAGGCCTGGGCGTACCGCCAGGACCAGCTGCCGTCGACGCATCCCATCGCCGCCGACATTCCCGATCTCGCGGCCGTGGAGGTCAACTTCGACGGCATCACCTACGCCAAGGGCGCCAGTGTGCTCAAGCAACTGGTGGCGTACGTCGGTAAGGAGGACTTCCTCGCCGGCTTGCGGGCGTATTTCGTCGATCACGCCTTCGGCAACGCTACGTTCTCGGATCTCCTTGCTGCACTGGAGAAGTCGTCGGGACGCGATCTGTCCGATTGGGGCACCCAGTGGCTGCGCACCACCGGCCTGAACACCCTGAGCCCGGATTTCGACGTCGACGCCGACGGCAAGTTCACCCGCTTCTCGGTGCTGCAGACCGGTGCGGCCCCGGGTGCGGGCGAGCATCGCGTACACCGCATCGCGGTCGGCATCTACGACGACGTCGACGGCAAGCTGGTGCGCACCGACCGCGTCGAACTCGACCTCGATGCCGCCGAATCGACGACTGTCGACGCGCTGGTGGGTGTCTCGCGCGGCAAGCTCGTTCTGGTCAACGACGACGACCTTACGTACTGCGCGGTGCGTCTCGACCCGGATTCACTCGAGGTCCTGCTTTCCCGAATCGGCGACATCGCCGAACCACTCCCCCGCACCCTTGCGTGGTCGGCGGCCTGGGAAATGACTCGATCCGCCGAGATGAAAGCGCGAGACTTCGTTGCCCTCGTCCAGCGCGGAATCGGCGGTGAGACGGAAGTGGGTGTGGTGCAACGTCTTCTGCTTCAAGCGCAGACCGCCATCACCAGCTACGCCGATCCGGCGTGGGCAGCCGAACACGGTACCCCCGAGTTCGCCGACGCTCTGCTCGAGCTGGCCCGCGGGGCCGAGGCAGGCTCGGATCACCAGTTGGCCTTCGTCAACGCCCTCACCGGCATCGAACTCGGCGATCGCCACATCGACGTGCTCAAGGCTCTGCTCGACGGTGACATCGACGGCCAGGGTCTGTCCGGTCTGGGAGTCGACACCGATCTGCGGTGGCGCATCGTCACTGCCCTGGCCGGTGCCGGGGCGATCGACGCCGACGGCCTGGACTCGCCGGTGATCGACGCCGAGGCGGGCAGGGACAACACTGCCGCCGGAGCCCGGTCGGCTGCGGCGGCACGTGCCGCACGCCCGAGCGCGGAGGTCAAGGAGCAGGCCTGGACGACAGTCGTCGACGACGACGCAGTTCCCAACATCACGGCGCGCTCGATCATCGGCGGCTTCGCCGGCCCAGGTCAGGGCGAGCTGCTCGAACCCTACGTCGCCCGCTACTTCGACGCTGTCGAAGGTGTCTGGGCGCGCCGTTCGAGCGAGGTCGCGCAGACCGTGGTGATCGGGCTGTATCCGTCCTGGTCGATCAGTGAGCAGTCGCTGGCCGCCGCGGACGGGTTCCTGGACGGTGATCTGCCGCCCGCCCTTCGGCGATTGGTGATCGAGGGACGGGCCGGCGTAGTCCGGGCTCTCGCTGCGCGGGAGTTCGACGCGAGCTGATCTGGACGGCACAGACGACGAGGGCCGGTTGCCCACCGCGAGGTGGACAACCGGCCCTCGTCGTGGAAGCGCGGTTTGGAGGTGGAGAGTTACGGGCTGAGGATGGACGCGGTCATCACCCGGACGGCCGTGACCAGACCGTCGATGAGATTGCCGTCGCGGAACGGACCGAGCGCGGCGGTGACACCCAACTGTGCAACCCGGTCGGTCGCACGGTTGGACACTCGCCTGCCGGTGCGGATCTCGAGAGCATGCCGATTGGGGTCGACGGCGATCAGGACCGAACGGATGGCATCGGGTGTACCGGGGAACACCGAATCCGCACCCGCAGCGGGATCGACGCCGAGATCACCGATGTAGACGTTGAACCGGATCTTGGTCTGTCGAATCGCCTGCGTGAGTGCATCGTCGAGTGCAACCAGGTCCTGCGTCGCGAACGGCAGGTGCTCGGGATTGGTCGTCCCGAATTCGTGAGCAGCCGAGATGCGGCCGCTCGCGGTGAGGGCAGCACCCACGGGCAGGTCTTCTTCTCTGACGTCACTGCGGACGAGTTCACCACTTGCCACTTGCGGAACCTCCGATCGAGTCGGCTGTGTCGGCACCGTGCGAACCATGACCTCCGAAAGGAGTCACCTCGTCCGTAGCAGTCCACAGCAATGGCTCGCGCGTCCACTCGTCCGTCAGTCGGTAGGGCGGAACGTCCATACCGGGCTGCTTGTCGGTCAAGTAGGACAACGCGCCGAGGAGTCCGATCACCGCAACCGGAATCACCCCGAATATCAGCGTGGTCTCAAAAATGCTCACAGGGTGTGACGTTAGTCGACAATTGCGCGTCGGACCACGTCGGGGCCGGTGTTGTGACCGAAAAGTGCAGGCGCGCCCGAGTCAGGCAGCGCCCTCACCGAGGTACGCGAGCCAACTGGGATCCAGCTCCTTCGTCGTCGCCAACAGTCGCCAGTGCGGACCCTTCGGCGGCACCAACTGGGCGCGCAACGTCCAGCCGATCTCGCTGAGCAGTTTGTCCGCCTTGCGATGGTTGCACGAGGCGCAGCAGGCGACACAGTTCTCCCACGAGTGGCCACCTCCGCGGCTACGCGGAACCACGTGGTCGACGGTCTCGGCCTTGCTTCCGCAGTATGCGCACCGGAACCGATCGCGGTGCATCAGCGCCTGTCGTGTCATGGGTACCCGGGCTCGATACGGAACACGGACGAACGTCCGCAGTCTGATCACCGACGGCACCTGCACAGAGCGGTCGGCCGACCGGATGAACGGCCCCTCCGGATCGTCGTGCACCACGTCGGCCTTCCCACAAACGAGAAGAACCACCGCCCGGCGCATCGGAAGCGCGGTCAGTGGTTCGAATGTGGCATTGAGGAGCAGCACACGGCGCTTGACCCACGCCGGTACGGCGTCGTCGCCCGTGGCACTGTGGGCCGTCGGCACCACACGCAGCGGAGAAGCCCCCGAGGCCGTCTCACGCTGGTCGTGCGTGGTGCGGCCCTCAGTGGGCGGGAGTTGTCGATGGCGGTGTTGCGAGTTCTTCATGCGTTGCTCCAGAAACAGTCGGCGCCCGCGCATGGCTTGCGTGGAACACGAGTCACAGTGGAACACGAATGCACCCTCCTCGCACAGCCTTTTTCCCGGCATTTTCTGTTGCCGATCGGTGAACATCTCGCATCCTCGCGTTCACGAACGACGAACGACGGCTCCATGCGCTGCGTGACTGGCAAGATTTCTGCGTCTCCGTAGACTTTTCGGGTGTCTGTATCAACCTTCCTGTCCGCATCGTCCCTCTCCGAACCGTCGCTGTTGCGAGATCTCGACACCCGAGCGTTCGAGCTGACGGAGACCGGACGCGACTGGTTGGTCGATCGTCCGCTGCAGATTCTCGGCTATCTGGCCCTCGCCATCGTGTTACGCCTCGTTCTGCACAGAATGATCGCCCGCTTCACCCGCAACGAGGTCGGCAAGTCTCCGATGCTGCTACGACCGCTCCGCGACCGATCGTCGAGCACCGTCCAAGGCGCGATTCTCAACGAACGTCGGAAACAACGGGCCAACACGATCGGCTCGGTGCTCAAGTCGGCAGTGTCGGTCATGATCCTGACCTGGTTCCTGCTCTCGGTTCTCGATGTCATCGGCATCAACGTCGCACCGTTCATCGCGTCCGCGGGGATCGTCGGCGTAGCCCTCGGCTTCGGTGCCCAGAACCTGGTACGAGACTTCCTGTCCGGCATCTTCATGCTGCTGGAGGATCAATACGGAGTGGGCGATGTCGTCGACCTCGGCGAGGCCACCGGAACCGTCGAGAGCGTGGGTCTACGTGTGACGACGATCAGAGATATCAACGGCACGGTCTGGTACTGCCGTAACGGCGAAGTACTGCGTGTGGGGAACATGAGCCAGGGCTTCGCGGTGGCGGTTCTGGATCTGCCCGTCTCGCACACCGCGAACATCGAAGAAGCCTGCGAGGTGGCCGAACGCACCACTCTGGAGTCGGTGAAGTCCGGCGACTTCGAGAACGACATTCTCGAACCACCCGAAATGCTCGGAGTCAACGGTGTCAGCGCCGACACCGTCACCAT
The DNA here is from genome assembly GCF_033042225.1 of Rhodococcus cercidiphylli. Classification (NCBI taxonomy): domain Bacteria; kingdom Bacillati; phylum Actinomycetota; class Actinomycetes; order Mycobacteriales; family Nocardiaceae; genus Rhodococcus; species Rhodococcus cercidiphylli. The sequence goes on from NZ_JAWLKE010000005.1 coordinate 419,475, forward strand.
CCGCATCACGATCAAGACGCGGCCAGGACGCCAATGGGCCGTCCAGCGCCGCATTCACAAGGACATCCTCGAGGCCTTCGTCGACGCCGGCATCAAGGCACCCTATGCACTGGGACGCCCGGGTGGGGTCGCAGCCGAGCCCGGCTCCTGAGGGACAATGGTCGGTAGCGACGCCGACCGGAGCCCGCCGACGACCCCAGAAGAGAGAGTGTGATGACCGAACCGCAGCAGACGTTCTACGACGCGGTAGGCGGTGCCGAGACGTTCCGGTCACTCACGGCGAAGTTCTACGAGGAAGTCGCCAAGGACGAGATAGTGCGGCCGTTGTACCCCGAGGAGGATCTGGCACCGGCCGAACGGCGGATGCGGATGTTTCTCGAGCAGTACTGGGGCGGGCCGCGAACCTACTCCGACGAGCGCGGCCATCCTCGACTTCGCATGCGCCACAACCCGTTTCGGATCGGACCGATGGAGCGAGACGCGTGGCTGCGCTGCATGCACATCGCGATCGCGTCGATCGCCCCCGAGGTCATGGACTCCGCACACCGAGCCCAGTTGATCGACTACATGGAGATGGCCGCCAATTCGATGATGAACTCGGCGATCTGACGGCCCCGACAGCGCAGCGGGCTACAGCGATCCGACGCGCTGCGGGCTCTTGCCGCCGACGGCGACCTTGAGCTTGCCCACCCGCGCGCGAACGGAGCCGGCCACCTTGAGCGCGAAGCTCATGGGAGCGGGTAGGTGCTGGCGCAGGATGGCGTGCTTGCGTACGTAGCTCTCCACGTGCCACTCCGACCAGGTGCCCGCACGGAACAGTGCGGCATCGCCGGGAAGCAGGGTGCGCGGTGCGTGATCCTCACTCGAGACGGTCACCGAACCGTCCATGATGTGCACGATCTCGTCGACGGCGAAGTACCACCGGAAGCGTCCTGCCGTGCAGTCCCACACGTTGGTGGTGGTGGTGCCGTCGATGCTCTTCGACCACTCGGCGAGGCGAGCCTGCGGGCTTCCTTCGAGAATCCAGGTCGGCTCGATGGGGCTGTCATCGAGCGCGATATCGCCGAGTCGTACGGCTTCGATGGTCGAAGTGATCATGGTTTCCGTCGCGTCCTCACCGTCGGGCGCGGCTTCCGCCGCTACTGGTTCCAGGAGCAGAACATACAACACTTTCCCAACGAACCGGCACGAGTCGGTCATGTGAATGAGCACAAAGCTTTACTGTTCGTTGACGTACGAGGTTGCCTCCTGTCATGCCCCAACGCCCCTGAATCGTTCCGTGGCCGATCGTTTGGCACTATTGCCCCTTGTGACCGATCCGATCGAAAGCTCCGAGCTGTTGTGGTGGCAGGACGCCGTCTTCTACCAGATCTATCCCCGCTCGTTCGCGGACTCCAACGGTGACGGCATCGGTGACCTCGACGGAATTCGCGACAAGCTCGGCTACCTGGAGCTGCTGGGAATCGACGCAGTCTGGATCGGACCCATCACCCGGTCGCCCATGGCCGATCACGGGTACGACGTGTCGGATCCCCGTGACATCGACCCCCTGTTCGGCAACCTGGAGATCTTCGACGCATTGGTCGACGAAGCTCATGCGCGCGACATAAAGGTCACGATGGACCTGGTGCCCAATCACACCAGCAGCGAGCACCCGTGGTTCCGATCTGCCCTGACCGCGGCCCGCGGTAGTGCCGAGCGTGCCCGCTACATCTTTCGAGACGGACGTGGTGACGACGGTGCGCAGCCGCCGAACAACTGGCCGAGCATCTTCGGTGGCCCGGCCTGGACCCGGATCACCGAGCCCGACGGATCCCCCGGCCAGTGGTACCTGCACATCTTCGCGCCCGAGCAGCCGGATCTGAACTGGAACAACCCGGAGGTGTTCGACGACTTCGCGCGCACCCTGAGATTCTGGCTTTCCCGCGGCGTCGACGGCTTCCGGCTCGATGTGGCACACGGTATGGCCAAACCCGTCGACCTGGCCGACATGAGTCTCGAACTCAACGCGTTGATGAAGAACGACGACGACGATCCCCGGTTCAACAATCCTCGGGTCCACGACCTGCATCGACGCATCAGAGCCGTCATGGACGAATTCCCCGAAGCGGTGACCGTGGGCGAGATCTGGGTGCAGGACAACGTGCGCTTCTCCGAGTACATCAGGCCCGACGAGTTGCACCTGGGTTTCAACTTCCGGCTGGCCAGTGTCGATTTCGACGCCGCAACCATCCGCGATGCCATCTCCAATTCCGTTGCCGCAGTAGAACTGGTCGACGGAACTCCGACGTGGACGCTGTCGAATCACGACGTCGAGCGTGAGGTCACCCGGTACGGCGGTGGGGACCTCGGTCGGGCGCGTTCGCGCGCCATGATCCTCGTCGAATTAGCCCTTCCCGGAACGATTTTCGTGTACAACGGTGCCGAACTGGGGCTGCCGAACGTACAACTGCCCGACAGTGCGTTGCAGGACCCGGTGTGGGAGCGATCCGGGCACGCCGAGCGTGGCCGCGACGGCTGCCGAGTGCCGATGCCGTGGGAGGGGCACACACCACCGTTCGGGTTCTCCTCCACCGATCGAACCTGGTTGCCGATGCCGCCCGAATGGGACGGGTACACCGCCGAGGCGCAACTCGAAGACGTCGATTCGATGCTGAGCCTCTATCGGACGGCGTTCGAGCTGCGGGCTCTACGTCCGGAATTCACCGGTAGCGGAGTCGACTGGTACGGATCTCCTCCCGGCTGCCTGGCATTTCGTCGACGCGGTGGCCTGATCTGCGCCTTGAACGCGTCGGACGAGTCGATCCCGCTGCCTCCCGGCGAGTTACTGCTGGCCAGTGCGCCGTTGGTGGACGGCAGGCTTCCGGCGAACGCCGCTGCGTGGCTCGTCTAACGCTCGACGGTGAGCGACAACTGTTGTCCCGCGCGACGAGCGAAGACGGAGCCGTAGCGGGCATCGAGACGTAGCCAGACCTTCGACACCCGCACACGAACCACCTCGTCGGGCGCGATCCGATCCGGGTCGACGTCGACGGTCAACGGGTCGCTGCCACTGTGCGGCACGAAACCCATTGCGGTCAAAGCGAATACCGTCCGCATCGAGATCGAGACGTCGTCGTTCTCGCCCGCGACGTGCAGAACCTCCTGTTCGAGCAACGAACTCGGCGGGCCGTGACTGCTGCCGTGCTCCTTGGCCAGTGCCACGCCGCGTTGCGCGAGCCCCACGAGCACCCGGGCCGGCACATCGTCGAGATGGCCGAAGCCGCCGTCCGGTGGCAGGGCTCCGCGCCAGGCGGAATCCATCGAAAATCCCGGGTCGATCACGCCGTCGGTCGCCTGCTGCACAGCCGCGACCAACACGTCGGCACCGGCACTGGTGTCGTCGGGCACCACGGTGCCGGTGATGACCCGAGCCGCGAGAGCATCGAAACCCGTTGCAGCCCAGCAGGACACACCTCCGCCCGCTCGGGTCCGCATACGGATCACCGCAGCTTCGTCCAAACGCAGCGCCCTGGTGCAGAACGTCGCCAGGTTCTCCCGCTCGACCGCATCGGGAACGGTCAGTACGCGCTCATACACGCTGCCAGCTCACGAGAAACTCACGCTCTTCGGGAGTGAGCCGGCGCAGCCGCTGCGCATCGATGTCGAACGCCGCAATCTGCGTCGAGGCCACCACGGCCGCGGGAGTGTCCAACGACGCTCCCCGGGCTCGTACCTCGTATCCGACGACGAAGTCCACCGCCCGCACCGCGTCGATCCACATGAACACATCGAGGGGCCCGTCCTCGTGCCGGAGCTGGCCTCGATACTTCACGTGCAGATCCGCGATCACCGCGCCGTGGCGCAGGTTCGCCGTCGGCCTCCCGTCCACCAACAGCCAGGGAATGCGTGCCTCTTCGAGCAGAGTGACCATCCGGGCATGGTTGATGTGTTGATACACATCCATATCCGACCACCGCACGTCCACGGTGGCATGAAAGCCCACTCGCTCGGTTTCAGGTCGCTTGTCGGACAGATGGGCGTCGGGCACACTCACGTGGTCGTTTCCTCTTCTCGGTCGAGTATCGGCGGTATCGCCCGTGGCGATGTGGTGCTGAAGGTCAGGGCACCATGTTGCGGACCTGTCGGGCAGCGACCGACAGGGTGGCCAGGTCGAGGGTTCCCGACTCGGCGATTTCGGTCAACGCCGCACGAGACCTCGCCAGACGAGACGAGTTGGTCGACTCCCATTCGGCGATCTTCTCCGCAACCGACTCGTCCGGCTCGCCGCCCGCAAGCACGGCCTGCGTGATTCCCCGCAACGAGGAATACAGATCGTCGCGAAGAGCCAAGCGCGCCAACGAATGCCAGCGGTCTCCGCGGGCCAGCTTGGACACCGCGGTGAGCAACCAGTCGATACCGATGTGCGCATCGAGCGCGAAGTAGAGCTCGGCGACCTCGGCTCCGTCCCGGTCGACGATGTCGGCGATATCGATGATGTCGAGTAGGCAGTACACATCGAGCAAGCCGTAGATCCGGCGCGCCAGCTCGGCCGGCGCGCCGCGTTCGATCGCCGCAGCCGAGCGGGAGTCCAGGTCGCTGGCTTGATGCCCGGAGATCCACCTGGACACCGACGGTTGCAGTGCCCGCACCTGACCGGCGTACCGACTGATCTCGGCACCGACGGCCAGCGGCTGCGGACGGTTGGCCAGCAGCCAGCGCGAGACACGGTCGAGCATGCGACGCGACTCGAGCAACAGTTCGGCCGAGACCGCAGTCGGCACGTCCGCGGCCCTGATCGAGTTCCACACCTCGTCGAGTCCGAATATCTCGGTGGCGGCGGCGAAGGCACGGATGGCGTCGGTGCCTGCCGCACCCGAATCCTCGGTCAGTCGGTAGGGGAACGTGATGCCACCGCAGTCGATGGCCTCGTTGGCCAGCGTCGTGGCCACCAGCTGCCGCCGGAGAGGATGCGTGGTGATAGCGGCGGCATACGGCTCTCGCAGCGGCTCGGGGAAATACTTGGGCAGCCGCGGAGCGAAGACGTCACTGTCGGGCAGTTCACTGTCGAGCAGTTCCGCCTCCAACGCCAGCTTCACGTGAGCCATCAACGTCGCGAGTTCCGGCGAGGTCAGCCCGCGGCCGTCCTGCTTGCGACGCCGTAGATCCGCCTCGGTCGGTAGCGCCTCCAGCTCGCGGTCGAGACCTCGGCGCACTTCCAGATCCTCGATCACCCGACTGTGCACGGTGACCAGGCTCGGTGCGTCGAACCTGGAGGTGCCGAGCAGTTCGTTCTGCATGATGTTGTCCCACAACACCAGCCGGCCCACCTCGTCGGTCATGGACGCGAGCAGCTCGTCCCGATCCTCGCGCGCGAGGTTGCCGTTGGTGATGGCCGTCTCCAACAGGATCTTGATGTTGACCTCGTGATCGGAGCAGTCGACACCCGCGGAGTTGTCGACGGCATCGGTGTTGATCTTGCCTCCGGCAGCGGCGTATTCGATGCGGCCCAGTGCGGTGGCTCCGAGGTTGCCGCCCTCCCCCACCACGGCGGCGCGCACGTCGATTCCGTCGACCCTCACCGTGTCGTTGGCCTTGTCACCGACCTCGGCATTGGTTTCGGTGGACGCCTTGATGTACGTACCGATTCCGCCGTTCCACAGTAGATCGGCCGGGGCCCGAAGGATCGCGTTCACCAGCTCCGGCGGTGACAGCGCGACCACGGAATCCCCCAGCCCGAGGGCGGCGCGCGCCGCCGCACTGATCGGGACCGACTTGCGCGTCCGCTCCCACACGCCGCCGCCCGCACTGATGAGCGAGGTGTCGTAGTCCGCCCACGACGACCGCGGCAGTGCGAACAACCGCTCCCGTTCGGCGAACGAGGACTCACGCTCGGGGTCGGGGTCGAGAAAGATGTGCCGGTGATCGAACGCGGCGAGCAGGCGAATGTGCCGGCTGAGCAACATGCCGTTGCCGAACACGTCCCCGCTCATGTCGCCGACGCCGACGACTGTGAAATCCTGGCTCTGCGTGTCGATTCCGAGCTCACGGAAGTGGCGTTTGACGCTCTCCCACGCACCCTTGGCGGTGATGCCCATGGCTTTGTGGTCGTAGCCGGCCGAACCACCGGACGCGAAGGCGTCGCCGAGCCAGAAACCGTATTTCGCGGCAACGTCGTTGGCCATGTCCGAGAAGGTCGCGGTGCCCTTGTCGGCGGCAACGACGAGATAGGTGTCGTCTCCGTCGCGGCGCACGACTCCGGTGGGAACCGTCACCGTTCCGGTAGCGCGGTCGAGATTGTCGGTGATGTCGAGCAGCCCGGCGATGAACAGGCGGTAGCAGGCCTTGCCTTCCTCGGCGTGGGCCTGGCGATCTCGATCGGCGTCACCGGTCACGGCAGGGGGCCGCTTGACGACGAATCCGCCCTTGGCTCCGACCGGCACGATGACGGCGTTCTTGACCATCTGGGCTTTGGCGAGTCCGAGGATTTCGGTCCGGAAGTCCTCACGTCGATCCGACCAGCGCAGTCCGCCGCGGGCAACGGCTCCGAATCGCAGGTGCACACCTTCGACGCGGGGCGAGTACACGAATATCTCGAACTTCGGCTTCGGCTTGGGCAATTCGGCGATCGATTGCGGATCGAACTTGAGCGAGAGGTACTCCGGATGCTCGCCGTCGACCCCCACCACGAAGTAGTTGGTGCGCAAGGTCGCGCGGATCAGCTCGAACATGCTGCGGAGAATTCGGTCGGCGTCGAGACTGACGACCTCGTCGATCAGTTCACCCAGCTGGGTACCGATCGACTGCGCGTTCTCCTCCGAACTCGCCTCGGGATCGAACTGCGCCTCGAACAACCCGACGAGCAGCCGCGCAGTGCGCGGGTGTGTCAGCAGCACACCCTCGATGTTGAACTGACTGTAGGGAAAACCGGCCTGGCGCAAGTACTTCGCGTACGCGCGTAACACCACTGCCTGCCGCCAGTGCAGGCCGGCGCGCATGACCAGCTCGTTGAACCGGTCGGCCTCCGCCTCGCCGCTCCACACTGCCGCGAACGCATCGGTGAATCGGTGCTGCACTCGACTCTCGCGATCGGCGGTGCCCGCCTCGGACAACTCCGCGTCGATGTCACCGTCGATTGCCGAACGCAGCATCTCGCGTGAGGCCGAGAGCCCGAAATCGTAGATCCAGCACGACATTCCGTCCGGCCGCACCACAGGGTACGGCCGTTCGTCGTCGACCTCGACGCCGAGACTCTGCAGGATGGGCAACACCTGCGACAGCGAGACACCCGCGCCGCCGATGTACAACGAGAACCGCCAGCTACCCACGGCCGACTGCTCGTTGCGGTAGAGCTGCATGTCGATCGACTCGTCGCCGAGCCCTTCGAGGCGAGCGATGTCGGTCACGGCCCGAGCCGGACTGAAGTCCTGCTTGTAGGCCTCGGGGAACGCCTCTGTGTAGCGCTGAATCCGCAGCGGGTCCACGGTGCGGTCCAGCGAGACCGCGTCGCCGAGGGAGTCCTCCCAGGTTCTGGTGGTCTCGGTGAGAGCCGCCTCGATCCGGGTGATGTCCTCGGCGGCCAGCTCCGTCGATGCCGTTCCCGGCGTCCGGCGGACGGTCACGTGCAGCAGCGCCAGGTCCGATTCCGTCACGCGCGCCGTGTAGTCGAGAGAAGTGCCGCCGAGCTCCCGGAGCAGCCGATCCTGAATGGCCAGCCGAACACGGGTGGTGTAGCGATCTCGCGGCAGATACACCAGGGCGGAGACGAAGGACCCGCCGGCATCGGGCCGCACGAACAGCTTGACCTTGCGCCGACGGCCCAGTGCCAGAACAGCACTCGCGGTCTCGAAAAGCCAGGCCGCCGAGGTGGCGAACAGTTCCGAGCGCGGCATCGACTGCAGCACTTCGAGCATCGCCTGACCCGAGAACGACCCGAGATCATGACCGGCCCGGGCGATCACCGAGCGCACCCGACGCTCGATCACCGGAATGTCGAGCACGTTCTCGTGCAGCGCGGTCACGGTGAAGACGCCGACGAAACGGTGTTCGGCGGAGTTCTCGGCGTCCAGAACACTGACGAAGTAGGGGTAGACGGCGCGGTGCACCGTCGCCGGACTCGCTCCCTGCGTCAGGGCGACCAGGTCGCGCTGACCGAGCGGCTCCGAACCGTGCACGTCGTGGGCCGCGTCGCGCAACACACCGAGGCTGCTCGACTCGTCCCCGGTGGCCGTCCGTGCACCGTCGACGCCGCCGAGCCGGTACCGGCGGTAGCCGAGGAGCGTGTAGTGACCGTCGCCGAGCCAGCGCAGCAACGCGGCTGCGTCGCGATGTTCGACGGCAGTGTCGGACTCCGCATCACCGGCCCGCTCGGCCGCACCGTCGAGCAGATCGGCGACCTCGGCCTGTACCCGACGCATGCGCTCGGTGTCGCCGACGACCTGACGCACGTCGGCCAACACCCGGCTCGCCTCCGGCTCCACGCGGGCGAGGGCCTCCGCGGACGTGGACGGATGCAGTTGGACGTGAATCCAGGATTCGCGTCGACCGTCGGCGCTCAGACCCGTCAGCTCGCCGTCCGCGTCGCGGGCGACCGACAGAATGGGATGGACCACGTCGGTGTACTCGATGCCGAGTCGGGACAGCAGCGAGATGACCGACTCGACGAGGAGCGGCATGTCGTCGGTGACGATCTGCAGATAGCTGCCCGCGGCCTGATGGGCGGCCGAACTCGACTCGCTGGGGCGGTGCACCGCTACGTTCGCGGTCTCGGGCAGCCGCTGAGCGGCCAACCGGACGTGCCGGTGAAAGGACGTGGTGTCGGGAGTGTGCGCGGACGCTCCGACGGCCGTCGTGTCCACGTGCTCGAAGTATTCGGTACGCAGTGTCGCCAGCTCGGCCAGGAGTCGGTCGTCGAGGCCGTCGGCCCAGTCGTTGTCGGGCAGGTCCAGCGAGCGTGGCATGGTGTTCGAGTACTCCCTCGTGAGGATTTTCCCGACGCCCGCCGATCGCCGGTCGTCGATGACTCCTCGACCTTAGTGTCGAACACCCTTTTACCGCAGTGACCTCGCTGAGCCGGCGCGTGGCGAACTACTTCGCGACGAGATACTCCACCAGAAGGTTCCTCTCGTCCTCCGACAAAGGACGAGAGGAAGACGTCGCGAGATCGAAGGCAACCATCAGTGCTTCGGCATCCGCGCAGACTTTTCCGTCCCGGTCGGTCACCACGTGCCGGACGCCGTACGAGGTGGTCCCGATGCGGGTGATCCACAGCTCGATCGTCAGCGGACCCGAGTCGTCGAGAATCGGATGCAGAAAATCGGTGGTGAGTTTCCGCACCACCGCTGCGCCGCGCACACCCGGCCCTCCGAAGACCGCGTTCAGGAACTGAACGCGGCCCTCCTGGAGGTATTCGACGAACCGGGTGTTGTTGACGTGGCCGAGACGGTCGGAATCACCCCACCGCACCTGAAGTGTGCAGGTGAAGGTGTTCGCCGGCATGTCAGTCTCTGGTCAGCTTTCGGTGCGTGACGCGATGCGGGCGAGCCGCGTCGGGTCCGAGGCGTTCGACCTTGTTGGCCTCGTAGCCCTCGAAGTTGCCCTCGTACCAGTACCAGGCGGCTTCGTTGTCGCCGAAGCCACCTTCCCACGCCAGGATGTGCGTGCAGGTGCGGTCCAGGAACCACCGGTCGTGGGAGATGACCACGGCGCAGCCCGGGAATTCCTCGAGAGCGTTCTCGAGAGATCCGAGCGTTTCGACGTCGAGGTCGTTGGTCGGTTCGTCGAGCAGGATCAGGTTGCCGCCCTGCTTGAGCGTCATCGCCAGGTTCAGACGGTTCCGCTCACCACCGGAGAGCACTCCGGCAGGCTTCTGCTGATCGTGGCCCTTGAACCCGAACGAGCTGATGTACGCACGCGACGGGAACTCCGAGCTGCCGACGGTGATGAAGTCCAGACCGTCGGAGACCGTCTCCCACACCGTCTTCTTCGAGTCGATGCCCGAGCGGTTCTGGTCGACGTAGCTCAGCTTGACGGTCTGACCGATCTTGACCTCGCCGCCGTCCGGCTCCTCGAGCCCGACGATGGTCTTGAACAGCGTCGTCTTACCGACGCCGTTGGGGCCGATGACGCCGACGATGCCGTTGCGGGGCAACGTGAACGAGAGATCCTTGATCAGCACGCGGCCGTCGAAGCCCTTGTCCAGGCTCTTGACCTCGACCACGACGTCGCCGAGGCGCGGCGGGTTGGGGATCTGGATCTCGTCGAAGTCGAGCTTCCTGGTCTTCTCGGCCTCGGCCACCATCTCGTCGTAGCGAGCCAGACGAGACTTGCTCTTGGCCTGACGTGCCTTGGCACCGGAACGAACCCAGGCGAGCTCGTCCTTGAGGCGCTTCTGCAGCTTCTGGTCCTTCTTGCCCGAGACCTCGAGACGTTCGGCCTTCTTCTCCAGGTACGTGGAGTAGTTGCCCTCGTACGGGTACAGGTGTCCGCGGTCGACCTCGGCGATCCACTGCGCGACGTGGTCGAGGAAGTACCGGTCGTGAGTGACGGCGAGAATAGCGCCTGCGTATGCGGCCAGGTGCTGCTCGAGCCATAGCACACTCTCGGCGTCGAGGTGGTTGGTGGGCTCGTCGAGCAGCAGCAGGTCGGGCTTGCTCAGCAGCAGCTTGCACAGCGCCACGCGGCGCTTCTCACCACCGGAGAGGTTGGTGACCGGCGACTCGGGCGGCGGGCAGCGCAGCGCGTCCATGGCCTGTTCGAGCTGGGAGTCGATCTCCCAGGCATCGGCGTGGTCGAGCTTTTCCTGCAGCTCGCCCATCTCTTCCATCAGCTCGTCGGAGTAGTCGGTTGCCATCAACTCGGCGATCTCGTTGTACCGCTTGAGCTGGACCATCGTCTCGCCGAGACCGTCCTCGACGTTCTCGCGAACGGTCTTGGTGTCGTCGAGGACCGGTTCCTGCATGAGGATGCCGACCGAGGCACCGGGAGCGAGGAACGCCTCACCGTTTCCGGGCTGATCGATTCCCGCCATGATCTTGAGGATGCTGGACTTACCGGCGCCGTTGGGGCCGACGACGCCGATCTTCGCTCCTGGATAGAAGCTCATCGTCACGTCGTCGAGGATGACTTTGTCGCCGTGCGCCTTGCGCACCTTCTTCATGGTGTAAATGAATTCAGCCATGACGCCCAGCTTATCGGTGCGAGTGGGTCTCCGGCACCACCGCCCGAGCGCGCAGCCGCCGCCCGCGCTCGATCGAGGTTCCGATGCAGCGCGGACGGCGGATGCCGGGAGACCGTCAAGCCGGAACGGACTCGCGCACGTCGTCCTCGATGCGATCGTGGTCCCGATCCTCGTCCACAGGTTCGGTAGCTCCAGGATCGCCGTCCGTCGCAGCCTCGGGTGCCACCGCTTTCGTCCGATGGATCGAAACGTTGCAGCGCGCGAGATCCGGTCCGACGGCGCTGGCCCGCATCTCCAGATCGGCGCGTTCGACCCCGTCGCGGTTGGTGTACTCGTTGGTCCGCAGCTGCCCGTAGGCAATGATCGGGTCGCCTTTCATCAGCGATGCTCCGACGCCGCGCACGAGGCGACGCCAGCACGTGACCGTCAGGTAGAGGGTTCCGCCGTCGGTCCACTCGCCGGTGTTGCGATCCTGACGTCGGGCGTTGCTGGCCATCCGGAAGCTGAGGACCTCGTCGCCGGTGGGTGTGGAGCGCTTGACGGGATTGGTGATGACCGTTCCGACAACTGCGCACTGTGCTTCGTACATGGTGTGTTCCCCCTCGATCGATGTCGCGTGGTTGCGATCGAGATCGACACTGCTACGCGGAAGACGTCCGTGGTGAACGAGTCGGCGAAATGTGGACAACCGGCCGGCCTGTGGATGAAGCACCCGAATCGGGGCCCGTGCGACCCGAGAATGTCGGGACCGTGTGCTAGTCGGGAATCTCGGCGTACATGTGACCGTCGAGCTCGGGGATCACTCGCCCCGCAGTGAGCGAAGCAACCAGGGCCGCAGTCGAATCGGCGTCCGGAACCGCGACGGTCAGTACCGCGGACGCGCCGTAGGAGGTGCCGACGACGACAACCCCGTGCCCGCGTAATTCCGATTCCACGCGACCGACCTCGGCGTGGTCGAGTTCGAGAGTCATGATCTCGCGTCGCTCCCGGGTCAGGAACATCGCACCGGCCAACGCCTCGGCCACCGCTCCGCCGTAGGCACGGGCCAGTCCTCCGGTGCCCAGCTTTGTTCCACCGAAATATCTGCTGACGACCGCGACGACGTTGGTCAGGTGATGCCCGCGCAGCACGTCGAGCATCGGTGTACCTGCCGTCCCGCTCGGTTCACCGTCGTCGTTGGACCGCTCGATGCGCGGATCCGGCGGCGACAAATCGACGATGAACGCCGAACAGTGATGTCCGGCAGCAGGATCGGCCTTGCGGGCCGCCTCGATCACAGCTCGCGCCTCTGCTTCCGTGGCCGCGCGATCGACGACCGCGAGAAACCTCGACTTCTTGACCTCGGTCTCGCACTCGACACGACCGGCGATGGTACGCAGTGGGATCACCCGGTCTCACTCATGCGGCAACACTGTCCACCACATCGTCTGCGGCTCGGACCAATTGGGCGTACATGCCGTCGTTCTCCAACAGGGATTCGTGGCTTCCGACCTCGCGAACGACGCCGTGATCGAGTACTGCGATGCTGTCCGCGGAGCGCACCGTGGACAGTCGATGCGCGATGAGGATGGTCGTTCGCCCGTTCATCAGGCCGTCGAGCGCGGTTTGCACTGCGCGTTCGGTGCGGTTGTCGAGGGCGCTGGTCGCTTCGTCGAGCACCAGGATCGGTGGATTGCGCAACACCGTTCGGGCAATGGCGATGCGTTGCTTCTCACCGCCCGAGAAGCGGTATCCGCGTTCGCCGACCATGGTGTCGTACCCGTCGTCGAGGCCGTCGATGAAGTCGTGGATCTGTGCCGTTCGGGCCGCCGCGAACATCTCCTCGTCGGTGGCGTCGGGTTTGGCGAATCGCAAGTTCTCTCGAATGGTGGCGTGGAACAGGTACGTCTCCTGAGAGACGACGCCGACCAGGTCGGCGATGGTCTCCGACGCCATCTCCCGCAGATCGATGCCGTCGATCGTCACCGATCCGGCCGTCGGATCATGCAGCCGCGCAACGAGATAGCCCAGAGTCGTCTTGCCGGACCCGGTTGCGCCGACGAGAGCGAGCGTGCTGCCTGCCGGGACCTCGAGGTCGATGCCGCTCAATGTCGGAACCGTTGCCGAGGTGTAGGTGAAGTCCACCGCGCGGAAGGCGACGTCTCCGCGGACGGACTCGCGCGGCAGCGCCACCGGATGGGCGGGCTCGGCCACGTCGATCGGCAGATCGAGGTACTCGAACACTCGCCCGAACAGGGCGAGCGAGGCCTGCACCTCGACGCCGGTGTTGAGCAATTGCATGGTGGGCCGGAACAATTGGGTCTGCAGAGCGGTGAACGCGACGAGAGTTCCGATCGTCAGTGCGCTCCCCTGCCCGATGGTGATGCCGGCGAACCAGTACACCAGGGCAGGCATGACGGCGAAGCTGATCTGGATCGTGGCCATGCGCCACTTCCCTGCCATCATCGCCGCGAGTTCGACGCCGGCGACCTCGTGGGATCGGTCGGCGAACTTCTCGGTCAACACCTGTGCGGAACCGGTGGTCTTGCCCAGCAGAATGCCGCTGACCGAGAGTGATTCCTCGATCTGCACCGACAGGTCGCTGAGCAGCTTCTGCCGTTTGGTGGAGATCTTGCGCCGCTCGTCGCCGATGCGGCGGGCGACACGGACGAAGACCGGCAGGATGATCAACGAGAACGTGGCGAGCTTCCAGTCGAGCAGGAAGAGTGCGACCACCGTCGCGGCAACGGTCGTCGCGTTCTGCGCGATGGACGTTGCGGTATTGGTGACCACCGATTGCATGCCGCCGATGTCGTTGGCGATGCGTGATTGCACCTCGCCGGTACGAGTGCGTGCGAAGAATCCGAGGGATTGGCGTTGCAGGTGTGAGTAGACCTGGACGCGTAGATCGTGCATGAGTCGCTGACCGACGCCGTTGGACATCCAGGTCTGCACGACGCCGAGAGTGTTGGTGGCGACTGCAACTGCGATCATGCCGAGTGCGATCAGGCTGACGAGCGTGACGTCGCGGTCGGGTATCGCATGATCGAGGAGTTCGCGGAGAAGCAAGGGGGACGCGAGCGCGATGATCGCGCTGACGACGATGATCGCGCTGACGACGGCGATCTTGCGGCGGTAGGGCGTGAACAGAGCCAGGACTCGGCGCACGGGTGCTGGATCGGACGCGAGGAGAGAACGTTCGGGTCGGCTTTCCAAGTAGACCTCCGTGGTAGCTGAAGTAATATGCAGAGGCTACCTCACTATGAGGTAGTGAGCAACCGTCGCTATGATCCCGTACATGGAAACCGGACACTCGCCCAACCTGAGCGAGCAGTTCATGGCCGTCGCGCGGCAGATCCGGCGCAGCCACATGACTGCGTTGGAACCGTTCGGCCTCAATCCCTCACAGAGTCGGGCTCTGCACGTGTTGGCGCGCGAGCCCGAGTCCATGCGACTACGCGATCTCGCCGAGCACCTGCGCATCGTCGCGCGATCGGCCACCGACATCGTCGACTCCCTCGAGGCGGCACACCTGGTGATCCGGCAACAGGATCCGAGCGATCGGCGAGCCGTCCTGGTCGAGCTGACCGACACCGGCCGCGCGCTGTTGGACAGAATCGACGACGCGCGCCGTCAGGTGTCGTCGGAAATGTTCGACGGCCTCGAGCCCGCGGAACGCGACGAACTGAACCGACTGTTGAGCAAGATCGCCGAGACCGGCTGAACCGGCCGAGTACTACTGCTCACCGGTCCGTTCGCGTCGTGCGAGCTCGGCGAACATCGCGTTGTGCGCGGCCAGGTCGGCATCGTGATCGCGCTCGGCGGCGCGGTCACTGCGCCTGGCATCTCGATCGTCGCTGCGGGTCCATTGGATCAGCAACGCCAGCATGACGAGCACCAGTGGAACCTCGCCCGTCGCCCAGGCGATTCCGCCGCCGAGCTTCTGATCTCCGAGCAGGTCGGAGTTCCAATCCAGCCCGAGCGTCCGGTAGAACCAGCCACCCATCACGGTGTTCATGCTCATCAGAGCCACTCCGAAGAAGGCATGGAACGGCAGCGATCCGAACACGACGGCGAGTTTGGTGACCGGAGCGATCTTGCGCGGAGACGGATCGACTCCGATGACGGTCCAGTAGAACAGGTAACCGCTGAGCACGAAGTGCAGGTTCATCAGCAGGTGCGCGCCGTGACTGTCCAGAACCGCCCCGAAGATTCCGCCGAGGTAGAGCACGTAGAAGCCGCCCACGAAGATCAGCGCCGCGACGAGCGGGTGGGTGACGAACTGCGAAAGTCGACTGTGCAGGCCCATCAGCAACCACTCGCGCATCCCGGGGACGCCGTCCTTGCCTGCCGCAGGCAGTACCCGCAATGCCAGCGTCAGCGCACCACCGAGCGCGAGCAGAACCGGCGCGAGCATCGAAAGCATCATGTGCCCGGTCATGTGCACGCTGAACACGGCCGTGGAGTAGCGACCGATTCCCGAGGACGTGCTGATCAGCAGTGTGAGGCAGCCCAGCACCCACGCGACGGTACGGCCGACGGGCCACGCGTCTCCGCGCAGCCGCAGACGCCGGACGCCGATCAGGTACACCACGGCCATGACGATTGCCGCGGTGCCGAAGATCAGATCGAAGCGCCAGTCCAGAGCCATGCGCGCGAACGTCGGCGGGCCACTGAGGTTGTACCCGAGTGCCGCTTCCGTGGTCGTGAGATTGGGGTCGATCTCGGCCGGCGGAGGTGTGCGGCCGAGCCCGACGGCCAGCCCGATGGTCGCAGCGAGGACCAGCACCTCGGCACCGGCGAATCGGAGCAGCGGCCCGCGGGCCGTGGGATCGGCGATCAGGGCCGGTAGGGCGCGGCGGCGCTGCATCCAGCCGAAGCCACCCAGCACGATCAGGGCGACGATCTTGCCCACGATCAGCAGGCCGTAGGTGGTGGTGAACAGGTCGGCGAGCGAAACCCGGACCAGGGCGTTGATGACGCCGCTGATGCCCATGACCACGAAACAGACTCCGGCGATCGTGGAGAATCGGCGAGCCGCGACATCGGCGTGTGCACCACGCCTGCGAACGTGCGCCAGCAGCGCGAACAGTCCGCCCGCCCAGAGCGACGCGGCCCCGAGGTGCAGGATCAAACTGTTGGTGGCGATGTCGTGCGAGCCGCCTGCCGAGGAGTGCCCGCTCAGCGCGATCGGCAGCAGCGTCGCGAGGGAGAACCCGAGCAGTGCGGGTGTCCAGGCCCACCGCAACACCGTGCGCGACGCAATGGCGAGCACAACGGCCATGATGGCGGTCCAGCGCCAGGCACTGGCGATCTCCACCTGGTCGAGCGCAATCCACAGGTTCGCCGGTTTGATGGCCTCGGCGAACGGCTGCCCCGAGGTGTCGGACAACGTCAAGGGCACCAGAAGCAGGGCGCAGACGGCCCAGATGATCGACGCCACCGAACCGGTCCGGACCGCGCGGTACCCGTCGACGTCGAGAATCCCGTTCTTCTGCGGCGGTACGAGGAACGCGGCCAGCAGAAAGGATCCGATGGCGATGACGGCGGCGATCTCGCCGATGGCCCTCAGCGCAGGCAGACCGTACGTGGTGGCCGGGCCCGGATCCGGGATTCCGAGCAATACCAGCGCATCGGAGGCGGAGAGCATCACGATGAGTGCGGCGACCACACCGGCGATGACGCCTGCGGTGGCGAACACCGTCGTCGTGGTCGACCGTGGATCGTCGTTCGTCGAACCGTCGTTCGCCCGGACATCGTCCGCCGGGAGTTCAGCGGTCGAGGGTTCGGGCTTCTCGAGATCCGGTGTTGCCATACCACCAGAGTAAGAGGTGATCGGGAGTACTCGAAACGCGAGTCCTACACAGCGTCGTACTTGTCCGTACTCACGGCCTCGCTCGCGTCGTGATGGATGCGGCCGTGTCGGGCGCGCAGCGGTTCACCGGTACCGCCCCAGCGGTGGGCGATGATCTCCGCTGCGATCGACACGGCCGTCTCCTGCGGGGTGCGCGCGCCGAGATCGAGACCGATCGGGCTGGCCAGACGAGTGAGTTCTGTCTCCGTCAGACCGCAAGCCCGCAACCGAGCCATGCGGTCGTCATGGGTTCGGCGCGATCCCATCGCGCCGACGAACGCCAGCGATGGAATGCGTAACGCCACCTCGAGCAGTGGCACGTCGAATTTGGGGTCGTGAGTCAACACACACACGACCGTCCGCTCGTCCACCTCCCCCGCCGCGAACTGTGCGGACAGATAGTCGTGCGGCCACGCGACCACGACCTGCTCGGCTGCGGGAAACCGCTGTGGAGTCGCGAAGACGGCCCGTGCGTCGCAGACCGTGACTCGGTACCCGAGGAATGCGCCCTGCTGCGCCACCGCGGCAGCGAAATCGATGGCTCCGAACACCAGCATCCGCGGCGGCGGAGCGTGGCTCGAGACGAACACATCCATCCCCTCGCCCCGTCGCTGGCCGTCGGGCCCGTAGGTCAGGACAGCCGAACGGCCCGCGGCGAGAAGCCCTTTCGCATCGTCGGCCACGGCAGCGTCGGCACGCTCACTGCCGAGCGAGCCTCGGGTACCCGATTCTCCGACGACGATCCTGCGGCCGAGCCGATCCGGATCGCCGTGCGCGACGACTGTCGCCATCGCCACGGGCACATTGGCGCGAACGTCCGCGACGAGGGCCTCGAATTCGGGAAACGTCTGTCGGGTGAGCACTTCGACGAACACGTCGAGTGTTCCGCCGCAGGTGAGCCCGACGGCGAACGCATCGTCGTCCGATACCCCGTATCGGGTGAGCACCGGAGCACCGGTACGCATGACGTCCTGCGCGAGTTCGTAGACCGCGCCTTCGACGCAGCCGCCCGAGACCGAACCGGCCACCGCACCGTCGGAACCGACGACCATGGACGCTCCGACCGGACGCGGCGCGGAATCGAAGGTGCGGACCACGGTCGCGACCGCTGCCACGTCGCCGGACTGCCAGGTGCGCAGCGCGTCGTCGAGGATGTCGTGCACAGCACCTCCTTCGACCTGGGGTCGGAACGATTCCGAAACCACCGCTTTCCCGCTGCGACCATCGCCCAACCCATGCCGGCGCGATCGGCGTATACGGAAAGGTACACTCGTCAACCGTGCTCGAGCGGGTCCGCCCGCACGTGCCAGCCTCCGTAGCTCAGGGGATAGAGCAAGGGCCTTCTAATCCCTTGGTCGCAGGTTCGAATCCTGCCGGGGGCACCCTCTGACCAGCAGAAACGTAAGTCCGTTCGGCTCACTGTGGTTGACTTCGCATAACGAAGGGTCACACGTGCATCAGCTCACTCTCGGAGTCCTCTCACGTTCGCGCAAGCCCGATGAGCGGCGACTACCGATTCACCCACTGCATTTCGATCGAATAGATGCCGATATCCGCGCCCGAATGTTCCTCGAATCCGGCTACGGCGAGCCGTTCGGAATTTCGGACGAGCACCTGGCCACCCAGGTGGCGGGCATTCGCACGCGCGACCAACTCATCGCCGAGTGCGATGTGATCCTGTTGCCCAAGCCCCAGGCCGAGGATCTCGCATCCTTGCGCCCAGGGCAGACACTGTGGGGCTGGCCGCACTGCGTACAGGACGAAGAACTCACCCAGATCGCCGTCGACCGCAAGCTGACGCTGATCGCCTTCGAGGCGATGAATCACTGGACCCACGAGGGCTCGTTCAATCTGCATGTGTTCCACAAGAACAACGAGTTGGCCGGCTACTGCTCGGTGCTGCACGCACTGCAGTTGATCGGGTCCACCGGTGATTACGGTCGCCGGTTGCGGGCTGCGGTCATCGGTTTCGGTGCCACCGCTCGCGGTGCGGTCACTGCACTCAATGCCCATGGCATTCACGATGTGGACGTTCTCACCCAGCGCGGCGTCACTGCGGTGAGTTCGCCGATCCACTCGGCCAACATCGTCAACTTCGATCTCGACGACGCCGATCCACGCCAGAGTCGGGCCCTCACCCCCGACGGCCGCGTACCACTGTCGAGCTTCCTCGCCGACCACGACGTCATCGTCAATTGCGTTCTGCAGGATACCAATTCACCACTGACATTCTTGACGAACCAGGACCTGCCGACTCTCGCGCCTGGCACCCTCGTGGTGGACGTCTCGTGCGACGAGGGCATGGGGTTCGAGTGGGCCAAGCCCACGTCGTTCGCCGATCCCATGTTCACCGTGGGCGACAACGTGCGCTACTACGCCGTCGACCACAGCCCCTCGTACCTGTGGAACTCTGCTACCTGGGAAATCAGCGAATCTCTGCTGCCGTACCTTCGGATCGTGCTCGACGGCCCCTCGGCGTGGAGTACCGATTCCACCATCGAGCGTTCGATCGAGATCAGGGGCGGCATCATCGTGAACCCGAATATCCTTGCCTTCCAACATCGCAGTGCGGAGTACCCGCACACCGCAGCGTGAACGAACCGCACGGCATGAGCATCACGTGGATCGAGGACGGTAGCGAGCGGACGTGTCGCTGGCAGTCGGAGAACGGCGCTCCCGCACCCCGCACGGTACGCATCGTCGACGATTCGACGACGGCAGACGTGGCATACAAGCTGGCCACGATCGGCGAGGCTCTGTTGTGGCGCGGCGATTACAACAATGCTCGGCAGCTGCTGTCGGCGATGACCCGGCGGGTACCAGCGGCCAAACAGACTTCCGACGCGTCACCTGCGGAGCAGTTTCATCTGCATCGTCAACATCAAGCCAGACGTGCCCGCGTGCTGGGAATGCTTCTGGTGGAACTCGATTCGAGCTTTGGACTCGACCTGGGCCGAGCTCCGGACGTCCGTGCAGCCGTAACAGAGGCGCTCGGCCCCGACGCCGCGCCGTGTGTGCTGTCGTTGCGCGAGCTACTCGGCATGGTCGGCGCACACGAATGGCGTCGCAAGGGTGTCTTCGTGCCGGCGCTGGATGCCTCGATCCACCCGCACTACGGCGTCTTCTCCCCCGTCCGCGGCGAGTACATCCAACTCGTCGCCGACGCACCGCTGCCGGACACGGACCGAGCGTTCGACATCGGCACCGGCTCGGGCGTTCTGGCGGCAGTGCTCGCCCGCCGCGGCGTGACCGCGGTGGTCGCGACCGACAAGGATCCGCGGTCGATCGCGTGCGCACGAGCCAACGTCGATGCTCTCGGATTCGCCGATCGGGTCGAGGTGGTGCAGGCCGACATCTTCCCGTCCGGGCGTGCGGGACTGATCGTGTGCAATCCGCCGTGGATTCCCACGAAACCCACGTCGGGCATCGAACATGCGGTGTACGACCCCGGGTCGCGAATGCTCAAGTCTTTCCTCAGTCGACTCCGCGGGCACCTGACGCCGAACGGTGAGGCGTGGCTGATCGTGTCCGACCTCGCCGAGCTGCTCGGATTGGTCACGCGCGCAGAATTTCTCGCCGCCATCGACGCGGCAGGCCTGGCCATCGTCGGCCGAACCGACACCACCCCGACGCACTCGCGCGTCACCGACAGCTCCGACGTGCTGCACGCGGCACGCTCACGCGAAACCACGTCACTGTGGCGGCTCCGCGCACGCTGACAGTGGGCACACGACAGCGCCGCCCGAGCAGTGCTCGGGCGGCGCTGATGGATCCGGTACTTCTTACCGTTCGCGGGTCTCGAACTCGCCGTTGATCACGGTGCCCAGCGGCGCGTCACGCTCCGCCTTCTTCGCCGCCTCACGCATTTCGATTCCGTCGGTGATCAGATCACCGATTTCACGAGTGACGTCGCGGACGGCTCCGGCGATGATCACCACGATCCGGCCGACGTGAGTCGCGGCCGATTCGGTGAACTCCTGCACGGTGTCCTTGTTGCGCTCGAACTTTCCTACCAACAGGACCGCCCCCTTCGAAGTCGTCACGCTGCGCTGGTCTTCTTACGCTCGACGATAACACCGGCCGGAGCCGCCGATCCCGTGAGCGAGTTGGGCAGGGCGAGCTTGAAGATCTTGCCCCACACGGTGCCGATCTGGTGGAAGAAGCCGCCGGTGTTGTACGGCAGGTCGTACTTCTCGCACAGAGCCTTGACCTCCGGCGCGATCTGCGGGTAGCGGTGCGCGGGCAGATCGGGGAACAGGTGGTGCTCGATCTGGTGCGAGAGGTTGCCCGACATGATGTGGAACAGCGGAGTTCCTTCGATGTTGGCCGATCCCAGCATCTGCCGCACGTACCATTCGCCGCGGCTCTCCTCGGCGGTCTCTTCCTTGCTGAAGGTCTGGACTCCGGTCGGAAAGTGGCCGCAGAAAATAATCGAGTAGGTCCACACGTTGCGGATGAGGTTGGCTGCGACGTTGCCGACCACGGTGGACGCGAAGAACGGGCCGGTCAGTGCGGGGAAGATCACGTAATCCTTGAGCGCCTGCTTGCCCGCCTTGCGCCACATGCCCTGCAGCAGCGGCTTGACGTCGTGCCACTTGCGCTTGCCCGCGACGATGTTCTCCGTCTCGAGGTCGTGCAGCATGACGCCCCACTCGAAGAACGTCATCAGCAGGAACGCGTACACCGGGTTGCCGAGGTAGTACGGATTCCACTTCTGGTCCTGATCCATCCGCAGGATGCCGTAACCGATGTCGCGGTCCATGCCGACGATGTTGGTGAACGTGTGGTGCATGTAGTTGTGCGAGTGCTTCCACTGGTCTGCCGGGCAGACGGTGTCCCACTCGAACACCTCGGAGTTGAGGCCGGGCTCACGCATCCAGTCGTACTGGCCGTGCATGACGTTGTGGCCGATCTCCATGTTGTCGAGAATCTTCGCCACTCCGAGGGCACCGACGCCTGCGAGCCATGCAGGCGGAAGGAAGGGCAGGTACATCAACGCGCGTCCGGCGACCTCGAGGCCGCGCTGCGCCTTGATGATCTTGTAGATGTATTCGCGGTCCTCGTCACCGAGCTTGGCGACGGTGCGGGCGCGCAGATCGTCGAGTTCGCGGCCGAGTTCCTCGACCTGTTCGTAGGTCAGCACGGTCGGCTGGTCCGGCAGGGTCTCGTCACGGCGGAAGGGCAGGACGGTGGTGGGCAGGATCGAGAGAATCGTTCCGAGCATCTGATGATCTCCAATTCGATCGGGTCGAGATGGGTCTTGGGGTTGTCGCTGTTCGAGGTGGATCTAGATGTCGATGTCGACGTCGCCCACGGCAACGGACACGCACAGCTGGATCTTCTTGTCCGATTCGGTGTCGGTCTCACCGGTCTTGATGTTCTTGGTGCAGCCGGACTTCTTCACCGAGGTGCAGGTGAAGCAGATACCCATCCGGCAGCCGTTGGCCGGTGAGAGTCCCGCTGCTTCGGCCTGTTCGAGCAGCGTCTCGCCGTCGTTCTCCGAGGACACGTCGCTGCCGGAGAACGTGGTGGTGCCGGTGACGTCGTCGCTGACGGTAGCGAACGAGGGTGTGAACTCCTCGAGGTGCAGCCGCTCGCCGAGACCTGCGTCATCGAAGTACGACGTCACGCTCTTCATCAGTCCGGGAGGTCCACACAGGAAGGTGTCGGCCTCGGCGAACCACGGGGCCACCGCATCGAGATGTTCCTGGCCGAAGAACCCGTGCAGGTCGCCGCCCGTCTTCTGCTCGGTGTACGCGAAGACGATGTTCACGTTCTCGTGCTCGGCGGCGATCTTCTCGAGGTCCTTCTTGTACGCGACGTCGTTCTCGGTGAACGCGTAGTGCAGGAAGGTCAGGTCGCTGCTGTACCCCTCGTCCAGCAGCGACCTGAGCATGGACAGCACCGGCGTGATACCGCTGCCACCGCTGATCAGCAACGTCTTTGCCGGGCGTGGTTGGGGAAGCTCGAACGTGCCGTCCGCCTGCGACAGGCTGACCACCAGGCCGACGTACGCGTTCTTGTGCAGGTACTGCGACACCAGACCCTCGGGATGCGCCTTGATCGTCAGTTCGATCCGGCCGTCCTTGCGGTACTGCGAGCACGCGGGCGAGTAGCAGCGGGTGTGGCGTACTCCGTCGATGACGACTCCGACCTGAACGAACTGGCCGGCCTTGAAACCCTTCCACTGACGCGTGGGACGGATGGTGAGCGTCAACGAGTCTTCGGTGGACCGGTGTATCTCGGTCACTTCGCCGCGAAGGTCACGAACGGTCGTCATCGGGTCGACGAGTTCGAGGTAACGATCGAGCGCGTGGGGTGTGGCCATGGCCTCGAACAGGGAAAGAAGCGAGAACTTGCGCGAACCCGAGGCCCGCGACGGACGTTCTTGAAGCGTCATTCCATCCTCCCTTACCGGATCGAAACCTACGACCCATTCAGTGAACGATTGTGCACTAACATGAGTGTGGCAGAGCGACACCGGTACCTGTCAACGTTTATGTGACCGCCGTTACAGAGCGAATCGACAGTTCTGCGGGTACCGGGGAGGAACCGGAAGGGAGATCACAGAGTGCGCGCCCATAAACTGGACGTTGTGACAGAACCGGGGACCCGCGCCGAGCGCAAGGAGCGCACGCGGCAAGCACTGATCGAGGGCACCCTGGACCTGCTCCGCGAGCGTTCCTTCGCCAGCGTCAGCCTCCGTGAGGTCGCTCGATCCGCCGGCATCGTCCCCACCGCGTTCTATCGACACTTCGCCTCGATGGAGGACCTCGGCGTCGCTCTCGTCGAGGACAGCATGCGGATGCTGCGACAGATGCTGCGCGACGCCCGACGCAACCCCAGCACCAAGACGGCGACCGAGTCCTTCGGCATCCTGGTTCGCCAGGTTCGCTCCCACGAGGATCAATTCCGCTTTCTCAGTCGCGAACGGTACGGCGGCGTGACCGGAGTGCGCCGCGCCTTCGCCACCGAACTACGACTGTTCGTCAGCGAGCTGACCATCGACCTGTCCCGCATGCCCGGTCTGGAGCGGTGGGACGTCGCCGATCTGGAGATGACCGCAGACCTGCTCGTCTCGACGATGCTCACTGCGGTGGTCGGCCTGTTGGAAATCGACAGACCGGGTAGTCAGAACGAGAAGGATCTGATCGAGCGGACCGAGAAGCAGATCCGCATGATCATGCTCGGGATGAGCCGATGGGAACCACGACGGGCTTGACCGTTCGAGAACGAGACGGCCGCGAAGGGATGTTCATGACCGAGGTAAGTGTCGGCGAGTACGTGTTCGAGGTCGAGATGTCGGGACCACCGGACGGTGTTCCGGTGGTTGCGCTGCACGGCTTTCCGCAGACCAACGCGTCGTGGACCGCGGTGACGCCCGGCCTGGTCGGCGCAGGTTGTCGCGTGATCGCCCCGAACCAGCGGGGCTACTCCCCCGGTGCCCGTCCGGTCGGCGTCGAGCACTACCGCATCGAACATCTCACCGGCGACATCCTCGGATTGCTCGACACGCTCGAGCTGCCGTCGGCACATCTGGTCGGACACGACTGGGGTGCGGTGGTCGCCTGGCATCTCGCAGCCGAACATCCTGATCGCGTCCGCACTCTCACGGCGGCGTCGGTCCCGCATTCGGCCGCGTTCAACTGGGCCATCCGCGAGGATCCGGATCAGCAGGAACGGTCGACGTACTTCGGTCTGCTCCGAGAACCGGAGAAGGCCGAGCGAGTTCTGGTCGAGAACGACGCACAGCGGCTGCGCGCGATGTTCGGTGCGGACAGCCTCGACGACGAATACGTTCGGCATCTCACCGTCCCCGGGGCGCTGACGGCCGCATCGAGCTGGTACGCCGCGATGACCAGGGAGTTCGCAAACCTTCCTCCGGTGACCGTGCCCACCACCTACGTCTGGAGCAACGGCGACACCGCCATCGGCCGAGCGGGAGCGGAGCGCTGCGGCGAATTCGTCGATGCGACGTACCGATTCGTCGAATTGGACGGCATCTCGCACTGGATCCCGGAAGAAGCGCCCGAGGAACTGACGGCCGAGGTCCTGGCCCGTATCGACTCCGCCTAGACCCGTTCGGGAGCCCGCACCTTCAGCAGCGCCAGCAGGCCGGCAGCGAGGACGATGATCAGCCCGGCGATACCCGCGCGGTCGGCGTCGAACATCCACACGAACAGACCGAACAGGGACGGTGCGAGGAACGAGGCGGCGCGTCCCGTCGTAGCGAACAGTCCGAAGAACTGACCTTCGCGTCCCGGTGGAGCCAGCCGGGCCAGGAAGGTGCGGGCAGACGACTGCGCCGGCCCGACGAACAGGCACAGGATGAGCCCGAAGATCCAGAACATCGTCGGTCCCGAGACGAACAGCAGAATCGTCCCGGCGGCGATCATGCAGGTGAGCGAGAAGACGATCACCTTCTTCGGGCCGATTCTGTCGTCGAAACGCCCGGCCACGATCGCTCCGAGTCCGGCGATGACGTTGGCGGCGACACCGAACAGCAGGACGTCACCGGCACCGATGCCGTAGACGCTGACGGCCAGTACGGCTCCGAAGGTGAAAACCCCCGCCAATCCGTCCCGGAACAGTGCACTGGCTATCAGGTAGTAGACCGCGCGACGGTCTGCACTCCACAGCTCCCGGACATCGCGAACCAGCACACGGTACGAGGCCGCGAACCCGGCTTCAGCGGCCTTGGGATCGGCGACGGCGCGGGGTACCTCGGGAACGGCGAACATCACCGGGATGGCCGAGACGGCGAACCACACGGCAGCGAGCAGAGCGACGAGTCGGATGTTCAGTCCGCCGTCGGTGCTCAGCCCCAGAACTCCGCGGGTGTCGCCGTCGCCGGCGATGAAGCCGACGTAGCACAGGAGCAGCAGTACGATTCCGCCGAAATAGCCCATCGACCAACCGAACCCGGAGACTCGGCCGATGTTCGCCGGAGTGGAGACCTGCCGCAGCATCGAGTTGTACGGGATGCTGGCCAGCTCGAACATGATGGATCCGAGACCGAGCAGCAACAGGCCGAGCCACAGATAGTGGTAGTCGTCTCGGACGAAGAACAGGCCCGCCATGGCGACGACCGTCAGCGCGGTCAACACTCCCAGCAGCCACTTACGTTTGCCGCGCGCGTCGAAGTACTGCCCGCAGACCGGCGCGAGGAGTGCGATGACAACGCTGGACACGGCAATCGACCAGCTGAACCAGGTGGTGGCAGAGATGGAACCGGGCAGATCGTCGCCGACGGCGTCGGTGAGATACACCGAGAACACGAACGTGAGAATGACGGCGTTGAACGCGGCCGAGCCCCAGTCCCAGAGCCCCCAGGCGGTGACCTGCTTACGCGTTGTGGCGACTCCGACGACAGCGGCCTCCGGCTGGGTTCCCATGGTTGCCAACACTAGACCGCGGCATCCGAATTCATCGGTGCACCTAGTTGCATAGTCACCGTGTTGCATACATACTCTCGGGTGTGGCTTTGGAACACGCGATTCTGGTTTCCCTCACCGAGCTCAGCGGCTCGGGGTACGAGCTCGCCCGCCGCTTCGACAAGTCGATCGGATTCTTCTGGAGCGCAACGCATCAGCAGATCTACCGGACACTGACGCGGATGGACGGGGCTGGGTGGATCACCGGAGAGGCAGTCGCGCAGGACGGCCGGCCGGACAAGAAGGTCTACTCCGTCAGCGCTGCGGGTCGCGCGGAGCTCGATCGCTGGATCGCCGCTCCGACCGATCCTTCGCAGCTACGCGAGGAGCTCGCGGTCAAAATCCGCGGGGCCGCCAACGGTGACATCGATGCTCTCAAGATCGAAGTCGCCCGCCATCGCGATGTTCATGCCACCCGCCTCGACGTCTATCGACTGATCGAGAAGCAGGACTTTCCGGCCCCCGCTGCCCTCACCGGCACCGCGTTGCATCAATACCTGGTGCTGCGCGGCGGAATTCGCGTCGAAGAAGGATTCACCGAGTGGTGCACCGAGGTATTGGAGAAGCTGTGAAGACCGAGCAGACCGCTGGCCCGTATCCGATTCTGTTGTCTCCGTTGGATGTCGGCGCAACCACGCTGAAGAACCGCGTGATCATGGGATCGATTCACACCGGCCTCGAAGATCGCGCCCGCGACACCGGCCGCCTGGCGGCCTATTTCGCCGAGCGTGCCCGCGGCGGAGTTGCGCTGATCATCACCGGGGGCTATGCCCCCAATCGCACCGGTTGGCTGTTGCCGTTCGGAGCCAAGCTGACCAACCGCATCGAAGCCCGTCGGCATCGCCGGATCACTGCTGCCGTCCATGACGAAGGCGGCAAGATCGCACTGCAGATCCTGCATGCCGGGCGCTACTCCTACCAGCCGCTGAGCGTGTCGGCGTCGTCGATCAAGGCTCCCATCAATCCTTTTCGGCCGCGGCGACTGACATCGAGGGGCGTCCGCTGGCAGATCCGCAACTACGTACGGTGCGCCCGGCTCGCGCAGAGCGCCGGCTACGACGGCGTCGAGATCATGGGCGGAGAGGGTTACTTCATCAACCAGTTCCTCTCCGAGCGCACCAACAAGCGACGCGACGAGTGGGGCGGTTCGGCGAAGAACCGTCGGCGGATGGCCGTGGAGATCGTGCGGCAGACGAGGGCAGCCGTGGGCCCCGACTTCATCGTCGTGTTTCGGCTGTCGATGGCCGATCTGGTCGAGCAAGGCCAGAGCTGGAACGACATCGTCGCGCTGGCCGAGGACGTCGAAGCTGCGGGTGCGAACATCATCAACACCGATATCGGCTGGCACGAGTCGCGGGTGCCGACCATTGTCACCTCGGTTCCCCGCGCCGCATTCGCGGACATCACCGGCAAGCTCGAGAAGCACGTGTCCATCCCGGTCGCCGCGTCCAATCGCATCAACATGCCCGAGATCGCCGAGAATATTCTGGCTCGCGGCGACGCGCAGTTGATCGCGATGGCCAGGCCGATGCTGGCCGATCCGTTCTGGGTCGAGAAGGCCGCCACCGACTCCGCCGACCGGATCAACACGTGCATCGCCTGCAATCAGGCCTGCCTGGACCACGCCTTCGTGCACAAGAAGGTCTCGTGCCTGGTCAACCCGCGTGCCGGACGCGAGATCGACCTGCAACTGCTGCCGACGAAGATGACCAAGAAGGTGGCGGTCGTCGGAGCCGGACCCGCAGGCCTGGCCGCCGCGCTCAATCTCGCGCAACGCGGACACACCGTCAGCCTCTTCGAGGCCAGGGAAGAGATCGGCGGACAGTTCGGAATCGCGCGACTCATACCCGGCAAGGAGGAGTTCGCCGAAACGATCCGGTACTTCTCCAGTGCACTTCGCAGCGCAGACGTCGCCGTTCACCTCGACACCCGAGTCACCGCCGCCGAACTCGTCGCAGGCGAGTTCGACGAGGTGGTGCTGGCCACCGGCGTCACTCCCCGAATGCCGAGTATCCCCGGCATCGAGCACCCCTCGGTCCTGTCGTACGCAGAACTGGTGCGCGACGGCAGGCCCGTCGGCGATCGGGTCGCGGTCATCGGTGCAGGCGGTATCGGTATCGACATCTCCGAGTTCCTCACCACCGACGCCTCCCCCACCTTGGATCTGAAGGAATGGAAGCAGGAGTGGGGCGTCACCGAGCCCGAGGCCGCGCCGGGGGCGTTGACGACTCCGGTACCCGCACCCTCTCCGCGTGAGGTGTATCTGCTGCAACGCAAGCCGGGACGCATCGGCGCAGGACTGGCGAAGACGACCGGCTGGGTTCATCGAGCTGCACTGAAAGCCAAAGGTGTGCATCAGCTTTCGGGTGTCAACTACGAGAAGATCGACGATGCGGGCCTGCACATCTCCTTCGGTGACAAGCACGAGCGTCCCCGCGTTCTCGAGGTGGACACCATCGTGATCTGCGCCGGCCAGGAATCGGTACGCGACTTGGTCGACGACCTGAAGGCCGCGGGCACCACCACGCACATCATCGGCGGTGCGGACGTCGCTGCGGAGCTCGACGCCAAGCGGGCCATCGAGCAAGGCACCCGGCTCGCGGCCACGATCTGATCTGTCCGCTAGCCTGTCTCACCGTGAGCCTGCCCAAGCCCAGCCCAGATACCCGCGCCGTCGTCACCGGAGCCTCTTCCGGAATCGGTGAAGCCCTGGCCACCGAACTCGCCGCCCGAGGTCATTCACTGATCGTGGTGGCTCGACGCGGCGAGTTGCTCGAGGCGTTGGCCACAAAGCTCACGGCCGAGTACGGCGTCACCGTCGAGGTGCGTCAGTCGGATCTGTCGAACCGTGAGCAGCGACAGGAACTGGTGACCGAGCTGTCCGAGCGCGAGATCTCGATCCTGTGCAACAACGCAGGGATAGCAACGTTCGGGCCGTTGTCCGGTCTCGATCCCGCGTACGAGCGCGACCAGGTCGAGCTCAATGCCGTTGCGGTGCACGACCTCACACTGGCGGTCATGCCCGGCATGATCGGTCGCGGAGCGGGCGGCATCCTGATCACCGGCTCGGCGGCGGGCAACATGGCCATCCCCAACAACGCGACCTATGCAGCGACCAAGGCCTTCGTGAACACGTTCTCGGAGTCACTGCGCGGTGAGCTCGCCGGCACCGGAGTGAACGTCACCCTCCTCGCTCCCGGCCCGGTCCGCACCGAGACACCGGACCCGGCCGAGGCCTCGATCGTCGACAAGATGGTTCCCGATTTCCTGTGGATCGACAGCGCCTACACCGCGAAGGTGTCTCTCGAGGGCCTCGAGAAAAACAAGATGCGCGTCGTACCGGGTCTGCTGAGCAAGGGCATGTCGGCGGCCGGCCAGTACAGCCCGCGCAGCATCTCCGCACCGATCATCGGCAGCTTCTACAAGAAGCTCGGCAACTGATACCCGAATTTTGGTCGTTCCGCGGGCTCCACTCCCGACTGAGCAAGCTCAGCGTCGGCGGCGACGTCCGGTTCCGAAGATGCTGCGCGAAATTTCCCGCCCGGCGGCCGAGGCGGCCGATCGAAGGAAGCTCTTGACGGCAGGGTTGCCCATGATGCGCTCGGCGGCCGACGGCCCATCCGGCTCGCTCGGCGGTAGATCCGGCAGATCCGCAGGCAGGGTCGGGATGTCGAACTTCTCGGCCGGGGCCGGTACGTTCGCCACCCGCGCGTTCATCCGCTCGTAGGCGGACTCGCGGTCGATCGTTTCTCGGTACTTCGAGGACAGAGTGCTCGACGACGCGGCCGCCGCGATGGCGTCGTTGCCGATGGTGTCCATCAGAGAGCGGGGCGGCCGAATCTTGGTCCACGCCACAGGAGTCGGTGCACCCATCTCCGAGAGCACCGTCACGATCGCTTCGCCGGTACCCAACGAGGTCAGCGCCTTCTCCAGGTCGTAGGCGTCGGTCTTGGGGTACGTGCGGACCGTCTTGTTCAAGGCCTTCTGATCGTCGGGTGTGAAGGCGCGCAGGGCGTGCTGAATCCGCGCCCCCAGTTGCGAGAGAACATCGTTGGGGACATCGGTGGGCAGCTGCGTGCAGAAGAAGACACCGACACCCTTGGAGCGGATGAGCTTGACGGTCTGCTCCACCTGCTGCAGAAACGCCTTCGAGGCGTCGGCGAACAGCAGGTGTGCCTCGTCGAAGATGAAGACCAGCTTGGGCTTGTCCACGTCACCCACCTCGGGCAGCGTCTGGAACAGGTCGGCCAGCACCCACATCAGGAACGTGGAGAACATCACCGGCCGCGAAGCCTGCGCCCCGAGCTCGAACAAGGTGACGACGCCTCTGCCGTCCGGCCCGACGCGTAGCAGGTCCTCGGTCTCGAGCTCGGGTTCACCGAAGAAGGTGTCGCCGCCGTCCGCTTCGAGGTTGACCAGCGCGCGCAGAATCACTCCTGCGGTGGCCGAGGAGACGCCGCCGATGCCCTTCAGATCGGCTTTGCCCTCGTCGCTGGTCAGGTGCATGATCACCGACCGCAGGTCCTTCAGATCGAGCAGGGCGAGCCCCTGCGAATCGGCCCAGTGGAAGATCAAGCCGAGAGTGGATTCCTGAGTGTTGTTCAGCCCCAACACCTTACTGAGCAGAATCGGCCCGAAGGCGGTGATGGTGGCGCGCACCGGGACGCCGATTCCGTCGGTGCCCAGGGAGAGAAACTCGACCGGATGGCCGGTGGGAGCCCAGTCCGGAATTCCGGTGTCCGCCGCTCGGCTGCGGATCTTCTCGTTGTCCGCTCCCGGCTGCGACAGGCCGGACAAGTCACCTTTGACGTCGGCCATGACCACGGGAACGCCTGCGGCGCAGAGCTGTTCGGCAATGCCCTGCAGCGTCTTCGTCTTTCCGGTTCCGGTGGCCCCGGCCACCAGACCGTGCCTGTTCAACGTGGCCAACGGAATTCGGATACGAGCGGACGGATCGGTGACGCCGTCGAGCACCACGGTTCCCAATTCCAACGCGGCACCCTCCGACGCGTATCCGGCGGCGATCTCGGCGGCCTTGCCCGTCGATGCCTGCGGCTGCACCTGTTCCGCGGCCAACGCCTCGGCTTCGGCGGCGTCCGCTGCAGCCAGAGCTTCGGCGGCAACCCGTGCCGCTTCGACGGCGGCGGCCTTGGCAGCCTTCGCCTTCTCTGCCGGGCTGAGCGTGGGTGCCGGCTGCGTCGGGTCGACTGTCATGTCCGCGTCCTCCATGAACGTGTGCTGATGCTGAACTGGCTCGATCGCCACCGCAAACCCTAGTGGCACAGCAGCTCGCACTAGTGTGGTGCGAGTGCAGGACAAACTTGTGTGGATCGATTGTGAAATGACCGGCTTGGACCTGAGCAAGGACAAGCTGATCGAAATTGCGGCGCTGGTGACCGACAGCGAGCTCAACATCCTCGGGGAGGGTGTCGACATCGTCATCCATGCCGACGACGACGCGTTGGCGAACATGCCTGCCGTCGTCACCGACATGCATGCCAAATCGGGCTTGACCGACGAGGTGCGCGCGTCGACGGTGACGCTGGAGGAAGCCGAGCAGCGCGTCCTGGCGTACATCAAGGAGCATGTCCCGGTGGCCGGGACCGTTCCCCTCGCGGGAAACTCCATCGGCACCGATCGCGGCTTCATCTCTCGCGACATGACCGCGCTCGACACCTACCTCCACTACCGCATGATCGACGTCAGCTCGATCAAGGAACTCGCCCGCCGGTGGTACCCGCGGATCTACTACGGACAGCCACCCAAGGGCCTTGCGCACCGCGCCCTGGCGGACATCAAGGAGTCGATCAAGGAGCTGCAGTACTACCGCCGGACTGCCTTCGTAGCGCAGCCGGGGCCCTCCACCAGCGATATTGCAGCTGTCGTTCAAGATCTAGACACGCAGTCAGGGGCGGATTAGCAACCCGGGATTCAACCCGCTAGTATTGTCGACGCTGCTGATGGAGAGCCCGAAAAGGTTCTGCGGATGCGTGCAATGGTGGGCGTAGTTCAGCTGGTAGAGCACCAGGTTGTGATCCTGGATGTCGCGGGTTCGAGTCCCGTCGCTCACCCCACACGAAGAGAAGCCCTGACCTGCAATGACGCGGGTCAGGGCTTCTGTCGTTTCTGCTCCATGCAACAGACGGTGCAATAGCGTCAGCTCAAAAGGGCGGCGAACCTCTCGGCTGCGCTCTTCTGTTGGCCGGGGATCACATGGCTGTAGATGTCCATCGTGACTGAGATGGACGCGTGACCGAGCCGCTCCTGAACCACCTTGATCGACTCCCCCGCTGCGATCAAGAGGGTGGCGTGGGTGTGCCGCAGGCCGTGCAGCCGGAGGGTAGGCAGCACGTCCTCCCCGAGGTGCGCCCGTGCCCGTCGTACCCGCATGGTCCACCCGGTGGATGCCCCGCGTACGTTCCGTGGCTCCCCTGCGTCGTTACCGAAGACAAGCGAGTCACCCCGCGCTAATGCCAGTGCCATGCCGCCCCGTGCCGCCCTGTGTGCTTTCAGGCTGTCGATGGTGGCTGTGTCGATGTCGATGCGCCGGGTGCGGCCGGTCTTGGTGCCCTTCACGGTCCCCTTGCCGGTGATCGACGAGTCGAGGGCGCGCCGTACGGTGATGGCCCCATCGGTGAGATTGACGTCGGTCCATCGGAGGGCGAGAGCTTCAGAGCGCCGGATGCCGGTCGAGGCCATGGTGTGCCAGAGGGCGTGGAGTTCGTCGTTGTAGACGTCCCTGTCCCATGCGAGGAACGCGGAGAGTTGCGCTGCGGTCCATGCCTCGTATTCCTCGGCGGCTTCTTTCGCCTGCTTCATGGTGGGTGGCTTGGCGGCTTTGGTGCGCGCTCGGTTTACGAGTACGTGTCGGTCGGCGACGGCAGCGTCGAGTATCTGGGTGAGGGTGACGTGGATCTTTCGGATGGTGTTGGTGCCAAGTCCTTTGTCTTCGAGGTCTCGGTAGAGCTTGGCGATGCGGGTGGCGGTGATCGCTCTGATTGCAACGTCGCCGAGGGTTGGGGCGATGTGGAGGGTGATGTGGCGCTGGTACTGCTCCCGGGTGGTGTTGGCGACCCTGTGGCTGTCGAGCCATTGCTGCGCGTAGGGGCCGAGGGTGATCTTGGTGTTGTCGACGCGTAGGCCCGCGGCTGCTTCGTTCTTCGCTGTGGTGAGTGCGTCGTCCGCTTCGGCTGCTGTCTTGTAGCCGGCTTTTCCGGTTTGGCGGTCGCCTTCGTCGGGGTTTTCGGGGTCGAGTGGTACCCAGAGTTGGTAGCGCCAGCGTGTTCCGGCTTTGGTGGTGTAGCTGGTGATGGAGCCTTTGCCGGCCCGCCGACTGCGCCTAGCCATTGCGGGACTGCCTGCTCTTCATCTCAGCTTCGAGAACGTCGCGCTGGTGCCGGATCTGCTGGGCTGACTCCTTGACCTGCGTGGCGCTTCGCTCTTGCCCGATGAGTGCCTCTTGTAGCGCGGTGATGGCGTTGTTCAGATCGCGAATCATCCAATTCATGGACTCGACATCCAGAGGATCTGAATGTTGTTCGCGCACAATGCCATCGAGCAATCCCGCTGGGCTGATGCCGAGCACTTCTGACAGCAGTATCAGTTCGCGAACCTTCAACGACCGCTGACCGGACTCGAGCCGGAGGACGGTTTGCTGCAACCAGTTCGTTTCGCTCGCCTCCGCGAGCCTCTCCGCTAGTGCGGTCTGAGACCAGCCTCGCGCGATCCGCGCCCTCTGAACAGCTTGCCCGATTGCCTTATCCGTGTCCTCCAGTGCGCCCATGCACGCAATGTATCAGAAAATGTATAGGCATCTCGAAGGTATTTATTGCATCCTTGGCGTGTTTCGTGTAACTATTAATGCGTTCCAACCGACGCATTTTATGACACCTGGAGGACAGATGAGCACGACAGAGGCTCATAGCAGGACCACCCTGGACGATCTCCGCCGATCGAACGAAGTGGTAATCACCAAGAAGCTGGCAGCGGAGGTCTTGGGTATCGACGTTCGGACCCTGACCGGTGGTATTCAGCGGGGCCAGATCCCTTCCGTCAACGTGGGCCGGCGCGTGCTCATCCCACGTCTGCCGTTCCTGACCCTTTTCGGCGCGGACCAACCCGTCAGCGCCGCGTCTTGATGTCGGCGTCCCTTCTCAATGAAAAAACCTCGACAGGTGTCCTACCACCTGCCGAGGCACTGAACCCATCCCGTTTCCCAAGGAGTGACTTCGCTATGAGCACTGTACCAACCGAAAGCAACGTTCACACGTCCACGCCTGCCTTCGAGCCCCGCCCGGTCCCGTTGCCGGTACCCGACTTCATGGATTCGTTGAAGTTGGGTTCGTTGACGACCACGGAACCTGATGTCGCCGTTTCCGTGGGGGTGAATCGGTATGTCGATGAAGAAGGCTCGATTCATTCGGTGCAGGTCTACGACCAGTCCGACGTGGGTTGGTCGTTTCCGCTGGATGATGCCTTGAAGCTGATTGTGCTTCTGGCGCAGGCGTATACGGCGGCGCAACTCGATCGTTCCGAGGATGGTGACGCGCATACGGAGGCGTACGGGTCTGCGGGGTCGGTCTGGGATCTGTCCGGGTTCGAGTCGGTGGTGGGTTCGCAGCGGTTCCCGTTCGAGGGTGAGCCGACGGAACACAACGTCGTTCTCCGTGGGTATGACGCGACGTTCTCGACCGATTCCATCCCGGAGTTGGTGCGGCTGTTGCTCGTTGCGACTGCTGATGCGTGCACCGGTTCGACCGAGGAGCGTGCAGCGTGAGGGGCACGAAGATGC
Source organism: Rhodococcus cercidiphylli (assembly GCF_033042225.1). Lineage (NCBI taxonomy): Bacteria > Bacillati > Actinomycetota > Actinomycetes > Mycobacteriales > Nocardiaceae > Rhodococcus > Rhodococcus cercidiphylli. The sequence goes on from NZ_JAWLKE010000005.1 coordinate 454,691, forward strand.
TGCCTGGCAACGTTACTGCGGCGTTCGAGGGTGTCATCACTCTCGACGGCCTCGACGGCCTCGATGGGCGTGATGTCCTGCGGGTCGGTCTGGTGAACTTCGATCGGATCGAGCTGGCGTTCCTGACCGATGAGGGCCGCTCGATGTACCCGATCGCGTGGGACGACGCCGAGCACCTGGCCGCGTTGCTGCTGGACTTCGCCCAGATAGCCAGGGCGAAGCACGGTCTCATCGGAATCGAGGCCGCGTGATGGCAACGACCAGCACACTCGTGATCTCCGACGAGACGGTCCGTGTCAGGTTGGACGGCCTACAGAAACACGTTCATCTGTCCTGGGGTGATACCTCGATCAAGCTCTCGCTCGAAGAGGCTGTCGACGTTATCGACGGGATTACCTCGGCGTTCGAGCGGATCGAGGAACTTCGGCAGAAGAACGCCGATTACCTCTCGCGGCGTTGCTCTGCCACGGACCTCATCGACGATCCTGACTGCCCTGCGCATTCCGCGGCTGATCATCGCGTGGCACGCGCGCAGTACCTCTGTGCCCTGACCAAGGGGAGTGATGGCTTGTGACGGTTGCGGATCTGGCCTTACACGCGGATACACGCACCGGGATCGATGCGTCGGTCTCACCGCTCCGCATCGTGGTCACGGCTGAGTCCTGCTTTGTCGGTGCGCTGCTCTGGCAGCGCGCCGGTACGGCGCTGGTCTGGCTCGACTTCGTCGTCAGTCGGGATTTCGCGGACCCGAAGGCGTCGGCGGTGGTCCAGTGTGTGCGGGAGTTGGCGGGCGATGGTGTCGACCCGGACCCCGGCGCGGTTGTGGCGCTGATCCGTTCGGGTGGATCGGTCGGGACTGGTGACCGACTCGCGGCGCTGAGCAAGTTCGTCATGGATTGCTACACCGGTGTTCCGCTTCCCAGCAACGGCCGCGTCTACCTGTACGCGGTTCTCGAAGAGTCGTTGCGCCGCACGACGTCCCGAGTCGGTGACTGCCTCAAGCAGGCCGCTGACGAACTCGACCGGGCCGAGCTGATGCCCGTCGTCACAGATCAATTCCGAGCTATCGCAGCGGTCCGAGATCGGTTGGACGCTGCGTCCGAGAAAGTGAGCCACGTATGAGTAGTCAGAACGATTTGATGCCGGAGGTGAGGGCGCTGTTCAAGCTGATCGAGGCCGGTGACCGTCACCTGGCGGCGCAGCTGCTGGACAGCCTCGACGCCGACGATATGCACGCGCTCGTGTTCAAACTCGTTGGTGCTGTGAATGGTTCGATCGAGGGTTGCTTCAAGTTGTTCGGGGCGGTCGGCCCCTTGTTGGCTCAGGCGGGCTTTCCCGGTGCCCTGGACGGCTATGCCGACGCGGTGAAGCGGCAGTTCGATGAGGCGTTGGGGACCACGTTCAGCACCAAGTTGGGGGAACATCATGGCTCTTGATCTCGGTGAACTGTCTGTCCGGTTGTCAGCTGAGGACCAGCTGACCAGCGCTTTGAATGGTGCGCAGCAGTCGGCGCGCCGCACGGAGCAGGTCACGTCACAGGCCGCCACGGGTATCACCGCCTCCACGCAGCGGATGGCTCAGGGGTACCAGCAGTTGCAGCGTGAAGCGACGACGTATGCGACGGCATCGGAGCGCGCGAACTCGCGTGCCGAGACCGCCACCGAGGCAGTGCGGGTGGCTCAGGGGCGTCTCGATGCTGCGCAGCGGGATTCGACGACGTCCGCGGATCAGCTCGAAGCGGCACAGCGTGGTGTGGCGACTGCGACCGGAAACGCTGAGCGGGCGATACGGCAGGCCGAGCAGGCGAACGACCGTATGGAGGCGTCCCATCGTCGTGCGGCTCGCGCTGCCGAGCAGGGTGGCCGCGATGCGGTGACCGCGATGGAGCGGGCTCAGCGTGCGATGCGCGAGACAGCGCAGGAGGCGGAACGTTCAGGTGAGGCAGCCGGTTCGGGCTTCGCGGATCGCTTCTCAGGCGGGTTGGAGGGTCTGTCGGGTACCGCAGGTAGCGCAGGGTCATCGACGGGTGGTTCGTTCATTGCCGGATTCGCGCCCCGTGTCGCAGGACTCGGATCGAAGGGCGGGCCGATCGGGGTCGCTCTCGCCGGTGTCGCCGTCCTCGGTATCGGCGTCGGTGTCGCGCTGGCCGATGCGATCGCAGATGGGATGCAGCAAGAGGCGACGCAGGATCTGATCCAAGCCAAGTTGGGTATCAACGAGGAGACTGCCCGTCGTATCGGTGAGGCGGCGGGGGCTGCGTACTCGAACGGTTGGGGTGAGTCGGCGGCATCGAACATGGATGGTGTCCGCGCCGCGATCCAGTCCGGGTTGCTCACTGGTGAGGAAGACACTGGGACGTTCAAGTCGACGATCGAGCAGCTCAACATTGTCTCCGAGATCATGGGCGAAGAGATACCTGCGGTTGCCCGTGCCGCGGGGCAGTCGGTGAAGAACGGCATAGCGAAGGATGCCACCGGCGCGTTCGATCTGTTGGTGCAGTCGCAGAAGAACAGTCTGAACGTCTCCGAGGATCTTCTCGACTCCCAGATCGAGTACTCCACCCAGTTGCGTGCACTCGGGCTGGAAGGTGCAGAGGGTTGGGCGTTGGTGGCGCAGGGCGTCAAGGGTGGTGCCCGCGACACCGACGTCGTCATCGACGCACTGAAAGAGATGAAGCTGCGTGCAACCGACGGGACTGCCGCTGCGGCTGATGGTTTCGAGAAGCTGAGCCTCAACTCGGAGCTGTGGACGACGGCCATGAACGAGGGTGGTGAGGCGTCGCGGAACGCGATGGCCGATGCCCTCCGTGGGCTCAATGCGATCACCGATCCGACGGAGAAGAACGCGGCCGCCCTGGCCTTGTTCGGTACCAAGTTCGAGGACATCCAAGGCGCGGCGTTCAAGCTGAACCTGGACACAGCGGTCACCGAGTTCGGAGACGTCGCCGGCGCTGCCGCGTTGGCCGGTGACACCATGTCCTCCAACACCGAAGCTGCGTTCACGGCGGCGAAGAATTCGATCGAGATGTCCTCGGCGGACATCAAACTCGCACTCGCCCAAGCGTTCGGTCCCGCTTTGACCGACCTTGCCGTCTGGGTGAAGGACAACAAGCCGGAGATCATCGGGTTCTTCACCGGGCTTGCGGATGCTGGGTTCACGACGTTGGATGCGATCCTCGCGTTCACGTCCGGGAGCCTGAGGTTCCTCGCTGATTGGGGTGAGGTTGTCGGCGCAACAATGGGCAACGCCCTCCAAGCGATGGGTTCCTACGCCGAGTTCATGGGCGGCATCGTCAAACACATTCCAGGGATGCAGGACGTCGGTGAGGCGATCGAAGGTGCGGGCGAGAAAACGAAGTGGTACGCCGACCAAGTCCAGTCCTCCTCGGACAAGATGAACGGTCTCGCGGACATGATCGACAATGCCCGCCCCGGCATCCGCGAGATGGGTGACGATGTCCGCGCAGCCGGCGAACGCGCAGAGGCATCGGCACGGCTCATGGATGCCTTGTCCGGCGCGGTCTACAAAGTCCCAGACGACAAGTCCATCGTCATCACGTCGAACACACCCCAGCACATCGAAGACCTCGAAGCTCTGGGCATGAAGGTGGAGCGGCTGCCGGATGGCACGTTCAAGGTCACCTCGAATACCGATGAGGGTCAGGCTGCGATCGATGCGTTCATCGGGAACAACACTGGCAAGAACATCGACATGTTCGTCGACTTGCGGCAGCGTCAGATCGGGTATTGGCGGTCGCAGGGTGTGTCGGAGGCGGATGCGCCGTCGATGCAGGGTCCGACGCCGTATCTGAATGCGGGTGGTGGCGCTCCTGCGGCACCGGGCACGCTTGGTGGCGGTGGCGGCAACTTCGCTGACGGGAAGCTCCCCCAGGAAGCACTCATCAAGTCCGCCGGCGGCAAGGGTCTGGTGCAGTGGGCGGAGGAAGGCGCAGGCCCGTGGGAAGCGTTCATTCCTGGGGCTGAGTCGAAGCGTCCCCGCGCCGTCGGCATCCTCAAGGATGTCGCTGACCGCTTCGGGTACGGGCTCGTACAGATGGCCGACGGCGGCATCGTATCCGGTCTCAGCAACCTCGCATCCGAGAACTTCCCCGCCCTGACGATGACATCCGGCTACCGCGCAGGCGACCCAGGACACCACGGTTCAGGGCAGGCCGCCGACTTCTCCAACGGCTCCGACAACACTCCCGAGCAGTTGGCATTCGCCAACTTCATGGTCGACAACTACAAGCCGAAGCTCCTCGAACTGATCTACTCGGCCCCAGGTTTCGACAAGAATGTGAAGAACGGGTCGATAGTCGACGGCAGCTTTTACGGTGCATCGACGATGGCGGGTCACCGTAACCATGTGCATGTGGCGATGTCGCAGCCACCTGGTGAGCCGTCGTCTGATCCGGGTAGCTATGACGTCGGGGCGCAGGCTTTGACGGTCACTGATTACGGGCAGCCGGATAGCAGTTCGGCGGGCATGTCGTCAGGCAGTCGGACCAAAACCCTGCCGACGTCGTCGGGTCCGGTAGATGTGCGGGTCATCAACTTCTCCGACATCGGTGGCGCAGCCCCAGACGGTCGCACCCCGAAAGCGGTCGGGAGCTTGAAGGTGTTCGCGAATGGAGGCATCGAATCCCAGAACCCCGAGATCGCAACCACAGGCGGCAACGTGCGCGTATGGGCGGAACCCCAAGCAGGACCGTGGGAAGCATACATACCCGGCGACCCGGCGAAACGTGCACGCGCAGTGGACATCTGGCGGGAGACCGGGAAGCGGCTGAACATCACCGAGTTCGCGGACGGTGGGTTCGGTGGCTACAACGAACCGAAGGCCCGCGACTACATGCGCCCCACCAACCTGATGGAAGCTGCCTCACTCGCGGCGGGTCTCGGGTTCACCGCGGCATCGGGTGTCGGCGGGTTCCTGTCGATGGCCCAATCCGGGCAAGTCGACCTGTCGCAGTTGATGCCGCAGTTCGACACCGGCAGCAACGACATCCCCGGCCTGTCCGAAGCCGTCATTGGCCGACTCGATCAACTGGTCGAGATCCTTTCCAAGGGCGGGCTCGTCACCTTGGACGCAAACTTCGACACCAGCAACGGCAGTGTCGCCCTCGACCTGCTGTCCACAGGCATCGCGTAAACCCAAGCATCACAACACATTAGGAGCATCACATGAATCCACCGAACGTCCGCCGAATCTTCGGCAGCCACAACCCCGACGATCGCAGCTACACCGGCCTCGGCTACGTCGACAAGGACGGCGTCTACCACTTCCCGAACGGCAGTTTCCTGCCAGCCAGCGGAGGAATCACGTCACCGGACGGAACCCACCAGCTCGGAGGCACGACACTGGTCGTCCGCGAAGACGGGTCGCCATCGACGATCCCAACACCCGACGCGGCCAATCCCATCGACTCGGCGCTGCAACGGCTGCATTGCGTCGACACCAAGCGTCAGGACGCCTACGACCTCGCAACCTTCGGGAAGGTCGGTGGCCCCCCGATCGTCGAACCAGTCGACTTCGATCCCATCCTCCCGATGAGCGGTGGTCCCGGTGCTGATCCCCACGGACCGGAGGTGCGGGCCTACGAGGTCGACTCTCCCGCGCGGGCCGCGGCAGTCGCAGAGAGTCGCCGCACCCACCCCGAACGACACCAGGGCACATCGCCGTACACCGACCCCGGTTCCCCGTACAACCCCCTCACCCCCATCGAATACCGGTAGGAGATCGCATGACGAACCTCCGCAATGCCATCGACGAGCACTACAAGAAGCAACAGGCCGACGCCGAAAAGATCCGTGAGGCAACAAAAGACACCACCGAACGAACCCAGCAGGAGGGGTTCCTCGGACTGAGCGAAGGCGTCCAACGAGCGATGGAACAGAACCGCCGAGAAGCCGACTACAAAAGGAGCAACCGCAATGCCTGAACTGACCATCGACGACGTCGACCGCGAGATCCGCGAAGCAGAAGCCGGAGTGACCGATCTGGAGCAGGCCGTCATCGACGGCGACACCGACGTCACTCCCGAAGCGATCGAGAAGGCCAAGGACCACGTCGGCTTCCTACGACTGCGGCGTAAGGGCGCTGAGAAGCGCGAGGCCGACCGCGTGCAGCAGGAACGGCAGTCGGCCTACGACGAAGCCATTGCACAGCGTGAAGCGTTCTACAGCACCGGTGTGGTCCCAGCACAGCGCGCGTACGCCGGACTCGTCGACGCCATCCGCACGTTCCAGAACGAGGTCGCTGCAATGGACGCGGCCTACTCGACGATCGGTGCCCGCGCGGGAGAGTTGGGCGTCGAACTGCCGCAGGACGTCCGGTGGCTGTTCGACTTCAGCCACTACCGAGACAGCGACGGTAGCGCCTACCTGAAGCTGGCGACCCAGGAAGCCTCCGGCCAGGTCGTCACCAAAGTGCACGGCCTTCACAGCGACGCCACACGCGAGGAACACGCAGCGCGTGAGGCCGAAGCCAACCGTGCTGAGGAAGAGCGGCAGGCGCGATACATGGCGCAGTTCACCACCCACACCGACGCACCTTTGCGCATGGAGGCGTAAGAGATGCCCGACGCTCCCCGACAGGGGGAATCCGCCGAGATCATCCACCTGCCGGGGAGCAAAGGCCCCGCCCGCGGCTACACGTGGGAACCGTTCAAGGCCGGCCACTTCAAGTCGAAGAAGCACGGCGCGTACTCCGATCGCATCATCGTCCCGCTGGCCGCCGACATCGCGAACGACCTCATGGCTGAACTGCCCTACCTCCAAGACACGACGTATCGGGAAGCTCTCCTCGACTATGCGCGCACCGCCGCACGTGTCGAGGTGCTGGAGAAGTGGCTCGACGAGCACGGTGAGATCCGCGAGGACGGCACGGTTGCCCCGGCCGCGATCTACCTGGTGCGGGTCCGGGGGCACCTCGCGAGCATGGCTTCCCGGCTGGGCCTCGATCCCCTCTCCCGCGCGAAGCTCGGAAAAGACACCACCGCAACCAAAGTCGACCTCGCGCAGCTCATGTCCGCGCTCAACAAGCAGAACGGCGGGACCGCATGAGCGTCACCGACACCGTCCTCACAGAACTGAACGCCAGCCCGAGCCGATTCGCCGAAGCCCTCGTCGGCGCACCGCTATGGGACTACCAACAGGAGCTGGCCGACTGCCCCGCCCGCTACCGCGTGGTGTGTGCCGGACGCCAGGTCGGTAAGTCCCGCAGCCTCGCGATCATCGCCCTGCACTGGGCGTTCAGCAGGGAAAACAATCTGGTCCTGCTCATCTCTGCCGGCGAGACTGCATCGCTGCGGTTGCTCGATGACATCTCCTTCCTCGCCCGCAATTCGGACCTCCTCGCCGGATCGGTGCTCGACGACTCGAAGACGCAGCTGGTCCTCAGCAACGGCTCGAAGATCATCTCGGTACCGGCGTCCGAGAAGCAGATCCGAGGATGGCCCGTTGATCTCCTCATCGTCGACGAAGCGGGGTTCGTACCGGGGTCCATCTGGTCCGCTGCCGAGCCCGCGATCATCGCCCGCCCCGGTAGCCGCGTCATCCTCACATCGTCTCCGTGGGGCAACTACGAGCACTTCTTCCGACGCAACTGGAAACAGGGCATGGACGCCCCCACCGCCCGCGTCGCCTCGTTCCACTGGCCGTCCTCTCATTCGCCGCTCATCAGCCAAGACGACCTCGACGACCTCGAACGCCGCACCCCCTCGCACGAGTTCCGGCGCGAATACCTCGCCGAGTGGACCGACGACAGTGGCGCATACTTCACCACCACCGAACTCGACAACGCAGTCGCCCCATACCAACTCATGGCACCCGAGGACGCGCAACGCCAGCTCGTCGCCGGCGGCATCGACTGGGGATTCAGCAACGATGCCAACGCCGTCGTCCTCCTCGCCGCCCTCTCCGACGTCGACCTGAACGCCAACAAGGTCGGCCGCGACACTCCCGTGTTCTACATCCCCTGGCTCGAAGCGCACTCCCGAATGCAGTACTCGGACTTCATCGACCGACTCGCCTTCATCCAAAGCAAGTACTCGGTACGCAGGTACGTCTCCGAAACCAACGGCGTCGGTGCAATGCCCACGCAGGTGCTCCAAGAGCGCGCCTACCGCGCATCGCAGAAAAGCCGCACAGGGTTCCAGACTCTCGTCAAGGGAGTCACCACCGACTCACGCCGCAAGGCAGGCGGATTCGGCCGCATCAAAGTCCTACTCCAACAAGGACGCCTCGTCCTCCCGAACCACCCCGATCTCCTGCGACAACTTCACGCCCTCGAATACGAACAGACCGTCCAAGGGCTACTGCGGATCTCGGTACCCGAAGCAGCAGGACACGACGACCTCGCAATGGCACTGATGCAAGCGGTGTCGAACATCGCCACCTTCACCGGAACGTACGACCGAGGACTCTTCGGACGCGGCGACGTCCTCACCACCCCAGCCGGCACCCGCATCCACACCATCCCGCGACCCCACGACGACGAGATGTTGCTCATGGGCAACGTCGACAAGATCTAGGAGCCTCGAATGCCGAACGCAAACAAACTCAAAGGCGACCGCGCCGAGCGAGCAGTTCGAGACTTCCTACGCGCCAACGGATTTCCCGGAACCGAACGCACACGCGCCGGATACTTCCGAGACGCCGGCGACCTCCACGCCTGCCCCGGCGTCACCATCCAGGTCAAGGACCGAGCCGCTTACGCCTGGCCCGAATGGCTCACCCAACTAGCCGAGCAGAAAACCGAAGCGAAAGCCGACCACGCTGTCCTGGTCTGCAAACGCCGCGGGCTCGGTGACCCCTCCCAATGGCTGGCAGTGATGCCACTCGACGCGATGACTCAACTACTCCGCGAAGCCGGATACGGCACCGCACCCGATCGAGAGGACCACATCGCGTGAACATTCCCACCGGGAACGATGAAAGGCCCCCCGCCATCCACGGAGAGCCCTTCCATCAGGAGACCAGCGACCTCGACGCCACACGATCCGAGGATGATTCTACCGCCTCGGACGTCGATTACGCCGCAGGAGACCCATACGCAGACCTGCCACACCCAGCCGACGAACACAAGGCCGAAGCCGCACACGACGAGCTACCGAAGCTGTGGCGGGCAACGGACCTCAAGCGCGCCGAACAGCCGCAGTGGCTCGCGCGTAGCCGTATCCCGCGCGCGGCCATCAGCCTCCTCGTTGGTGACGAAGGCATCGGCAAGTCTCTGTTCTGGACCTGGCTCGCCGGCCACGTCACTAACGGCACAGCATCCGACGACTTCGGCATCCCGGCCCGCGCACCACAAGACGTGCTCGTCATAGTCACCGAAGACGACTGGTCCACCACCGTCCGCCCACGCCTCGAAATCGTCGGTGCAGACCTCAACCGCATCACTGTCGTGTGCGCCGACGAAGACGGCTCCGGGGCACCAGTGTTCCCCCGAGACATGCACGTCCTCACAGCAAGCACCATCCGCCCCGCACTGATCGTTGTCGATGCCTGGCTCGACACCGTCACAGGAACCCTTTCCGTGAAAGACCCCCAGCAGGCACGCCGCGCACTACACCCGTGGAAAGAACTCGCACAGACGAAAAACTCAGCCGTGCTGCTCCTCAGCCACACCAACCGCACCACCAGCGGCAACCCCCGAGACAAGTACGGCGCAACAGGTGAACTCCGCAAGAAAGCCCGCATGACCCTGTTCGCTCAGGCCGACCCCGACAACGAAGGCCACCTCCTCATCGGCCCCGAGAAAGCCAACAGCGCAGGCAAAGTCGACGCCACCAGATTCCAGATCACAGCCTCCAACTACTTCGCACCCACATCCGACGACGACGGCTGCATCCCCCAACTGACCCCACTCGGTGACAGCGGCCAGACGATGCGCAAGCACCTCGCAGACGCACATGCCGAAGCCACCGGCGAAGACGGTGAAGACGAGAAGGGCTACGCCGTGAAGTGGCTCCGCGAGTACCTCGAGCTCGAAGGACCGGAGGTTCGGTCGGCCGATGTGAAGCGTGAAGCACGCAACGCAGGTATCCCCGAGCGCACCCTCGCACGTGCCAGGAAAGAGCTGAACGTGAATGTCGGGTACTACGGAGCTCCACCCATCACGAAGTGGTCACTGCCTGTGACGCCGCTGCGAAAGTCTGCGTGAGACATGCCAATTCAACCTCAGCAGGCACGTAACGAACCCGCCAATCAGCTCGTTGCCGAGTACGAACGCCTTGAACTGATCCTCCTTGAACTCATCTCGACCAGGCTCGCGCGCGGCATGAACGCACCCGACTGGGCACAACGCCAACTCACCGAGATCACCACGTTCCGCACCGCGGCCCGCACGCTCGTCGGGAAGACAGCCGGCACCTCCGCGAAACTCCTCGACGCCGCCATGCGGCAATCCATCAAAGACGGGAAAGCCGCGGCCACCGCCGACGTCGCCAAAGCCGAGAAGGGCACTACCGGAAATATCCTCCGCAACGACGGGACACGACCCGCCACCGACTCCCGCGCAATCGCCCTCATCGTCGACCAAGCCGCTGCCGCAACCACCGCACTCCACACCGGCATCCTGCGAGGCTCAGAGGACATCTACCGCCGCGTCGTCGCCCGCGGTGCCGTCGCCACCGTCTCCGGCGTACAAACCCGCGTACAGGCCACACAGCGGGCACTTGACGAGTTCGCAGCCCACGGCATCACCGGCTTCCGGGACTCCACCGGCAAAACGTGGTCCATGACCGCCTACGCCGAAATGGCCGTCCGAACCGCAAGCACCCGCGCTCTCATCACCTCGCACAACGAGACACTGACCGAACGCGGCTACGACCTCGTTGTCGTGTCCAGCCACCCCCGACCCGCCCCTGTCTGCCAACCGTACGAGCGACAGATCCTGTCCCTGTCCGGGCGGAATGTCGGGGCCGTCGAACTACCCTCACGACGCACCGGAGAGCCGACCACTGTTCGAGTGAAAGCCTCACTGGCAGAAGCTATGTCGCGTGGTTTCCAGCATCCATCATGCCGACACAGAACTCAGCTTTTCGTTCCTGGCGTCACCGACACCACACCCACCGAACCCGACGACGACGGCTACGAGAACACCCAAGAACTCCGACGCCTAGAACGCGGTGTTCGCGACTGGAAACGCAAAGCCGCCGCCGCCATCGACCCCGACGCCAAGAAAGCCGCCAACGCCAAAGCCCGCGAATGGCAAGCCCGCATCAAGGCCCACACCGAGCAGACCGGAGTAGGCCGCCGCCGCGACCGCGAACAAATCACCGGCGTCTACGGCCCCGGCAACCCCGCACGCGCCGCACTCAAACCCACCCCGAAAGCCACGCCGGTCAAGCCGAAGCCGAAACCCAAATCAACGCTACTCACTGCATCGACACGGGAACTCGTCGAACAGGCACGAACAACACTGCCATCCGATAAGGCCGGGTGGCTCGACACCACCCTCAAGTACCCGAAGGACAAGAACGGCGCGAAGCTCGTTCCCGAAGAACTTCAACGCCACCTCGACACAACTCTCACAGTCGGCAAAGCAATCCGCGCCGACGCAGTCAAGAGATTCGACACCGACGCCGCACTGAAGAAACTGCGGAAAGAGGACAAGGATCTGCTGGCCAGCGGCGGTGCATTCTCACCCCGACGAGACACGATCTTCCGCGACATCGCGCGACGTGAACAGGCGATTCTCCTCGAAACCCTTGCCGAGGTACGCCCCATCGGCGGTGTGCAGCAGGCCGTCAAGCTGTCGACCACAGGATTCAGCAGTGCCACGGCGGGCACGGCAGAAGGCATCGCCGCAGTGCGTAGAGCCGAGGCAATCTACCCGGCCGACTGGCTCCGAGCGGGAACAGCACGCGGCGAACTGGACATCGGCAAAGCCGACCGGGCCTTCTTCAACGAGACCTGGGACTTCATCGCAGCACCCGAAAAGGACCACAAACCGAACTACCGCGGTGCGTTCGACTCCTACCCCGACGAAGTGATGGCCCACGAACTAGGCCACCGAATGGAAACCCTCATCCCCGGCCTGACCCAGCTAGAGTTCGCCCTCATCCGGTCCCGCTCAACCAAGAACGGCGTACTGGAACCACAAACGAAGGTGTACCCGAATCGACCAGAGCTGGCCGACGAGGTCGGATACGAGGACGATTGGCACAACAGGTACGCCGGCAAGACGTACGCAAACGACCAAATGGCCGATCCAGCTCGACGAGCCGCCGAAGCATTCCAGGTAGGTATCCAAGACACGTTCGGCCGCAGCAACCCCACAGGCGAGTTCGACAAGACCAGCCAGCTACAAGAGTTCGTGATCGGAGTGATGGCACTGCTATGACCTGGAAAATTACAGACCCCGACGACAACAGCCGCTGGCTCGAATACACAGGCGACAACGACACCGCCACACCCGACATGTGGGACGCCGACCCCGAAACACGATGGCGACTCACCCAGGACGGCTACACCTTCCCCCTCACCCCAACCGGCCCCGGCGCAACCATCATCGACGCATCCACACTGATGGCCGCAGCAATGAACCTGCTCCCCGGCGCAGACCTCACCGGAGACCTACCCCCGTACCCACTATTCCCCAGCGAACCCGGCCGCATCTACTGACGACGGCCCCGCGCCCGCTCCGCGGCCCAAGGGGAGGATCTTGACCTCCGACCACGTCCCCTTCTCGAACGTGCCGTAGACCTGGCTCCCGTCCATCACGGTCAGCACGCCCGTATCTGCATCCGGATTAGCCAACGGCTCGTCGCACTCGTACTCACGTCGACCACCATCAGCCAGCATCACAACGATTCGTTTTCCCATGCCGTGAGCCTAGGACGCTCGACGCCACGAATGCCGTGGCGACACACTCACTCAACGGCCCACTCATCTGCCGTGACCCACTTATCACCCTCCCGCACACGGACAACCGTCGAAACGACGTTGATGTGGTCCCCAGTCAAACCCGCTGAGTGCACTCTGTCCCGCCAGAGTGTCACTGACACACGCTTAAGCGCACGCAGAAGAACCCCGAAGCTCGTGGGATTCTTGTTGTCATACTCCAGCTCTGCGGTGTGAAACTGATATTCAGTGACGTCCACGGGACGATTTGGCTCTAGCTTGAGACTGTCAACCACCCAGGCCGTCAAATACGTGTACGAGGAGTTGGCAGCACCTCCGTCCGTCAACATCGGATGAGTACCACTCACCCGGAACCCCAGAACTGACGCACTCTCATCGAATCCCAAGATCTTCTCGATGGACTCGAAATCGGCATCATCTGCCGCCACCGAGCCCGTGAACACGTCGTACTGCTCATGCGCGATGAAGTCCACCATCAGCCATTCACCCCACGGTTCCGGCGCACTGCGAGTATCGCTGTCAGAGGCCCGACAACGAGGTTGCCCGCACCCGCAGCCGGGAAGGGGTCCTCGAACTGGAAACCTGTATGCGGCACACCCGGCACCGCTCCACCGCCAACCTCGGTGTGAAAGCCGCCCTTGTCGTCCACCTCCGACACGAACTCGTAGCTGTCGGTGTAGAACGACCCCGGCTTCACCTCATGCCACCCATCCACCAACAACACGTGCGTAATCGTGTCCACATCAATGAACAAACTCATCTGCCCTCCACCTTTCGAACCGAGGAAACCAACCACACGCCACGCTACCCAAACAGTCCGACAACCCATCAGTTGGCACAACTGGCACAACTGGCATAACTACAGGTCACACAGTTATGCCAATGGCACAACTAGAACAGAAATGGCACAACCAGCTGTGCCAAACACCCACACATGGCACAACCCCACGACCAGCAAATATGCCAGCTGTGCCAGATATGCCAACACACAGACACAGACGGCACAACAGACCAACATTCCTAGCGAAACCTCGGCGTCGGTTCGGGTTGCGAACGATGCTGAAATGATGCGCACGATGCAACGACTCATGCAATACCGTTGTTGCATTCTTGTGTACATAGATGTTGGTTCGCGGACTACCTTCGCGACAGAAGCGCTGCTCAACGCGAGGATCTGATCCGGCATGTATCGCGACGTTTCTGCTGGAACGGGAGTTCGAGTCCCGTCGCTCACCCCATACGAACAAGGCCGGTCTCCTCGTGAGGCCGGCCTTTTTCGTGTCTCCATTCCCCGAGCGACGAGCCCTCCGGTGCAGCCGCGACCACGCTGACCTCGAATTACGTTGTTGTAATTCAACTTTCAGGTTTCTTGTGGGGTTAATGTGACGTACGGTTACCAATGGCACTTTTGGGGAAGAAAAGTACCAATGTGATTCATGTGTTTTTTGCTACGTGAGTTCAGCGTGCCCCGAAGCGTCACCGAACATGTTCTTACGTCCTCCGCGCACCCATCCGAGGTGCGCGGAGGACGCAGACGAGGAGGCTTTTCGTGGGTCGCAGAATGCACAGAGTCATAGCGGGTTCGATCTTGTCGGCAGCACTGTGCATCGGCACAACCGGCTTGCTCAGCCCAGCGGTGGCCACCGCTCAACCCACCATCGAACTCCCCCAGATCCCGATACCGCAGCCCGACGCGCAGCAACGGGCCGCGATTCTCGCGGCCGTTCTGGACGCCACCGGCGTCCTCATCAACCAGGTAGCAGCGATCGTTCTCGACAGCGACGTGCTCTCCGCACCGGACTCACCGGACGCTCCGAGCGCCGCGGAAGTACCCGAGATCGAACTCCCGACCGCTCCGCCGACCGTCGGGCTCGGTGGAGCAGTGCTGCCCATCGATGCAGGCGACTACCGCATCACCTCCGGCTACGGCGGGCGCAACAACCCGACCGGCAACGGCGCGCAGTTCCACCAGGGTGTCGATTTCGCTGCGGACAGCGGAACTCCGATCCAAGCGGTCACCGGCGGAACCGTCGTTCAGGCCGGAGACGCAGGCGACGGCTACGGCAAGCTCGTGCGGGTCAAGAGTGGCAACACCGAGACCTACTACGGCCACCAGTCCAGCATTGCGGTCTCGGTCGGCGACGAAGTGGCACCGGGCGATGTACTCGGCGCAGTCGGCAGCACCGGAAACTCGACCGGACCGCATCTGCACTTCGAGGTGCGCAACAACGGTTCGAGCGTCGAACCGGTGGCCTACCTGAAGACGCTGGGTATCGATCCCTCGCTGTACCAGACCCGCGACCGAAGCTGATCGGCCGAACCACGGTCCGATCAGACCGTGGTGGCGTTCCCGGCCTTCCACTCATCCCACGGGACGTTCCAGTCACCGAGGCCGTCGGTACCCGACAGCGTTCCACCGACGGTGTTCTTCACGACGACGATATCGCCGCGCTTGGTGTTGTCGTAGACCCACTTCGCATTGGTGGGGCTCAGGTTCAGGCACCCGTGCGAGGCATTGGAATAACCCTGCTGTCCCACCGACCACGGTGCGGAGTGGAAGAAGATGCCGCTGTAGGACATCCGCGTCGCCCAGTCGACCGGGGTGCGGTATCCGCTGGACGAATTCACCGGCACACCGTAGGTCGAGGAATCCATCACGAGATGTTCGAAGCGGTCGCCGATGATGTAGACGCCGTTGTCGGTGGGCGTGCTGTCCTTGCCCATCGATGTCGGCATGGTGATGACGTCCTGGCCGTTGACGTTGAACGTCACCTGCTTGGTGTTGTCGTCGGCGGTGGCGATGACCGCATCACCGATCGTGAACGAGGTCGTGGCGTTCTCCTGACCGAAGATGTCGTCACCGAGATCGCGTCCGTACACGTTCACCGCCACGTCGACCTTGGTGCCCGGTGCCCAGTAGTTCTGCGGACGCCAGCGAACTTCTTTGTTGTTGACCCAGTAGAACGCGCCCTCGACGGCTGGCGTCGTGGTGACGGTGATGGCGTTCTGTGCGGCCACTTTGTCGGTGATCGGTTCGTCGAACTGAACCGCGACCGGCTGACCGATTCCGACGATGTCGCCGGGGTTCGGGAGAACGTAGGGCTTGGTGAAGTTGCCGGGTTGGCTGGTGGTGAAGCTCGATACCGTGCTCGACGCTCCCCCGAGTCCGTACGCGTCGGCTTGGACGCGGTATTCGCGGTCGTAGCCGAGCGGTTCGGTGTTGGTCCACGACAGTCCGTCGGGCGAGATCGCGCCCGAGACCGGCACGCCTTCCGGGTTGAGCATCGTCACCGAGGACAACTTGCCGTCGGCGACCGAGACGGTCACCGGGTCCGCCGGCGAGAATCCGACGGCTCCGTCGAGGACGCTCGAGGTCAGCTTCGGCTTCATCAGCTCGGTCATCGGGTTGGAGTCGATCGGCACCGACGGTTCGGAGACGTCCGATGCAGAACTACATCCCGACAGGACTGCCACCGAAGCAACCACTCCCACCGCGGCGAGTACGAATCCGCGATACACCCTCATGAATCACACCACTTCCCACTTCGAGCCCGACCCGGACGATTGTGCCAGCGGAAAATCGGACACTCCACTCGACAGCCCGTTCGATGAGTAACGTTCGAGTACCAATCGCAGACCAGGAAGTTCGTGTTACCTCCCATCCGCCTCTCACCAGCTCCCGGGCGGACATCACCGCTCCTGGCGGGGCACGGTGAGGACAACGTCATATCCGGCTAACTGACGTGTAATGGCGGCGCACCCTGGGCCGGGCACTGTGGAATCCATGGTCACCACGGTGAAGACACTCTGCGCGTACTGCGGCGTGGGATGCGGCATGGTGCTCGAGATCGGCGGCCCGACCACATCGTCCGATGCCACCCCGACCAGGCCTGTCGTGACCAAATCCGTCGGCGACAAGTCCCACCCGGCCAACTTCGGCCGACTGTGCACCAAGGGGACCACCACCGCGGACATGCTCGCGGCACCCGGGCGGCTCGAGAAGGCCCAGATCCGGCATCGCCGCGGCGAGCAACCGGAGAGCACGGACACCGCGGTGGCGATCAACGACACCGCTCGGCGACTGCGCACCATCATCGACGAACACGGGCCCGATGCGCTCGCGTTGTACGTGTCGGGGCAGATGTCGATCGAGGCCCAATACCTGTCCAACAAACTGGCCAAGGGGTTCATCGGCACCAACCAAATCGAATCCAATTCCCGACTCTGCATGGCGAGCGCAGGAACCGGATACAAGCAATCACTGGGAGCCGACGGCCCGCCCGGGTCGTACCAGGACTTCGACCATGCCGACGTGTTCTTCGTCATCGGCTCCAATATGGCCGACTGTCACCCCATCCTGTTCCTGCGGATGATGGACCGCGTCAAGGCAGGGGCGAAGCTGATCGTCGTCGATCCCCGTCGCACCGCCACAGCGGACAAGGCCCACCTGCATCTGCAACTCGAGTCGGGGTCGGACCTGGCGCTGCTCAACGGTCTGCTGGCGCTCATTGCTGAGAACGGCGACCTCGACACCGAGTTCATCGCGGAGTTCACCGACGGCTGGGACGCGATGCCGGAGTTCCTCGGCGACTACACCCCGGAGAAGGTCTGCGCCGCAACCGGACTCGACGAGAAGGACCTGCGAGCCGCGGCCGCGATGATCGGCGGTGCAGAGAACTGGATGAGCTGCTGGACGATGGGTCTGAACCAGTCGACGCACGGAACCTGGAACACCAATGCGCTGTGCAACCTCCATCTGGCGACCGGTGCCATCTGCAAGACCGGCAGCGGCCCGTTCTCCCTGACCGGGCAACCGAACGCCATGGGCGGTCGGGAAATGGGATACATGGGCCCCGGGCTGCCGGGCCAACGAGCGGTGGTCAACGACGCCGACCGCGCATTCGTCGAGGATCGATGGGGCGTTCCGCGCGGAACGCTGCGCACCGACGTCGGCGGCGGAACCATCGAGATGTTCTCCAAGCTCGCTGCCGGGGAGATCAAGGCCTGCTGGATCATCTGCACCAATCCGGTTGCCTCGGTGGCCAACAGAACGACGGTAATCGACGGTCTCGAGCGCGCCGAGTTGGTCATCACTCAGGATGCGTTCGCCGATACCGAAACCAACGACTACGCCGATGTGATGCTGCCCGCCGCGTTGTGGACGGAAGCGCACGGAGTGATGGTCAATTCCGAACGCAATCTCACGCTGTTCCAACCGGCGCTCGAGGCACCGGGCGGTGCGCTGCCGGACTGGAAGATCATCGCCGACATGGCGTGCGCGCTCGGATATGCAGATGCCTTCACCTATGCGAGCGCCGAGGAGGTGTTCGAGGAGATCAAGCAGTTCTGGAATCCGAACACCGGCTACGACATTCGCGGAGTCACCTACGAACGGTTGCGCAAGAGCCCCATCCAATGGCCGTGCCCGCCCGACGCGACAACCACCCGGCACCCGATCCGCTACCTCAACGACGGAGTCAGCCAACGGCAACGAGTGTCCGACGACGGTTCGATCCCCGCACTGTCCTTCCCCACCCCGAGCGGTCGGGCCCAGTTCTTCGCCAGGCCTGCGATGGCACCCGCGGAGATGCCCGACGACGACTACCCGTTCGTGCTCAACACCGGACGCCTGCCACACCAGTGGCACACCATGACCAAGACCGGCAAGGTCGCCAAGCTGAACAAACTCGATTCCGGCCCGTTCGTCGAGCTGCACCCTCTCGACGCCGACCGGCTCGGCGTGATCGACGGCGACAGTGTCGAGGTCGTTTCCCGCCGAGGCCGAGCCGTCCTTCCTGCCGTCGTCACCGATCGAGTGCTCCCGGGCAACTGCTTCGCGCCCTTCCACTGGAACGAAAAATTCGGTGAGTACCTCGCCATCAATGCCGTCACCAACGACGCCATCGATCCGTATTCTCAGCAACCCGAGTTCAAGGCGTGCGCGGTCACTCTCACCAGAGTTGCTGCAGCTCAATCACCCTCACCCGTGGGCGACGAACGTTCCCACGATCCCGTCGAGGCGCTCGCCACGATCGTCGGTCTCCCTGCGCGTCCTTCTCAGCCGCTGACGACCGTCGAACAGCGTTACGTCGCAGGACTTCTCGAAGGCCTGGGCAGTGAGGCCGGCCGCAGCGCCGCCGGCACGCCCACTCTGCCGTCGCGCACTCCCCTGTCCCCCGAGAACCACGCATGGCTCGACGGCGTTCTCGCGGGACTGTTCTCGCGTGGACCCGCCACCGGCGGTGCTGGTGCCGATGCATCGGCCGAGACAGCCGATCCGGGGCGACGGCCGGTGCTGTTGCTCTGGGCTTCGCAAACCGGCACCGCCGAGGAGTACGCCCAGGCCTGCCTGTCCCACCTGCGGGGAGCCGGCCTGTCGATCGCCGAGCACTCGATGGATACGTTCACCGTCGATTCCCTGCCCGCCGAGGCCGATGTGCTGATCGTCAGCAGTACCACCGGTGACGGCGAAGCGCCGGACAACGGAACGACGTTCTGGGACAGTCTCGTCGCCGAGACCACGGCGAAGCTCCCGGAAATCCGTTATGCCGTGCTCGCTTTCGGTGACTCCAGCTATGCAGACTTCTGTGGCCACGGACGCAGGATCGACGAGCGCCTCACCGAGCTGGGTGCCCGGCGACTTCTCGAGCGGGTCGACTGCGAGCCCGACTACGAAAACGAAGCGGCAGCGTGGCTCGATGCGGTGATCGAGCGGCTTCGACGCGATGACGACACCACCACCGAAGCAGCGGTGGAGTCCACCGCTCGCACCGTTCCGCAAACCCGAGCGGAGCCGGAACAGTACAGCAAGAAGTCACCGCTGGTGACGACTCTCGTACGCAATCGGGTACTGACCGCACGCGGATCCGTCAAGGACGTCCGCCAATTCGGATTCCATGTACCCGACGGGACTCTCGAGTACGAGGTCGGTGACGCACTCGGAGTGTGGCCGCGCAACAGCGATGCCTACGTCGACGAGTGGCTCGAGGCCACCGGACTGGACCGTGACACCGCTGTCGATCTCGCTGGCCACGGTTCGATGTCGCTGCGCACGGCGCTGAGCCGCCACCTCGAAATCGCCCGTGCAACAACGGATTTACTCAAGTTCGTCCACCGACGGACTGCGGACGACGATCTCGAGGCGATGCTGCACCCCGACAACAAGCATGCGCTGTCCGACTGGATGTGGGGTCGTCAGTCGATCGACGTGCTTGCTGCTCATCCGGTTCGAGCTTCGGTGGACGACTGGTTGGCAGTTCTCAAACCGTTGCAGCCACGCCTGTACTCGATTTCGTCGAGTCCGAAGGAGAACCCCAACGAAGTACAGGTGACCGTCTCGGCGGTGCGGTACAACGTGCACGGCGTTCCCCGGCGCGGCGTGTGCTCGACCTACCTGGCCGACCATGCGTCGAACCACGACGTGGGAATCTTCGTGCAGAAGTCCTCGCATTTCAAGCCGCCTGAGGACCCGACAACCCCGATGATCATGGTCGGCCCGGGTACCGGTGTCGCCCCCTTCCGCGCATTCCTGCACGAGCGTCGCGCGCTCGGGCACTCCGGCCACAACTGGCTGTTCTTCGGTGAACAGCACGCCGACACGGACTTCTACTATCGCGACGAACTGACGGCGATGCTCGGCGACGGTTCGCTGAACCGCCTGGACGTCGCATTCTCACGCGATCAGAAGGACAAGGTCTACGTCCAGGATCGGATGCGTGAACACGGGGCCGAGCTGTGGAACTGGATTCACCGCGGAGCCCACTTCTACGTGTGCGGCGATGCGTCCCGAATGGCCAAGGACGTCGACGCTGCACTGAAGGGCGTGGTGGCGCAGCACGGCAAACTCGCGCCGAGCAGTGCCGAGGCCTACGTCAAAGCTCTTGCCGCAGAGAAGCGATACGTCCGCGACGTCTACTGAGTCGGTGGAACCGTGCGGGTGAGGAACTCGATCTGGTCTGCCACCACCCGCTCGAACGCCCCGCCCAGGTAGATCTCGAAATGGCCGACGTCGTAGGTCTTGATCTCGCCTTGTGGTGCCGTCCGTGCGTAGCGCAGAGTGGCCTTCGCCGGCGCGACCGAATCCGTCTCGCAGACTACGAACAGGATGGGACAGCGCACGTCCTTTGCCCTTCGCCCGGGCCGGTGCCGCACGATCTGCAGCGCGACTCTGGCTGCGACTCGGTTGTGGAACGTTTCGTCGGCGTCCGGCGCAAGTGCCAGGTAACCGTCGTAGCTGTCGGGCGACGTCATCAATGCGGTCGTCCCCGGCCGTCCGGCTGTGTTCACCATCAGCGGCGCTCGTCCGATCACCGATCCCGCCAGATCAAAGAGAGCCCGGCCGGACAGCTTCATCGATGTCCAGCTGTTCGACGCGAGTCCCGAGGCAATCCCGTCGGTGAACGGGCACTGCGAGATCACCGCCGCGACCTCCTGGTCTCGGGCGGCTGCGACGATGACGTGACCGCCGCCGAAAGACGAGCCCCACAACATGATTCGGGAGTTGTCCACGTCCGCGCGCGAGCGGGCATGGGCAATGGCCGAAGCCCAGTCCCGCAGCTGCGATTCGATGTCGAGCAGCTGCCGGGGCTCGCCGCCGCTGGCCCCGAAACAGCGATAGTCGAACACCAGGCAGGCATACCCCGCAGCGCGGAAGCGCTCCGCGTAGGCGTCGAGCCGCATTTCCCTGGTTCCGCCGAGTCCATGCGCCATGACGATCACCGGAGCGGGGCCGGATTCGGTCGGAAGATAGAGCCAGGCCGCGCAGGCCACGCCGTCAGAATCGAACGTCACATCGATGCGATCTGGGATCGAGCCCCCCGGCTGCGAATTCATGCGCAGACAGTAGCCCATTCCGGTCGACGGTGAAACAGGTCGATCAACGGCCGGAATGCTCCGCGGCGTAGGCGTCGACGCGTCCGTAGGCGATCTTGGGTGTCCAGTCTCTGTG
This sequence comes from Rhodococcus cercidiphylli, assembly GCF_033042225.1. Lineage (NCBI taxonomy): Bacteria > Bacillati > Actinomycetota > Actinomycetes > Mycobacteriales > Nocardiaceae > Rhodococcus > Rhodococcus cercidiphylli. The sequence goes on from NZ_JAWLKE010000005.1 coordinate 476,507, forward strand.
CACCAGTCCGAAGTTCTGTTCGGTGTCGGCTGTGTCGGAGCCGGCGTCACGGAGGCTGTAGACATAGGCCGGCCCCAGCCAGTCGTTACCGAGAACCGCGTCGAGGACGATCCCGATGCTGTCCGATTGCACCTGCTCGCTGACACTGTTGGGGTTCGTACCCGTGGGCGCTCCGAACTCGGTGATCCAGATCTGTTTGCCGCTGTCACCGCCGGCGACCATGGTGTCTCGCATGGACCACATCTTCATGGCGGTGTTCCACGACGCCGTGCTCGGATCGTTGGGTAGGTACGGCCACGTGTAGGGATGCACGTTGAAGGCGTCGAAGTACTTGTTCGATCCCTGCGCGTACATCTTGGACAGGAACGTCGTACCCGCGATGTTGCCGTTCGTGTCCTCGGCGGGTGCCATCCCGCCCGCGAGCACGGTGGAATCGGCTTGCACCTGCTTGATCGCCGTGTAAGTCGCTTTGATCAGCGCCGAGTACGCCGTCACGTCGGGGGCAGGCTTGAAGAACGTCACGATGTTCGGCTCGTTCCACACTTCCCAGATCTTGATCCGGCTCTGGTAGCGCTGAACCACAGTCTTGGCGAACGCTGCGAAGGTGGCGGGGTTCGCCGGACGGGAGTGCGAATCGTTGACGGCGGCGGCTACTCGCGCCCACCTCGGGGTGTACGCGATGATGCCGTGCACGCACATCCCGTGGGCCACAACAGCATCGATCACCCGGTCTGTTCGGCTCCAATCGAATCTGCCCCGGGTCGACTCGATGGCAGACCAATCGATGTCGAGACGAACCGAGAAAGCTCCGGCGTCACGGGCGAGCGTGAGTTCCCGATCGAGATCCGCAGGAGACAGCCCACCTATGGTCGCTCCGGGTGATACTCCGATCCGGACCGCATCCGATTGCCGCGCACATCCTGGATCTCCTGCGGGTGCTTGCTGCGTTCGCAGAGCAGATGCAGCTGCGGGTACCGCCCCGGCCGCGAACGACAACAGCACGACCAACAGTGCTGCACTCGCTCGTCGCGTCGAATTCCTTCTCATCGGCAGATGCTAGCAATGACCGGGAACGCGATATCGCGTTATCGGCGTTGCCCCGTTGTTTCCTGCTTTGTCTCACCGAACCCGAATAACTCACGCCGGGCGCGAGAATAAGGAATGCACCTCCCGAGCGTCGGTGCAAGAACTCGGCCTGTACTACCATCTGGACAATGACGACAGGATTTTCCGGTTTCGACGACCGTCTGAACGAGCTGCTCGCCCGGCAGGCGGAGAAGTCCGGTCTTTCCACCGATGAATTCATTCGCGGTGCGGTGGTAGACCGGCTCGTGCGGGAACTGTCGGAAGATCAGGACTCCGATGTCGGCGCTTTGCTTCGTGCGCTGCAGGAGGGCTCGGAGAAGGGCGTCGGCCCAGCCGAGGTCACGCGAGTGTTCGGCACCCCGATCGACGATCCCGACAGACTGGCCGCTGTAGCTCGGACTGGGCTGATGGACACCGGATCCGACGCGGGATACGACAGGATCGTCAGAATGGTCGCAGACGCCCTGAGCGCCCCTTCTGCTGCATTCTCCCTTCTCGACGACAAGCGTCAGTACTTCAAGAGTGCACTCGGACTCCCTGCGGAACTCGGTGGCGCGCAGGAGGTCCCCATGGACGGGTCCATCTGCCGCTATGCGATCGATCTCGGGCAACCACTGGTTGTCGAGGACGCGCGACTCAACGACATCCTCAAGGATCACCCCTCCGTGCAAGGCAACCTTCTCGTGTCCTACCTCGGAATTCCGCTCACCGACGACGCAGGCCACTCCGTGGGCACCCTCTGCGTATGGGATCAGCGACCGCGTCAGTGGACGACCGGTCACGTCCAGATACTCCAGGATCTGGCGTGGATAATTCGCGAGCGAGTTTTCGAATAAAGGGGCTGTTCCCCGACAAATATAAGCATTTTCGACTTACAACCGACTTCAGGTTTTTTTCGATAAGTCGACCGGGTGGCCGCTTTCGCGCCGGTATACATTTATGGGATATATGGGACCGACCGATCCGAACTAGCCACCGGAAGTAGCTGTGCCGAAAACACTGGAATCACCGCGCACTCGCCCGCGGGCCGCCGAGGCCGACACCGTTGCAACCGGTCGCCCCCTTGTGGATCGGCTTCGAGTCGATCCCCTCAACACCGCGATCAGCGTCGCGGTGGATGTGCTCGCTGCAGCCGTCGCTCTGATCGGAGCCTTGCTCTGGCACTCGGGCAGTCTCACCGACACCGGTTGGCTCCCATGGCTGTTCCTGCCACTGCTGATCGGAATCCTCGCCGGAAAGTCGATGTACCGACGCAGTCTCCGGCGCAACTTCCTCGACGAGATCGGTCCTGCCGAAACCGCTGTCGCCTTCGCGTCGCTCGCTCTGCTGGTCGTGATGTTCCTGGCAGACACCGACTACCGTCCCAGTGAGGTCGTGCTGCGACTGTGGTTGCTGAGCGCCTTGACGATCGCGATCGCTCGATTGACACGAGTCGTTCTCCAGCGCACGCTGCGCACCAGGTTCGGATCCGCAGCGCCGACCATCGTGCTGGGAAACGACCCGATCGCGCACCAACTCGTCTCGCGCACAAAGCAGTTCCCGGAGTACGGTCTCGAACCCATCGGTTATGTGGGCGAGGCTCCGGTTGCCGACGTCTCCTCGAACGGCGAGGTGCCCCACCTGCCGCACCTCGGACTCCCCAGCAATTTCGAAACGGTTGCCCGCAAGACCGGTGCCGAGGAGTTGATCGTCACGTTCGCACCGACCGAGGATCGGGAGTTGATCGCCGCCATCAGGATTGCGCATCGGCTCGGTATGCGGGTGTGGGTGGTACCCAGGTTGTACGACGCAGTCGGGGTCAACACGCGCGTCGAGCACATCGGCGGCCTGCCGTTGATGGTGCTCCCGCATGTGAACCCCAAGGGATGGCAGTTCGCTCTCAAAGGACTTCTCGATCGGGTTCTCACCGCGTTCGGGCTTCTGTTGCTCTCCCCCGTCTTTCTGACGCTGATGCTGCTCGTGCGCCTGAGCTCACCTGGCCCGATCTTCTTCAAGCAGGAGAGAATCGGCCGCGACGGATTGCCGTTCGATTGTCTGAAGTTTCGCTCCATGCGGCCTCCACGTGCGTCCGACGCCGAGTTCGAGCGAAAGGCCGGGGACGCACCCGGCGGTGTCGAAGGTGTCGACCGACGAACGCGCATCGGAAAGATCATGCGGCAGACCTCGATGGACGAACTTCCGCAGCTACTCAACGTACTTCGCGGCGATATGAGTCTGGTCGGTCCGCGCCCGGAACGACCCGAATACGTCGACCTGTTCGAGATGCAGATCCGTAGGTACGGGGAGCGGCACCGCGTCAAGGCAGGCGTGACGGGATGGGCTCAGGTGCACGGCCTCCGCGGCCAGACGTCCATCGCGGACCGCGCCGAGTGGGACAACTACTACATCGAGAACTGGTCGGTGTGGCTCGATGTCAAGATCCTGTTCCTCACCGTCCTGGCCGTGCTGAAGCGCGCCGAGGACTGATCGTGGTCTCCGCCGAACACGGCCACGTTCTGGTCACCCCGTGATCACGTACGTTGCGCTCGCTTTCGGCGCAGCGGTCGTCCTCGCGCTCGGCTGCGCGGTGGCATCGGCGATCTACCGCCGCCCGCAGCGCGGCGTGCTGTTGCTCGCAGCATTCGTTCCGCTGCACGGCCTTCTGGTTCTGGTGCCCCTGCCAGGGGTGGTGTCGGGCTGGAAGGAAGGCCTGGTCGTCTTCACGGTTCTGTGCGCATGGTTACGCCGACCGCGACACGTCCGTGGCTCGATGCCTCGGGTCTTCATGCCGTGGTGGCCCGCCGCTGCTGTCTTCGTCGTGTTCGGCAGCGTGTCTGCGTTCGCCACCTTCGGAATTGTCGGCGTGTTCGGCATCAAGGTGACCTTCTTCTACATTCTGCTGGTGGTCGTCATGTGGCTCGCGCCGTTCGACGCCACGGACCGAGACCACCTCGTCTCCGTTCTCATGGGCATGGGCGTGTTCACGTCGTCGGTCGGCATCGCGCAACTTCTGGCCGGGCCAGCCGCACTGGTGTCGCTGGGTTACGAATACGGCACTCAGGTCCGCACATCGGGCGGGCTACTGCGCACGTTCAGTACGTTCAACCTGCCGTTCCCGTTCGGGTTGTACGTGATGTTGGCGTTGCTGCTCGGCGGTGCGGTGGCGCTGGCCGATCCGCGTCGACGGCGAAACATGTTGTTTCTGTGGGCGACTCCGATGATGGTGGTCGCCATGTCGAGTTCGATCGTGCGCGGAGCCATTCTGGGACTCGGAGTGGGGGCGATATACCTGATCGCGGTCCGCTTCCGCTATCTCGCCGCCCCCCTGGCGGTGGCCGCGGTCGCGGTGGCCGCGGCTGTTCCGTTCGTCCCCAACATCACATCGGTGTTCTTCTCGTCGAGCAGCCTCGGTCAGCGCGGTGACGGATGGGCCAACATCATCGCCAGCATCCTGATTCACCCGTTCGGGACGGGGCTGGGATCGAGTGGGTCTGCGGCAGACCGCATTTCCACCGCCGAGGGTGTCGCGTTCACGCAATCGGGGCTCTCGACCAACTACCAGCCCGACAACTACTACGTGAAGGCACTGCTCGAACTCGGACCGATCGGCCTGTGGGCAGTGGTCGCCTTGCTCGTGACGTCGCTGCTGTGGTGCACCCGCCTGTCCCGGGCGCTACCGGGCAACGACGGTGCGCTCGCCCTGGGCGTCGGCGCTTCCATCGTCGCAGCGATGTTCGCCAGCCTCGTCTCGACGTATTTCGAGATCTTTCCGATCGATGTCTATTTCTGGCTCTTGTTAGGAGTGGTGGGATGCGCAGCAGCGCAACACGAATCGTCTTCGGGGCGCTCGCCCTCAGGCCGGGAGGAAGCGGAGTACAGACCTACATTCGCGAGCTCCTGAACGAGCTCCCCCAGTGCCTACCCGATGCCGATCTCGCCGCGTCCGTGCAGCGCGACGCCGTGGGTGAGCTCCCGCCTTCGGTCACGGCGTTGGAACGGCCTGTCACCAGCGGTGCGGCTCGTGCAGTGCTCGGTGCCCTCCCCGTCGGTCGTTGCGATGTGGTGCACGGCCTGGACGTCGACCTACCGTTTCTGACCAAGGCCTTCACGGTTGCCACGGTGCACGACCTGTCGGTCATCGACATGCCGTCGGCCTCCAGCCGGTTCCGCGCGTTGGGCGAACAGAGACTGGTACGGCGCGCACTGCGCCGCGCAGATCTGCTCATTGCGGTCTCACAGTTCACCGCCGATCGAATCAAGGCGGTCAGCGGCCGCGACGCCACGGTGGTCGGTCTGGCACCCGCAGCGTGGGCCGCTGTCCCCACCGACAGCCGGATAGATCTGGTTCGGCGCAAGTACGACTTGCCGGACCGTTTCGTGATGCAGGTCGGAACGGTGGAGCCCCGCAAGAACGTTCAGCTCGTGGCCGACGCAGCGGAGAGTCTCGGAATACCGTGTCTGCTGGCCGGGGCCGGCTCCACCGGTCCCCACGCACCTCGCAATTCCCGGGGGCTCGGGTACGTCGATGTCGAGGATCTGCCCGGCCTCTACGCTGCCGCGACAGTCACTGCGTACGCCTCTCGGTACGAGGGCTACGGGCTTCCGCCGGTGGAGGCGATGGCGTCGGGCGGCGCGGTCGTCGCCAGTGCCGTCGGTGCCCTCCCAGACGTCGTCGGCGACGGCGCCGTTCTCGTCGAGTCCGAGAACGTGGACGACTGGGTACAGGCGATGAAACCACTCGCTTTCGACGGGGACGCGCGCGCAGCTCTTCTCGACGCGGCAGCCGTAGCCACCCGCGAGATCAGCTGGCGTAGAACGGCGGAGCTCACCGCCGACGCGTATCGAGCCGCGGGCATCGTCTGATGGCCGAGGAGCTCGAGCTCGACGGCACCGAGCAGCCACCGGACTACCGCGCGATCGCAGCGGATCCGAAAGCCGCGGCCAGAGCGACGATTGCCGTTCTGATCAGCAGAGTGATCATCGCGACGCTGGGGTGGGTGGGCAGCGTCGTCGTCGCGAGGTCCCTCGGACCGGACGAGTGGGGCCAGTTCAGCTTCGTCTTCGCGCTGCTGGGCTTGATGTCCGTCGTGACCGATCTGGGGGTCGGACGCGTCGTGCTGGCGAAATTGATGGACGACGATTCCGAGGAAATCGGTCGAACGGCGTCGGCGTTCCTGGCGCTCCGAACCGTGCTCGGTTTGGTGGGGTACGTACTGGCCGTCGCATACGTTCTGCTGCTGCAGTATCCGAGCGAGGTGGTCCTCGCGACGGTGGTCGGCGGACTGGTGGTCGTGTTCGCAACCCCGGGTCACGCCCTGAGCGTGCTCTTTCAGAGCCGTCACCGCCTGGTACTCGTGGCCGTTGCCGAAAGCGCCGGGCAAGCAATCCAATTGGCGTTGACCGTGCTGGCCGCCGTGCTGGCCCCCACCCTGCTGATCTTCGTTCTCCCGGCCGTGGCCAACGAAGTGTTCAAGTTGGTGACCAAGGGTTTCGGCATCGGCAACCGTTCGATGGGCCTGCGACCGTCGCGGCACATCGACATTCGTCGCTGGGGGCCCTACCTGAAAGAGGCCGTGCCACTCGCGATCGGCTTCGCCCTCACCATCGCCATGCTCAAGATCGACATGCTGATGCTCAGCCTGCTCGACACGTTCGAAGCCGTGGGACTGTATTCCATCGGCTACAAATTCTCGGACATGATCGACACCTTCGTGTTGGCGGCAGTCGCACCGATCAGCACCTTGCTCGTCGCGTCGTGGCCCCACGACACCACCGCATTTCGCGCACGCTCGCGTTCGGCCGCACTGCTGTTCGCACTCTTCGGCGCAATGGCTGTCGCGGCGTTCGTACCGTCGGCCGAGCCGTTGATCGGGCTGCTGTACGGCGAACGGTTCGTCGACGGAGCTCACGCAGCCCGATTACTCGTCATAGGCGCGGCGCTGATGTCGTTGGTGATGCTGGGAATCTTCCTGCTCGCGTCGGCCGGAATGCAGCGACACTACCCCGTGGTGGCACTGGTCGGTCTGGCCCTGAACGTCGGGTTGAATCTGTTCCTGATCCCGCGGATGTCGTACGACGGAGCCGCTGTTTCCACCGTCGTGACGATCGGCACCACTCTCGTTCTGCTGTGGATCGTGATCGCGCGAAGCATGCCCATATCCGGACTGCTTCCCGTGCAATCCATTTCGGTGATATTGGTGGTCACCGCAGCCACTACGGTCGGCGGCTGGTTCCTGGTGCAGCACTATCCGGGCCTGTGGCTGCTCGTCTCGGTTGCGGCAGCCTTGCTGGTCGCACTCTTGCTGTACGTGTTCGTCACCATCGGACTCGTCGAGTCACCACTTCCGGGACCGGCCGAGAAAGGACGTCACCGTGCGCGTTCCGAATGACCATCGACCCAACGGACACATCGCCCGATTCGGACCCCGCCCCGCGGAGTCGAAGTCGGGTTTCACGAAGGTAGAAGACCGTTGTGCCCGTTCTTCGAATGTTGTTGATGTGCAGTTTCATTCACGAGCGGCACGGCTACGCGAACGGCATACGAGCCCGGCTATCATCGAGCCTGTCGGCTCCACGAATCTCCGAAGCGGTACGTCCGCTCGCATCGACGACGGAAGGGTACACGGTTGATGTCCGTCCACGATGCCGTACACCGGGGCGACGTGCCCCCACCTATCGACCTCGCGGGACACATGCGAGAACTCGGCCGGGCACTGCTGCCCGCCGTGATCGTTGCTGTGCTGGTGGGTGCGGGCGTGTTCTACCTCAGGAGCGAACTCACCGAAAAGCAGTACGCCGCGTCGGTCGTGGCCGAGATCGAACCGGCCCAAAGCCTCGTTCCCGGTGACGCGTTCATCGAGCAGATGCGCGCACCGTTCGTGGAATTGGCGACCGATCGCAGCGTGCTCGATCAGGTCCTCACACAGGTCGACTCCGGACTGAACGCTGCCGAGCTGGCGTCGAGCGTAGAACTTTCCCCCGGTACTTCACCTGCACTGCTGACCGTCACGGTGACGACCCGTTCTCCTGAGCTCGCCGCAGATCTGGCTCGCGCGATGGTGTCGACGATGGCAAGTACCAGCACTGCCAACGCGATTCGTGACTCGCGAGAGCGAACCGACGAAGCCCAGTCCGCGATCGACGCGCAACAGGCCCGAGTGGACGCTCTGCCCGCCGACGACCCGAGCCGGCCCGCATCCGTGTCGGAACTGGCCGAACTGCGCACCCGCCTGAGCGAGTTGCAGGCCACTGCGGGCGGAGACCGACTGGTCGTGCTGTCGAACCCCGACCAGAGCACCACACCGGTGTCACCCAAACCGGTCTCGGAGGCACTCGTCGCCGGGCTCGCCGCACTGATCGTTGCAGCCGAACTGATCGTGTTGCTGCGAGGACGTCTCGGACGCAAGCCCTCTCGGTCCTGGGCTCGTCGGGTGTCTCGCAAATACGGAGCGAAATTCGACCCGACGGCGAGCGACACCATGCCGCCCGCCGTGGCCGCGCGAATCGCAGCGCTCGAACGCGGCGATCGCCCCGCTTCCAGGGGTGCTCGACACGCTGCACCCAAGGGCGACAACGTGATCGTCCTGTTGGTCGGCGAGGGCGCTGTGACGGCCTCGACTCACGATCCGGATCGGACAGGCGAACGTCCTCGGGTCACCGAAGAATTCGGGTTGTCGGAGCAGTGGTGGCAGCACACCGACGTGGGCGACGTCGAGACCGTCGTGGTGTTGGTGTCGACACGTGGACGCGACAAGAAGGCGGCAACCGCCGCGCTGCGGCAGCTCGACGAGTTCGACATTCCCGTGCATCTGGTCCTGCAGAGCAAGAACTCGACCCGACGGGTGGAACAGACCGCGCAGACGATCGCACCGGAAGGCCAACGCCATGCCAGCTGACAGAATTGCCGTCGTACACGAAAGATTCACCGAGATCGCCGGATCCGAGCACGTCATCGAACAGCTCGCGCTGCACTGGCCTGCGGCCGAAGTGTTCGCGCCCATCTCTCGGCCCGCCGGGGTTCCGTCGGGAATCGGCCGGGAGCCGCACACGACCGCCCTCAATCGCGTGTACAACGCGTTGGGCCAACGGTCGTACGCACCCGTTCTGCCGATGATGCCGCTCGCCTTTCGGCGCATGCCGCTCAGCGGTTTCGATGCAGTCGTGGTGAGTCACCACGCATTCGCCACTCAAGCCGTGTTCGCCACCGACTCCCCGGTGATCGCCTACGTACACAGCCCGGCACGATGGGCCTGGGACCCCGAACTACGCGCAGGCGAAGGTGGCGGACGAGCAGGAGCAGCGATACTGACGGCACTGTCGGCCGTTGCCCGTCGATGCGAGATCGCTGCCGCCCCGAAACTGAACACCGTGGTGGCCAATTCGACTGCAGTCGCACGTCGCATCGAGGATTGGTGGGGCCGTGACGACGCAGTGGTGGTCCACCCGCCCGTCGACACCGAGGGCTTCGTTCCCGATCCGTCCGTCGAGCGAGAGAACTTCTTCCTCCTCGCCGGACGCCTCGTTCCCTACAAGCGGCCCGATATCGCAGTCCGGGCCGCTGCCGAGGCCGACGTTCCGCTCGTGGTGGCCGGAGACGGACGAGCAATGGACGCCTGCCGTGCACTCGCCGGTCCGAAAACGACCTTCCTGGGCCGAGTTTCACACGAGAAACTCCTCGAACTGCACCGAACGACGCGGGCCCTGTTGATGCCGGGAGTGGAGGACTTCGGCATCGTCCCCGTCGAGTCCATGGCCTGCGGGACTCCCGTGATTGCGCTGGGCGACGGCGGTGCCATGGACTCGGTCGTACCGGGAAAGACCGGAGTGCATGTGCCACCGGGGTCGGACGAGGAAGTCGTCGCCGGATTCGCCGACGCCATGCGCTCGTTCGCTCCCGGAGACTTCGACCGCAGAGAGATTCGCACGTGGGCAGAGGGTTTCTCGAGGGCTCAGTTCCGCAGTCGTATGCAGGAGGTAGTCGATGCGGTCCGCTGAACGCCGATATCGTTCGACCGCACTGGACCGAGTCTTCGCCGACACCCGGATAGTGACTGCCGTCGGCCCCGTTCGTGGCCTGGACATCGAGCGCACACGCGCAACGCTGCGCGCCGCCGAACGTGTCGCCCGGACACCCCACGTTGCGCTCGAACCGCGGTCGGATACACGACAATGGCGCTACCGCAGCGACATCGCCGGAGACAACGTCACGGCCGGCACCGGAGCCACCGAGGATCTGGGCCGCATGCTCACCGACATTCGACGGCGCGACGGTGCGAGAGGACCGCTCGAGGTGATCGTGTTCGAGGACCATCTCGCTGTCGACTACTCGCACGGAATCGGCGACGGCCAGATCGGCGTCATGATGCTGGCGGCTTTCTCCGACGACGCCGATGGGACCCTGGTTCCCGCGCTCGCGACAGGATTACCGGCCAGCGCAACGTGGAAAGCGCTGTGGCGTCACTATTCTCGACATCCGAAGACATTGGCGGACTTCTGGAAGTTGCGCGGTCGCCACCGAGCCGAGGCCGACGGCGATTCTGCTCCACGTCGCAGAATCGAGAACTGGGAGTCCGCGAAGGTCAGCCGCGCCGGGTACATGAACCGAACCCGAGTGGACGAACTCAAGCACTGGACGGCCGAGTACATGCCGGGAGCGACCGCCGCGTCGATCTCGACAGCGCTGTGGAGCGCAGCGCTGCGGGCCGAGGGCGTCGACGTCGACGATCACATCATGGTGTTGTTCAACAGCAGGCGTTATCTCGATCCGGCGCAGCAGAGTTCGCACGGGAACTTTGCCGTCGGCATTCCGCTTCACCTCCCTTCGGGCACGACACCCGTCGGTATCACTGCGGCAATGCGCGAGGTGATCGAATCGGGATGGCCGATAGCGGTGTTGGGAATGTCGCTACTGCGCGATGCTGCGACGCGATTTCGGTCTTCCGCTCGCGCGCAGACCGATTCGGTCGTCGAGGTTCCCGAGACCTTGAGGTTGGCCGTCAGCGACCTCGGGCGACTGCGCGTCTTCGACCACCTCGATTGGGCCGACGACGGCAGGCCGCCGCAGATGGCGGCATCACTCGAGCCCGACGGCCCGGATGGCTGCACCATGCTCATTGCCGAGATTGCGGGTGGGCGGACCTACACGGCATCGTTCTGCAGCAAGATGATCGACGTCGGTGTGGTGGACGCAGCACTGCGGCGCATGTGCGATGACCCCGTCTTGTTACTCCGAGATGCTTTCTGACACAGGAACGGGGCTCGATCATGACCGCTGGATCGACGGTGTTGTTCCTGGCCCACACCGGGCAGGTCTCCGGTGCCGAAAAGGTGCTTCTGGATCTGATCGACGAGGCCGAGCGCCGCGGCTACGACACTGTGATCGCCTGTCCCTCCGGCCCCCTGACCGACCGAGTGCCCACGGCGACGCGACACATCCCCATCGGCGAGCTGGGGCTCGGTGGTGAACGAGGAGCCGCCCGAGGCGTCGCAGCGGCACGCATGTCGGCGCGGTGGGTCACCGCAGCCCGCGCGGTGCGTACGGTTGCCCGGGCGCCGGGCACCGTTACCGTCGTGAACTCACTCTTCGCGCTCCCGGTCGCACGGTTGGCCCGTCCTCCTCGCGGTGCGTCGTGGCTCGTCCACGACACCATGACCTCTGCCAAACAGCGCGTGGTGGTGCGGTTCGCACGGTCGGCCGTTCGCGTCGCAGTCTCGGTATCGGAAGCCACCGCTGTACCCCTGCGCGCGGCCGGACTCCCGGTCGTGGTGTCACACAACGGAGTTCCATGGCCGGTTCCGCGTTTCGGCGGTGAGCTGCACGCCCCGCCGGTCGTCGGCATACTTGCCCTCCTCACGCCGTGGAAGGGCCATCGAGTTCTGCTCGACGCCGTGGCCACACTCCCCGAGATCCGTGTCGAACTCGCCGGCGGCAGCTTCCCCGGTGATCGTGACTACGTCGCAGAACTTCACGAGCGAGCGTCTCGATCGGACCTCGCGGGTCGTGTCGAGTTCCTCGGGCACACGGACGCGAAATCGGCGCTACAGAGATGGGACGTGGTCGTTTCCTCGAGCACGTCGCCGGAGGCGGGTCCGTTGTCGGTGCTCGAAGCGATGTCACACGGGCTGCCGGTGATCGGAACCGACCACGGCGGCACCCACGAGTTCCTCGCCGACGGTGCAGGAATTCTCGTCGAACCCGGCAACGTAGCAGCCCTTGCCGCAGCCATTTCCACGGTCATCGGCGATTCGAACCGACGACGCGCACTCGGGGACACTGCGAGACACCGTGTTGCCAGCCGCCACGACATCGGCCGGACACTGCCCGAACTTCTGGACCGTCTCACCGACTGACAGACCGCCCGACCGCGCGTATTCGGTTAGGAAATCGAACGAAGCCGACCCCCGGCCCCGACGGCTGTGTTTGAATCGGGGCCCGATGGGAACGATGGGGGCTGATATGACTCGCGCCGTGACGAGATCCAACGAGCATTATCAATGGTGTATCGGCGTGATGACCAGCCTCGCGTTGACCACCGCCGTCAAACGCATCGTCTCCGCGGCAGCCCTGGCCATGGCTGTGGTCGTGACCCTCGAGCTCGCATTCGGCTACGGAGCCACGACGGCGACCCCGTCGATCGTGCAGTGGACGTGCATGATCGCCGCGTACATCATGGGCGCGTTCTGGTGGTTCGGTCCATGGCCGACGCTCGGGCAGGCGTTCGCCTTCGTCGTCATCGCCAACTTCGCAATTTTCGGTGCCACCATCACGGCAGATTTCGCACCCGAGGTCACGCTCGGCAAATGCGCGTTCCTCATCCCGATCGGCATGCTGGTCGGCTTCTTCTTCGACAAGTGGCGGCTGGCCACCCACATTGCTCTCTGCCTGCTCGGCACCACCGTCGTCGCGGTCTATATCGTCGTCGAACGCGGTGTGGATACGTTCGTGGCGGTGGTTCTGTGGGCTCCGATCGTCGTCTCCTTCACCGGCTTCGCCCTGCTGCTGCAGGCAACCACCCAATCCATGCGTCTGGAGTTCGAGTAACCGACATGCGAACCTTCTCCCTCCCCCACACCGGGACCGAAGTCTCGAGCATCGTGCTGGGGTTCATGCGAATCACCGATCTGGACGACGACCGGATCAGGAGATTGGTGGCCACCGCGCTCGACGTGGGCGTGACGGTGTTCGACCACGCCGACATCTACGGCGGGTCACCGCACACGTGCGAGAAACGATTCGGCGATGCGGTGACGTTGACCCCGTCGCAGCGCGAGCGCATCAGCATCCAGAGCAAGGTGGGCATTCGCGAGGGCTGGTTCGACTTCTCCAAGGACCACATCGTCACCACGGTCGAGGCGTCACTCGGAGCCCTCGGCGTCGATCACCTGGACACCCTTCTGTTGCATCGGCCGGACACCCTCGTCGAGCCGGAGGAGGTCGCAGCAGCGTTCGACGACCTGCACGCGTCGGGCAAGGTCTTGGGCTTCGGCGTCTCCAATCACACACCCGGACAGATCGAGTTGCTGAAAACGGCTGTCGATCAACCCATTCTGTTCGATCAAGTTCAGTTGAGCATCGTGCACTCGCCGTTGATCGCGGCGGGCCTGACCGCCAACATGGGCACCGAGGACCAGTCGATCGACCGCGACAACGGTCTACTGGACTACGCACGAACGCGCGGCATCACCTTGCAGGCGTGGTCACCGTTCCAGAGCGGGACGCCGTCCGGCGTGTTCGTGGGCGACCGCGAGAACTACCCGGATCTGAACGTGGCACTGGACGAGATCGCTGACGTCTACGGGTCGACGCCGTCGGCGGTGGCAACGGCCTGGATCACCAGGCACCCGGCCGATATCCAGGTCGTGCTCGGTACCACCAGTCCTGATCGAGTCGTCGAAGCCGCCGGGGGTTCGGACCTACGGCTGACCAGGCAGGAGTGGTACCGCCTGTTCCGGACGGCGGGCCACACACTGCCCTGAACGACGCTCAGCTGCGTCACATCCGCCGTTACCTCATCGTTACCGACTAGCTATCGGTCCGTGATGATCAGGCCTCGATTCGGTGACGTTGCGCTGTCAGGATTGCCGCACGGCATGCACTGGAACCTGTAGCCCTCGGGTTCCACCCCGTGCACGTCGGTCGTTAGGCCATCCGAACTGAGAGGTTCGCACCGTGACTGTCACCGACCGCTTCGATTCTCGCCTCGCACATGTCGGGCGCGGCAACGCTCATTACTTCATCGGCACCGAGCTTTACTCCCCTCGTCTGACTGTCGTCCGCGCGACGGGCGATCTCGACCATGGGTCTCGTGCCGATCTGGCGCAGGCGATCGATGAGGCCCTGCGCGGCGAATCGGTTGTGCTGCTCGACTTGTCGGCAGTGACGTTCATGTACACGGGGTCTGCGTCCGTGGTCCTCGACGCTGTAGCCCGCAGCGCTGGCCGCCTCGAGGTCTTCGCTCCGACGCGGCCCGCGCGCATCGTTCTCGACGCACTGGGCGCGGCGACAATCGGGGCGGATCCGCGCGCTGCCTGACCGGTGGAGGTTTGCGGTCCGGCCGATTCGGCAAACCCGAGGAGGACAGCGACTCCGGACGGCACATGTGCCGCGAGTCGTCTCCACGGAATCGAAGCGGCTCGTTCGACTTGCCGCGTGGAGCATTTCACGCACACCGAGGCAAGGATCGACAATGTCCGACCAGTTCAGCAAATCCGACCCCACCAGCGCGTTTCCGATGCCCGATCGGGCCGAACAGGGTCGTCTCGAGCACCCCGGACTGACCCGCGACATGGTCACCGCTCCCGATCACGGCGAGGATTCCTACCGTGGATCGGATCGCCTGCACGGCCGTAAAGCATTGATCACCGGCGGTGACTCGGGTATCGGCCGTGCCGTTGCGCTGGCATTCGCGCGCGAGGGTGCCGATGTCGTCATCGCACACCTCGAATCCGAAGGTCCGGACGCGCAGACCACTGTCGACCTCATCGAGGGATCAGGCCGCGCAGGTAGAGCCATCGCCTGTGATCTCACCGACGAGTCGCAGTGCGTGCAATTGGTCGACACCGCGTCCGAGGTTCTCGGCGGGCTCGACATCGTCGTCAACAACGCCGCGTTTCAGATGGCGCAGATGGGCGGCATCGCAAACATCACCACCGAGCAGTTCGATCGCGTACTCAAGACCAACTTGTACGCCCTGTTCTGGATCTCGAAACGCGCTGCCGAAATCATGGACGCGGGTTCCACCATCATCAACACCACCTCGATCCAGGCATCGAATCCCTCTCCCGAGTTGATGGACTACGCCACCACCAAGGCCGGAATCGTGGCGTTCACCAAGGGTCTCGCCGGCGATCTCGCCGAACGCGGAATTCGCGTCAATGCCGTTGCACCCGGGCCTATTTGGACGCCGCTGATCCCGGCCACGATGCCGGCGGAGAAGTACGAGAAGTTCGGCGAGACCGTCCCGCTGGGACGACCGGGTCAACCCGCCGAGCTGGCACCGGCTTATGTCTTCCTGGCATCGAACGAATCGAGCTACATCACCGGCGAGACCATCGCGGTCACCGGCGGCACGCCGTTCAACTGATCTTGTCGCCCTCTGCGGTGTCGCGCCACGCAAGTAGCACACCGTTTCCCTCGGGTCGTCGCCACGGTAGGAACAATGCGACGGCAAGCGCACATGCCACAGCGGCACCGACGGTCACGAACGACGCGAGCTGAAAGCCCTCCAGCGAGGCCGCTTTCATCGCGTGGATCAGGTCAGCCTTCTGCGTCGCGAAGATCGGGTCGGTGGGCGCTTTCACGATTTCGATGACGCTGACGACCGTTTCGCGAGCGAACGCCTTTTGGTAAGGCTCCATTATCGCGTCGGGTATCGCGTCGATCTTCGGACTCACCTGTGAGGTGTAGATCGACGCGACGATCGATCCCAGCACGGCGACTCCGAGCGTTCCGCCGACCTCTCGGGTGGTGTCGTTCACCGCGGAGCCCGCACCTGCTTCGTCGAGCGTCACCGAGGACATGATCGACTCGGTGGCCGGGCCCTGCACGATCGCCAAGCCGAGGCCCATCAGCACCATCGAGACGAGAACCAGTCCCAGATAGGGCGTTTCGACCTCCACCTGACCTGCGATGAACATCCCGATGCTCATCACCATCAGCCCGAAAACGATCACCGCCGTGGTTCCGATGCGTTGCGCAATGATCGTCGCCAGCGGCGCTCCGATGGCGATGGATACTGCGAAGGGCAGTGAGTGAACGCCGAACTGCAGTGGGGTCAACTCCATCACACCCTGGAAGTACTGGGTGATCATGAACAGGAAGCCGAACATACCGAAGTACGCCACGGCAATGGCCAAGGCGGGCAGTGAGAATCGTCGGTTCCGAAACAGGTTCAAGTCCAGTACCGGAGCCGGTGTCCGCAGCTCCCACCAGACGAACGCGACGATGGCTGCCGATCCTGCCAGATATGCTCCGATGCTCGTTGCAGACAGCCAACCATTGTGTGGCGCTTCGATGATTGCCCAGACCAGCACGGTGATGCCGGCCAACGACAGCGCGATACCCAGGGGGTCGTACTTCCCGACGTGCTCTGCTCTGGACTCCGGTACGCACGCCAGCGCGGCCACCAGAACGAGCAGTGCCACAGGAACATTGATCCAGAACACCGAGTGCCACGAGAAGTGCTCGAGCAGAAACCCACCGGCAGTCGGGCCGATTGCGATGGCAAAGCCCGCCATGGCAGTCCAGGCCGCAATGGCCAGCGCTCGCTCCCTGGCATCGGTGAAGATGTTGATGATCAGAGCAAGGGTCGCCGGAAACACCGCGGCCGCACACACTCCCATGGCCGCCCTCGCGGCGACCACCTGCCCCAGATCGGCGGCGACAGCGCCGCCGATCGACATCACAGCGATGCCCGCCAGTCCGAAAATCATGACCTTCTTGCGGCCGTAGCGATCGCCGAGGTGACCGAACGCCAACAGCAGTCCGGCGAACGTCAGTGTGTATGCGTCGACGACCCACTGCAGGCCGCTCATATCGGCACGTAGCTGCAGTCCCATCGAGGGCAGCGCGACGTTGACGACGGTGTTGTCCAAGACGACGAGCAGCTCGGCTGCGCAGATCACGATCAGCGCGAGGTATCGCCGACGGAACTGCGGCAACTTCACTGGCTGACTGGAGGTGGTGGGTGACGACATCGGAATCCCTTCGACTATGACGGTCGGCATAGTTCCTGAAGGGAAGTTAGCTGTAACTAGTAGTTATAGCAACATCGCCCGGCTCTTCCCGGTCGACGTCAGCGGCCCGCCGAGGCCTCCAGAACCGCCTCTAGCAGCGCCGACAACTCCCCCTCGGTCCGATCCAGAGCCGTGGTCGAGCGCTGCGCCTTGGCCATGATCAGCGCACCTTCGATGGCCGCGATCGCAAAGGTCGCCAACGCGTACGACCGCTCGCGAGTCAATCCGCGCTGCCACAGGGACGCCGCGATCACGTCCTCCCAGGACGAGAAGGACTCACCCGCCGCGGCAACCGCCTGCGGCGCATGCAGCCCCTCGAGCGCGGCCGGCGCGACGGGACACCCCGCCACGAAATCCGTGGCCAGCAGTTCGCTGCGGAATCCCTCGAGAATGGCCCGTACGGTCGCCGACGGACCGGCCGACGCCAGGCCGGCCGAGATCATCGCGCTCATCTCGGCTCCCGCAGTACGCGTGGCCTCTTCCACCAACTGAGGCTTGCCGCGGGGAAAGTGGTGATAGATCGAGCCGCGGGGAGCGCCCGCGTGATCGATGACGTCGGCCAGCGAGGTGGCGTCGACGCCGCGTCGACGAAACAGCTGGGCAGCGCTGCGCAGCATGTCGTCCCGAGCACTGCTTCGATTCGTCATCCGAACCCCTCCCACGGACGCCACAATGATTGACGTGACGTCTCGTTACACCTACAGTCGTTCTGTAGCTATGTTGTCCATCATAGCTGGAGCCGCAGTCCCGGAACCGGAGCAACGCATGTCCCCTGACACCGACGTGATCGACCTGAGCAGCCCGCTCACCCTCGCCTGCGGGCAGATCCTGCCGAATCGTGTGATGAAGGCAGCGCTCAGCGAAGGACTGTCCACCGCCGAGCACGGCCCGGACTCCCGCCTCGAAACGCTGTACCGCCAGTGGGGCGCCGGCGGCTACGGCCTGGTGGTGACCGGCAACGTGATGGTCGATCGGTCCCATCTCGGCGAACCGGGCAATGTCGTCATCGAGGACGACCGAGACCGTGATGCGCTGGCCCGTTGGGCGAAAGCGACGTCCGACGGCGGTGCCCCCATCTGGATGCAGCTCAATCACCCCGGCCGGCAGGCCAATCCGATCGTCACTCGCACCAAGCCCGTTGCACCGTCCGCCATCGCCCCCAACATTCCGGGCATCCCGGCACCTCGCGCGTTGAGCGAGAACGAGATTCACGACATCATCGGCCGATTCGCCACTGCGGCGGCCGTGGCCGAGACGGCCGGTTTCGACGGCGTCCAGATCCACGGCGCGCACGGCTACCTGGTTTCGCAGTTCCTCTCCCCTCTGTCGAACAGGCGCGACGACTCCTGGGGCGGCGACCTCGACGGACGCATGCGGTTCGTGATCGAAGTCGTCCGCGCAATCAGAGCGGCGGTGTCGCCGAGTTTCGCGGTGGGAATCAAGCTGAACTCGGCGGACTTCCAACGCGGCGGGTTCAGCGAGGAAGAATCACGCATCACCGTCGAGCATCTCGTTCGGGAATCGATAGATCTGATCGAAATCAGCGGCGGCAGTTACGAATCACCCGCGATGATGGGCACCGCGAGCACCCGCGATCGTGAGGCGTACTTCCTGGAGTACGCGCGGACCGTGCGCGACGCGGCCGGAACAGTGCCATTGGCGGTCACCGGCGGCTTCCGTACCCGCTCGGTCATGAGCGCGGCAGTGCAATCGGGTGAGTGCGACATGGTCGGTCTCGGCCGTCCGACCGCCCTCGCCCCGGCCGTCGCGACATCGCTGGTCGACGGCACAGTCGATCGAGTCGAATCGCCGCGCGTGGCTCTGCGCGTCCTGTCGAAGTCCAGCGCGTTCAAGCAGATCAACGGCGCTCTCGATCTGCAGTGGCACACCGACCAGTTGCAGCTCATCGGCGCTGGGCAGCAGCCGAATTCGAGCCGCCCGGCATGGAAGACTGCGGCCACGATGCTGCAGCGCAACGGCTGGGACGCGTTCCGTAATCGTCGAGGCTCCGCTCGGGTGGACACCTCTGCTGCCGTGACGAAGTTTCGCCGCGAGCGCTTGATCGGAAAGTATGTCGCCAATCCCATCGTGAACGGATTGACGTCGCTGGGAGTGACGACCTCCCTGGTGACCGACCTCGAGACCATAGGACGCAAGACCGGGCTCGCCCGTCGCGTGCCGGTGTCGGCGGCATTCGACGATTCCGGTGCGTGGCTGGTGTCGCAGCACGGCACCAGGTCCGGTTGGGGCGCAAACATCACAGACGAGCCCAGAATCCGAATTCGCGTGGGCAACCGATGGCGCACTGGCACAGCCACATTCGTTCCCGATGACGATGTCGTCGTCAGAGCGCGGTCGTTCTCCGGCAATCCCGTCCTCGGACGCATCATCGGAGCCGGCTTCCGAGCGCTCCAGACCGATCCGATCTCGGTCCGCATCGAGTTCGACGACTGACCGGTTCTTCACTTCCGACTTAGGTTTGCTTTACTTAACTAGTGAAGACTCTCCCCCTCGCGCCCGTAACCGTTGCCGCATTTGTTGCCGTATCGCTGATCACGTCGTGCAGTTCCGCTGCCGAACCGGCGGACGACGCGGCAGGCCGACCGGTCGCCACACAGTTCGGGACGATCGTGGTGCCGGAACGGATCGACTCGGTGGTTGTGATCGACGGCCGACGCGATCTCGACATCGCGCTGGCCTTCGACCTACCCATAGTCGGGATGCCGGTGGAAACCGAGGCTCCGCCGGAGATGGCCGGGCCGCTGACCGAACCGACTCGGATGTTGCTCGCCGACGGCGTGCCGGAGCTGTATCCCCGCAACACGGTCGACCTCGAGGCGGTCGCGCGAGTCGCGCCGGATCTGATCATCGGGCGCGACGAAGTGGTCGAGGAGATATACGGCCAGCTCAGCGACATCGCACCGGTGCTGCCGGTGGGGTCCACCGGCAGCGGTGTCAGCTGGCAACAGGACGTGACCACGGTAGGTGATGCACTGAACCTGCAGGACCGAGCGGCAACGATCGTGGCCGAGTACGACTCTCGCGTCGACGAGCTCATCGTGCGGCATGCCGACGCGATCGCGAACACCGCGGTCCTGCCGATCAGTACGTCCGAGGAAGGTGGAATTTCGGTGGGCAGGCAACGAGTGCCGTCCATCGTGCTCGGAGACGTGGGAGCCCGGTTCGCCTCCGCTTGGAACGACGCCGATCCCGAAATCGAGTACGGCCCCGAGAATGTCACTGCCGCATCCGACGCGGTGGCCATGATTGCCGCCATCACGTCCGAGCAGGATCTGCAGGCGATGAACGCCAACCCGCTCTGGACCGGATTGCCGGCGGTGCGCACCGACCGCATCGTCCGGACCGACAAGTTCACCAACGACGGCGGCCCGCTGACCGCGCTGTGGACCCTCGGCCTGGTGGAGAAGCTCTACGCCCCGAGCTGACCGAGATGCATAATCGGTCGATGGCACCTACCCCCACAGGAACGTTGCGCAGCACCGACACCGGCGTCGCTCTCGAGCTGACCAGAACCATCTCGGCTCCGCGTGAGGACGTGTGGGCACGCCTCACCGAATCGTCCCGGACGGCACAGTGGTTCGGTCCGTGGGAGCGGATCTCGCACAACACCATTCGCGTCACGATGGCATTCGAGCAGGGTGCGCCCGCGTCGGACATGATCATCGACGCGTGTGAGCCGCCGGGCCTCCTGGCAGTGCGGATGACCGGCGAAGTCGAATGGCCACTGGAGGTCCGTCTGACCGAGACAGGCCCTGCGACCGTTCTCGTGCTTGTGCACAGCTGCACGAGCACGGACGGTCTGGGCGACATCGGACCGGGGTGGGAGTACTACCTCGACATGTTCGTCGCCGCCGGAAACGGCGACCCGCACCCGAGTTTCGACGATTACTACCCATCACAGCAGGAGTACTACTCGTCTGTTCGCCCGCGGTGAATCAGTGCTTGCGTAGCGCGTCGATCAGCTCTTCCTTGTTCAGCTTGGAATAGCCCTCGAGACCCAATTCCTTGGCTCGCTCGGTCAATTCGTCGACCGTCCAGTCCTCGTAGGATCCGGATTCTCCACCCTTCCTACCGATCTGATCTCGCCCTTTCTTCGCGGCGGCGTTCGAGATGCGGGCGGCCTTCTCCTTCGAGTTGCCTTCCTCGCGGAGCCTGTCGTACAGGCCCTGGTCCTTCAGCTGTGGCTGGTCTTCGGTTTCGCTCTTCTTCGCCGGCATCGGAACTTCCTTTCATTGGTTAGTGTCGAAGCGCTACCCGGTCTGCACGGCGACAAACCTCGCTCGACGTCGCGGATCGGGTGTGTGTTTCGAGTTCCATCGGGTAAGCGATCGGGATGCATTCGGATCGACCGCAATCGGTAAGCCGAGACACAACCGGCAACGACGACACCACCGACGCAGACGACGCGCCGCTCTCGGTGGGGGTGGTCAGTGACGACGGCTTCGCGGCGACGGTGGCGTCTGCCATTGTCGCCAAGTTGCCCGATCACGCGAAAATCGACGGGCAGCGGCGAGAGATCCGCGTGTCCCGAGCATCGGTGCCACTCCCGCCCACCGCAACCGGTGCGGCCCCGCTGGGACAGTGGCTCGCGTCGGTGAAGGCCGACGCCGACTACGACATCGTGTTGTGTGTGTCGGAGGTTCCTCGCCGTCTCGGGTCGCGTCCGGTGATCGCCGAGACCCGTGACGGTACGACCGGCGCGCTGTACGTGCCCTCCTTCGGAACGCTGGCAGTTCGACGACGTGCCGTCTCGGCTGCACTGGCCGTGTTGCACGAGTTGATCGAAGCCGACGATTCGTCGCGACCACCGCGGAGGTACTTCGAGTCTCGCTGGGCTTCCAGTGATTCCGAGGAGGGCGACGAGGTGCTGCTGACGTCGAGCATCTTCGGTCGAATCAGGTTGGTGTCGGGGATGATTCGATGCAATCGTCCGTGGCGATTGGTTCCGACGTTGTCGGGCGCACTCGCTGCCGCGAGCGCGGCGTCCGCCTTCGGCGTGTTCTATGCCAGCATCTGGCAGATGGCAGCGTCGATGAGCCTCGGCCGACTGGCCATGATCGGGCTCACCGCAGTGATCGCCATGACCGTCTGGATCATCTTTCCCAACGGCCTGTGGGAGAGGCGATCGTTCCGAAGTTCCACGATCGACCGCTGGATGTACAACGCAGCCACCGTGGGAACCGTTCTGACCGGCGCTCTCTGTATGTACGCGCTGTTGTTCGCCGTGGTGCTGGGCTCGGCGGCGGTCGTTATCTCACCGGAATTCCTGGCAATGCAGATCGGTCGTACCGCGACTCTGGGCGACTATTTTTCCCTCGCGTGGCTCGCTGCGTCGCTGGGCACGGTGGCCGGTGCAGTCGGGTCGTCGGTGGCAGATCGCGAGGACATTCTCGGTGCCACCTACGGTCATCGCGAGTTGATTCGTCGTCGGTCGGCCACCTCCTCGTCCTGAAAATCGCCACGTGGTTCGCGTTGTGAGCTAGAACAAGAAAAACTGGGTACGTTCGGGATATGCCATACCTTGATCGCGTTGCGGACGTGTTCGTGCTGAACCTCGGAACTCGGGGCGTCGAAGACAGCGAAAATCGCATGAGCCCCGACTGGGTTGCCGAGATCAATGCACTGCTCGACGAGGTGGAGTCCTCCTCCGGCCCGGCTGCCCTGGTCACGACGGCAACCGGCAAGTTCTTCTCCACCGGCGTTGATCTGTCGTGGGGTGCCGACAACCTCGATCAGATCAATCGGTTCATCGGCACCGTGCAGGAGATGCTGGTGCGCTTCCTGACGTTCCCGATGCAGACCGTCGCCGCCATGCAGGGTCACACCTACGGCGGTGCCGCGTTCTTCGTGATGGCACACGACCACCGCATCATGCGTTCCGATCGCGGCTTCCTGTGCTTCCCCGGCGTCAACATCGGGGCGACCTACAGCCCCGGAACCGTCGACATGGTGCGAGCGAGGTTGGCCCCGCACGCCTTTCACGAGGCGCTCACCACCGGACGTCGCTACGGCGGTGGCGACGCCATGGCGCTCGGTCTGGTCGACGCCGTCTCGACGCAGGAGCGTGTGCGCGACGACGCCATCGCCCGCGCAGCCGCGTTGGCCGGCACCCGCGGTGAGGTACTGGGCGAGATCAAACGCACCATGTACGCCGGTGAGGTCCGTTCCCTGCTGACCCCTGTCGCAGGCGTCGACGAAATGGAATGGGTCTCGAACTAGGCGGAGTTGTCAGTGCACCACCAGAACCGGGCATTCGGAGTGATGCACCAAGTTCTGGCTCACTGATCCCAATATCGCTGCTGTGAAACGATTTCGGCCGCGGCTTCCCACTACCAACACCTGGGACGTAGCGGAGATCGACCGAAGTTCGTGTGCCGCCGAGGCACCGACGGACACGGCCCGAACCGGCACCGTCGGATACTTGTCCCGGTAGGTGTCGACGTTGGCCTGCAACCACTTTCGTTCTGCCTCACGAAGGTGCTGCCAGTCGACCGAGGGGCCGTAGTCGAGTTGATCGGTTTCGTGCACGGCACCCACGTGGACGGCGAGCAGTTCCGCACCCAGGATGCTCGCCATCTCGAACGCTGCCGACAGTGCGCGCTTCGATGGCTCCGATCCATCGACCCCCACCGCGACAGGGGCCGGCTCGGCCCCGGAGTCGTCGCGACGCTCGTGCCATACCAGCACCGGGCAGGTCGCGGCGTTGACGATTGCCGTCGTCGAGTACCCGAAGACGATGTCGCGCAACGGCCCCGACTCGCACGCGCCCACGACGAGCATCGCCGCGTCCGCGGAGAGTGCCTTCGCCATACGTGCGGCCGGCAGCTCGGACACCTCCGATTCGACCGTCACATGGGGATCGACTCCGTGCACGACGTCGACGGCGCGGGCGAGTACGCCTTCACCCTCCTGCCGCAGCCGGGTGGGGAAGTCGGTGGTGTTCAGCTCGGCGGCGACGGCCGCACTCCACTCGTCCTTCGGTGCACCGTGGACGAGGTGCACCGATGTCGATGCCGCCCGGGCGAAATGCGCCGCCCATTCGGCCACCCCCTTGTCCGTGGGCGAGCCGTCGACCACGACCGCGAGCGGTCCGTCGAATGTGGTTGCCGCGATCGTGTGGTCCATCGTTCCTCCGTTGGCCGAAGACGGTTTCTACGTCGTCTCCCACGATCGCTGCCCTGGCGACGCGCCACTAGGGTATTTGGCCACCGGTGTGACGGGTATTTCGGGTCGAGGCCGCTACGCCCCGGCAACCAGGGGCGCCACTTCGGTGCCGAGTAGCTCGATGCCGCGCAGCAGGTCGCTGTGTGCCAGCCGCGGATTGGTCATCTGCAACGACAGTCGATCCACTCCGCCCAGTTGTTCGCTCACTCGCTGAATCTTGTCGGCCACCGTCTTCGGATCTCCCATGAAGAACGCACCGTTGGGACCGGCGGTGGCGTCGAACTGCTGCCGACTGGGCCGCGCGAATCCGCGCTCCCGAGAGATCTTGGTGAACATCTCGTTCCAGCCGGGGTAGATGGTGTCTGCTGCGGCCGTCGTGGTCTCGGCAACGAAGCCGAACACGTGCAGGCCCACCTTCAGCTGCTCCGGCGGATGGCCCGCCTGCGCTCCGGCGCGACGGTAGAGGTCGACGAGCGGGGCGAACTGTCGTGGTTCTCCGCCGATGATGGCGATCATCAGTGGGAGCCCCAGAAGCCCTGCGCGAGCGAAGGACTCGGGCGTCCCACCGACCCCAACCCAGATCGGCAGCGGATCCTGCAGCGGACGTGGGTAGATGCC
The DNA here is from genome assembly GCF_033042225.1 of Rhodococcus cercidiphylli. Lineage (NCBI taxonomy): Bacteria > Bacillati > Actinomycetota > Actinomycetes > Mycobacteriales > Nocardiaceae > Rhodococcus > Rhodococcus cercidiphylli. Next base: position 501,608 of record NZ_JAWLKE010000005.1, read on the forward strand.
CTGACGGTTCAGCGCCGGGCGGTGCCGACCGGACCAGGTCACCTCGACGTTGTCACGGATCTGCAGCAGGAGGTCGAGCTTCTCGGCGAACAGCGAGTCGTAATCGGCCAGGTCGAGACCGAACAGCGGGAACGACTCGGTGAAGGATCCGCGTCCCACGACGAGATCGATCCGGCCCTTGGAGATCAGATCGAGGGTGGCGAACTCCTGGAAGACCCGGACCGGATCGTCGGCGCTGAGCACTTTGACTGCGCTGCCGAGCCGAATGTTCTCGGTCCGCGCGGCTGCTGCAGCGAGAATGATCGACGGAGCCGAGTCGTAGTACTCGCTGCGGTGGTGCTCGCCGATACCGAACGAGTAGAGCCCGACCTGATCTGCGAGGGCGATCTCTTCCAGTAGGTGACCCATTCGCTCCTCGGGAGCGATCACCCGACCGTCGGTCGGGTCGGTCACGGAAGAGACGAAACTGTCTACGCCCAGATGCATGGTGGGACCTTTCGATTCGGGATGGTCGACTCCAACAGCATCGGTGAAGATTCAATTATTCCGATGGGTGTCGAGTTGGCAGCTACTCGCCCCATCGTTTCAGCTCGTCCGCCGCGTAGTACATCTGCTGTGATGCGCCGAAACGAACGAGCAACTGCTGCTTGTCCTCGTAGAACCAGACCACGGTTCCGTACATACCTGCCATGGGCCCACTCAGCGGTGTGACTCCGTCGCCCACCTCGAATCCATACATACGTGCACCGTACCGATCGAGGGTGCCGAAATCGGACACCCAGCGTTCGGCTTATCGGCGTCCGCGTTTGCGTGCGCGACGCTCGTCGAGCTTCCGCTTGCCGTAGCCCCACGTGACGCGGCCCAGACCCTCGAAGAGTCGGCTGGAGAGACTTCTGCGGCCACTCATACGGCGGCCCCGTTTCCGATGACGGTCATTCTCGGTCCCTTTCTCTGAGGCAGTAGAACCTTGCGACTGGCCGGTGAAGTGATCCGGCACGATCGATAAGTCGAATCGGAACGGAGCAACCACACATCGGACCCGCGTGATCTACATCACGTACGACGTCTCGATCGTCGAGCTACGCCCGTGTGACAAGTCGATCCATCCACCCGATCAGCTCGGGGTAGGCAGCGACGTTCGCGGCCGTGTGGTCGACTGCGGACACCCAACCGGTTCCGAAGTCGAACTCCCGGACGGTGATGTCGGTGGCGCCTGCGGCGCGCCAACGCTGCACCAGGATTCGGCTCTGCTCGATCTCGACGGAGGTGTCGTGGACGCCGTGCACGATCATCACGGGTGCGACGGGCGCAGTGAACCCGATGGTGTTCTCCTGCGTCATCGGACCCAGCACGGGCCCGGTCATGAGCGTTCCCAGGGAAGAGCCGTCAGCAGTGAGGTCCTCGGATCGCAACGGTCCGTAGGTGAGAGCGTCGACCGTGCAGAAATCCTGTGCCGCATCGAGCGCTGCCCGTCCTCGATCGTTGAACAGAGCCCGAATCTGTTCGGCCCGGTCGGGGTGAGCGCCGATCAGACCGCCGATCGTGTACAGCATCGTCGCGGCGGACTCGGAGCCGTCCTGGCCCACGACGCGCAGCACAGGATCGGTAGGTGCGGCACCGACGAATGCACCGACCACGGACACATCGGGCGCGTAGGTGGACGCGAGTTCCGCAGCAGCGGCCGACGCGACGCCGCCCGCCGAGTATCCGTAGAGCACGACAGGCGCGTCGGTCTCCCCTGCCGCAGCCCGTGCCGAGTCCAGCACGGCGCGGGCACTGGCGACCCGACCCAGAAACTCGTATTCGCCGGGGGTTCCCAGCCCTTGATAGTCCGTCGTGACCACCTGGTACCCCTGCGCCAGTAGTGGCAGCAGTGCCGGCATCGTGGTTGTCAGTCCCAGCTCCGACGAGCCCGAGCAACGATCGGCAACCCCGTAACTGCCTGGCGCATAAGCGATCACGGGCCGGGGCCCGGGACCGGACCACGCACGCGTCGGCGTGACCAGCAGCCCCGACACAGCCACCGCACGATCGCGGGGATCGGCCGACCGGTACAGAATGCGCTCGGTGTGCGATCCCAGAACGTCCAGCTGTGGCACGGATTCTCGGCGCAGGATGAACCCGGGTGCGTATGCCTCCAGGCCTACGACGGGCTCACTGTAGAAATCGGCACCGCCGGGAGCCGCCGAGGCGGGTGCGGTCGAGAGAGCGAGGCACCCGACAAGAACGGACAGGGCGAGGGTGACGAAAGGCAGTCTCATGTCGCGAGCCAGTATGCGGTCCGAAGTGCGGGTCCGCATTCTGTATTCGCGGATTTGCGGCACCCACGTCTTGGTCGGTGATACACCACAAAAAATGCCCCTGCCAGCGTTTCCACTGGCAAGGGCATTCGTTGTGCGCCATCAGGGATTCGAACCCCGGACCCGCTGATTAAGAGTCAGCTGCTCTAACCAACTGAGCTAATGGCGCCGATCCGCACCGCGTGTTCTCTGCGGTGCGGGAGAAACATTAACAGCAGATGCCGCCAGATGTGAAATCGGCTGGTCGGAGCACCTGTCGCGTCAGTTGAAGATCCTGCGAACCACGAGAACTGCCACCACTGCGCCCACTCCGAGGAGGGTGAACTTCACTGCCGGCTCGTTGAGCTTGGCCACCACGGACTGCTTGGTGTTGGCGACGATGTTCTTGGGGCTGGCACGGACGCTCAGCTCGTCCAGGGTGCTGGCGAGCTGATTGCGAGCGGCCTCGATCTCGCGCTCGATTCGGTCGGTGTCCTTGGCCACGTGTCCTCCAACTTGTTGCAAATAGTCTCGGTCGCAGTCGAGCCTAGAGCACGGCGATATTTCGATACTCTCGTGCAGTGACCGAATACAGCAAGCTCGAGCCGGGCGACCCCGCTCCGGCGTTCACCCTGCCCGATGCCGACGGCAACGACGTCTCCCTCGCCGACTACGCAGGCAAGAAGGTGATCGTGTACTTCTACCCCGCCGCGAGCACCCCGGGCTGCACCAAGCAGGCCTGCGACTTCCGCGACAGTCTCGCCGAGCTCAACGGTGAAGGCCTCGAAGTCATCGGCATCTCCCCCGACAAGCCGGCCAAGCTCGCCAAGTTCCGCGACAAGGAAGAGCTGACGTTCCCGCTGCTCTCCGACGAGGAGAAGACGACCCTGCAGGCGTGGGGCGCATTCGGGGAGAAGAAGAACTACGGCAAGGTCTACGAGGGCGTCATTCGCTCCACGTTCCTCGTCGACGAGGAAGGCAAGATCGAGGTGGCGCAGTACAACGTCCGCGCCACCGGCCACGTCGCCAAGCTCCGCCGCGATCTAGCTGTCTGACCCTGCGAGCCGCTGCAGGAACAACGCCTCGGCGACGGCCATCTTCTCGATTTCCGTCGGGTCCACGCTCTCGTTGGGAGCGTGGATCCGGCACCGAGGCTCCTCGACGCCCATCAGCACGATCTCGGCGTCCGGCAGCACCTGAGCCAATGCGTTGCACAGCGGAATCGACCCGCCCTGGCCTGCCGTCCCCATGGGATGCCCGAAGGCCTCCTCCAACGCTTCGGACAGCGCCGCGTAACCCGGCCCATCGGTTCCGGCCCGAAACGGCGACCCGATGGCCTCACGCTCGACGGTGACCCGCGCATTCCAGGGCGTACGCGCCTCCAGATGAGCCACCAACGCATCCTGAGCCCGCTGCGGATCCATCCCGGGCGGCACCCGCAAATTGAGCCGTGCCGACGCACGAGGCGAGATCGCCGCAGCCGACCCCACGACCGGCGGGCAGTCGATCCCCAGGATCGTCAGAGCGGGCCGCGCCCACACCGCCTCGGCCACCGAACCCGAACCCGCCAGCCCGACGCCATCGAGCACGCCGGCATCGGCACGGAACTGCTCGGCGTCGTACTCGACCCCGTCCCAGGTCTGCGTTCCGTCGAGTCCGTCGACCACGGTGTCGCCGTGCTCGTTGCGCAACGTCGAGAGCACCTGCACCAGTGCGGCGAGCGCATCGGGTGCTGGCCCGCCGTACATGCCCGAGTGCACCTCTCCGGCAAGGGTTTCCACATGCACCACCACGTTGGCGATACCGCGGAGCGTGGTGGTGACCGTCGGCAAGCCCACCTGTGCGTTGCCGGTATCGGCGATGACCACCATGTCTGCCGAGAACAGTTCGGGGCGCTGTTCCACGAGCGCTTCCAACCCGCCGGTGCCCATCTCTTCCGAACCCTCGCAGACGATCCGCACGCCGACCTCGAGCGACTCCCCCAGCGCCCGTAGCGCCAGCAGATGCATGATCACGTTGCCCTTGCAGTCGGCCGAACCCCGTCCGTACCAACGACCGTCCCGCTCGGTCAGCTCGAAAGGCTTACTGTCCCAGAGTTTTCCGTCACCCGGAGGTTGAACGTCGTAGTGCGAGTACAGCAGAACGGTCGGTGCTCCTGCCCGAGCCGGCCGTGAACCGACGACGGCCAGTGAGCCGTCGATCGTCTCGATCAGCTGCACGTCCGGAATGCCAGCGTCGACGAAGGCCCGTTGCACCCACTGCGCCGCACCGGTGCATTCCTCGACCGGAAACTGCCGTGGATCGTGCACCGAGGTGAAGCGGACCAACTCTGCCAACTCGGATTTCGCTCGGGGCATCTGCGATGCGATCGCAGATCGAACGTCGACGGGACGCGCATCGGCGGGCATGAATCCTCCAAACGAGAAAATGACAGACGGGCCGTAGCCAGTCTGTCATCTCTCGCCACAGGAACGATTCAGCGTCAGCGGCCGGAGAACTCCTGATGAATCCACTCACCGGTCTGCTGCCAGTGCCGATCCCACGCTTCCTGCTCGAGCTGTTCGGGCGACTTGCCCGGCTCCGGAACGGGAACAGGAACGGTGAACTGCGGAGGGGCCACCTCGGTCGGCGACGGCAGAGGTCCCGGCTGCGGGGCCGCCACAGCCTGACGTGGCGGATCCTGCGTCGCCCACGTCTGAGATGTCGGTGCAGGCTCGACAATTGTCGATGGGTCCGCCGCCGGGGGAATCGTCTCGGGCGGCGGCGCAATCGCCGGCACCGGCGCAACCACGACCGCACCCGGATCGGACGTCATCGGATCCACCTGCCTGGCTGCCCCCGCCAGATCCGCACCGGCATCGCGTCGATCGGCTACCTGCTCGGCGGTCGTCTCGGATTCACCCGGCAACGTCGCAGCGACCGCGACACCAGCGGAGAGCACACCGGCCAGCAGCACTGCGGCGAGCACGAGTTTGCGCCCTGAGCCTCCCGACCGGGCCGGATTCGCGTCGACAACCGACAGCACTGCGGGTGCAGGCAGCGGCGCTGCCGCCCTGTCGTTCACCACCGCGGGGGTCGCCTCGGGCCCGGAGTCGGCAATCTCGGCGTCGGCCTGGTCGGACTCATCGGCTGCTACGACCTCGGCGGCCGCGACCGGCTCCGAGTTCTCGGTCGCCTCCTGCGCAGCGGCAACCACAGCCGGCTCGTCCTGATATGCCAGCAGCGCAGCTCCTCGGGCTGCGACCTGATCCACGTCACCGACGCGCACCACGGGGACACCGAGTCCGAGCGACAGGATGTCGACCAGGTCTCGATTACTCGAAGAATCACCGAAGAGGGCCACGAACTCGGGCTTCTTGCCGGACTGATCCACCACTTCCCACGCCAGTGGGATGGTGCTGCCGATGCGCTCGGGCGACATCGAGTCCAGCGTCGCAGTCTTCACCGGGGTGATCGAGGCATCTGCGGCATCGGCGAGCGAGATGGAAACGCCCGCGTCGCCCATGTAGTACAGCAGGACGGTCTTCGCGTCGGCGAAGTCCTTCGACGTGGCGAGCCAGCCGAGGAACGATTCGGATGCGGACGACAGGACTGCGGGATCGTCGCCGAGAGCGGCTGCGAACTCGGCGCGCTCGTCCTCGGTTCGGTACACCACGCCCACTGCGTCCACGCTTGCATGAAGCTCTGCCGCCTCGGCGAGCATCGTCTCGATCGCTGTCGTAAGAACCGAGGCCGCATCGGGATCGAGCGGGGTAGTCCGATCGGCGAGTATCTCGCCGGACGTCGGCTCGACAAGAATTGTCTGCATCGAGCCAGATTCGATCGCTATACCAATAGTTGCCATGGCAGTCTCCCTGTGCTCAGGGTGGAGGCGCCCGACCATGAACGTCATCCAGCGGATCCGAACGACGATCACCCTGCACGGAATTTGATTCTGTTACCTGAACCATACCTGTCGACGGTTAAATTGGTCCGAATCGGCCTTGGAGTTTGTCACAGTATGAGGAACCAGCAGTTGTCGTCGACCCCAGGTTTCTTCGATACCTCCAGCTGAAACACGCGTGTCCGACCCAGAACCGAAACCGGTGGGAGTGACCTACCGGACCGTTGTGGATAACGAGCACCCGCGCCGGATAGCCTGACCGGGTGGAATCCTCTGCTCGTGCCCAGTCCTCGCGCCGTCTCGACGCCGCGCTCGAGTCGACGGCACAGACACAGGAACTGATGCCACGACGACGACCCACCCAGGAACGCAGCCAACGGAAGTTCGACGCACTGCTGCAGGCCTCACGCGAGTTGCTCAGCGATGTGGGATTCGAGTCGTTCACCTGCGAGGAAGTCGCGTCGCGCGCCGAACTCCCGATCGGCACGCTGTACCAGTTCTTCGCCAACAAGTACGTCATCGTCTGCGAGCTCAACCGCCAGGACCTCGTGGGGGTCCAACAGGAACTCGCCGAGTTCGACGGCGAAGTCCCGTCCCTGGACTGGGTGCGGTTCCTGAACAACTTCGTCGACCACATGGCCGGAATGTGGATGACCGATCCGTCGCGACGCGAAGTGTGGCTCGCCATGCAATCGACACCGTCGACGCGCGCAACCGGGGTGATTCACGAGCGGGAGTTCGCCGAGCAGGTCTCGCGCATGCTCGGACCGCTCACTCCGCGCACGCCTCGGCATCGCCGCAACCTCATGGCTCAGGTGTTGGTGCACATCGTCTACTCGATGCTCAACTTCTCCGTCCAGGACGGCCAGAGCCACGAGGACGCCGTCGCCGAGCTCAAACGCATCATGATGGCGTATCTGCTCGTCGCCGAGAAGGAGAGCAGGCGTTCCGGCGGCTCGACGAACGAGAGCGAACCAGCCTGAGCAAACCGAGCCCGCGCAGACGAAAGGCCCGCCCGATCACGTGGATCGGACGGGCCTGACTCGTTCTCGGAGCGAATTCACTCCTCCAGAATCGCCACCGCAGCGGCGATGTCGCCGTCATGTGTCAGCGACAGATGAATCTTCACCGTCGGCAGGAACTCCTGTGCCATCCCGTGCAACTTGATGGACGGCCGACCCCACGCATCATTGACGACCTCGATCAACGGATACGGGTTGTCACCGATCTGCGGCGGGCGCGCGAATCGCGATGTCGCCCAGGCCTTCAGCACCGCTTCCTTGGCGGCCCACCGAGCCGCGTAGTGGCGGGTCGGGTCGGAACTCTTCGTTGCGGCATGACGCCGCTCGCCCGCGGTGAAGCTGTCGCGGATCATCGTCGTGCCGACCTTCTCCATCTGCTCGGCGAAGTCGGACACCGTCACCAGGTCGAAACCCACTCCCAGGATCGCCATCAGATGGCACCCGGCAGACCGGAGGAGTAGACATCGTCCGCGCCGAGGCGAGCGGACTCGTTGAGCAACACGTTTGCCTCCAGTTCGCGTGACGCCTTGGCCGGCGTCCCGTCATGTCCGAGCCGTCGATCGTCCGGCCGCTCGTAGAGGGAGTCTCCTCCCACCATCGCGGAGATCAGCCTGCGCTGACCGGCGATGCGGCGCTCGTTCGCCTTCGCGATGTACTGCGCACGTCGGTCCGCCGGAACGGCCTCGAGGAACGCCTGCGGGTGCACCAGAGCGATGAGTCCGGACACGTGGCCGAATCCGAGCGAGGTGAGCAGACCTGCCTTGAGCGGCACCGAGTCGCCGAAGCGCAGCGGCTCCCGTGCCCACACCAGATGCTCGAAGCCGGTCATCTTGTCGTCGACGCAGTCGAGGCTACGGTTCGGCGGAATGACGCCGTTGGCGAGCACCTGGCACAGGCCGATCAGCTGCCAGGCAGCCGCTCCACCCTTCGAGTGTCCGGTGAGGCTCTTCTGCGAGACGACGAACAGCGGAGCGCCGTCCGAACGTCCGATGGCCTTGGCGAGGCGAGTGTGCAGTTCCGCCTCGTTCGGGTCGTTGGCTGCGGTGGAGGTGTCGTGCTTGGAGATCACGGCCACGTCGTCTGCACTGACGCCCAGTGCGTTCAGCGAGAGCGCGAGCGCCGAATCCTTGCCTCCGCGACCGGCACTGAGCGCGCCGAGTCCCGGAGCCGGGATGGACGTGTGCACTCCGTCGCCGTACGACTGTGCGTAGGCCACCACTCCGAGGACCGGCAGTCCCATCTCGAGTGCCAGGTCTCCGCGAGCGAGCAGAATCGTTCCGCCGCCGTGGGATTCGACGAATCCACCGCGCCTGCGGTCGTTGGCCCGCGAGAACCGTCGATCGCTGATGCCCTTGGCGGTCATCGCTGCCGAGTCCGCGGTGGCCGACATGTCACCGAAGCCGATGATGCCCTCGGTGCTCAGGTCGTCGAAGCCGCCGGCGACCACGAGTTGCGCCTTGCCCAGCTTGATCTTGTCGACGCCTTCTTCGACCGAGACCGCCGCGGTGGCACAGGCGGCGACGGGGTGAACCATCGCGCCGTAGCTACCGATGTACGACTGAACCACGTGCGCAGCAACGACGTTCGGCAGAGCTTCCTGCAGGATGTCGTTCGCACGAGCGTCGCCGAGCAAGGTGTCGATGTACAGCGAGCGCATCGATTCCATGCCGCCCATGCCGGTGCCCTGCGTGTTGGCGACCAGCGTGGGGTGCACCCAGCGCATCAGTTCCGACGGGTTGAAGCCCGAGGAGATGAACGCGTCGACCGTGGTGACGATGTTCCACAGTGCGACTCGGTCGACCGAGCTGGCCATATCGGGCGAGATGCCCCACTTGGTGGGATCGAATCCGGTGGGAATCTGTCCACCCACGGTGCGGGTGAGCTTCATCTTGCGCGGAACGCGAATCTCGGTGCCCGCCTTGCGGGTGACCTGCCAGTCGCTCGAATCCGGAACCGGTGTGATGAGCGTGTGCTCGGGGTCCGCTGCTGCGAACGACCGGGCGTCGATCTCGGTTCCGACCACGAACGTGAGGTCGTTGTCGAGGAAGATCGAGGTCATCAGCGGGGCGGTGTTGCCGACCATCGCGCCGTCGTCGCCGTAGGTACGGATACCGCACTTCTCGACCACGATGTCGTGGTACTTGTCGGCGATGTCCTCCTCCGGCACCAGGTCACCGGACTCGATGTCGTACCAACCCGGCTTGGGGTCGTTCTCCCAGGCGATGAGGCCGGTGTTCCATGCGAGTTCGAGAACGCCTGCGGCAGAGAGCTGCTCGTCGACCTCCATCTCGAAGCGGGTACGTGCCGAACCGTACGGTCCGAGCTCGCCTGCACCGACGATGACGACCAGATCCTTCGGGTCGACGTCCAGTGTCGGCCAGGCCAGAGCCGTGGTCGACGTCGACAGCCGTGGCGGTGCGGGCAGCGCCGCGATGACCGAGTTGTCCTCTGCCTCTTCGGTCTTCTCGGCAGCGGCCGCAGCTGCATCCCGAGCGAGCTCGACGAGGTTGAGCTTGGTGTTGGCCAAGCCGCCCGTGAGATCGACGACGATCGGCTCCTGCGCAGCCTGACGGCGAGCGGTAGGTGTGCACAGTTCGAGCAGTTCGGTCGCCATCTCGTCGGTGGACCAGGTGCGAACGCCTTCGGCCTCGACGGCCTCGACGATGGGATCGTTGCCACCCATCAGGCCGGTGCCGCGCACCCACCCGATGTGAGCGTGGGCGATGGACACCCGCTCGGCCCAGTTCTTCTCCGAGCCCCACTTGGCGACGACTGCGTCGAGTGCGGCCTTCGATTCGCCGTAGGCACCGTCGCCACCGAACATTCCGCGGTTCGGCGATCCCGGCAGCACCACGTGTAGGTGAGTGTCGATGTCGGTGTCGTAACCGACCTTCGACAGTCCGGTGATCAGACGCTCGACCGACCAGAGCAGCACGCGCATTTCCATCTCGGCGCGAGCTCCGGCGTCGGACATCTCGCCCATGACCCGAGGCGCCGCGAACGGGAACAGCATCGTCGGAGTCGTTGCGGCCTTGACGAGAGTCTTTGCGCCACCGGCAGTATCGATGTAGTCGCTGCCGATCCACTCGATGAGTGCATCGACGTCGGTGTACGACGCGATGTTGGCCGGAACCACCCAGAGCGACGCTCCGCTCCGTGCGCTGTCGCGGTAGAGGCTGCGGTAGAAGCCGAGTCGCTCGTCGTCGAGCCTGGAGGTGGTGACGAAGACCGTCGCTCCCCCGGCCAGCAGCTTGGCCGTCACCGCAGCTGCGATGGAGCCCTTGCTGCCGCCGGTGACCACTGCGACCTCGTCGGCCCATGGGCCCTTGTCCTCGGATGCGACCGCGATGTCCGCGATGCGTCCGAAGGTTTCGGCCAGCACTGCCTTGTTCTCGTAGTCGGCCTTGGCCTTCCACCACTGTGCCTGAGCTGCAACGGCATTGCCGGCACCGGCGAAGGACTCGACGGCGACGTCGCCTGCGGTACCGAGCCACAACCGGGCCAGGTCCTCACGGGCGGTGGCCCAGCGGTCGTCGATCAGGACGGCGCGCTTGGCGTCGAACGCCGGCGCGACGAGGCGAGGCCAGTCGGATCCCAACTCGGCCGAGACCAGCTCGACCAGAGCGGCGTCGGGATCCTCGGCCAGCAGTGCGTTGGGCGCATCGGCCAGTCCGAGCTGTTCGAGCACCAACCGGGCTGCGGAGGCGAGGACGCCGTCGCGGCCGGTGATGTGCTCGGTGAACTCACCGAGAGCAGCAGCGTCGACGGTTCCGCCGGCTCCGCCCCCTGCCTGCGGCATCGAGACTGCGACGCCGCGGCGTGCGGCCACCGCGGCCACGGCCGCGTCGATGACGTTGTCGACTGCGTTGCCGTCGGTGAGAGCGCCGTCGGCCAGGCCACCGAGTGCGCCACCACGAACCGAGGCACCGTCACGGGTACCGAGGGCGACCTCGGCGGTGACGTGGTGCGCCCAGCCGTCGCCCAGTTCCCAGGTCTTCTTGACGCGATCGGCGATCGAGGCCGGGCGTCGACCCGAGGGGCCGAAGACCTTGCGGAGATGGTCGTTGATGGAGTCGCTGAGCACCGGACCGAACGGCTTGTACGTACGAGCCAGCTTGTTCACCGTGCCCGAGAGCGCACCCATGTCGGCATCGGCTGCACCGTCGATGGCACCGAGCGAGAGCTCGGAACCGAGGTCGACGAGCAGCTGATTACGACGCGAGGACACACCGTCGCACAGAGCCTCGATGGTGTCGGCAGGCCCGATCTGATCGAGCTGCAGCTTGGTCCACAGACCGATGAGGATCTTGGTCGCATCGGCGGCGACGAACGCGATGTCGTCCGGACGAGGTCCGCCGGACGGTGCTGATGCCGGAGCGGGTGCTGCGGCCGGAGCTGCAGCTGCCGCCGGAGCAGCGGTTTCCACGGGTGTCGACTCTTCCTCGTCGGCCGGAGCCGGGTCGGTGTCGGTGCCGTAGATGATCGCAGCCTCGCGCTCGAGGTTGAGTACCTCGACCGGGTGGCCGAAGCGGCCCGGCAGCTTGAGGGTCTGCGACGCGAGGTTGGCCACGGTCGGGGTTGCCCCCAGGCCGATCTCGACGAAGCGCTCGACGCCCATGCCGCCGTCGGACTCGTCTGCGAACAGCAGGTCCTGGGTTTCGATCCAGCGCACCGGGCTGGCGAACTGCCATGCCAGCAGCTCGGTCAGGATCACCCGGCACAGAGCGCTCGGCCGTGCTGCCCACGAATCGAACTCTGCGAGAACGGTGTTCAGCGGCTCGGACGGAACCAGATCGGCGATCTCCTGAACGAACTCGCGCTCGAGCGAGAACGGCTTGGGCACCAGGTTGGGGATGTAGCGCCCCACCAGGATCGCCGGATCGATCTGCTCGGGGAGCAGCGTCTCGAGGCGGTTGCGGAAGTCGTCGACTCCGCCGCGCAGCACCGTGGAGTGGAACGGCACGTCGATGCCGGGAACCATGATGTAGGCGGCCTTGCCACCGAACTCGGCTCGGCGGATCGCGATCTTCTTCTCCAGCTCGCCGAGGCCGGCAACCGTGCCTGCGATGGCGTACTGCGAACCGCGCAGGTTGAGGTTGACGATCTCGAGGAACTCACCGGATTCTTCTGCGACACCGGCGACGAAGCCCTGCACGTCCTGATCGGCCAGACCGATCTGCGACGGGCGGATCGCTGCCATGCGGTAGTCGCTGCGGCCGCTGGCATCACGCGGAACCAGCGCGTGCATGGCCGAACCACGCTGGAAGACGACCTCGAGGACGGCTTCGAGCGGGAGCACACCGGCAACGGCTGCGAGAGCGTTGTACTCACCGACGGAGTGGCCCGCGAGAATCGAGTTCTCCACGAACGCACCGGATTCACGCAGTTCGGCAACCTGTGCGACGCCGAGAACGGCCATCGCAACCTGGGTGAACTGCGTCAGGTGCAGCACACCGTCGGGGTGCTTGTGGGTGACGCCGCGCGCCTTGAGCGACGTCGGGTTGTCACGCACGACAGCGAGAATGGAGAAGCCCAGCGCGCTGCGGGTGTGCTTGTCGGCACGCTCCCACACCTCACGTGCGGCCTTCGAGCGAGACCGAGCGTCCAGGCCCATGCCCGCGCGCTGGATGCCCTGGCCGGGGAACGCGTAGACGGTCTTCGGCGGTGCGGTGCGAGCGGTGGCGACCATGACCAGTTCGCCTGCGACACGGCAGGAGACCTCGATCAGTTCGGCACCCTGGTCGAATCCGGTGCGGTCGACGCGAACATCGATCTCCGCTCCGGGTCGAACCATGCCGAGGAAGCGCGCGGTCCATGCGGTGAGGCGACGCGGCGGAGTCTTGGTGTCCGAGTGGTCGACTGCGGTCACCGTCTGCTGTGCAGCGGCCGAGAGCCACATGCCGTGCACGATCGGGCTGCCGAGACCGGCGAGCAGCGCCGCGGCGTCCGAGGTGTGGATGGGGTTGTGATCGCCCGAGACCTGAGCGAACGCGGCCATGTTGCGCGGGGCCACGATGGTTGCCTGACGGCGGCGACGACGCGGGGTGTCCTTGGCGTCGGCGCTCACCGAGCCGCCGGCGCGGGCCGGATCGGTCAGCTCACCCTTGCCGGTGCGTCCGCGAATGGCGAAGCGCTCCACGAGAGTTGCGACGGCGGGAGCGTCGAGCCCCTCGCCGAGCATGGCACCGATCTCGACGGTGACCTCGACGACGCGGCCGAGGTCGGTGTCGAGCACCTCTCCGGCCGCAGCCTTGACCACGAGAATCGAGGTGTCGGTGGGCAATTCGCCGACCAGGTTGACGCTGTGGTCGAGGTGCACCAGGTCGAGCATGCCTTCGATGACGTCGATGCCCTCGGCGTTGCGGGTGGCACCCAGGACGGCGAAGACGGCGGGCCAGCAGGCACCGACCAGAACGTCGGGAACGGCCTTGCCGCTGACGGTCAGCGAGTCCGGCAGGCCGGAGCCGGTGACGCCTGCGTGATCGGCGATCAGATCGGGGATCCATGCGATGTTCAGCCGGGCGACGCCGCCCTTGACGGCCGGAAGGTCCTGGCCTGCAGCAACTCCGAGCAGAGCCGACATGGCCTGCTGTGCGTCCTGCGCGGTGACGACGGGAGCGCCGCCGTCGATCGTGGAGGCCGGAACCGTCAGGCGGATACGTACTTCCTTGCCCGGGGCGAGCGGAACCAGCAGCTCCACGTGCTCGGAATCGAGCACGGTCAGCGTCGAGCCGGTCTGCGGGTGCGCCGCGACCGTCTCGGACTCCACGGTCCAGTCGGCCGGATCACCCAGGCGTGCAACGGGGTTCTGCGTCATCCGCGACGCCCAGGTGACGTCGGGAGCAGCCAGCACGATGCCGAGCAGTCCGGGTGCGATCTCGGCGTGGCGACGGCTCGCGATGGCCGTGGGCTCGACGCCCTCGGCGAGAAGCTGATCCGCGGTGGCCTTCTCGAAGCGATCGAGCAGCTCGCCCACGGGCTCGTCGACGCGAGTGATGCCCGCGACGGCGACGGTACCGGGGATGATGCAGACCTGATCGGCCGAGTAGCGAGCGTCGTGTGCCTGCCACAGCGAGTCACTGCGCCACCAGCGGCGCACGTCGCCGTCGACGACGGGGACGAAGTTGACCGGCTTGCCGGGCATGCGGCACAGCGAGGTGAAGAAGGTGATGTCGGCCGGGTGCAGAACCACGTCGGCGGCGTCCGGGAACTGTGCGAGCAGCGACTTCAGAGCTGCACGCGGGCGTTCGAGAACCTCGGCATCGGCGAACAAGGTGGGGATGGGTCCGCGATCGACGGGGTGCAGCCGAGCCTCGGCGCGCTGCAGCATCTCCAGGAAGCGGGTACGCCAGGTGACATCGAGCCACACCGACTCGCGTGCCTCGGACACGGCATCGGTGAACTCGCCGCCGCAATCGAAGTCGCTGCGCGAGTCGGTTCCGATGGCCAGATCGAGGTAGCGAACGAGCCACTGCTGGTACGTCATCTCGGCGACGTCACCGAAGAAGGGCTTGGCGGTGCCGTCTAGTGCGGCGATGATCTCGTCGCGACGCTCGGCCACGGCGTCGGCGTTGCCTGCGACCTCGTCGAGCAGTCGGCCGCACCGCGATGCCGCATTGTCGATCTCGTGGATGTCGGCACCGAGCTGGCTACGGCCCGAGGCCATTCCGCCGTTCGCGGTACCGGCACCGACCCAGTCGGGGGTTCCGGGTGTGTCGACCAGAAGCTGCTTGACCTCGGGAGCCGTCGTGGCCTCCAGGGTTGCCATCGCTGCAGTGCCGACGAGGATGCCGTCGAGCGGCATCTTCGGGTAGCCGTGCACAGCCGACCAGGTTCCGGTGAGGTACTCCGCTGCCCGCTCGGGTGTGCCGATGCCGCCGCCGACACAGACGACGAGGTTGGGCCGTGACCGCAGCTCCGCGTAGGTGGTCAGCAGCAGGTCGTCGAGGTCCTCCCACGAGTGGTGTCCGCCTGCGCGGCCACCCTCGATGTGGACGTTGACCTGGTACGAGGGAACCTCGTTGGCGATACGGATGACGGCGCGAATCTGCGCGACGGTGCCGGGCTTGAACGAGACGTAGCTGATGCCGGCCTCGGACAACTCTTCGATGAGGGCCACTGCCTCTTCGAGTTCCGGGATGCCTGCGGTGACGACGACGCCGTCGATGGCCGCACCCGCTGCGCGAGCGCGCTGCACGATGCGGCGTCCGCCGAGCTGCAGCTTCCACAGGTACGGATCGAGGAAGAGCGAGTTGAACTGGATCGCGCGGCCGGGCTCGAGAAGTGTGGAGAGCTCGGCGACACGATCGGTGAAGATGTCCTCGGTGACCTGGCCGCCACCGGCGAGCTCGGCCCAGTGGCCTGCATTGGCAGCTGCGGCAACGATTTTGGCGTCGACCGTCGTAGGCGTCATGCCGGCGAGCAGGATCGGCGAACGTCCGGTCATCTTGGTGAACGAGGTCTCGACGACGACGCGGCCGTCGGGCAACGTGACCGGAGTGGGAGCGTAGGCGGACCATGCGGGCTGGACCTCGGGAGCAGCTCCCGGAGTGAGCAGGTTGCGGTGGCCACCGCGCGAGGACGCGGCGATGATGCCAACGCCCTGTCCACGCAACGCCGGAGTGGTCATGCGGGTGAGCAGGTCGCCCGGACCGAGATCGAGAATCCAGTCGGCACCGGCGTCGACGACACCGTCGATGGCGTCGACCCAATCCACGGAGTCGACGAGGATCTTCTGTGCGAGCTCACGTGCGAGGTCGACGTCGAGCCCACAACGCTGCGCCCAGGCGCTGACGAGTTCGACGGCATCTGCCAGGGCGGGGTGATGGAAGCCGATCTCGACGGGAAGCTGCTCGAAGACCGGGGCGAACACGGCACCGCCACGCTTCTTGGCGTCGCGGTCACGCTCTTCCTCGGCAGCGATCTGCTCGCACTTCTCCTGCACGCGAGCCAGCTGGGCCGGCGGTCCCGAGAGTACGACGCGACGACGGCCGTTGCGGATGGCCAGAGCTGCGGATCGCTCCGGCGCTCCGTCGATCGCAAGTTCGGCGATGATCGCCTGCAGTCGTGCGGGTTCGACGTTGGCAACCGAGACCATCGGCGCGCGGTCTCCGGCACCGATGATGCCGCGGCGGCGCCCGACGAGACCTGCGGCTGCACCCACGAGCTGGGCGATAGCCAGGAAGTTCGCATCCTGTGCGCCATCGGCTGCGACGGACTCGGCGGCGATGAGACCCTGCGAGTGTCCGACGACCTTGACGGGCGGGGTCTGGGCCGGATCGAGCCCCTGCAACTTCAACGCACGCAGTGCTGCGACCTGGGTGAGAAACACTCCGGGAAGCGAGACGGCAGCGGAGGTCAGTGCCGCCTCGGACGGTCCGTACGAGCCGACGGTGTCGTCGTCGGCGAGGTCCTGTTCGAGCATCCAGCCGATCGGGTCGAAGCCGACCGAGCGCACGACCAGCAGCTCGTCTGCCACGGGCGCGAGAGTGACTGCTGCCTCGTTGACGAGATCGGTCAGTTCGGGTTCGAGCGCGGAGTCGCGAGCCAATTCCTCGAGGGAGCTGAGCCACGGTGCGCCCTGGCCGCCGAAGGCCAACGCGTACGGCTCGCCCGCGGCGAAACGATCTGCCAGAGTCCGAGAGCCGCCATTGCTTCTAGGGGATTTGTCTGCGTTGCCGGTGCTTCGCGAGCCTCGTCCGTGTGATGGTGTGCTCTCGTTGATCGTCAAGGCTGAAGATTCCTCTCGTGGACGCCTCGGGTGGTCGGGGCGTTCGCTGTGATGACTGCCCCATGGCGTCGTGGGCTACAGGGTCGAAGCGGTGAGCCGGTCTTCGTCGACAGGTCTCCTCCGCGCTGCTCAAGGTTGACACAAAATCATGAGGAAATCCTCAGGTTTGCTCGGACGTCCGAGTGCTACCAGCGAGTACGTCACTCGAAGCGGCTTTACCTTTTGTTTACCCGACTCGTCGGTAACCCGTATCCACGCTGGCGAGAGCGTCGAGCGGGACGCCAGAACATGAGGAAAGCCTCGCATTTTTCGTTATCTTTTCGTGATGTGATCTCGAGCACAGATGAGCAGCTCCCAACCTTGTCGGTGCGGTCCTCTACCTTGTGCGAACGAGCCGCTCGCCGGGAGAGCGGTCGACGAAATCCGGGGGGAATTCATGTATTCATCGGTAACGGATATCTGCACCGAGGACGAGCTCGAAGCGATGCTTCTGCACATCGAATCGCATGCGCCGCAATCCCGTTCGCCACACTGGACACCGGGGTGGCGGGGCGAGAGCGAGGTGGCGTTGCTGGATGCGATCTTCTCGGCGCGCGCTCCCTACGGCGGCCCTTCGAGCGGGGTCCGTGCGGTGGTCCAGCGATGGCGATCGCATCGCGGCGATAACCGACTCGACGACTTGACAACCCTCGCCGAACTGACCAACAGTCTGGATCTACTCGTGGAGATTCTCTCCAACCGTCAACTGGTTCCGGGAAACAGTCGAACCAAGGGTGCTGCCGCTGCCGTGGCTGCTCGGACGTTGATCTCGGTGGGCCTGAGTCGTTCGAGCGACTTCGTGCAGCACACCGAGCACCAATTCGAGGCGTTCTGCGCGATTCCCGGGCTCGGCGAGACCACCTGGGAGTGCATGCTCATGCATCTGGGAGTGCGCACCGACAAGGCGACCGAACATCTGAACTCGTTCGTCACCGACGCGCTCGAACCGCTCCACCAGAACCTGTCCGTCGGCATTGCCGAGGATCGCGCGTCCGTGATCCTTGCAACGACCGCGGACGCACTGAGCACCGAACTCGCCTCACTCGAGCACGCAATCTGGCGATATCAACACAAGTTACGTAGGCCGAAGAAGCGTCACTCCGAGGCGGCACTTCGACCGACGGGCTGACTTCGCGAGATCATCGCCTCCACACCGTCGAGAATGCACTCCAACCCGAACCGGTAGGCGTGCACGGGGTCGCTGGCGGCGTCGTACGACGTCGCCGCGGCCGTCCCGACCCGAGACGACACCGGAAAGCGCTCGCGGTCCATCACCCGTTCGAGGATCGGCGCGGTAGCCGCCCACCACTGGGCGTCGGACATGCCCGACTGCTCCTTGACACGGGCCACGCCGGCAAGGGCTCGCGCGGTACCGGAGACGTGAGTGAGAACCAGAGTGAGAACGGAGTCGATCTCGACGTCGCCCAGGCCGATGCCTTCGAGAGGGCGCAACTCGGCCTCGTACTTGTCGTTGATGTGCGGACCGAGCACGGGCCGTGCCCCCTCCGCCTCGAGAAGCCACGAATGTTGTTGATACAGAGACCAATTGCGCTCGGCAACGAAGCGCATCGCGGGACGCCATCCGCCGGCGACGGAGGCCGGCTCGTCGACGTGCGAGTAGAGACCTGCAAGCGCTCGATCGATCATCAGATCGGCCAGCTCCTCCCGGCCCGGCACATGTGTGTACAGCGACATCGCGCCGACACCGAGATGCTGTGCCACGTTCCGCATCGACACCGACTCCAGACCGGTCGCATCGGCCAGTTCGATGGCGGCATCGACGATCGCATCTACGCTCAGTCCGGTCCGACTCGGCTTGGCACCGACTCGCCACAGAAGCCCGAGTGTCCGGGCCGGGTCGAAGGGGATGTCCTTTTTCGATGCCACTCGGCGAGTGTAGCGACACCGTACGGTGTACACCGCATGACGTGTGCCCACCGATTGTCCAGATGCCTACCTGTACAGGTGAGCATCCGAACAATTCGTGGGCACACAGTCGAGCAGACCGCGCCACTGACAACAACCATCCAGGTTGTAGACTTCACCGGCACGCGCGAGTGGCGGAATTGGCAGACGCGCTGGATTTAGGTTCCAGTGTCTCAGGACGTGGGGGTTCAAGTCCCCCCTCGCGCACCACGGTCGTTCGGCCCGGCTTTTCTCGAGACTTCTGCAAGTTCCGACGTGTGAAGGCGGTTCGAATGCCCGAGGAATCGAACGACACGATCTTCGCCGAGATCGCAGACGAGAGACGTTCTCTCGCAAGAACTCTCGAGACTCTCACCCCCGAACAATGGGACGCCCAATCGCTGTGCGAGGTCTGGACCGTCCGAGACGTCGCCGCCCATCTGGTGGTGCCACTGATCGTCCCGCTCTGGCAGTTCGGACTCGTCATGGTGCGCACCCGAGGCAACTTCGACCGAGCCAATCAACTGATGACCACGCGCGTTCGTCGCGAGCACGAAGACGAATTGCCCGCCTTGCTCACCGCCCACGCCGACAAGAAATTCACCCCGCCGGGCCACGGTCCGCTGGCCCCCTTGTCCGACGTCATCGTGCACGGATTGGACCTGTGCACGCCGCTGGGAATCGAACACCACGTCCCCGACCACCGCATGATCACGATGCTCGACTTCCTGGTGCCCGCGAGCGGTGCCGCACCGTTCAAAGGCCCCGAGCTTCGACTGCAGTGGCGCGCGACCGATCTCGACTGGAGCCGCGGCGAGGGCCCGGTCATCGAAGGATCGGCCGGCACCCTGGCACTGGTTCTGACCGGACGCAGCAGCGCCCTGGCGGACGTGACCGGGCCCGGTGCCGAGCAACTCGCCCAGGCACGGGCCAACCGTCGTCGGGCGTGAGCCGAACTCGAACCGTCCATGGTGAGAATCACCACCGGGCCGCAGCACGCGACTACCTGCAGTAGTAGTACCTCCGGTACCGTCGAGGGGTGACTTCACCCCGCCCGAACCGTCGGCCAGCACTGATCGCGCTGGTCATCGTGTCTGCGGCGGTATGCCTGGGCCTCGGCTGGTGGCAGTGGGAGCGCTTCGAGGCAGTGGGCGGTAACGGCCAGAACCTCGGATATGCCTTTCAATGGCCTCTGTTCGCAGTGTTCGTGGTCTATGCCTACCGCAAGTTCGTCCGCCTCGAAGACGAGGACCCGGACGAGGCGGCAGCAGCGCGACCCGACGGACCCACAGAGGTGCCCCTCGACCTGCTCCCCCAGCGCAGCGCGCCTGCGGCAGACGCCCGCGACCTCGACGATCCCGAGGCGCGGCAACTACTCGAATACAACAGCTACCTCGCGGAGCTGAACGAATCCCGCGGGACCGACAGGAGCACCACGTGAGTTCGGCACCGGAGAAGACGCAGGCGTCTGCGAACAAGACTCAGAAGATCGCGTCCGCGCTGCTGCGCTACCGCGTTCTTGCGTACGCCACGGGAATCTGGCTGCTCGTTCTCGTGACCGAGATGGTCGCCAAGTACATTTTCAAGGTCGAGAACGTGCCCAATTGGATTGCCGTCGTACACGGTTGGGTCTATCTCGTGTATCTCGTGCTCACCGTCGATCTGGCGATCAAGGTTCGGTGGCCTGCCGCCCGCACCATCGGCACACTGTTGGCCGGGACTATCCCGTTCCTGTCGTTCTACGTCGAGCACAAGCGCACCAAGCAGGTCAAAGCCGACTTCGGCGTCTGACATCAGCAGTTGATCGGCTCTGCGTTCTCCGGATCCAATGCGTTCTGCACCATCCGCTGAGCAAGCGGATCGTACGAGATTCCGGTGTGCTCGACGGTGTTGGCCGGGCACACGTCCTGCAACACCACATTCGTGTTTCCTGCGCCGCTGAGCAGCGAGGCAGTGTACGGAACGACGATCTGGTCGTAACGGGTGACGATCGTCGTGTATTCGATGCCCGAGACGGTGTCGCTGCCCTCGTTCAGTCGCTCGAGCACGTCGTCCTGCACCGGCGGTCCCGCCGTCGGGTAGTTCGGCGGAGACAACGCCACGATGCGTGCCACCGTTCGGTCTCCACCGAGGAAGCGGGCGTAGTACCGCGGCACCGTGCCACCCTTCGAGTGGCCGACGATCGACACCTTCTGCGCACCTGTTGCCTCGAGTACGGAATCGACGAACGTCGACAGTTCCGCGGCACTCTCCGGGATGGGCTCGAGCGCACCGAACGCCCGAACCGGCCCGGTGTTGCCGTAGTCGATCGCGAACACGCAGTATCCGGCCTCGGCCAGCTTCGGCGACAGCGATGCCCAGTTGTCGTACGAGTTCTCCAGGAAGCCGTGCACCAGCACCACCGGCTCCGGGTGTTGCGCGCTCGGAACACACGAGAAGTCGTTCGAGCCCGAAGGAGTCACGCCCGGGTGCGCGATCGAGTACGCGAACGCCTCGGCGAAGGAGCCCGCGGCCGGTGCCGCGGAGGCCGGGGCACCTGCCAGGCACAGCGCAGCGGCGGCGAACACAACCGACGTCCGCGTCAGAACGGTTCGCATCGCCACGAGCTACCGCCCCGTCAGTTCTTCGAGCGCCGGAACGAGCTTGCGCAGTGCATGACCGCGATGTGAGGCGGCGTCCTTCTCGTCCGGGCTCAGTTGCGCGGCACTGCGGCCGTCGCCCTCGGGCACGAAAATGGGGTCGTAGCCGAAGCCGTTCTCCCCCAACGGCTCTCGGCCCACTACTCCGCGCCATTCACCGCGGACCACCGTCTCGGTGCCGCCGGGAATCACCAGCGCACACGCCGAGACGAATGCGGCTCCGCGACGCTCGTCGGGGGTGTCCGTCAACTGCGCCAGCACCAGTGCGGTGTTGGCCTCGTCCTGCCCGTGCGCACCGGACCAGCGAGCCGAGAGCACCCCTGGCATGGCGTTCAGGGCATCGATTTCGATTCCGGAATCGTCTGCCACACATGGCAATCCGGTGGCCGCCGCTCCGTCACGCGCCTTGGCGAGTGCATTCTCCTCGAAGGTCGCTCCGGTCTCGGGGGCCTCCGGGAACGGCGGGACCTCGTCGAGGCCGACCAGTTCGATTCCGGCCACTCCGGCGGCGTCGAGCACCCGCCGGAGTTCGCGCAACTTCTTCGCGTTTCGGCTCGCTACCAGCAGCTTGGTGTCAGCCACCGAACTTCTTCTTCGATTCCGCGGCCGCAGGCTCGGGCAGATCGCCCGGGTACGGCAACGCCAATGCTTCCTTCTGCACCTCGAACAACTTCTCGATGCCGACGAATGCGGAGTCGAGCAGCTTGTCGAGTGTGGTTCGGGGGAAGGTCGCGCCCTCTCCGGTTCCCTGGATCTCCACCAGCGTGCCGGTGTCGGTGGCGACGACGTTCATGTCGACCTCGGCGCGCGAATCTTCCTCGTAGGGCAGATCGAGGCGCACTCGGCCGTCGACGACGCCGACACTGACTGCGGCGATCATGCACGAGATGGGCTGCGGATCGGCGAGGCGTCCCGCTGCTCGCAGGTAGGTGACGGCGTCGTTGAGAGCCACGAACGCTCCGGTGACAGCTGCAGTTCTGGTGCCGCCGTCGGCCTGCAGTACGTCGCAGTCGAGGGCGATGGTGTTCTCGCCGATGGCGGCCAAATCGATGCAGGCACGCAGTGAACGCCCGACCAAGCGGGAAATTTCTTGGGTACGCCCGCCGACCTTGCCCTTGACGGACTCACGGCCGTTGCGAGTGTGCGTCGCGGCCGGGAGCATCGCGTACTCGGCGGTGAGCCAACCGAGGCCGGATCCCTTCCGCCAGCGCGGCACGCCCTCCTCGACGCTGGCCGTGCACATCACCCTGGTGTTGCCGAACTCGACCAGCACCGACCCTGCCGGGTGGCTGGTGAAGCCGCGGGTGATCTTGATGTTGCGGAGCTCGTCGTCCGCCCTGCCGTCTTCTCGTCTGGACACGACTCGAAGCCTAGCGCGTCCTCAGACGGTGAAGACGTCCCCTGGGAGAACGGCGTGCACCGGTCCACTGAACTCCGCTTTGGCCTCGGCGATGACGTCCTCACGGGACGTCCACGGCGGAATATGGGTGAGCAGCAGCTCCCCCACCCCGGCCTCACGAGCGATGCGGCCGGCCTCGGTTCCGGACAGGTGCACTCCCTCGGGCCGCTCCGGACTGTCGGTCCACGACGCCTCGCACAGGAACATGTCGGCCCCGTGCGCCAGGTCCCGGACGGCCTGACACATTCCGGTGTCTCCGCTGTAGGCGAAGGTGCGGCCTTGCGCCGTGGTGACGCGCATGCCGTACGACTCGGGGGGATGGAACACCTGCCGAGCGAGAATCGACAACTTGCCGAACTCCACGGTGCGTCCGTCCACCCAGCGACGCAGGTCGATGGTGTCGGACATGTCGTCGATCTGCCCGCCGCACTCGGCCGAGGCGACTCCGAGCCGGAACGCCGTGTCCTTGGGTCCGTAGACGATCGCTCGTCCCTCCGGCGGGCTGGGATGGTAGCGACGCCACACCAGCAGTCCGGGAACGTCGAGGCAGTGATCGGCGTGCAGATGCGAGAGCAGAACGCTCACATCTCCGGGATCGGCGTAGCGCTGCAACGCCCCGAGGATGCCGGGACCGAAGTCGAGGACGACCGGCGCGGTCTCCTCTTCTTCCAACAAGTAGCCCGACGCGGGTGAATCGGGTCCGGACACACTGCCCGAACATCCCAGGACGGTAATTCGCATGAAAGCCATGCTGCCACGCCGAGCGCATCACTCGAAACGTTCGGGCAGTATTCACAGCGCGAGTCGGCGAAATTCACCACCGACCACGGGTGTGTCTGCAGTTACCTCGAACCTACGAAGTGGGCCGATCGAGCGATTTCGCGCGTGCCCTCTCGGCTCGCGCGTCGGCGGACAGCAGTCGAGCGGCAACCACTCCGCCGACCGCGCCGAACAGATGCCCCTGCCAGGAGACGTTGGGCTCGCTCGGCAGCACGCCCCACAGTGCGCTGCCGTACAGCACGAACACCACGACTCCGATCGCGAGTTGACCGAGATTGCGGGTGAAGAAGCCACGCACCAACAGATATGCGATGAAACCGAAGATCAGGATCGACGCGCCGATCGTGTTCGTGTAGGAACCGGCAGTCAGCCAGGTACCGAACCCGCCGACCACCCAGATGATCCCGGTGGCAGCCAGACCACGCGTCAAACCGGAGAGCAACACCAGAAATCCGAGTACGACTATCGGCACGGTGTTCGCGATCAGATGCTGCCAGTCGTCGTGCAGCACGGGCGCGAACAGAATGCCCCACAAACCCTCGACCGAGCGGGCCTGTATCCCGTTGCGTTCGAGCCTCGACCCGCTGGCCACATCGATGAACTCGATGACCCACAGCAACACGGTGAATGCTCCCACCAGAATGGCGGCCTGCATCCAGACCGGCCGCGCACGCTCGGCGGGACGGTTACTGATATCGCTCATGATCGCCTCCGGAACAGTTCCCTCCACGGTACCGGGCAGAGGTATCGCGCGAGCTGAGCTCAGGCTCCCGATCCACCGAACGCGGACGTGAAGATCTGGCGATATGTGGGGATGCCGGCCACCGAGGTGGCGTCGAGCAGGGCCGCGACGATGGCTCGCTCGACGACGATCGCCGCGGCCTCGGTGACCGCGGCCAGTACCGGGAGTTCCGCGGAGAACGCGGCGGGCACCGAGGACTCCGCGGTGACGGGTCTGGTGCCGGTCGACACGGCGAAGATCGTGTCGCCGTCGAGCGGCGAGTGTGCCGGTCGCACGGCCCGCGCCAACCCGTCGTGACCGGCGACGGCAATCCGCTTGCACGACGCGGACGACAACGCAGCATCGGTGGCGACGACACCGATCGTGGTGTTGAGCGCAGTGCCCTTCGGTTCGAGGGCGAGCGCGGACCACAGCTGGTTCACGTCGGGCTTGCGCATCCCGAACGCCGCGGGCCCGAGCGTGCCGACGCCCCACAGCAGGCCGGTACGCGGGTCGAACACCGCGCCCACCGGATTGGCGACCATCAGCGCCGCGACGGTGACCCCGTCCGCCGGACCGCCCGCGATCACCGTGCTCGCGGTACCGACACCGCCCTTGAGAACTCCGGCGCGGGCACCGACACCGGCCCCGACCGATCCCGTCGCGAAATCGGTTGCCGCTGCGGCCGCGGCGAGATAGCCGAATTCCGCCGTCGGCCGTGAAGCCCAGTCGCCGACCGGAAGATCGAAGATGACCGCGGCGGGGACGATCGGTACGACGTGATCGGGACTGCCCATCGGGATGCCCTGACCGTGCTCTTCGAGCCACCGCATGACACCCTCGGCCGCGGCGAGCCCGTAGGCACTGCCCGCGGTCAACAGGATCGCGTTGACGTGCTGCACGGAGTGGCTCGGATCGAGCAGATCGGTCTCGCGAGTCCCCGGCCCGCCGCCGCGAACATCGACGGCCGCCGTCGCACCACCCAGCGCACGCACCACGGTGCAGCCGGTGGCCGAACCGGAGCCCATCGCGGCGTCGTCGTCGAGTTCTTGATGATGACCGACCAGCAGACCGGCCACGTCGGTCAGGGAGTCCCGCGGTCCGGGAGTCTGGAATGCAGCGGTCACGCGTGCGTCCTAGGGGATGAGGACCTGTACGAGTGAATCCTGCATCCAGGTCAGCCAGTGGTAGACGTCGAGATGTGGAGCGCGAGGATCACCCTCGTCGAGAACGTCGGGTGTGTCCGCGCTGATCCCCAGCGTCGTGCCGAGCGCCAGCCTCACGTCGTTGAGGCCGGTCAGCCATGCATCCGCTTGCTCCTGGGTCAGCACGATCTTGCCACCGGACTCGGGAAGCGTGGCCAGGATCATCGATCCGGCAGCCAACTTCTCGTCGATGATCTCGGGCTCGTGCAGTCCTCGCAGGGCACCGTTGAGGTCGGTCGGGTCCTCCTCGTCGCGGCCGGGGTCGGCGCGGTGGAAGTCCGGCAACAGCCGCGCCAGTGCGGCGTCCTCGGGCGGGCTGTTGTGGCCGGTGCGCAGACCGGTCAGCGCTGCGAGTTCGTCGGTGGGGGCAGCGGCGGAACGGTCGCGCAGCAATCCGAGAACCGAGCCGACCAGCGATCGGAGTACGGCGGCCTCACGAGCATCGATCTCGGACTTGATCTTGACCCCGGACAGCGAATTCCGTCTCGTCCACGTGCGCACTGTTGCTGATGTCCTTCTCTGATGAAGAGGTGATGAGCGGTTGACTACTTGTCCTGCTGCATGGTGGCCCACAGACCCGCCCCGTGCAGCCGTCGAACATCGTTCTCCATCGCGTCGCGCTCGCCGCTCGACACCACGGCCTTGCCTTCGGAGTGCACCTGCATCATCAGCTCGGTCGCCTTGGCCTTGCTGTACCCGAACAGCTTCTGGAACACGTAGGTGACGTAGTGCATCAGGTTGACCGGGTCGTCCCACACGATGGTGACCCAGGGGGTGTCGTGAGATTCGTCGGCCGCAACGGCCTCGGTCTGGGCCGGGACCGCTTGCGGTGACGCAGCGACGACCTCACGTGCCGACAAGCCGTCCACGGGCAGAAGCGAGCCGTCCACCGTCAACCAAGGCATGCCCAACAGGGTACGGCGTGTCGGGCCAGCGTCCCACGCTCGCCCCTTCGCTCGTAGTGTGGGCGAGGTGAGCAACGACGCGACCACAGATCACGCGAATCACAGCGACGGTGCCAGCACCGCGCTGCTGACCGATCAGTACGAATACACGATGCTCTCGGCCGCCCTGGCCAGCGGCTACGCCGATCGCATCTGCAGCTTCGAGGTCTTCGCGCGCAGGTTGCCCGGTGGCCGTCGATACGGAGTTCTCGCCGGCACCGGACGCATTCTCGACGCGATCGCGCGCTTCCGATTCGGGCCGGACGAGTTGCGGATCGTCGCCGAATTCCTCGACGCCGACACCGTCGAGTGGTTACGCAACTACCGGTTCACCGGCGACATCGACGGCTATCGCGAGGGAGAGCTGTACTTCCCCGGCTCACCTGTTCTGACCGTCCGCGGCACCTTCGCCGAGTGCGTGGTCCTCGAGACCGTTGTGCTCTCGATCCTCAATCACGACAGCGCCATCGCGTCCGCTGCAGCGCGGATGGTGGCGGCCGCGAAGTCCCGTCCGATCATCGAGATGGGGTCGCGTCGAACCCACGAGGAAGCCGCTGTCGCCGCATCACGGGCGGCATATCTCGCCGGGTTCACCGCGACGTCCAATCTCGAAGCCGTCCGACGCCACGGCGTCCCCGGTGCGGGCACATCGGCGCACGCGTTCACTCTGCTGCACACCACTGCCGACGGCCCGGACGAACGGTCCGCATTCGCAGCGCAGGTGCGTGCGCTCGGAGTGGGCACCACCCTGCTCGTCGACACCTACGACATCACCCAGGGCGTTGCCAACGCCATCGAGGTGGCCGGGCCCGAACTCGGCGGTGTGCGCATCGACTCCGGCGACCTCGGTGTGCTCGCGCGGCAGGTGCGCGACCAACTCGACGCCCTGGGTGCGCCGAAGACCAAGATCGTCGTCTCGGGTGACCTCGACGAATACGCCATCGCGGCATTGCGAGCCGAGCCGGTCGACTCCTACGGCGTCGGCACGTCGCTGGTCACCGGCTCCGGCGCCCCGACGGCCGGCATGGTCTACAAACTCGTCACCGTCGACGGCATTCCCGTCGCCAAGCGCAGCAGTCACAAGGAGTCGCGCGGTGGCACCAAGGCGGCGCTGCGTACCGCGCGCCGGACCGGCACCGCAGTCGAGGAGATCGTCTACCTGTTCGACGCTCCCCCGACCGTCGACGACGATCTGACGGCGGAGACGTTGACCACGCCGTTGGTTCGCGGCGGAGAACGAGTCGCCGACCTACCGACGCTCGCCGACGGCCGCGACCTGCTGGCCAGGCGCCTCGTCAGCCTCCCGTGGGAGGGCCTGAAACTGTCTCAGGGCGAGCCGGCGATACCCACCCGCTTCGTGGAGGGGTGACAGCGGTGTCGGTACCGAACCGGGTGGGCGATCGGCAGTAGTCTGCTTCGGTGCCGTCGAAGACCGAGTTGCCAACCGTTCCCGCTCTCCTGCAGGTCGCGGTGCACTCGCTCGGCGGCAAGGAACGCAGCAACCAGCTGACGATGGCCTCGGCGGTGGCGCACTCCATCGACACCGGCGAACATCTCGCGGTGCAGGCGGGCACCGGAACCGGTAAGTCCCTCGCCTACCTCGTCCCCAGCATCAGGCACGCGGTGGAATCGGGCAAGACCGTCGTCGTCTCCACGGCCACCATCGCGCTGCAGCGGCAGCTGGTCGACCGCGATCTCCCTCGCCTGTCCGACGCCCTGACCGAGGCCGTCGGCCGTCGCCCCAAGTTCGCAATCCTGAAGGGCCGCAACAACTACCTGTGCATGAACAAGATCCACACCGGTGCCGCGCAAGAGGCACCGGATGCGGAACTGTTCGACCCGTTCGCGGTCTCACGCATGGGCCGCGAGGTGGTACGGCTGACCAAGTGGTCGTCCGAGACCGAAACCGGCGACCGCGACGACGTGGTGCCCGGGGTCAGCGATCAGGCCTGGCGTCAGGTCAGCGTCACCGCGCGTGAATGCCTGGGCAAGTCCCGCTGCCCCGTCGGCGAGGACTGCTTCGCCGAGCGCGCCCGTACCGAGGCCGCCCAGGTCGACGTAGTGGTGACCAACCACGCCCTGCTCGCGATCGACGCGATCACCGGAATTCAGATCCTGCCCGAGCACGACGTCGTGGTCGTCGACGAGGCCCACGAACTGGTCGACCGAGTGACCGGCGTGGCCACCGAGGAACTGTCGGCCGCCACCGTCACCGCCGCGGCGCGTCGTAGCGCCAAGCTCATCGAGGAGGAGACGGTCGACCAGCTCGAGGGAGCTGCCGAGAACTGGGCCGCGATTCTGGACGAGCTGCCCCCGAGCCGGTGGCAGTCCCTACCCGACGGCGTCGGCCCCGCGCTCGTGTCCATTCGCGACGCGGCCTGGGCGGTCCGCACCGCGATCGGCCCCAACAAGCAGGGCATGGCCACCAGTGACCCCGAGGCCGCCGCGGCTCGCAGCGCCGCACTCGTCGCGGTCGACGAGGTCCACGACAGCGCGGTCCGTGTTCTCACGGCATTCGACGAACCCGATCCGGCCAAACGCAAGGACGTCGTCTGGCATGCCGTCGACGATTTCCGCGGCAACGTCAAACGCACCGTCCGCATCGCCCCGCTGTCGGTGGGCGGGCTGCTGCGAGCGCGCCTGTTCGCCGAGTCCACCGTGGTCCTCACCTCCGCGACCTTGACCGTGGGCGGATCGTTCGACGGGTTGGCTGTCAACTGGGGCCTACCTGCGGAGAAGCCGTCGCGCAGTGACACCGCGATGGCGTCGGGTGTGGAACCGCCGTCCGATACCGGGTCGATCAGGTGGAATTCGCTCGACGTCGGGTCGCCGTTCGACCACGCTCGGGCCGGGATCATGTACATCGCCAAGCATCTGTCGCCGCCCGGACGCGACGGTCTCTCCAAGTCCTACCTCGACGAGATCGAGTCGCTGGTCAGCGCCGCCGGTGGCCGCACACTCGGACTCTTCTCGTCCATGCGCGCCGCCAAGGCCGCCGCCGAGGAGATGCGGGAGCGCCTCGACACGCCGATCCTGTGCCAGGGCGACGACTCCACCGGTGCCCTGGTGCAGAAGTTCGCCGACGACGAGGCCACCTCCCTGTTCGGGACACTGTCACTGTGGCAGGGCGTCGACGTCCCGGGCCCGTCGCTGAGCCTGGTGATCCTGGACCGCATTCCGTTCCCGCGGCCCGACGATCCGCTGCTGGTGGCCAGGCAGCAGGCCGTCGAATCACGTGGCGGCAACGGCTTTCTCGCGGTCGCCGCCAACCATGCAGCCCTGCTGCTGGCGCAGGGCGTCGGTCGACTGCTCCGTAGCGTCGACGACAAAGGTGTTGTCGCCGTTCTCGATTCGCGCCTCGCGACCGCCCGCTACGGCGGCTACCTACGTGCCTCGCTGCCGCCGTTCTGGGAGACCTCGGACCCGGAGGTGGTCCGCAAGGCCCTCACCCGCCTGGCCGGAAAGTAGCTGCCCCTCAGGCAGTCGCCACCAAACCGAGCTCGGCATCGGAGGCCAGACCGCGGTGATGAGGAAGCACCCGCACTGTGTATCCCACCGTGCCGCTGTGCGGTAGCCGCGTCTCGCCCGCGTACACGTGCTCGCCGCCGTCGGTTCCCACGTGCGTCATGGCCGTCGTGCGAATGTCGGTGAGGTTCTCGTCCTCGTCGACGCGTCCCACGACCGCCTGCACCACGACGTCCGACGCGTCCAGTCCACCGAGATCGACGTTCGCGCGCAGTGAGAGCTCCGCACCGATCACCGGCGTGTCCGGCAGACCTTCACTGTCGACGCGGGTGACTTTCACTGCGCCCCATGCCTGTTCGACGCGGCGGCGGTACGACGCGACGTCCGTGGCACCGCGGTGGTTCTCCGCCGAGGCCGCGCGGGCGGATTCGGCTGCGGGCGCGTAGTAGCCGAGTGTGTAGTCCTGAACCATTCTCGACGCCAGCACTTTCGGCCCCAGCTGCTCGAGGGTGTGCCGCACCATTTCGATCCAGCGGCTCGGCACGCCGTCGTCCCCGCGGTCGTAGAACTTCGGCAGTACTGCCTGTTCGAGCAGTTCGTAGAGCGCGGCGGCCTCCAGATCGTCACGGCGATTGTCGTCGGTGACGCCGTCGGCCGTCGGGATGGCCCAGCCGTTCTCCCCGTCGTACATCTCGTCCCACCACCCGTCGCGAATCGACAGGTTCAAGCCGCCGTTGAGCGCGGACTTCATGCCCGAGGTACCGCACGCTTCGAGCGGGCGCAGCGGATTGTTCAGCCACACATCGCATCCCCAGTACAGGAATCGAGCCATGGACATGTCGTAGTCGGGCAGGAACACGATGCGGTGCCGTACGTCGGCCTGATCGGCGAACCTGACGATCTGCTGGATGAGCGCCTTTCCGCCGTCGTCGGCGGGGTGCGATTTGCCCGCGACCACCAGCTGGACCGGACGAACCGGGTCCAGCAACATGGCGCGCAGTCGCTCGGGTTCGCGCAGCATGAGCGTCAGCCGCTTGTACGTCGGTACCCGTCGAGCAAACCCGACGGTGAGTACGTTGGGATCGAAAACGTTTGCTGTCCAACTGATCTCGGCCTCGGTGGAGCCGCGTTCGAGCGCCGAGCGCCGCACCCGACGCCGCACCTCGTCCACCAGTTGCGCGCGAAGGGTGTTGCGCGTGGACCACACGCGGTCCGAGGACAGCTCCCCCTCCAGCGCCCATTCCCGGGCAGACCACGTCGGAGCGTGCACGCCGTTGGTGACCGACCCGATCGGCACCTCGGAGGCGTCGAATCCTCGCCACAGGTCGTTGAACATCTCGCGGCTGACGATTCCGTGCAGCTTCGACACCCCGTTGGCGCGTTGTCCCAGACGCAGCCCCATGTGCGCCATGTTGAACACCGAGGCGTCGCTCTCGCCGCCGAGGGCGAGGATTCGGTCCATCGGCAGACCCGGCAGCAGCGCCGACTCCGCGCCCCCGTCCGCACTTCCGAAGTAGTGCCGCACCAGATCGGCCGGAAACCGGTCGATTCCGGCGGGGACAGGAGTGTGAGTGGTGAAGACGGTGCCGGCTCGCACCGCAGCCAGAGCCGCGTCGAAGTCCAGGGTTCCCGAGGTGACGAGTTCGCGGATGCGTTCGACGCCGAGGAAGCCGGCGTGGCCCTCGTTCATGTGGAACACCTCGGGATCGGGCAGTCCGTGTGCACGGGTGTAGGCCCGGATCGCTCGAACTCCGCCGATACCGGCGAGTATCTCCTGCTTGATGCGGTGGTCCTGGTCGCCGCCGTACAACCGGTCGGTGACTCCTCTGAGCTCGGGGTCGTTGTCGGCGATGTCGGAATCGAGCAGCAGCAGCGGGACACGTCCCACCTGGGCAATCCACACCCGTGCCCGCAGAACCCGAGATCCGGGCATGGACACGTGGATCAGCACCGGAGAGTCGCCGTCGTCGGTGAGCAACCGCAGCGGCAGACCGTGCGGGTCGAGGGACGGATAGCGTTCGGCCTGCCAACCGTCGGCCGTCAGCGACTGGCGAAAGTACCCCGAGCGGTAAAGCAACCCGACACCGATCAACGGCAACCCCAGGTCGGAGGCCGCCTTGAGGTGGTCGCCGGCCAGGATTCCGAGCCCACCGGAGTAATTCGGCAACACTTCGGTGACGCCGAACTCCATCGAGAAATACCCGATGCCCGACGGCAGAGCACGTCCCTCGGCCAGTTCGTTCTGGTACCAGAGCGGACGGGCGAGGTAGTCGTGCAGATCCGCTTCGGCGGCGTCCAGCTCGGTCAGAAAGCGCTCGTCGGCCGCGAGTTCCTCGAGACGCGCCGGTGCGACGGCTCCCAGTACGGCGACGGGATCGCGCTTGAGTTCAGTCCACAACAGTGGATCGATGTGCTCGAACAGATCCTGCGTCGACGAGTGCCACGACCACCTGAGGTTTGTCG
This sequence comes from Rhodococcus cercidiphylli, assembly GCF_033042225.1. Classification (NCBI taxonomy): domain Bacteria; kingdom Bacillati; phylum Actinomycetota; class Actinomycetes; order Mycobacteriales; family Nocardiaceae; genus Rhodococcus; species Rhodococcus cercidiphylli. Next base: position 534,082 of record NZ_JAWLKE010000005.1, read on the forward strand.
AGAGCTCGGCGAGGGCATTCAAGCGGGCGGGAAGATGGGCTCGGACGGTGAATCGGCGCAAAGCTTTCACAGGATCGAACCCTACCCACGGACACCTGTGTCGATGGGCGGCTTGCACGAAATCTGCTCCACGGTGTCCGTCGCGGGCAGTATGCGTCGGCGCACGCGCCATCTGCATTGCTGCACTACGGTTGACGAGTAGAAGCACACCGAGATCGGTTCGATCAGAGGTTGCGCCCGCGCAGCCATACCTCTAGCGAAGAATGGAGTGTGAAGTGACAGGTCGACTTGGTATCGACAATGTCCTTCCAGATACGACGACCGGGAAGTACCCCGCGAAAGCGGTGGTGGGCGAGACGTTTCCAGTCTCCGCCGACGTCTGGCGCGAGGGTCACGACGCGGTGGCCGCGACACTGTCGGTGCGCGGACCGGGAGGCAAACTCGAACGCATCCCGATGACACCGGGCCGCGAACCCGACACGTTCGACGCGGTGTTCGTCCCCTCTCGGCCGGGTTACTGGATCTGCCGCATCGAAGCGTGGAGCGATCCGATCAGCACCTGGCGCCATGCCGTCGAAGCCAAGCTCGGAGTGGGCCAGAGTGCCCACGAACTCGCGAACGATCTCGAGATCGGCGCACGGCTGTTCCTGCGGGCTGCCACCGGTGTTCCTGCCGAGAGCAGGCAGATGCTGGCCGATGTCGCCGCCGCGCTGCGCGACACCGACCGCCCGCTGCCTGCCCGGGTCTCCTCCGCGTTCGCATCGTCGGTCGCCGAGTTGTTGTTCGTACACCCGCTGCGCGAACTGGTGACTCGATCGCGCGCGGTCAACGTGTGGGTCGATCGCAATCTCGCACTCAACGGTGCCTGGTACGAGTTCTTCCCGCGGTCGACCGGCGGATGGAACGAGGACGGCACTCCGCGGCACGGCACGTTCGCGACGTCGATCGAGCAGTTGCCCCGCATCGAGCGGATGGGATTCGACATCGTCTACCTGCCGCCGATCCACCCCATCGGCACCATCAACCGCAAGGGCCCGAACAACACGTTGACCCCGGGACCGGAGGACGTCGGGTCGCCGTGGGCCATCGGCTCCAAGGACGGCGGACACGACGCGATCCACCCCGAACTGGGCACCGAGGACGACTTCCGCGCGTTCGTCGCCGCTGCACACGAACACAACCTCGAAGTGGCACTCGATCTCGCCCTTCAGGCCGCTCCCGACCATCCCTGGGCTGCAACACATTCCGAGTGGTTCACCGTGCTGCCGGACGGCACGATCGCCTACGCCGAGAACCCTCCGAAGAAGTACCAGGACATCTACCCGGTCAACTTCGACAACGACCGACGCGGCATCTACGAAGAGGTGCTGCGCGTGGTCCGATACTGGATCTCGCTGGGAGTCAAGGTCTTCCGAGTCGACAACCCACACACCAAGCCGCCGGACTTCTGGGAATGGCTCATCGCCGAGGTCAAGAAGACCGACCCGGACGTGCTGTTCCTCGCCGAGGCGTTCACCCGCCCGGTGCGCATGTACGGACTGGCGCAGCGCGGCTTCACGCAGTCGTACACGTACTTCACCTGGCGTACCGCGAAGTGGGAGCTGACCGAGTTCGCCGAGGAACATGCCCGACGCGCCGACGACGCGCGTCCGAACCTGTTCGTCAACACTCCGGACATCCTGCACGAGAGTCTGCAGCACGGCGGGCCCGGAATGTTCGCTCTCCGAGCAGCTCTCGCGGCGACGATGGCCCCCACCTGGGGCGTCTACTCCGGCTACGAGCTGTTCGAGCACCAGGCCGTGCGAGAAGGCAGCGAGGAGTACCTGGACTCGGAGAAGTACCAGTTGCGTCCACGCGACTTCGAGGGTGCGCTGGCCCGCGGCGAGTCGCTCGAGCCCTGGATCACCACGCTGAACGCAATCCGGCGGGCGCATCCGGCGCTGCAGCAGCTCCGCAACATCCACTTCCACACCATCGACAACGAGGCGCTGATCGGGTACTCCAAGTTCGACCCGCAGACCGGTGATTCGATCCTGGTGGTGATCAACCTCAATCCCTTCGGAGCCGAAGAAGGCACGATCCACCTGGACATGCCTGCCCTCGGCCACGACTGGCAGGACACCCTCACGATCAAGGACGAAGTGAGCGGAGTCCATTACGACTGGGGCCACACCAATTTCGTCCGGCTCGAGCCCTGGACGTCGGTGGCGCACATCTTCACGCTCCCCCACATCCCGTACCCGGCTCGTATCGAACTGGCCTACCGCGGCAACCGAAAGTGAGTGGATTCAACGTGACCGAGAATCCGACGACGCCCGAAGACACCGTCGCAGCCCCGTCCGACAACGATCTCGAACTCATCGCTGCAGGGCGGCACTACAACCCGCATTCCGTTCTCGGAGCCCATCCGGTGGCCGGTGGAACCGCGATCCGCGCCCTCAAGCCCGATGCCGAGAAGGTCGTCGCCCGCGTCGGTGGCGTCGACCACGAACTGACCCACGTCGCCCACGGACTCTTCTCGGCTCTGATTCCGTTCGAGGACCTGATCGACTACCGCCTCGTGGTGACCTGGCCCGGTGGACACGTCTCCGAATCCGCCGACGGATACCGGTTCCTGCCCACTCTCGGCGAGCTCGATCTGCACCTGTTCGGCGAGGGCAGGCACGAGCGGCTGTGGGACATTCTGGGCGCGCACCAACAGTCGTACGCGACACCCGACGGCCCCGTCACCGGTACCTCGTTCGCGGTCTGGGCTCCCGCAGCCCAGGGCGTCACTCTGGTCGGCGATTTCGACGGCTGGACCGGTCGAAGCTGGCCGATGCGCGTACTCGGCTCGACCGGCGTGTGGGAGCTCTTCGCTCCCGACATCGCACCGGGCGCGCTGTACAAGTTCCGCGTCCACGGTGCCGACGGTTCGATCAAGGACAAGGCCGACCCGATGGCCTTCGCCACCGAGATCCCACCGTCGACGGCCTCGGTCGTCACCGAGTCCTCGTACACCTGGAACGACGAGTCCTGGCTCGACACCAGGGCCGGCATCGAGCCGACGCAGGCACCGATGAGCGTCTACGAGATCCACCTGGCGTCCTGGCGACCGGGTCTGGGGTACCGCGAGCTGGCCGAGCAGTTGGCCGAGTACATCACCGAAACCGGCTTCACCCACGTGGAGCTGCTCCCGGTCGCCGAGCATCCGTTCGGTGGGTCCTGGGGCTACCAGGTGACCTCGTACTACGCACCGACTTCGCGCTTCGGCAGTCCCGACGATTTCCGCTACTTCGTCGACCACCTCCACAGCGCCGGAATCGGCGTGATTGTCGACTGGGTTCCCGCCCACTTCCCCAAGGACGAATGGGCCCTGGCTCGGTTCGACGGCGGCCCGCTCTACGAGCACGGCGACCCGCAGCGCGGCGAGCAACTCGACTGGGGCACTTTGGTGTTCGACTTCGGTCGACGCGAGGTACGCAACTTCCTGGTCGCGAACGCTCTGTACTGGATCGACGAATTCCACATCGACGGACTGCGCGTCGACGCCGTGGCGTCGATGCTGTACCTGGACTACTCCCGCCCCGAGGGCGGCTGGTCGCCGAACATCTACGGTGGCCGCGAGAACCTCGAGGCCGTGACCTTCCTGCAGGAGATGAACGCGACGGTGCACAAGAAGCACCGCGGTGTCGTCACCGTGGCCGAGGAATCGACGGCGTGGCCCGGCGTCACCCGGCCGACGAACGTCGGCGGACTCGGGTTCAACATGAAGTGGAACATGGGCTGGATGCACGACACCCTGGGCTTCCTCGGGCGTGATCCCATCCATCGCAGCTACCACCACCACGAGATCACCTTCTCTCTGGTCTATGCGTGGAGCGAGAACTACCTGCTCCCCATCAGCCACGACGAGGTGGTGCACGGCAAGGGCACGCTGTGGACTCGGATGCCCGGCGACGATTACGCCAAGGCAGCCGGCCTGCGCGGCATGCTCGCCTACATGTGGGCGCACCCCGGCAAGCAACTGCTGTTCATGGGACAGGAGTTCGGGCAGACCCGTGAGTGGTCCGAGGAACGCGGACTCGACTGGTATCAGATCGACGAAGAACCTCTGCACAACGGCGTCAAAGCCCTTGTGTCCGATCTGAACTCGACGTACAAGTCCCACCCCGCACTGTGGACGCTCGACACCTCGCCGAGTGGATACTCGTGGATCGACGCCAACGACACCGAGAACAACGTGCTGAGCTTTCTGCGGTACGGATCCGACGGTTCGGTCATCGCGTGTATTTTCAACTTCTCCGGTACCGAGCACGGCAGCTATCGTGTGGGACTACCGGAACCCGGCCGTTGGACAGAGATCCTCAACACCGACGCAACGGAGTACGGCGGCTCCGGTGTGGGCAACCTGGGTGAAGTGACGGCAACATCGCACTCGTGGCACGGTCGACCGGCATCAGGCCAGGTCGCCCTACCCGCCAACGGGGCGATCTGGATAAAACTGGAGCGATAGATGAGTGGCGGCCGCACACCCCGACTACTGGCCGCGGCCGCCACTGCAGGGCTGATTCTGTTGACCTCGTGCGCGCAGACCGTCAGCGGAAACGCCGTATCGATCTACGAGAACCCGTTCACCGTTGCCGGACTCCCGGTGACGAGCGGGCCCAGCGGGCCCCGGCCCGATGCCCCCGATTCGACCATCACCGTGGAGAACGCCGAGGGCACCGACTCGGACATCCTCGCCACGAACGCGATCGACGACATCCAGCAGTTCTGGGCCGAGCAGTACTCCAGCTTGTTCAAGGGTACGTTCACCCCGGTCTCGAAGGTCGTCTCGTGGGACGCGTCCGAGGACGAGGGATCGGGCATCAGATTCTGCGGAGACCGAACCGGCGGTATTCCCAACGCTGCGTACTGCACCCGTGACGACTCGATCGGCTGGGACAGGACCATCCTGCTCCCGGCTCTGGTCGACGCGTTCGGACCGATGTCGGTGGTGATGGTCATCGCCCACGAATACGGCCATGCCATTCAGCACCAGTCGGGGCTCGTCGGCGACGACACCCCGACCATCGTTGCCGAACAACAGGCCGACTGTTTCGCAGGTGCCTTCATCCGCCACGTCGCCGAGGGCGATGCGCCGCACTTCACCATCAACACCTCGGACGGACTGAACGGCGTCCTCGCCGCAACCGTCGCCGTGCGCGACGTCGATCCCAACGATCCGGAATCGGTGCACGGCTCTGCCTTCGAGCGCGTCACCGCAGTGCAGATCGGCTTCACCGACGGTGCCGGGGCATGCACGAGCATCGACGAGGCCGAGATCGACTCGCGTCGAGCATCGTTGCCGCAGAAATTCGACGATCCCGACGACTCGGGTGAACTACCGGTCACCGAGGACTCCCTCGACGCCTTCACTCGATCCTTCGAGCAGGTGCTGCCCGTCGCAGATCCCCCGGCCGTCGACTACACCGGATCGGACGTCGGATGCGCCGACGCCGAAGCCACAGCGCCGGTGTCGTACTGCCCCTCGACCAACACCATCGGCGTCGACGTCGACGCCCTGGCCGAAGTCGGCCAGCCCGAGACCCCGCAGCGCGGAGACATATTGCCGCTCAACGTCTCCGGTGACTACAGCGCCTACGTGCTGTTCGCCTCGCGCTACACCCTCGCGGTGCAGAAGGAAGCCGGCCAGACCCTCGACGACCCGCAGACCGCTCTGCGTTCGGCATGCCTGTCCGGGGTCATCACCTCGGCGATGAGCGCCGAGAACGGTGACACCGGCCTCGAAGTCTTTCTTTCCCCAGGCGATCTCGACGAAGCCGTGTCCGGACTGCTCAGCGACGGCCTCGCAGCCAGCGACGTCAACGGTACGACGCTGCCGTCGGGGTTCTCCCGAGTCGACGCGTTCCGTTCGGGAGTTCTCGGCGGAAGGGAACTGTGCGACGCGCGTTACAGCTGAGTCCTGCTGTCAGTACAGAGCGGACGCGAGCTTGCGCCGCGCGGAGACCACCAGCGGATCGGCCGAGTCGAACAGCTCGAACAGCTCGAGCAGTCGAGTGCGCAGTGCAGTGCGGTCGTCGCCTGCACTGATCTTGATTCCGTCGATCAGACGAGCGAAGGCCTGCTCCGGTTGCTGACCGGCCATTTCGGCGTCCGCTGCATCGATCCGAGCCTGTACGTTTCCGGCGTCGGCGTCGGCGAGTGCAATCGCGTCCGGTGCCAGGTTCTGCACCCGCGCGAGGAACTTGACCTGACGCAGTGCAGCAACCGCCTCGGTGTTCTTCGGTTCGGCGTCGATGATCGCCTGGTAGGCGGCTTCCGCCTTGTCGAAATCGCCCTCGTCGATGGCCTCTTCGGCTGCAACGATCCGCGGATCCTCGATCTCGGGTTCCGGTTCGGCAGCAGCCGCCCCGGGAGGCCCGGTGAGCTTTCCTGCAGTCGCCTGCTCGACGGCTTGTAGCCACTGACGCAACTGCTCGTCCGACTGGGTGCCCTGGAAATCAGCGAGGGGCTGGCCCGCTGCGACGGCAACCACCGTCGGAATGGCCTGTACGCCGAAGGCCTGGGCGATCTGCGGATTGGAGTCCACGTCGACCCGCGCGAGCACCCACGTACCCGCGGCTTCCACGGCCAGCTGCCCGAGCTGACGCGTCAACGCCTGGGACTGCGGCGAACGCGCCGAACCCAGGTCGACGATCACCGGTACCTGCGTGGACCGCTGCAGAACCTCGGCCTCGAACGTCGCCGCGGTCACGTCCACGATCGGTGCCAGTCCTCCCGCGTCGCCTGCGGGCTCGGCTGCAGGTGCAGGTGCCGGACGGTCCTTGAGAACGGACAGGTCGACGGCACCGGCAATGGATGCGGGAACGACGGATGACGGGCGGACGGGAGGACGGGAACCGGGTCGAGTCACGCCCTACAGTTTGTCACTAACGCGATGCGTCATCCACTGGTGGGCGGTGCCGGTCGGTCAGGACAGAACCTTGGTGTCGGCGGCGGGCCGGCCGGTGCTCAACTCGGCGAGACGGCCGGTGCGCGCGGCCCAGATCTCGAAGATCACGGTGCCGAACGGGGGGAATGCCGCGACGAGAGCGAGCAAGGTCGCCTTGACGTCCCACTTGAGCTTGATCGCCGTCAACACGGCAACGGCCAGGTACACGACGAACACGCCGCCGTGGATCGGTCCGAAGATCTTCACGCCGATTTCGTTGCCGTCGGCGGGGATGTACTTGAACGCCATTCCGATCAGCAGTCCGAGCCAGGTAAACGCTTCGAGCACGGCGATGAAACGAAAACGTTTGGCCGTGCTGCTCAGGTCGAAGAAGTTGGTCATGCCAGCTATTGTGCCCGGTCTGCTACGACGGAGCGTAGTGGCTCTGGTCTCAGTTCTTCTCCAGAGCCACTACGAGTCCTACTGCTTCGGCACTCGAACGATGAGGGCGTCGCCCTGTCCACCGCCGCCGCACAGTGCGGCAGCGCCCACTCCGCCGCCGCGACGCTGCAGCTCGAGAGCCAGATGCAAGGCGATGCGAGCTCCCGACATGCCCAGGGGATGCCCGATCGAGATCGCTCCCCCGTTGACGTTGACGATCTCGGGATCGATGCCGAGTTCGCGCGTCGACGCGATTCCGACCGCTGCGAACGCCTCGTTGATCTCCACGACGTCGAGGTCCTTCGGGTCGATGCCGTCCTTTTCGCACGCCTTGGCGATAGCGCGCGCGGGCTGCGACTGCAAGGTGGAGTCGGGACCGGCCACCACTCCGTGTGCACCGATCTCGGCGAGCCAGGTCAGACCGAGCGACTCGGCCTTCTCCTTGCTCATCACCACGACGGCGGCGGCACCGTCGGAAATCTGCGACGCGGATCCCGCAGTGACGGTGCCGGCCTTGTCGAAGGCAGGGCGAAGCTTGCCGAGGGAATCGACTGTGGTGTCGGCGCGAATGCCTTCGTCTGCGGTGAACTGAATCGGCTCACCCTTGCGCTGCGGGATCGAGACCGGGACGACCTCGTTGTCGAATACCCCGTTCTTCCAGGCCGTGGCGGCCTTCTGGTGCGACGCGGCAGCGAAGGTGTCCTGCTCCTCGCGGCTGATGGCCTCGGAGCTCTGGTTCCGCTGCTCGGTCAACGCGCCCATGGCCTGATCGGTGAAGATGTCGTACAGACCGTCGTAGGCGAGGTGATCACGCATGGTGACATCGCCGTACTTGAATCCGGCCCGCGACTTCTCGAGCATGTGCGGCGCCTGGGTCATCGACTCCTGACCGCCTGCGACGACGATCTCGAATTCACCGGCGCGGATCAGCTGGTCGGCCAGTGCGATGGCGTCGACTCCGGACAGGCAGACCTTGTTGATCGTCAGCGCAGGCACGGTCATCGGAATACCAGCGGCAACCGCAGCCTGCCGCGCAGGGATCTGACCGGCACCAGCGGTGAGAACCTGGCCCATGATGACGTAGTCGACCTGATCCGGCGCAACACCGGCCTTGTCGAGTGCACCCTTGATGGCGATTCCGCCGAGATCCGATCCCGAGAAGTCCTTGAGGGCACCCGAAAAACGTCCCACGGGTGTGCGAGCGCCGGCGACGATGACTGTTGTGGTCACGATTTCCTCCGAAAGTATGAAGACGGCCTTGTCGAGATCAACGCTCCGACGCCCCCTACCGATACCGGCCGGGCGGAGCACCGAAACGCAGCTGGCGCTAACGTCATGGCCATGACCTCCAGCACGCAGTCTTACACGGGAGCCCCGCTGCGCTCCGATCTGGTGACGGCTATCGATCATGTGGGTGTCGCGGTGCCCGATCTCGACGCTGCCATCACCTGGTACACCGACCACCTCGGCATGGTTGCAGTGCACGAGGAGATCAACGAGGAGCAGGGCGTTCGCGAGGCGATGCTCTCCTTCCCCGGAGCCACCGAGAAGTCCGCTGCACTGCAGTTGCTCGCGCCGATCGACGAATCGTCCACCATCGCCAAGTTCATCGGCCGCAACGGCCCGGGACTGCAGCAGTTGGCCTACCGCGTCACCGACATCGAAGAGATCTCGACCGAGCTGCGCGCTCGCGGCGTTCGGTTGCTGTACGACGCCCCGCGCCGCGGCACCGCCGATTCTCGGATCAACTTCGTCCACCCCAAGGACGCCGGTGGCGTACTGATCGAACTGGTCGAACCGAACCCCGCCGCGCACTGATCGAACTCTGTGAACGAGCCGTATGGCTCTCTACTTGACTCACCGGTAAATTGACGGCCATGGCCATCGATCATGAGCGCACTTCCACGGTGCAACTTCCATTTTCCATCGTTCGGAAGGGGTTCGATCGCGACGAAGTCACCAACTACTTCGAGCGCTTCGACGCCGAACTACGTTTGACGACCGCAGATCGTGATGCGGCCGCCGCGCAGGCTCGTGATCTGGCCAAGCAACTCGACGACGCTCGCGACGAGATCGACGAACTCCGCAAGGACATCGATCGCCTGTCGGTTCCGCCCACCACGGCGGAGGGGATGAGCGATCGCATCTCACGCATGCTGCGACTGGCCTCGGACGAGGCATCCGAGGTCCGCGCGAAGGCGCACTCGGAGTCCGAGGAGATGATTTCCGTTGCGCAGCAAGAGAGTGCCCGACTCCGCGGACGGCACGAGTCACTGGTGGCCGAGCTCGAAGAGCGCCGAACGGCACTCGAAGCCGAACACCAGCAGACCATGGCTCAGGCGCGCACCGAGGCAGCTCGAGTAGTCGAGGCCGCGCAGGCCGAGCGCGACAAGTTGGCTGCCGAATCCGAGGCAAAGCGCGCCAAGGTTCAGGAAGACTTCGAGATCACGATGGCCGAGCGCCGCACCAAGGTTCTCACCGCTCTCGAGGAACTCGAAGCGTCGAGCAAGGCCGACGCTGCCCGCCGCATCGAGGAGGCGACCACCGAGGCTGCCCGACGGCTTCAGTCCGCGAGTGAGCAGGCCGAGCGTCGGATCGCGCACTCGAAAGAACTGGCCGAGGAGCTGCGTGTGCTCCGCAGTCGGGTGCTGGCACAGCTGCTCGGAATTCGCGGCCAGCTCGATTCGGTTCCGGCGATGCTCGCCTCGGTCAATCGTGAGAGCGAACTGCTCGACAATCCCGACCCGACGGCCATCCTGAAGAAAGAAGAAGAGAAGGCTGCCGCGAAGGCCGAGGACGAGAAGGAATCGGCCGACTCGGAGTCCTGATTCAGCCGGTCCTGCGCCTGGCCTCCCCCGCTACGACCACCTGCGGGTGAGGCCTCGCGTGTTTCTGCCGGACCAACACCCGGTGTGCCAGTGTCTGCGATTGTCGGCACCGCCGAAATCGTCCGACGGCCACGCAACGATATGTGCGACGCCCGGCCGCACCTCGTGATCGCAGCCGGGGCATCGATAGGTCTTCACGGCCTTCGCACCCGGGACCATTCGTGTCGTGTACGTGTCACCGTCCGGACCGACCTCGATCCGGTTGCCGCCCAGCACGGAATCGGTAGCCGGAGCGAGATCACTCGGGCCGCTCCGATTCGGTCGGCGGGGTTGGTTACGACGAGGCACCCGTCCAGTGTAGAGAACGGGCCGATTCGCGCCGACCGCCGTCAGAAAAGACGGAACTCGGTGCTGTCGGTTCCCCGTAGGACGTCGTAGTCGAGTGTGAGACAACGAATGCCGCGGTCGGTGGCCAGTGTCTTCGCCTGCGGCTTGATGACCTGTGCAGCAAAGACTCCGCTCACCGGGGCCAGCAGCGGGTCACGGTTGAGCAGCTCCAGATACCGAGTCAGCTGTTCGACGCCGTCGATCTCACCACGTCGCTTGATCTCCACTGCCACTGTTCCGCCATCGGCGTTGCGGCACAGGAGATCCACCGGTCCGATGGCCGTCATGTATTCGCGTCGCACCAACGTGTAACCGTCACCCAAGGTGCTGACGTGCTCGGCCAACAACTCCTGAAGGTGAGCCTCCACACCGTCTTTCACCAAACCGGGATCGATACCCAACTCGTGACTCGAGTCGAGTTCGACGTCGTCGATGGTGATGCGAAGTTCCTCACCGGCCTTGTTGGTGACGATCCACTTGATCGTCTCGTCCTCGGTGGTCTCGACCATCCAGCAGGGCGGAGACATCCAGTTGAGGGGCTTGTAGGCCCGGTCGTCAGCGTGCACGCTGACCGATCCGTCGGACTTGACGAGGAGCAGGCGGCGAGCGGACGGGAGGTGTGCGGTGAGGCGGCCGACGTAGTCGACTTGGCAACGAGCAATAACTAGACGCACTCGACCACCTTAAAGCAGGAGCCCCGATAGTCTGTGACGACCATGCCGCAACTGAGACGATCTGCCGCTCCGCTGGGCTCCCGACTGCTCGGCGACACCTCCGAATCACCTCGCCGACGGCGGGTCCGAATCCAGCTGCTGCTGACTGTCTTCTTGATTCTGTCGAATTTGATCGGTGCCGTCATCGTGGGCGTTCTGATCAGCGTCGTCGTTCCGGGCCCTGACGTCCTGAAAATGGATCGCTACTGGTGGGTCAACTTCATCGTCGTCCCGGTGTACGTCTTTCTCGCATTCCTGGTCGGCGTCGTCTGGGGCACCACAAGCGCTCTGAGCAGCCTGCGGTGGGGTATCGAGGATCGGAAACCCACACGATCCGAGCAGGTCGCCACTCTCGCCATGCCGTGGCGCCTGACGCGCATACAGATAGCACTATGGATAGGCGCGCTGGTCCTGTTGACCACGATCGACGGCATCATCGATCCTCAGGCGATACCCAAGGTTGCGTTCACGATCGCCGCGGGCGGCACCGTCGTCTGCGCGTTCAGCTACCTGCTCAGTGAGTTCGCGCTTCGCCCCATTGCGGCTCGGGCGCTCGAAGCCGGCGATCCTCGACGGATTCGTATTGCCGGAGTCATGGGCCGCTCGATTCTCTCGTGGCTGCTGGGCACCGGTGTGCCGGTCAGCGGTTTGATGGTCATCGCGATCTTCCGCTTCATCAATCCCGAAACGACAGCGACTCAGCTCGCGGTCTCCATCCTCTCCCTCGGTGGGATCACGATCGTGTTCGGCCTTGCGCTGACCGTCCTCGGAGGTTTCGCGACGACATCACCCATCAACAATGTGCGCGCGGGGATGGCCGAGGTGGAGAAGGGCAACATGGATGTCCGTCTCGCGGTGTACGACGGCACCGAGCTCGGTGAACTACAGAGCGGGTTCAACAGGATGGCCGACGGAGTGCGTGATCGGGAAAAGATCCGCGACCTGTTCGGCAGGCACGTGGGTCACGAGGTCGCCGAGAAAGCACTGCAATCCGACAGCGAACTCGGGGGCCAGGAACGCGACATCGCAGTGTTCTTCATCGACCTCGTGGGATCGACGGAGCTCGCGGCGTCTCGACCACCCACCGAAGTCGTCGATCTGCTCAATCGATTCTTCGCCGTGGTCGTCGACGAGGTCGACGAGCATGGCGGTTTCATCAACAAGTTCGAGGGCGACGCCGCGCTCGCCATCTTCGGAGCTCCCAACGAAATTGCCGACCACTGCGGCTCGGCGTTGGCAGCAGCACGAGCAATTGCCCGACGGCTGCTGGTCGAAGTGCCCGAATGCAGTGCCGCTGTGGGTGTCGCAGCGGGACGCGCAGTCGCCGGCAATGTCGGTGCGAAGTCCCGATTCGAATACACCGTGATCGGAGACCCGGTGAACGAGGCTGCTCGCCTCTCCGAGCTGGCGAAGAACGCTCCAGGGGCAATCCTGGCCTCCAAAACGGCGGTCGACGGTGCCGCAGACGAGGAATCCGGTCGCTGGGAATTCGGTGACTCGGTGACTCTTCGTGGACGCTCCGTCGAAACAGTCCTCGCGAATCCGAAAGATGTGAAAGTCACCGCCGACGAGCCTGTTCCCGTGCACGCCTGACCTGTATTGCAGGTCATGGCAGTTGCTGCCGCCTGAGCATCGTCCGCAAGTGCGCGCGCGTTCGTCGGGTGCGCGGGAATTGGTGACCGGTCGGGGCGCGATTGTGCGCGCGGATGGCGAATGCGCGCGCGTCTGACCTCCTATGAGCGTCCGCGGTCGCGTCGTCTGCCGGAACGCCAGTTCAGACACAGACGGGACTGCCCCGCCCCCGTTCGCCGCGAATGCGCGCGCGTTCGTCGGGTGCGCGGGGAATGGTGAGTGGTGGGGGTGCGATTCCGCGCGCGGATAGCGAACGCGCGCGCGTGTGTGTGTCGGGGCCAACGCTCCGGGGCAGTTCGGGGCGGCGGTGTGCGGGTCGACGCGTCTGGGTTGCCTGCGACA
>NZ_JAWLKE010000006.1:0-197963 GCF_033042225.1 Rhodococcus cercidiphylli
ATCGTCGATCCTTCCCACCAAGCTGAGCTCGGCGTGTCGAACCAAGGACCGGATCAACCGTTATTCAGACAGTCCCAGTGCGGGCAGCGGCTTGCCGAGTCCATTCGATCTCGGTGAGGTGCTCCTGGGCGGAGTTTGTCCACAGGGCGTGAGTTATCCACAGGGCGATGTGTTTCCCATCGTCGTGTCGGATTCGGGGTGCCTGGATTGTGCATCATCAAGGGCATGAAGCGGGGTGGAGCACGAATCGATGCGAAGGTGATTGCGGCTGCGTCCGATCGCGGTTTCATGAGGACAGCGCATCTCCTCGAGCTCGGGGTGGCGTCGAAGACAATTGTTCGACGCACCCAGCCGGACGGCAGCTGGTCACGGGCACTACCTGGGTTGGTGTTCTTGAAGAATCGCTCGCTGACGCCGATGGAGCGCGCCACCGCGGTGGCAATTTACTGCGGCAAAGATGCTGTCATCAGCGGTCGGGCAGGGTTGGCGTTGCATGGACTGGGCACGTCGGGCTCGTTGGAGGAGACTTTCGCCCTGATTCCCGAGCCGCAACATCGGAAGTCCGTGAGCTTCGCGGTGGTGGAGCGAACGTGGCGAATGCCGACGGCGGAGATGAAGTCGGGACTCCGCGTTGCGCCGATCGTTCGGTGCTTGTGCGATGCGGTTCGGCGAATGAAGAATGCCGAGCAGTGCATGGCGCTGATTGCCAATGTCGTGCAGCGAGGCGCGGCCACCGTGGATGCGATCATGAAGGAGCTCGACGCCGGTAGTACACGAGGAACGGCGATGCCACGACGGGTGTTGCGGGAGTTGGCAGCCGGCGCGCATTCCGTTGCCGAAGCCCAGGCCCAGAAGCTGTACGCGCGCAGTGGACTTCCGCCGATGCAGCACAACGTGGTCGTCCACGACGAGCGGGGAAAGTTCCTGTTGATCGCTGACAATTGGCTCGACGACGTGGCATTGGATTGGGAGATCGATTCGCTGGAGCACCACCTCTCGCCTGCGGCACACAAGGCGACGGTGGCGCGTCGTGAACGAGCGCAGAATGCCGGCCTCATCGTGGTGACACATCTGCCGAGTGATATTCGGGATGATCCGGAACGCGTATTGGCCGACCTTCGGGCGCGCTACGAGCAGGCCAAGGCTCGACCGCGCCCGAACGTCACGGTCCGACCACGAGCGGATCAGACTTATCGCCGGTCGGGCTGATACACCCAGACCATGTGCTCGCCGGTCTCGGACGCAGCGGCGATCGGTTGATCCTCGATCCTGTCCAGAACGAAGCCAAGCCGTCTGGGCACGGCCTGACTTTTGAAATTCGCTGCATCACAATGAATTTCAACTCGGATGATTCCGTCCAGCCTCAAAGCCTCCCGCATGAGCGCCGCGACGGCCTCGCTGATCACCCCACGTCCCTCGGCCCGGGCGTCGAGCCAGTAACCCAATTCGATTCCGTGCGGGCCGATTCGGCGATGCATCCCGATCTTGCCCAGAAACGCGCCGCCTTCGAGGTCGAAGATTCCGTAGTCGAACATCTTCCCGGCATCCCACTGCTCGACGGCGTCGGCGATACGAGCGAGTTGCGCCGACGTTCGTGCAGCTTCGGCCGTCGCCCACCCCATCCAGGGCGAAAGGTGAACGAGATTGCGGCCGATCACGTCGGCAACAGCACAGGCATCGTCGGCTTCCTCGCGACGAATGACGAGGCGATCGGTCACAATCCGTTGGGAAGGCGCGTCGTGCATGGTCAGCAGTGTGTCAACAATGCATCCGACTGGCCATCGAATTTCATTGCACTGTCACCCGCCCGCAGTCCACTCGATGTGCCATTGACGGGCGAAAAGGCCACCGAATGTCACATTGAGTGGTCAAAGGGGGGCAGGGGGCGGGGTCAGGAAGCCGACCAGGATCGCCAGGACAGTCTGTCGATGATGATGACTGGACCCTCGGGTCTGTTGTTTTTGTATTGACTGTATTTCGCGACCAGGGCGTCGGTGGCCGATGTGCCTTCGGCGCTGGAGGTTTCGGCGATATGGGCGCTTCCGTCGGCGCGGATCCACCAGAGTTGGGACCAGTCGTCGGTGTAGTGGTCGACGATGAGGCTGACGGCGGGGTCGGCGCGGATGTTGTCGAGTCGCTGGAGTTTTCGGGTTGTTTTGGGTTTCCAGTCGATGGCGGTGTAGATGCGGTCGCCGGTGGGGGCGACGGCGAAGACGATCGGTACCAGGTGTGGTGTGCCGTCGGGGTTGATGGTGGAGAGTTGGGCTCGGGGTGCGTCGGTGAAGCGTTGGACTTCGTTGTCGATCTTCACGTTCGGTTCCTCGGGTTATGCGGATTCGCTGTGGGTGCTGTGTCGGGTGATGAATTGTTCGAGTGCCGCAACGGACATGGGGCGTCCGAGTAGGTGTCCTTGGCCGAAGGTTACGCCCATGTCGGTGCAGACCTGGAGTTGTTCCGGTGTCTCGATTCCCTCGATGACGGTGTCTTTGCCGAGGGTGGTGGTGACGTCGACGAGGGCTGTGCAGAGTGTGGTCATGGCGCGGCGTCGGTGCAGGTTGTCGCTGTCGAGGTGTTGGGTCAGCGATTTGTCGATCTTGAGGGTGTCGACGGGGAGGGTGGCGAGTCGTTCGAGGGAGGAGAAGCCTGAGCCGAAGTCGTCGATGGCGATGAGGACGCCGTGGCGTTGGACGTCGCGCAGTTGGTAGTGGACGGCGTCGAGGTCGTGCAGTGTCTGTGATTCGGAGAGTTCGAGGGCGAGCCGGCCGGGTTGGATGCCGTACGTGTCGACGATGTCGATGACGTCGGTGGCGAGGCTTCCGGTGGCGAAGTGGGCTGGGCTGATGTTGACACCCACTTGGAGGTGGATGTTGCGGGTCTGCCAGTCGGCGATGGTGTGCGCGACCTCGGCGAGAATCCACATGCTCAGTGGGACGATGAGGTCGGCGTCCTCGGCGAGGGGGATGAAGGTGTCGGGCATCAGTAGACCGAGTTCGGGGTGGTTCCATCGGATGAGTGCTTCGACTCCGACGACCGCTCCTGTCGTGAGTTCGACGATGGGTTGGTAGACCATCGTCAGTTCGCGCTCGACCATGGCGATGCCGCGCAGTCGTTCGATGAGTTCGAGTCGGGTGCGGTTGGTGTGGTGCAGCTCGTCGGTGAAGACGTGGTGTTCGTTGCGTCCGACGGCCTTGGCGGCATGCATTGCTGCGGCGGCGTTGTGAACCAGTTGGGTGGCGCTGATGTCGGTGTCGGTGCTGGAAGCGACTCCGACGCTGGCTGTGAGGGTGAGTTGGCGGTCGCCGAGCTCGAAGGCGGGCTCGAAGATGCTCGCGAAACCGGCGGCCAGGGCGCGCGCGGCTATGGAGTGGGAGCCTCGGGCGATGACGACGAATTCGTCGCCGGTGAGTCGGCCGATGGTGTCGCCGGGGCGGGTGGAGGCAAGGAGGCGATCGGCGATCATGCACAGCAGGTCGTCGCCCTGCGCGGGGCCGAGGGCGTCGTTGAATTCTCGGAATCCGTCGATGTCGACCAGCAGGACACTGAACTGGCGACCCGGGGTGCGTCCTTCGAGCTCGGCGGTGATGAGGGCAAGAATCTCGTCGCGGTTAGGGAGTCCGGTCAACGCGTCGCGCTGGGCGGCTGTCCCGGACACGGCGGCGACATGACGGGGCGGCGCGTCGTGCTCTCGGCTCATTGTTCCCCCTCATGGCCGGATAGCCACGAGCGATACTAGCCCAAGAGTCTGGTTCAACGCTATAAACAGGGAACATCCCCTTTTATGGAGCAATTAGATCATGCTCTCCTTGGTTTGTCGGCCATTTGCGCGTCCTGTCGACAATCGTCTTTCGATGCTCCAGATCGCGTCGTCCACGGTGTCGCTGAGTCCGAGAACCCACCGGGCCGCCGACCGACCCTGATCGAACAGCGACTGCGCGACGGTGGTCAATCCGGCGGCGGCTGCGGCGGGGGAGTCGTCCCATCCGGTGACGGCCAATTGCTCCGGAACGTCGATTCCGGATGCGGCCGCTGCGTCGAGCACTCCGAGGGCAAGTTCGTCGCTCATCACGAGCAATGTGTCGATGGCATTGTCCTGCAACAACAGTCGCGCTCCTCGGTCACCTTCTGCGCGGGCGTTGTCGGTGGTGAACAGTGTCGGAACCGTCGACCAGTCGAGTCCGAGCTGCACACAGGCGTCCCGATAGCCTTCGAGACGGGCTCGGGTCACCGGCATCGAGATGTCCGACGCGTCCGCGCCACACACGATCGTCGATTTGCGTCGGGTATCGGGCCGGAGAGCGACGATGGCAGGGCGAGATCGGCTGTTCAACGCGACGGTGGCAATGGTCTCGGCTGCCGCTCGGTCGTCGATGGTGATCCAGTTCAGGCCGGGATGGTCGGGCCCGCCCTGGATGCACGTCGGCCTGCCGGTGTCGACGAGCACGTCGAGCAGGGGGTCGTCGATCTCGGTGGTCCACACGACGTACCCGTCGACCTGTGCGTCTCGGATGCGTGCGTTGTCGGTGTCGCGGTGCAGGTTCGGCAGCATGACCAGCGCGGTGTCGGCGTCCAGGCATGCTTCGGCGATACCGGACAGAAAGCGTCGAGCCTGGGGATCCTCGAATGCATAGGTGAGCTTCTCGCCGAGGACGACGCCGATGCTGTTGTGCCGGCCACTACGCAGCGACCGCGCGGTGCGGTTGGGGCCGGCGTATCCGAGGGTGGCGGCTGCCTCGTACACCCGATCGCGTGTGGCCGCCGATACCCGGCTCGGTCGGTTGTAGGTGTACGAGACGCTCATGGTGGACACGCCCGCGGACGCTGCGACGTCAGCCATGGTCACCCGAGTGTTCACCGGCCCACTGTAGCGCGCTGTACCGACTGTGTGTAACGATACACAGCATGTCGTCGCCGCTACCGAAACTGCTGGTGCTCGCCGCAGCCGCATTCATCTACGTCACTGCGGAAACACTGCCCGTGGGGTTGCTCCCCGAGATCTCCGGCGACCTCGGTGTCGGCGAATCCGCCGTGGGGCTCCTGCTGACCTTCTACGCGTACGGCGTTGCCGTGATGACGATGCCGCTGATCCGGTTCGTGCGGGAGTGGCCCCGACGGCGTCTCGTCGTCATCACCGTTGCCGCACTGGCACTCTCGCAGCTCCTCTCGGCGGTATCGGTCGGATATCCGATGCTGGTGATCTCCCGAATGCTCTGCGCGGCAACGCATGGCGTCTTCTGGGCTGTCGTCGCGCCGGTTGCGGCCTCGCTTGCGCTACCGGGTAAGCAGGGCAAAGCCATCGCCACGGTGTACGCCGGTACCTCGCTGGCACTGGTTGCCGGCAACCCGCTCACTGCTGCCCTCGGCCAATGGTTCGGATGGCGCACGGCTGCAACGATTCTCGGCGTGGTCGCCGCAGCAATCGCGGTTGCGCTCTACTTCGTCCTCCCGGCACTACCGGTCACCCGGACGGCTTCGGAGACGAAAAAGACACCGCGGGTGCTCGACGGCACCCTGGTCGTTCTGTGTGGAGTGACGTTTCTGGCCGTTCTCGGTCATTTCGCCGCGTACACCTATTTCTCGGTGATCGTCGACCGTGCCATCGGGTCGGCCGGCACCACTCTGACTCTGATGTTGATGTTGTACGGGCTGTTCGGAGTGATCGGAATCTGGGTGATCGGCAGAACCTACGACCGGTGGCCTCGGTACTCGACCATCGCCGCCCTGGGCGCAGTGACCGCTGCGGTTGCAGTTCTCTGGTGCACCGTGATCGGAGCGCCGGGCAGCTTGGCCGTGTTCGCCGTCGGTGCTATCGCCTTGTGGGGACTGGCATTCACCACCCTCCCGGTGTGCATCCAATCGGCAGTGGTCAGAGCGGCGCCGGCCGATGCGGACAAGGCGTCGGCGATCTATGTCGTTGCCTTCCAGTTGGCGATCGCCACGGGAGCCCTGGTGGGCGGTGTGGTGATCGACCTCAGCGGCATCGTGGCCGTCACGGCTGCTGCGACGGTGCTCGTCGCCGCCGCGATGGTCGTAGTCGTGTTGGCACGCAACACCTTTCCGCGCAGTTACGTCCAGGAGCCGGTGGCCGCAGCGACACGCTGACCGTCGAGGTCCCCCGCACGATAGGGTCAGCATGCGACGAACGAGGGAATCCGGTGCAATTCCGGAGCTGGCGCGCAACGGTGACGGGTGAGAGCTCGAAGTCCGAATGCTCGGACGTCGTGATTCACCTCCATCCGCGGCTCCGCGACACGAGCCCTCAGCAGGAAGCTCTTCACGATGCGTACCACTCTCTCCGTCCTAGGCGCTGTCTCGATCCTCGTCCTCGCCGGTTGTTCGTCCACTGCGACAACCGACGCGGCCACCCCGACCACCGGAAACTATCCGCTGACGATCGACAATTGCGGCCGCGACGTCGTCGTCGACGCCCCGCCTCAGCGTGCGGTGTCGTTGAATCAGGGTTCGACGGAAATTCTTCTTTCGCTCGGCCTCGCCGACCGGATGGTCGGCACCGCCACCTGGACCGACCCCGTCCGCGCAAACCTCGAATCCGAGAACGCGAAGGTGCCAAGGTTGGCGGACAACAAACCCTCGCTCGAGGTGGTGCTCGACGCCGAGCCCGACTTCGTGTCCGCGTCGTTCGGCGGGACTCTCGGGCCCGGAGGAGTAGCCGACAGGGACCAGTTCGAGCAGCTCGGTGTGCCGAGCTACCTCTCTCCCACCGACTGCAACGGCAAGACCGACGACAGTGTCAACTCCGACGGCGCGCGTACGGCTCCGCTCGAGATCGAGACCGTCTACCAGGAGATTCGCGACCTCGCAGCCATCTTCGACGTGCGTGATCGCGGCGAACGCTTTGTCGGCGAGCTGCAGGATCGCTTCGCGAAAGCATCAGGAGCCGTCGACGCCTCGGGTGTGACGTTGGCGTACTGGTTCGCCGACACCGATACCCCGTACATGGCCGGATGCTGTGGGTCGTCGGGAATCATCACCGAATCCGTCGGTGCCCAGAACATCTACGCCGACACCACCGACGAATGGCCACAGGTCAATTGGGAGAGTGTCCTCGATCGCGATCCCACCGCGCTCGTGCTCGCCGACCTGAGCCGGCGGAGCATCGCCGGTGATGCTCTCGACAGCAAGATCGCCTTCCTGGAATCGAATTCAGTCACCAGTCGGCTCACCGCCGTCGAGGACAAGCGGTACATCGTCGTCAACGGTGCCGACCTCAACCCGTCGATCCGCACGATCGACGGGATCGAGAAAGTTGCGGCGGCTCTGCAGAACTGGGGATCGACCACCCCATGAGCCGGACAGATCGCGGATTGCTGATCCCGCTTCTGCTCGGTGGCCTCGTGGTGTTGGTGCTCTCGATCGGCGTGGCCGTGACGATCGGCCCCGCCAGCGTGTCGGTATCCGATGTGTATCGAGTGATACTGGGGCACATCGGGATCGGCGCGGCCAAAGTGAGTCGTATCGAGGACGGTATCGTCTGGCAGTTGAGGTTGCCCCGAACATTGCTCGCGGCCATCTGCGGCGCAGGCCTCGCGCTGTGCGGTGCCATCATGCAGTCGCTGTTGCGCAACCCGTTGGCCGACCCGTTCGTGCTGGGTATCTCGTCGGGCGCGTCCACCGGTGCCGTCGTCGTCGCAGTGCTCGGCGTAGGCGGCGGCGCACTGTCGCTGTCCACCGGGGCGTTCGCCGGAGCGCTGTTGTCTTTCATCCTGGTGATGCTGCTCGCCGCAGGTGCGGGCGGCGGCAACGACCGCGTCGTACTCGCGGGAGTGGCCGGTACACAACTGTTCTCGGCTCTGACGTCGTTCATCGTCATATCCTCGGCCGATGCCGAACAAACGAGGGGAGTGCTGTTTTGGCTGCTCGGCTCGCTGAGCGGTGCCGACTGGACAGACGTGGCACTGTGCGGTGCTGTAGCACTGTTTGGAATGGTGGTGTGCCTGTTCAACACCTCCGCACTCGATGCCTTCACTTTCGGGCACGACGCGGCCGCATCTCTGGGCGTTCCCGTGAAGTGGGTGCGAATCCTGTTGCTGGTCATCACCGCACTGATCACGGCGGCCCTTGTCAGTGCCGCTGGAGCCGTCGGATTCGTGGGACTCGTGCTTCCGCATGCCGCCCGTTTCCTCGTGGGAGCGCGCCACCGAAGACTGCTCCCGACGACGGTGGTGATCGGCGCAATCTTCATGGTCTGGGTCGACACGATCGCCCGAACGGTGTTCGCGCCACAGGAGATTCCCGTCGGAGTGGTCACTGCTCTGATCGGCGTTCCGGCCTTCGCGCTCATTCTCTTCCGGCTACGGAGGTCCCGATGACACTGCACGCCAAAGACCTTCGATGGACCCGCGGTGGGCATCCAATTCTCGACGGGATCAGCTTCGCGCCGGAACCCGGCGAGACCATCGGACTGATCGGCCCCAACGGCTCGGGCAAGTCCTCACTGCTGCGCATTCTCGCCGGCATCGTCGCCCCCGACAGCGGTGACGTGCTGCTCGACGGAGACAACCTCCGAACACTGCGTCGACGCCGCATCGCCAGACGCGTGGCAATGGTCGACCAACACTCCGACACCGACGTCGACATCAGCGTCCGCGACGTCGTCCGCTTAGGCCGCATCCCACATCACGGCATCCTCGGCGGCGACGCATCCGACGACGACGCCGCCATCGCACGAGCACTCACCGACACCGCCATGGCATCGAAAGCCACCCGACGATGGCACACCCTCTCCGGCGGCGAACGCCAACGAGTCCAGATCGCCCGCGCACTCGCCCAACAACCCACCGAACTACTGCTCGACGAGCCGACCAATCACCTCGACATCCAACACCAACTCGACATCCTCACCCTCGTCGCAGGCCTACCCCTGAGCAGCTACATCGCCCTCCACGACCTCAACCTCGCCGCGATGTTCTGCAACCGCATCATCGTCCTGAACAACGGCGCCATCGTGGCATCGGGAACCCCGAACGAAGTGATCACCGAACACCTGGTGCGCACGGTATACAACGTGCACGCCAGCGTCACGAATACCGACAACTATCCACAAGTGACCTATCGCCGCCCCACCCCTTCCGCCCCTGGAGTCCACTCGATGTGACATTGACCCCCGAAAAGGCCACTGGATGTCACATTGAGTACCGGCGGAAGTGGTGCACCGAGCCGAATGCCGGGCAAATCTAGAGTTGCCGCAGTTTCTTCTCGAATGCGTCGAGGCGTGTGGTGTCCTCGAAGAAGTCTTCTTGGGAGATGATTTTTCCCCAGCTCGTGCGGACCAGCAGCACTGTGCGGTTGTTGTAGATCTGGGTGCCGTCGGCTGCGTGGGCCTGGTCGTCGAAGCGGGCGAGCAGGGTCATACGCCACGGTGCGCCGCCGCTGTAGATTTCGGTGATCTGGCCTTTGATTCCGGCAGCGACGAAGTCCTGGAAGAATTTTTCGATGGCCGGGCGGCCGCGGTGTGTGCCCGACCAGCGGCTGTCTCCATCGGCGAACTTGAGCACTGCGTCTCGATGAAAGGACGACAGGAGCGGGCGGTAGTTGCCGTTGTTCAGTGCTTCGATGTCTCGCTGCAGCTTGAGTGTCAGCGCCCGCATCAGCAGGAGCTTGAATGCGAAGGCCGTCGAGATGCCGGCCAGAAATCTCAGTTGCATGCCCATACGTTTGCCTACCGTTCACCGGCGTGTCAATCGAGATGGCGGTAGGTTCGTTCGATGATCCACCACGTGCAGGTCGCATGTCCGGCGGGCGGCGAAGACCGCGAGCGGGAGTTCTACTCGGGTGCTCTGGGCTGGCAGGAGATCGCGAAGCCGCCGCTGTTGGCGGTCCGCGGCGGCTGTTGGTTTCGCGTGCCGGGAGTGGGCGGTCCCGATGGCGAAGTCCATGTCGGCATCGAGGACGACTTTCGCCCGGCGCTGAAGGCGCACCCGGCCTTCGTCGTCGATGTCGATGCGACTGCTGCGGCGTTGACATCTGCCGGCTATCCAGTGAATTGGGCCGACCCTGAGGAGATCCCGGGCCGACGACGGTTCCATACCCGCGACGGCGTGGGCAATCGGATCGAATTCGTAGCAGCTCAATAGTTGTCGAGTGTGGTCGCTGCGTCGGGGGAACCGGCCTCGTCCCTTTTCTGATCTACATGTCTCGTGTCACGAAGACAACGCAACTGCCTAGGGAGACAGCGCTGGCGGCAGGCCGCAGCATCGTGGACGATCGATTCCATGCTGAGTTGGGAAGATCGAATGGCCGAATTCTGGCGCAACGCGGACGATACAGACCCCGTTCGTATGCGAATCCAGATCGGTCAATTGCTCGCCGCTGCACCGTGTTCTGATGGCCGTGCACTGTTCGAGCAAGCTTCGCTGCAAGACTTCTTGGGCGAAGAGTCCGCGGCCGTTCCGCTGTACGAGGCATCGTTGTCCCACGGGCTCGATATCGACAGGGAGAACCAGGCTCGGATTCAACTGGCGAGTTCGCTCCGCAACGTGGGTCGACAAGACGACGCCTTGCGAGTGCTGGAGGAGTTCGAGTTCTCAACCGAATACTTCTCTGTGAGAGATGCATTCGTGGCACTCGCACTTTGGGACAAGGGCGACGGTGCACAGGCTCTGCGGAACGCACTGCGTGCCGCAGACCCGGCGCTGGGCAGATACCGTCGAGCGATCGGGGCGTACGCGGCGGAACTGTTCGACGACAGACAACCGTGAGGTCGGACGGAACAACCGCGTCGTCGACGGCGTTCTACGGTGAAGTTCATGCACGCTTGTTTCGACGACCGAAGGGGACTCCATGACCGGAACCACCTACGATCCACATGCGCTTCTCGAACAGAGCAGAATCGGCGTGCTCGCCACCATCAAAGCCAGCGGAATTCCGCAGCTGTCACCGGTGACGCCGTTCTACGATCGGGCAGCCGGCACCATCGCGATCTCGGTCACCGAAGGTCGAGCAAAGACGACGAATCTACGCAGAGACCCTCGCGCCGCGCTCGAAGTGACCAGCGCCGACGGCACAGCATGGGCGACAGCGGAAGGAACCGTCACCCTCACCGGCCCGGGAACGTCAGCCGAGAGCCCCGAAGTCGATGCCCTGGTGGACTACTTCCGCGCCGCCGCCGGCGAGCACCCCGATTGGAACGAATACCGAACTGTCATGGTCGCCGACCGACGAGTACTGGTGACCATCTCGGTGACACACGTCTACGGCCAATCGATCGCCTGACACCTGATCCAGTCCACTCGATGTGACATTGACCCCCGAAAAGGTCACTGAATGTCACATCGAGTGAACACGGTGGGCCGCCACGGGAGGGGAGGAGTGAGAACGGCTATCGACTTCGTTGGACTGGAATCCAGAGTTCTCCCGCTCCCGATGTCCAGTCGGGGGAGGCTTCCTTGACGGTCAGGATTTCCGGTCCCGGGATTGTTTCGTAGGGGTTGGAGGGGAACCATTCGCTGAAGGCGTCGGCCCAGAGTTGTTGGAGTGCGGGGGCGAGTGCGGTGTCGCTGCTCGTCTCGAACACCGCCCAGGTCGATGCGGACACTGCGAGGGTGTCCCAGTCGGATGTTCCAGCCATAGTGCTCGCCGCGGCGAAGTAGTAGTCGAAGAGACTGCCGTCTTCGCGTTCGGGCTCGAAGCCGTCGCTGACGAAGAGGATGTCAGGAAGCTCGGGCAAGTCTGCCAGTTCGAGTAGTTTTTCCCCGGTTCCAGGGGCGAGGCTACGGTGGAATTCGGTCATTGCGGTGTTCTCGCCGCGGAACCGCAGCGGGATTCGGGTGGATTTGCCGACGATGTGAAATGCCGGCAGTTCGGTGATGCGGTATCGCATGGTGCTCCGTCCTTCGATGGTCAGGTGAAATGTCACGGCTTGTCTGGAACGAAGGACTGCTCCGGGTCGGCGGGCCTGAGATGGCGTGATGCCGTGCAGGTCTCGGAAGGCGCGGGTGAATGCGTCTGCCGTGTAGCCGTATTTGGTCGCGACGTCGAGCACCCCTCTGCCGTCGAGAATGTCTGCTGCTGCCAATGTCATGCGGCGTTGCCGGATGTAGTGCGACAGAGGCAATCCAGCCAGTGCCGAGAACACGCGTCTGAAGTGGTATTCGGATGTCAACGTGATGCGAGCGAGCTCCCCCGCATCGATCTCGCGGTCGAGATTGTTCTCGATGTGGTCGAGTGCCGCGTTCCATCGTTCGAGCATGTGCCGGTGACCCTTCTTCGTTCTGTCCCAAACGATAGGAGCACTGCATCACCGGAGTCTCGACTTCCCGTGCCGCGAAAGGTCGGATTCAGATGGTGCGAAGGTGCCGGTGCCGTTGGCGAGAGCGCAGGCGGTCGAGTTCATCGATCGCAGACGCGTCATTCCCTGGGCACCGCTGGGCGGCGGAGTGCTGACCGGCAAGTACACCGCGGCGGACCTCGCGGGGGCTCGCGATCGCGGACACGGTTGTCGGAGTCGCTCGCCGACTCGACGTGACTCCTGCTGAGGTGGCGTTGGCGTGGACGCTTCGGCATCCGTCCGTCGTCAGCTCGTTGATCGGCGCACGGACTCCGGAACAGCTGCAGCAGAACATCTCTGCCCTCGACGTCACCTTCGACGAATACCAACTCGACACTCTGCACGCAGCCAGCGCTGTCGACCTCGGGTTCCCGCACGAGTTCCTGATGCGACCCATGGTGCGCGGCGTCACGACCGGCCGTACCACGGTGAGGCACCGTCCCATCAGGACCTGGTGACCCGAAATCACTGCCTCCGAGGAGACCGGAAGGTCATGGGATCACCGTCGTCGACCAGTGTGAACCCGGCGCGCTCGAGCACCCGACGCGAGGCGCTGTTCGCCCGGCGAACCTGCGCTGCCATCGGGAGACCATCCGTATGATCCTGCGCAAGAGCGATCAGTTCGCCTGCGTAGCCACGACCCCACTGGTCCGGATCCACCCAGTACCCGACCTCGAAGTGGTCGGACCGTCGAATCAGGCTGAGCAGACCGACGGGGTGCCGATCATCGTTCGTGCCGATAAACCATCTCTGTACGTCCGGCGTTCGGGCGTCCTTCGCGCTCAGGGCGCGCGAGAAACGGCTATCGAAATACCCTCTACTCCAGGGCTTTCCGTCCCCGACCCATCGAACGACGTCGGGATTCGATGCCATAGAGAACAGGAAGTCGGCGTCGGATCCCACGGCGGGCCGCAACAGAATCCGCGTCACAACTCTCGGATCTGCGAGGTCAGGTCCCCGCCCGCATCGCCGGTGTTGACAGTGCCTGATCGCTCGAACAGAAGTGCAGAGACTTCTTCCACGGCTTTGGGGCAGTGTTCGACGCCCGCTGGGACCACAAAAACGTCACCGGGACCGAGAACGACGTCGCGGCCGCGAAGCTGGATAATGAGTTCTCCGCTGTGGACGAAGAACATCTCGTCGGTGTCGGGGTGTGTGTGCCAGACGAATTCGCCGAGCAGCTTCACCACCTTGACGTCGTAATCGTTGATGCTGGCCAGTCGGTGAGGCTGCCAGGGCTTCTCGATCGTGTTCAGCGCTTCGGCGACGTTGCGCACCTCGTCGTCCCTGCCCATATTCATGGGTTCTGCCTTTCATCGTCAGCCGATCGACTGTCGCGATGAACTCTACCGTCGATCAGCTCGGATACAGGAACGATGTGAACAGCCCGATAGACTCTGTCGCGCAGTAGATTTGCTTCCCGGTCGGTCAGCGTCCGCATCGACAGCCGGACAGGCGAGTGCAGATGACGGGCAGTACGATGCTCATGACCTGCAGACGGTATCGGCACGAAGAATCGGCCGCCATCGAATTTCGCAAGGAGGCCCGGCCACATGAATCTCGCCGACTACGACGTGTTGAGCTTCGATTGCTACGGAACGCTGATCGATTGGGAAACCGGCATCCTCGAGGTGCTCAGGCCATGGGCACAGGAAGCCGGTTCGCCGTTGTCCGACGACGAGCTGCTTGCGGCCTACGGCATCAACGAATCTCAGGCACAGCGTGATTCACCCGCTGCTCTGTACCCCCGGATCCTTGCCGACGCTTTCGTGCGGACCGGTGACATGCTGGGAATCCCTGTCTCGACCGAGTGGGCGGACAGGCTCGGGGGTTCCGTTCCGGACTGGCCGGCATTCGAGGACTCGGCCGACGCGTTGTCGTCCCTCGGCGAGAGCTACAAGCTCGTCATCCTGTCCAATGTGCATCGCGACGGCTTCGCAGGGAGCAACCGCCGCCTCGGCGTGCAGTTCGACGCCATCGTCACCGCCGAGGACGTCAAGGCCTACAAGCCGGCGGACAATCACTTCGACGCGCTCGACGGAGTTCTCGAGACGCTGGGTGTCCCACGATCACGACTGCTCCACGTCGCGCAGAGTCTGTTCCACGATCACGTGCCTGCCAAGCGCCACGGCATCCCGTCGGTGTGGATCGATCGGCGGCACGATCGCCCCGGATGGGGAGCAACGCCTGAGCCATCCGGGGAACACAGTGTCGACATGAAGTTCCCGAGTATGGCCGCTTTCGCAGCAGCGGCCCGCGAGGCTCGCTCGGATGCGTAAGGTCTCTACCTTCGTCGGCTTCTCACTAGGACTGATCGCGTCGATCGGTATCGTCCTGCGGGACGGCGCGCCGCGTCGAGTCAATTACGCATTCGTCGGCGGTGATTCGCAGTACTCGGAGTTCCTGGGTATGCCTGGGCAGTTGGCCACCCTCGTCGTCGGGTTGCCTGTTCTGGGCGCGGTACTCGGATTGGTTGTCGGCATTGTGATTTCAAGAGTGCGACGGATGCGCTGACCGGAGGCTGTTGTAGGCGAACGGCATTCGTCCCTGACCGGTGTCGTCACCAATGCCAGGCGTCACCTCCGACGTTCTGGATTGTTCGCTGCAGCACTCGAATGGTGGTGACGTACTCGTCCTGTCCGATTCCCTGCATGCGTTCGTCCTGCAGCATCTGTTGAACGTCTGCGGCTCGCCGAAATTGTGCTTCACCTTTCGGGGTGAACGTCAGGCGCAAATTCGATTCGATGATCCAACCCTTGTCACGTGCAGACGCGATGGCCTCGACGATTGCTTCCGGCGTGTCGTTGTGCCCGATCTTCTCGACGGTCTCGGCGCGATCGGCCCCCGTGGGGTGCAGTGAGATCTGGTGCAGGAGCCACCATTCAGGTTGGCTGACACCGACTTCGGCCAGTGCTGCGCGGATCCGATTTCGAATGGCGTCGCCGGCGCGTGCGGTCCAGAATCCGATGGGCTGAAGTTCGGGTGGCTGCATGGGTCTCAGTGTGTTCATGAAAGCGACGATAGAACCTCGACAAAGCTTCAGGTCAAGTACTCGAATGGACCGGACAGGCCATGAGTAGAGTCCCGATCGTGGACAGGCCATCCGGTAAAGCGCTCGTCGCAGTGCTGGCCGCCGTCGGCGCGTCGATAGGCGCTGCGGCAGCGGTCGTCTGGCATGTCGCCGTAGCCGATGCGCAGGAACTCGGCGTGACCCACGCCCGCCCGAGTTGGTTTCCCGTGACGCTCTATCTCGTCGCAGCAGGAGTAGCAATCGGTCTCGTGGCTGCCTCGTTCCTCGTCGATTCGGGTCTGCGCATCGTTCAGGATCGGCAGTACAGCCGCGTACACCTGTTCGTGTTGTTGATCGTCGTGGGTGCGGCTCTGGGAGCGGGCAGTGCACTCGCCTGGACGCACTGGCCACCGCAACCAGCCGAAGCCGCGTGGGATTGGTCGTGGGAGCATCCGTGGAGTATCGAGATCAACTCGCCTCCTGCAGCTGACTTCGGCTGGACAGCGACGGACACCTACATGGCCGAAACGTATGTGACCGACGCAGTGTATGTGCCGTATCTCGGCGACGACCTTGTCACATCGACCTTCACTCCCACCATCGGCAATCCGTGGCTGGTGTTTCCGATCGGTGGAGTAGCGATTGCAGCGTTGGCGGCACTCACGCTGTCACTCAGAGATTTTCGCCTGACCGTGGTGTCGCGTTCGGATCAGGACGCTGTGTAGCGAGCCCTATTCGTCGGTGCGCAGTTCGTCGACCAAGGTGAACAGTCGTCCCAGGTAGTCGCTGTGAAAGACCTCGGTCGCACGGATCTTGGCGTCTCCGTCGAGGCCGAATTGAAGGTTGACGAGCTCGACCCCGATTGCGACGCGTCGAGCATCGAGTTGTTCGAGTTCGGCGGCGAGAGCGTCGACCTTGGCAACAGGCGACAGTTCTTCAGTCATCCCAGAATCGTAGGTCAGCCGACGGCTGCGAGGAATTCGCTGTAGAACAATCCGAGTCCCAGCGCCGACGCGATGGCCGCGAACAGCCACAGTCGGATGATGACCGTCGTCTCGGCCCAGCCGGCCAGTTCGAAGTGGTGGTGGATCGGGGCCATTCGGAACGGCCGCTTGCCGGTGCTCTTGAACGACGCGACCTGGATGACGACGGAGGCACTCTCGGCGACGAACAGCGCTCCGAAGACGAGGGCGATCAGTTCGGTCTTGCTCACGATCGACAGGCCGGCGAGGAGTCCGCCGAGGGCGAGTGAGCCGGTGTCGCCCATGAAGATCTTGGCCGGAGCCGCGTTCCACCAGAGGAATCCGATGCAGGCACCCGCGGCCGCAGCGCAGACGACGGCGAGGTCGAGCGGATCGCGTACCTCATAGCACCCAGCGACCGAATTGGTCGCGCAGGACTGCCGGTACTGCCAGAACGTCATCACCGTGTACGCGCCGAGAACGAGCGTCATCGACCCCGCCGCCAAACCGTCGAGCCCGTCGGTGAGATTGACCGCGTTGGACCACGCGACGACGAGGAAGACACAGAACAGGACGAAGACGATCGGGGCCATGGTGAAGAACGTGGATTGGCGTACCAGCGACAGCTCGACGTTGCCCGGAGTCAGCCCGTTCCCATTGCGGAACTGCAGCGCCAGTACCGCGAAGATCACCGCTGCACTGATCTGCCCGACGTACTTGCCGGTCGCCTTGAGTCCGAGGCTTCGTTTCATGCGGAGCTTGATGTAGTCGTCGAGGAATCCGACGACGCCGAGTGCCGTCGCGAGACCGAGAATCAACAGCGCCGACGCCGAGGGCCCGTCACCGCCCATTGCGACGAGGTGCGAGCCCAGGTAACCGGCCCACAAACCGACGATGATAGCGACGCCGCCCATCGTCGGCGTTCCGCGCTTGGCGTGGTGACTTGCCGGACCTTCGACGCGGATCTCCTGGCCGAAGCCCTGCCGGGTGAACAGTGCGATGAGAAATGGAGTCAACAGAATCGAGACCGCCAACGCGATTCCACCGGCGACGAGAATGTTGATCATGCGTTGAAGCCCACTCTTCCTCTGTGCTGCTGTTCCCCACCACGATGCTTATCGGGCACCGCGAATACTGTGCCAAACGAATCGGCAAAAGTCGCATTGCGTGACGAAGGCGTTACTCACCGTTGGTATGCGCTCGGCGGCATTCCGACCAATTCGGTGAACTCCCGAGTGAAGTGAGCCTGGTCGAACCACCCGTACCGCGCGGCCAAGTCTGCCAGCGGACCCGAGTAGCCGTTGTCGAGCTCGCTGAGGGCGTCGTGAATCCGATACCGCCCGAGTACCCACTTGGGCGTCGCGCCGACATAACGCTCGAACAGCCGCTGCAGTCGACGAGTGCCGACGCCACACCGCTGTTCCACCTGCGCGACGCGAATCAGCGCCCGATCTCCGAGCATGGTCGCAATGACGTCCAAGACCACCTCGTACTCCGGCTCGACGTCACGGGCGTAGGGCGTGAGAACCGCGTCGACGACGGTTCGGCAGTGGTCGGCATCGAAATGCCCATCCAGCTCGGCCAGTGCAGCGACGGTCTCGGACCGGAACGGGGTCGGTGGCGCTACCGGGACGTCGCGCAGGGTTTTCGCCACGGTTCCGGTGAAACTCGCGTAGCCGCCGGGCCGGAACTTGACGCCGAAGACCCACCCGGACTCGGCGAGGACGACGTCGAAGCGGCGCGTGAGGACCCCGGTCACGACCACCGGCTCGACAACGCCCTCGCGGGTCCGACCGTGTTCGACGCTCAACGTGCAGGCCGGGTGCGGGAGCGTCGAGCTGTGATGCGTTGTGCCGGGCGGCAGTTCCCACCGCAGCTGCCAGTAGTTCTCGACCCACGGTTCCAACGACTCCGAACACGGTAGCCGTACGAGGTCGACATGCTGCGCCAGCTGATCGGGCCGCAGGACGCCGGACCGGGTGGCTGTCGCGTTTTTCCTATCCGGCACGCGCGTCAGTGTAGGAGTCTGGTCCGACACGAGAAGGAGGAACACCATGACCGAGACACCCCTGGCCACGCTGAAGATGGTCACCCTGGACTGCACCGACCCTCGGGCCAGCGCGTCATTCTGGTCGTCGCTTCTGGGCTGGAACGTCGTGCATGCGGAGCAGGAGTACGCGATGCTGCAGGGCCCGAGCAGTGCGCTCGGATTCGGCCGCGTCGACGATTATCGACCGCCGCCGTGGCCGAATGCGAACGGCAGCAAGCAGTTTCATTTCGATCTTGCTGTCGACGATCTAAACGCCGCGGCGACGGCTGCCGTGGAATTGGGCGCGACGCTGCCCGAGAACCAGCCCGGTGAGACCTGGCGCGTACTCCTGGACCCGGCCGGGCATCCGTTCTGTCTGACGAATGCCGCGAACTGGGGCTGACGGACTACTCTTTGCGTTGTGAAACCGCGCCTGGCAGGAATCGAAATCATCGTTGCCGACATGGCGTCGGCGCTGGCGTTCTACCGCGTTCTCGGGCTGAATATTCCGGCCGAGGCCGACGGTGAGCAGCACGTGGAAGTCGACCTCGGCGGAGTTCGCCTGCTGTTCGATCTACCGTCGACCATCACCTCGTTCGATCCGACGTGGATGCCGCCAAGCGGGGGCCATCGCGTAGCGCTCGCGTTCGACTGTGGGACGCCCGACGGGGTGGACGCGGCGTGGGCTGCGGTGACGAAAGCCGGGTACACCGGTCATCTGCAGCCGTGGGATGCGTTCTGGGGACAGCGTTATGCCGTCGTACACGATCCCGACGGCACCACCGTCGATCTGTACGCGAACGTCTGAGGCGTCAGTTCTCGGCTTCGCCGGTCGGCCCGCCGGCCAGTTCGACAGCGACGTCGAGATGACCGAGATGGCGGGCGTATTCCTGGAGTACGTGGAAGCAGATCCAGATCAGCGTCGGCTGCTCGTCGCTGAATCGCCCACCGAGAGTGGCCAGTTCGTCCATTCGGTGTGAGTTCAGTATCTCGTCGGTGAGGCGGGCACCGTCGTCGAGCCTGCTCAGCAGTGCTTCGGCGTCCACATCTTCCGGTACGTGCCAGGAGCCGTCCTTCGCGTCTCCCCAGGGCGCGTCGACTGCGCGGCCGAGAAATCCCCAGACGAACCACCGCTGCTCCATGTGCACCAGATGGGTCAGCATCTGCAGCGGAGTCCACTCGGATGGAACGGCCGTGCTGGTCAGTGCATCGTCGCTCAGCGAAGTGATGCGTCGAACGAGCTCCCTGCGATAGAACGCCAGGTACTCGCGAAACAACTCGGCGGGATCGGAAAGGGCGGAGTTCGGCTCGGGAAACGTCGTCAGCTTCGCCATGGTCTCAGTCGTTTCTGCGCTGCTCGCGGGCGATGCGGCGCTGCTCCTCGGCCCGGGCGCGGCAACGGCGGAGGAATTCCTCGTCGCTCTCCTGCGATTGGGCAACGGCGCGTCCGGGTTTGGCGTCGTACTCGGGGTAGGCCGACGAGGTGCGTGGTGCGCCGCTGCCACCCCAGATGCCGCCGTTCTCGGGCCGGCCGACGACGAGCCACGCGATCGATCCGGCGAGCGGCAGAACGATGACGAGCAGCAGCCACACCATTTTCGGAAGGTGGCGGATGCCGGAATCGTCGGCGGTGATGACATCGATCAAGCAGAAGATGGACAGCAGCATGATCAGCAGGCCGAGGTACGGCACGGGAAATCCTCCAGGTTTGTCAGACCGCGCGGTCGGTCTTTCGCGACTATCAGATCACTCGTTGTACTGCGGATCAAGTATCCAGGTTCAGCCGAGCACCAGCAGTGCTGCGAGGGTCAGCATCATGATGCCGATGCCGAGGTCGAGTACTCGCCACGCCGACGGCCTCGCGAACAATGGACTGAGCACCCGCGATCCGTAGCCGAGCGCGGTGAACCACAGCACGCTGCCCAGCATCGCGCCGGCGGCGAACCACCATCGCAGTTCACCGGGCTGACGGTTTCCGATGGACCCCAGGAACACCACGGTGTCGAGGTAGACGTGAGGATTGAGCCAGGTCAGAGCCAGGCACGTGGCCACGGCGGCGATCAGCGAACCGCCTCCGTGCGCATCCGCGGTCATGGTGGACGGCGTCCGAGCACGGTTCAGTGCCATCAGGCCGTAGACGAGCAGAAACAGTGCACCGAGGACGGTCACGACGCGCAGAGCGACAGGAAACCGGTCGACGAGAATGCCGATTCCTGCCACCCCGGCCAGGATCAGAACCGCATCGGACAGTGCGCACACTGCCACCACCGGCAGTACATGGGCGCGCTGCAGGCCCTTACGCAGCACGAACGCGTTCTGCGCTCCGATGGCGACGATGAGGGAGAGTCCGACGCCCAATCCGGTGAGGGTCGATTGTGCGGCGGCGAGCGAGGTCATGACGGCAACGCTAGAAGCCGGTCATGATTAGGTCCAGCGAATGTATTTCAGTAATGATCAGCGTAGCTTCATATTATGGAGATCGAGCAGCTCAGAGCCTTGCGGGCCGTGGTCGACGGTGGAACGTTCGAGGCCGCTGCTCGCGCGCTGTACGTGACCCCGTCGGCGGTGAGTCAGCGCATCAAGTCGCTGGAGCAATCGCTCGGTCGGACTCTGGTTCAACGCAGCAAGCCGGTGGTGGCAACCCAGTCGGGTGTCGCGGTGCTTCGTCTGGCGCGTCAGATCGACACTCTCACCGAGCAGACTCGGGCAGAACTGAGTGACGACGGCGTCGCTGCGCCCATTTCGCTTGCCGTCAATGCGGATTCGTTGGCGACCTGGGTGCTGCCCGCGCTCGCACCACTGGCGCGCAACACCACCTTCGATCTGCATCGGCAGGACCAGGACCGGACCGCGCAGTTGCTGCACGACGGGATCGTCTCCGCTGCAATAACCTCCGTGGCCGATCCGGTTCGTGGCTGCACCGTTCGACGCCTCGGTGCGATGCGCTACCGGCCGTCGGCCACGCCGGAGTTCATCGATCGGTGGTTCGCTGCTGGAGTGACGGCGGAGGCTTTGCGCTGTGCTCCGGTGGTCGTCTTCGATGCAGACGACCGATTGCAGGACAATTACTTACAGCGCTTCGGTGTCGACCCACACGAGCCGCCGCGTCACCTGGTGCCGGCTTCTTCCGACTATGCGCGAGCTGTCGACCTCGGCTTCGGCTGGGGCATGATCCCTGATCTGCAGGCCCGTGACTCGCTGAAGTGCTTCGACGACAACGGGATCGACGACGTGCTGCTGTACTGGCAGCAGTGGTCGCTGTCGTCTGTCGCACTTCAGCGAGCGGCCGACGCCGTGGCAGCTGGCGCCGTGCGAATGCTGCTGTAGCTCGAGCCGGACATCCCTCCCGAGCGCTAGAGCATGCTCAGCACTCGGTCGATGGACTCGACTGCCTGGGTCAGTTCGGCTTCGGTGATGGTCAGTGCAGGGCGGAATCGCACTGCCGCATCGCCGCAGCCGAGCGCCAGCACATGTTCCTCGGTACGCAACAGCTCGATCACTCGGTCGCGGGTGGAGGCGTCGGGCAGGGAGAAGGCGCACATCAGACCTCGTCCACGTACTTCGGATACCACTGTGTGTCGAGTTGCCAAGTCCTGCAACATTGTCAGCAGTACGGCTCCGAGCTCACCGGCACGAGGGATGAGCTTCTCGGATTCGACCACTTCCAGGATTCGACGCGACCGCACCATGTCGGTGAGGTTCCCACCCCACGTCGAGTTGATGCGGGAGCTGACAGCGAAGACGTTGTCGTCGATGTCGTCGACGCGACCGCCGGCCATGACGCCGCAGACCTGAACCTTCTTGCCGAAGGCGACGACATCCGGCACGACGTCGAGCTGCTGGAATGCCCACGCGGTACCGGTCATTCCGGCTCCGGTCTGTACTTCGTCCATCACGAACAGTGCATCGAACTCGTGGCAGAGTTCCCGTAGCTTCTGCAGGAATCGGGGCCGGAAGTGGTGATCACCGCCCTCGCCCTGGATGGGTTCGATGATGGCGCAGGCGATGTCGTGCGGGTTGGCCTCGAAGGCCAACCGAGCCGCCGCCAACGATGCGTCCTCGAGTTCGTCCATGTTCGCGCCGGATCGGATGAACGGGGACGGGATTCGCGGCCAGTCGAACTTCGGGAAGCGCGCGACCTTGTTGGGGTCGGTGTTGGTCAGCGACATCGTGTAG
Source organism: Rhodococcus cercidiphylli (assembly GCF_033042225.1). Classification (NCBI taxonomy): domain Bacteria; kingdom Bacillati; phylum Actinomycetota; class Actinomycetes; order Mycobacteriales; family Nocardiaceae; genus Rhodococcus; species Rhodococcus cercidiphylli. The sequence goes on from NZ_JAWLKE010000006.1 coordinate 22,461, forward strand.
CCCGAGCGTCCGTGGAACGCATGCTCGAAGTGCATCACCTGAGAGCCCAAGGACGCGTCCAGACCATGACTTTCGTTCCATCGCGATTTCCAGTCGAATGCGACCTTCAACGCGTTCTCCACGGCCAGGGCGCCGCCTTCGACGAAGAACAGGTGCGGCAGTCGATCGTCACCCAGGACCCGAGCGAACGTGTCGACGAATCGAGCCATGGGGACGGTGTAGATGTCGGAGTTGCTGGGCTTGTTCATCGCCGCCTGCATCAGATCGGCCCGGAAGTCCGGGTCGTCGATCAGCGCCGGATGGTTCATGCCCAGCGCGTTGGACGCGAAGAACGTGAACAGGTCCAGGTAGCGGGTGCCGTCCCTGGCGTCGACCAGCGTGGATCCGGTCGACGCATCGAGGTCGAGCACCAACTCGAAGCCGTCGGCCAGTAGGTGTTCACCGATCACGTCGCGGACGTTGGCGGCGTCGATGGTCACTCCGGTGCGCTGTAATACTTGCGTCATAAGGACGAAGATACGCGTTAATAATCCGTAAGCAAGTCCATATAACAGGAAAATATACGGTTCGAGCCTCGATCGGTAGGCTCATCTCCGACGGTTCGGTTCTCTCCACGGAAGGTGTACGCGCATGTCTGCATCCATCACCCACGACGAGTTGAGTGTGCGCACTCGCGCGATCCTCGACCGGCTGGGTGCCACGATCGCGCTCGACGCCCCCGCGGGACCGGACGCGATCATCGCGCGCTCGCCCATCACCGGCGGAAACCTGGCGTCGCTGGCGTGTGCTTCGGCGGCCGATGTCGAGACCGTCGTCGCCGATGCGCGCACCGCCTTCGTGTCGTGGTCGCAGGTGCCTGCCCCCGTGCGTGGTCAGGTGATCCGGGAACTGGGCGAACTGCTGCGCGTTCACAAGGAGGATCTGGGCGCGCTGGTGTCCATCGAGGCCGGGAAGATCGTCTCCGAGGGGCTCGGTGAGGTGCAGGAGATGATCGACATCTGCGATTTCGCCGTCGGACTCTCCCGTCAGCTGTACGGCAACACGATCGCCACCGAACGGCCCGGGCATCGCATGATGGAGCAGTGGCATCCGCTCGGTGTCGTCGGCGTCATCACCGCGTTCAATTTCCCTGTTGCGGTGTGGAGTTGGAATACCGCTCTCGCCCTCGTCGCGGGAGACACGGTCATCTGGAAGCCTTCGGAGAAGACTCCGCTGACGGCCGTCGGTGTGCAGGCGCTGTTCGAGCGTGCCGCCGCCGCAGCCGGAGTGGATCCCAAGATCGCGCAACTGCTGATCGGTGACCGCGCGTCCGGCGAAGCGCTGGTGGACGATTCGCGGGTTGCGTTGGTCTCGGCAACCGGTTCGACGCGGATGGGCCGTGCTGTCGCGCCCCGTGTCGCCGAGCGATTCGGCCGGGTGTTGCTCGAGCTCGGCGGAAACAATGCAGCGATCGTGACGCCGTCGGCCGATCTGGATCTGACGACGCGTGGACTGGTGTTCTCGGCCGCCGGGACAGCAGGTCAACGGTGCACCTCACTCCGACGCGTCATCGTGCATTCCTCGGTCGCGGACGAGTTGGTCCGCAGGCTGGTAGCGGCATACGAGACGCTGTCGATCGGATCTCCCTTGGCCACAGACACTCTGGTGGGTCCGCTGATCGATGCCACCGCATTCGCCGGTTACCAGAAGGCTCTCGAGGCGGCGGTGTCCGACGGCGGAACGGTCGTGGTCGGTGGCGAGCGAGTGAACGTGGTCGACGAGTACTCGTTCTATGTTCAGCCCGCGATCGTGACGATGCCCGCGCAGACCGACATCGTCAAGCACGAGACGTTCGCGCCCATCATGTACGTGTTGACGTACGACACCCTCGACGAGGCCATCGCATTGCACAACGATGTGCCTCAGGGCCTTTCGTCGTCGATCTTCACCACCGATCTGCGCGAGGCGGAGCGCTTCCTGTCCGCCGCGGGCTCGGACTGCGGCATCGCCAACGTCAACATCGGACCCTCCGGCGCAGAGATCGGCGGCGCCTTCGGCGGCGAGAAGGAAACCGGTGGCGGTCGCGAATCCGGTTCGGACGCATGGAAGGCCTACATGCGTCGGGCTACGAACACGGTCAACTACTCCAACGAACTGCCCCTGGCGCAGGGAGTGAAATTCGGCTGACGGCATGATCGGCAGTATGAAAGTACTGTCGATGATCCTCGCCGGCTTCGTCGTCGGCTATGCGATCAGTGATATCCGACCGCTCGACTCCCTGCTGAGCAGCACGGCCGAATTCGGTTCACCGGCAACGATCGTCAACGGACTGACCGTCCTCGCGCTGACCGCCTGCCTGGTGAGCGTCGTGCTCGCGCGTTCGAGCGCACGGGGCGTGCTCATCATGGCGATCGGAGCAGTACTCGTCGTCGTGTTCCGGACAGTCGGGATGGTGACCGGAATGTTCGGAGACTGGGCCGGGGCTGTGGGAGCAGGCGCACTGCTCGGCGCGTCCGCCGTACTGGCGGGGCGACATCGCGGTGCGCAGGCATCGCTGGCCGTCGCCGCCGTCGGAGCCGGTCTCCTCGGTAAAGCGCTCGATGCCCTGCTGCAAGCCGACGACGGTCCGGTGTTCGTGTGGGATGTCGTCGGTGCCGGGGACGACGTGAGCCCGCAGCGGGCGATCGTCATGGTGATCGTGGCCTCGGCCGCGGCGATCGCACTGTTCCTGGCGTACCGCCACGAGGAGCTACAGCCGTACGAGACCCAGCGAATCTTGCTCGTCGGGATCCCGTTACCCGTCGCCGCGGGAGTCCTGACTTGGATTGCCACCGGTCACGACCCTCGAAGTGTCGAATGGCTCGGTGCTCTCGCCGGTATGACGGCCGTGGCACTCGTGGCGTCGTTCCTACTGCCCGGGCGGAACGGACGGCTGCTGCTGGTGCTGTTCGCGTCATCGTCGGCCGGGATCGGCTCGTTCGGCTTCGCTGCCGGTGACAGTGCGCAGCTTGCTCTGAGTGTGGGTCTGTTGGTCGTCGGAGGGGGCCTCGGCTACCGCTGGCCGCAGCTGTACATCGGACTGGGCGGGCTGTTCGTCATCGCCGTTGCGGGCGTGATCGAGGGCTATGCCGAGGTGTCGACGGGATCGGAGTTCGCACTGCCGTTGGTCGCCGCGTACGTGGTGGTGTCGGCCCTCGCGACGTCGCCGGGCTCTCTCGCGGTCTCGCTGCCTGTGCTGTTCACCATGACTCTGCCGGTGGTGGTGTACTCCGCGAGTTATCAGCCGGGCCTGTCTTCGGACGTCGCTGTCGCCACGCGCACAAGCGAGCCCGACTACCTGGCATTGTCCGTGGCCGGGCTCGTGGTCGTTGCTGTGGTGACGGTTGCCTGCGCGGTGCTGATGCGCCGACCCATCCACAATCCGGCGGTTCGGTAGCTGCCGACGGCGGCGATTCCCGCGACGGCACCCTTGTCCGTAGCGTGCATCTCATGTCCGATCACAGCCGGAACACAGATCTGCCCGACGACGTCTCCGACGTGACTTTGGGTTTCTGCGTCGCCGTCGCGATGTTTCTGCCGTCGTATTTCGGCGCGACGCTCATCACCGACGCGTTGCTGGGCCGGGCAGGTCTGCCGCTGTCCCCGCTGCTGTGGCTGGTCGTGGCGGTACCTCTGGCGATTGTCATGGTGCGTGTGGAAGACCGGGTCCAGAGTCGTTCTGATTGGGACCGACTCGAGGGGTTCTGGTACTCCGGCGGCGTCGGTGCACTGACTCTGCCGCCGCTGGGGCTGGCGCTGCTCGCACCGCTTCCGACGTTGACCGGTCTCGACCGGGGCGGTCCGTCGATGGTGGTGTTCGCAGCAGTGGCGCTTCTGATCGTGGGCATCGTGGTCCGAGGGAAGCTGCGCGGCACGGCCTGAGTCACGGGCACTTGGATGTGAGAACAGACGAGCCCGCCCACCGAATGAAACAGGTGGACGGGCTCGTGAGCGTTCTGCACGCACTGGACTACGGCGCAGGTACAGCCTCGGTGGTCGTGGGAACCACGGTCTCGGGTGCTGTCTCGACAGCGGTTTCGGTCGCGGTGACGCAGACCGGCGGTGCGCCCTCGGCGGGTGTCTCGCCCTCGACTGCGACCGTGCACTCGGGGGTCGTTGCCGTCTCGGTGGCGGGGGCCGGAGCCGGTGCCGGACTTTCAGCGGCCGGAGCCGGCGCAGCCGGAGCTGCCGGGGTCACGACCGGGCTGGTGGTGACAGGTGCGGTAGTCGTGGCCTTGGGGGTTGCCGTTGCCGAGGTGGTCACCGGTGCCACGATGGTTTCGACCGCTGCTCGTCCGGCCTTCTCCTGGACCTCTTTGGTCTTCACCGGCTCGCCGCGGTTGGCTTCCTCGGCGAGTTCGGTCAGCCATGCCGCGGCGTACTGCACCGAGGTCAGCGGCTTGCCGTTGGCGGCATCGGCGTCGCGCCAGTAATCGAAGTGGTGTCCCGTGCCGGGTCCCAAGGTCAGGCCGTACGGATCGTTCATGATGACCGGAACGGTGTTCTGGTTGGACGAGATGAATCCGGTGATCTCGCGGAAGATCTTCTGCGGCAGGTACACGAGGTCGATCATCTGACCGGTTTCGATCGGTTCCTGCTCGCCGTCGACCTTGGCCGAGACGGGAGTCGTGACCGTGCCGGGCTTGTAGCCGGGCTCGGACACCTTGATCAGCACGTCGAGGAATGTCTCGTCGCTCTGCATCCAGTTGGGCTGCGAGGCGATGTCGTTGAAGGCGTTGACTGCGATGCGTCCCAGGGCCAGTGCAAGATCTGCACCGGTGGCGGGGGTGAGCTGCTCGTTCTGCAGTGCGTCGGCATTGACCTGACGACCGACGTTGGCGGCCAGATGAATCAGTGACGTGTTCTCCGGCAGTGCGCAGGTGAGGTCGCCGTCGGAGCAGAAGGACGCCACTCGGCCGTCGAGCGCTCCGAATCCGCCGGACGTGCCGGGCAGTGCGCCCTGTCCGGGAACTGCGGTGTTGCCGTTTTGGTACTTGGTGTCGAAGCCGTCCGGGTTGCCGAACGGGTTCTCGGCACCGGGGAACGGTCCGTCTCCCGACACGCGGCCGGCGTCGGCGAAGATGACGACACCGACGACCTGGTTGGGATCGACAATTCCGTACGTGCCGTCGGCCGAAACGACCTGGTTGCCGACCTCCATCGCGGTGCGGCGGGCAACGTCTGCGCCCTCGCTGTAGCCGACGATGGCGAATCGGGTGTCGGGGCAGGACGCCGAGATCGTCCGCATGATGGTCTGCGAGTTGGTGACGCCGGTCTGCACGGCGTTCTCGTAGCTCGCCAGGTCTGCCGGGTACTCGACGTACACCGCGGCGTAGGAGTCGGGAACCACGTTGCCGTTGTTGGGGGCTCGCACGGCCTGGTCGATCCAGTCGCTGGAGTAGTCGCCGGACATCGCTGCGGGGAGCCGCTCACCCTCGGGGGTGGTGAGCCACTTGACGCCCTCGCGCGGGGTGTCACCGCGGCCGCCGATCGCGATGCTCACCATGTCGTAGCACGTGGCCGTCGACACCAGTTCGATGGATGCTTCGGTGGTCGTGGAGGGAGTCGACCACGGTGCGGCCACAACTACTCCGGCACCGAGGGCTCCGATCGCGAACGCGCTCAACGCAACGCGCGCACGCTTCGACTTGCCAACATTCATGTTTTCGATCCCCATCATGTCCGCCCGAACTGATCCCGACTGCAGTTGCCAGTGGGTTACCCGGCATTTCGTCCTCGGGATGGTTCGCGTTACAAAGTGGATGATTTACCGTCGTGCGCATGACAATTCACCCTCGAATTACATCGACGGAATTCGACCTGTCCGACGGGTCGACGTGCGTTGTGCGTGAAGCGGTGGCGTCGGATCTGGAATCGATCGTGGCATTGCTGGTCGACGATCCGCTGGGTGTCTCGCGGGAATCCGCAGATGAAATGGATCGATATCGCGCAGCGTTCGAGGACATCTCCTCGGACCCGCGAAACCTGCAGGTCGTCGTGGTGCACGGTGACGCGGTGGTGGCAACGCTGCAACTGACCTTCATTCCCGGGCTCGCGCGCGGAGGCGCACTGCGGGCACAGATCGAAGCAGTTCGGGTAGGCGCGCAGTGGCGCAGCCGTGGACTCGGCGGTGCGCTGATCAGGTGGGCGATCGACGAGGCCGAGCGCTGGGGAAGCGCTCTGGTGCAGCTGACCTCCGACGCCAGTCGAACGGACGCTCATCGCTTCTACACCCGACTCGGCTTCGTCGACTCCCACGTCGGTTACAAGATGACCCTCGGAACTACCACTTGGATACCCTGGGGGGGTAGGGTAGTGCTGTGAACTCAGGACGGCAGGAACTCGACGCACCCACCAAGCTCGTCGGCTTCGTCGTCGGGATCGCGTTCCTGTTCCTGGCGGCGCTGTTCGTCGGGGACAAGATCGGACCCGACGCCCAGGCGACCGCAGCTGCGTCACACACCGGTCACGACGCGCACGACGAGCCGGCTGCGGCCGCGATGCCTGCCGGGCTCCAGGCCACCCAGGACGGCTACACACTCGAGCTCGAGCGATCCGTCGTCGAGTCCGGACCGGAAGTACCGGTCACCTTCACGATCAGCGAACCGGATGGGTCTGCGCTGACCGACTACGACGTCATGCACACCGAGGAACTGCACCTCATCGTCGTTCGGCGCGATCTGACGGATTTTCAACACGTACATCCGACGCGTGACGCGTCGGGCACATGGTCGACGGCTCTCGATCTCACCCGGCCCGGGCCTTACCGTCTGTTCGCCGACTTCACCCCGGCCGGCGGCGAGAACATCACCTTGGGAGCGGAGCTGACCGTTCCCGGCGACTATCGACCGCAGCCCCTGAGTACGCAGCCCCTGAGTACGCGGCCCCCGAGTACACCGAATGTGACATCGAGGGTCGACGGTTACACCGTGACGCTCGCCGGTGCAGTGACTGCGGGCGAGGACTCGACCGTCTCTCTGACTATCGATCAGAACGGACGCGAGGTCACCGACCTGGAGCCGTACCTCGGTGCCTACGGACATCTGGTGGCTCTCCGCGCCGATGACCTCGCCTACCTGCACGTCCACCCCGAGGACGAGCCGCCGGGGCCGACGGTCGACTTCACCGTCGACGCGCCGACCGCGGGAACATATGCGCTCTATCTGGACTTCCAGCACCAGGGCGTCGTCCACACAGCCGAATTCACCATCGAGGCACAGGAGGGTGGGGCATGAGCCAGGAAACGGAACTTCTCCTCGGCGGTATGACGTGCGCGTCGTGCGCCAACCGCATCGAACGCAAGCTCAACAAACTCGACGGGGTATCGGCGACGGTCAACTACGCCACCGAGAAGGCCCGCGTCACCAGTGACGGCGTGGCCACCGAGGACCTGATCGCAGCCGTCGAAGCTGCCGGCTACACCGCATCGTTGCCGGCTGCCGAACCCGCGGACGAACCCCCGACCGATCCGCTGAAGCAGCGATTGATCGTCTCGGCAGTGCTCAGCGTGCCGGTGATCGCAATGGCGATGATTCCGGCGTTGCAGTTCACCAACTGGCAGTGGCTCTCGCTCACGCTGGCCGCCCCCGTCGTCGTCTGGGGAGCCTGGCCCTTCCACCGCGCCGCCTGGACCAATCTGCGGCACGGCACCTCGACAATGGACACCCTCGTCAGCATGGGAACCCTTGCGGCCCTCGGATGGTCGCTGTACGCGCTGTTCTTCGGCACCGCAGGCACGCCCGGCATGACGCATCCGTTCGAGTTCACGATCGCTCGAACGGACGGGGCGAGCAACATCTACCTCGAGGCCGCGGCGGGCGTGACCACCTTCATCCTGGCCGGACGATGGTTCGAGAGCCGATCCAAGCGTCAGGCCGGGGCGGCATTGCGCGCCCTGATGGACCTCGGTGCCAAGACCGTTGCTGTATTGAAAGACAGTAAGGAACAGCAGATTCCGATCGAGCAGTTGGCCGTCGGCGATCTGTTCGTCGTTCGCCCGGGTGAGAAGATCGCCACCGACGGAACCGTCGAGAACGGTTCCTCGGCCGTCGATCGGTCGATGCTGACCGGTGAATCCGTGCCGGAGGAAGTCGGCGTCGGCGACGCGGTGGTCGGTGCAACGGTGAACGTCGGCGGCCGAATCACGGTGCGAGCGAGCAGAGTCGGTGCCGATACCCAGTTGGCGCAGATGGCGAAAGCAGTCGAGGACGCGCAGACCGGTAAGGCGCAGGCGCAGCGTTTGGCCGATCGTATCTCGGGCATCTTCGTGCCGATCGTCATTGCGATCTCGGTCGCGACGCTCGGATTCTGGCTCGGTGCAGGCAATTCCGCGGCGAGCGCGTTCACCGCTGCGGTCGCGGTGCTCATCATCGCGTGCCCGTGCGCGCTCGGCCTGGCCACACCCACCGCACTGATGGTCGGCACCGGACGGGCCGCGCAACTCGGAATTCTGATCAAGGGACCCGAGATCCTCGAATCCACCCGTCGCGTCGATACCGTCGTGCTGGACAAGACCGGAACCGTGACCACCGGTGAGATGACTCTGCAGTCGGTGCACGTGGCGGACGGCGAGGACGAGGACGTGGTCCGTGCCGTGGCGGCGGCGTTGGAAGCGGGTTCGGAGCACCCCATCGCCCGAGCCATCGCGAGTGCGACCCCATCGATGACCGTCGAGGAATTCACGAGCCTCGAGGGCCTCGGGGTGCAGGGTGTCGTGGACGGCCGCGCCGCAGTGATCGGCCGTCGCTCGCTGCTGGCCGACTGGTCGATGCCCCTGCCGGCGGAACTGGCGTACGCCTTCGAGACCGCCGAGAATCAGGGACGCACCGCCGTCGCGCTCGGCTGGGACGGGAGGGCTCGCGGAGTGCTTGTGATCTCCGACTCGGTCAAGCCGACCTCGAAGCAGGCCGTCGCGGAACTGCGCGCACTCGGCCTGACTCCGGTCATGCTGACCGGCGACAACGAGGCCGCCGCCCGCACGATCGCCGCCGAGGTGGGAATCGATCAGGTCATCGCCGGCGTCCTGCCGACGGGCAAGGTCGATGCCGTCCGAGAACTGCAGGCGTCGGGCAAGGTCGTGGCGATGGTCGGCGACGGTATCAACGACGCGGCCGCGTTGGCCACGGCCGATCTGGGACTTGCGATGGGTACCGGCACCGACGTGGCGATCGAGGCCAGCGACCTGACGCTCGTGCGCGGTGACCTGCGGGCCGTCGGTGATGCCATTCGGCTCTCCCGACGCACGCTGAGCACCATCAAGGGCAACCTGTTCTGGGCGTTCGCCTACAACGTCGCTGCAATTCCGCTGGCCGCTGCGGGCCTGCTCAACCCCATGCTCGCCGGTGCCGCGATGGCGTTGTCCTCGGTGTTCGTGGTGAGCAACAGTCTCCGATTGCGCAGGTTCCGCTCCGCGATGTGACTCGTTGGTAGCAGCGAACGGCGCGCTAGTACAGGATGGAGACATGTCCGACGCACACGATGTCCCCATTCGCGACGAATCGATCAGATTGGGTCAGTTCCTCAAGCTCGCCAATCTCATCGAATCCGGTGCCGAGGCCAAGGGCGTCATCGCCGACGGTTTGGTGAGCGTCAACGGGGACGTGGATGTGCGGCGCGGACGGCAGTTGCAGCACGGTGATGTCGTATCGGTCCAGGGTGGGCCCTCGGCCCGCGTGAGCAAGGAAGAGGCACTGTGAAGGTCGGAAAGAGCGGACTGCCGCGAAACGAAGTTCCCGGGGCATTCGACGTCGGCGCGAAGGCGTACGACCGACTTGTCGGAGCGAACCCCGGTTACCACGAGCACCTGCTCAAGTCGGCCAAGCGGCTGCGGATCCCCGATCTCGGTGCCGGCCTGCGCTTGCTCGACATCGGTTGCGGTACCGGTGCATCAACTGCCGCGTTGCTCGAAGCCGCCCCCCACGCCGAGATCGTCGCCGCCGACGCATCCGCCGAAATGCTCGAGGTCGCTCGGAGCAAGGACTGGCCGTCGAACGTGACATTCGTGCACTCACGCGTCGAGGATCTGGCGGTGAACGGGGTCGACGGTCCGTTCGACGCGATCCTGGCTGCATACCTCATCCGGAATGTCGACGAACCCGACACCGAGCTGAAATCGCTTCTGGCGCTGCTGCGTCCGGGCTCGACCATCGCGTTCCACGAGTACTCGGTACACGATTCGCTCCGCGCCAGGATCTCCTGGAACGTGGTGAGCTGGGGCATCATCATTCCGCTCGGCTGGCTCGCGACACGCGACGCCACCCTGTACCGACACCTGTGGCGCAGCGTCGTGACCTTCGACGGCGCGTCGGCCTTCATGCGGCGGATGCAGCGTGCGGGCTACACCGGCGTCGCAAGAGAAACGATGACCGGTTGGCAGAACGGTGTGGTGCACACGTTCCTCGGCTCTCGTCCCAGGGAGGAAGAGCGTTGACCGACTCCAAGAAGGTCACCCATGCTGCCGCGCAGGGATATTCGGATGCCGGTCAGCTGGCTGACGTCCCGCACGTGGTGGTGGTCGGCGGCGGTATCGCAGGCCTGAGCGCCGCGACAGCGCTGGCCGAGCGTGGTGTGAAGGTGCACCTGGTCGAGCGTGAGAGCTACCTCGGCGGCCGCGTCGGCGGGTGGGACACGACGCTGGAGGACGGATCCCCCGCGACCATGAGCCGCGGCTTCCATGCGTTCTTCCGGCAGTACTACAACCTGCGAAACCTGTTGCGCCGCACCGATCCAGGGTTGTCTCGGTTGCGTCCGGTCGACGACTACCCGCTGATCGACGGCGACGGCCGGATCGACGGCTTCAAAGGGTTGCCCGACACTCCGCCACTCAACGCATTCGCGTTCGTCAAGCGCAGTCCGACGTTCCGGTGGAAGGATCTCACCGACCTCAACGGCATCGCTGCCCTGCCGCTGATGACGGTGAGTGTGCCCAAGACCTTCGACGAGTTGGACACCACTCCGGCCGCAGAGTTTCTGCGCAACATCAACTTTCCCGAGGCCGCGCGGCACCTGGCGTTCGGCGTGTTCTCCCGCAGCTTCTTCGCCGATCCCGAGAAGATGTCTGCTGCCGAGCTGGCGATGATGTTCCACATCTACTTCCTCGGCTCCTCCGAGGGCCTGATCTTCGACGTTCCCCGTGACCCGTATCCACAGGCGCTGTGGGACCCGCTGGGGGAGTATCTCACCGGTCTCGGAGTCGACATCAGAACCTCCACACCGTGCGGTGAGATCACCCGTGGCGGCCTGCGGAAGTTCCGCGTCGACGCGGGCGGCATCATCGACGCCGACGCGGTGGTTCTCGCCACCGACATCGCCGGATTGCAGCGTGTGCTCGAGCAGTCATCCGAGCTCGGGACGCCCGATTGGCGCAAACAGGTTGCAGCGCTGCAGAACACACCGCCGTTCCTGGTGCACCGCGTGTGGTTGAGCAAGGCCGTCAACGCGGACCGTCCCGCCTTCATCGGCACCGGAGGCATGCCCCCGATCGACAACATCAGCGTGCTCGAACGCTTCGAGGACGAGGCCGCGCAGTGGGCTGCCCGCACCGGCGGCTCCGTCGTCGAACTGCACGCCTACGCCGCCGAGGAATCCGAGGAGGTCACACGGGCGCAGTTGATGGATCGGATGTATCAGATCTATCCGGAAACCGCTGATGCGGAGGTGATCGCCGAGCGTTCCGAGTGGCGCGACGATTGCCCGATGTTCGGCCTCGGCGCGTTTGCCGAGCGTCCGACCGTCCGCACTCCGGAACCTGCTCTGGTACTTGCGGGCGACGGCATTCGTATCGATCTGCCGGTGGCGCTGATGGAACGCGCGGCCACTACCGGACTGCAGGCCGCGAACACACTGTTGGCGAGCTGGGGTATCACCGGACACGACATCGAAACAGTGCCGACCAGTGGACGATTCAAGATGTTCGACGCCATCGAGAGACTCATGAACAGGTGACTTCGGGCATGCGGATCGAGGTCGACGATCTGTCGCGTCCGGAGGTACACGCGCTACTCAGCGAGCATCTCGAGGACATGCACGCCACCTCGCCTGCCGAGAGTGTGCACGCCCTCGATCTGTCGGGTCTGCGCGGACCTGGCGTCACCGTCTGGACCGCCTGGGAGGCGGACGCACTGCTGGGAATTGTTGCGCTGAAGAAGCTTTCACCTGATCATGCTGAGCTGAAGTCGATGCGGACCACCGGCGCGGCGCGGGGACAGAGTGTGGCATCGCGGCTGCTCGGCTTCGTATTGGACCAGGCTCGAGAGCGGGGCTACGTCAGGGTGAGCCTGGAGACGGGAACTCAGGACTACTTCGCCGCCGCCCGCAGATTGTATGTGCGACACGGATTCGTCGAGTGTCCGCCGTTCGCGGACTACGTGGTGGATCCGTCGAGTGCGTTCTTTTCGTTGCCCCTGTAGACGTTCCGATGAGAAGGGCCGGCACCGAGTGTTCGGTGCCGGCCCTTCTCGTCAGGCTGCGTGCTGGGTGTGCGGGTAGAGATCGTCGTCGAGAGGAACGGCTCGACACTGATCGAGTGCATCCGCCGTCGAGCATTCCCTCATGCTCGTCTCCACGCCCACTACCGTGCGCCACCAGCGCTCACGGTCGGTCGATTCCGTCCACACCACCGCCTCGGACTGCATAGTGCATCACCCCAATGGTTTTCGTGATCTGTTCGCCGGAGTGTTTGGGATGCCCGTGTGTTCTGGGATCAGGTCGACTCGTGTGCGATGGACTTCTGTTCGGCTGAAATGTCGCCGTGTGCGATGTCGACCTTGCGCGGCTTCGCGCGTTCTGCGAGGGGAATCGTGATCGACAGAACGCCGTTGTCGTACGACGCGGAGATGCGCTCGGTGTCCACGCCGTCGCCCAGCGATACCTGGCGACGGAACGTGCCGGCGAATCGCTCCGAGGTGATCCACTGCACGCCAGTGCTTTCCGGAGCGGATCGGTGAGCGGTGAGCGTCAACGTACCGCGATCGACGTCGACATCGATCGATCCGGGGTCGATGCCGGGCAGATCGGCACTGAGCACGTAGTGGTCGTCGACTTTGTAGAGGTCCATCGGCATGAATCGCGGGGCGCGGTCCGAACCGGAAGAGGCACCCAGCATGGCCGAGGTGAGAGAATCGACATCACGGAACGGATCGAAACGAAGCACAGCAACCACCTCCTGTACCCAGATGCGCTCACCCCTGTGGCGAGTCGCTCCTCAACTGTGCAGAACAGAAATTAGCACTCTCACCCGTGGAGTGCCAAGAGGGATTCCGAAGGTTCTCAGAGATTTTTCAGATCCAATAGTGCTGTGCCGCAGTGGGGGTCATGATCGCACGAGTTCGCTCAGACACTTAGCTCTTGCGCTAAGTATTGCTACAACGATAGTGTGCCTTATGGCTCAGTATTCGACTGTTCTCGACGATGTGTTTCAGGCACTGGCCGACCCGACCCGGCGGGCAGTGTTGAGCCGGTTGGGATCCGGACCGGCCACGGTGGGCGAACTCGCCGAACCGTTCGACATGACTCTGCCGTCGTTCATGAAACACATTCACCTGCTCGAGCGCAGTGGCTGGATTCGCACGCGCAAGGTGGGCCGGGTGCGTGCGTGCACGATCGAGCGAACCAATCTGGATGCAGCCGGACACTGGCTGCAGGAACAACGCGCCGTCTGGGAATCCCGGACGGACCGCCTCGAAGACTTCGTCACCCGGACCTCGAACGAAAGTGAACCGCAATGACATCGATCGATCCTGCTACGGACTTGACCATCTCCCGCGTCATCAGGGCTCCACGGGCAGCAGTGTGGAGTGCGTGGACGGACCCGTCGAAGTTCGAGAAGTGGTGGATTCCCGCACCGGCACTGTGTCGTGTCGATGCCTGGGATCCGAAGCCCGGAGGAGCATTCCGCACACTGATCAGTGAATCCGGCGGTGCCTACGAACCACACATGGACGGCTGCTTTCTCGCCGTCGACGACGGTGAGCGCATCGTCTTCACCAACTCGCTCGTCGAGGGTTGGCGGCCGGCACCCCAGTTGTTCATGACCGCGGTGATCACCCTCTCCGACCACCCCGATGGAACCGAGTACCACGCCCACGTGATGCACCGCAACGAAGAAGACCGAAAGATGCACGAGGAGTACGGCTTCCACGACGGCTGGGGCACCGTCATCGCACAGCTCGCCGAGTTCGTCGAGGGTCAGGCGCGGCCCTGCGACCGCAACTCGTAGCGTCGCTCGGCGTAGTCGAGGTCGTCCTTCCACAGCCGTGCAGCAGTGAAGTTCATCGCCGGTCGCAACAGACCGGATGCCTTGCGTGCCATCTGGAATCCCGGACGATCCGAGCTGGCGATCGTGGCCTCGATGACAGCGGTGCGCGGGGTGCCATCGGGCGCGGGAGCCAGCGGCGTCGCATGCGTTTCGACGACGCTGCCCGCTCCTTCGCCGTCGAGAATGCGCATGACGATCGTGCGGGGCCCGGGGCAGACGAACTCGGCCCGCACCGGAACTCCGACGCCACGGCTGACACGGAAGGTCACGTCGACGAGGAAGCGATCGTCCTCGTCGGGCACATCGATGTCGGTGGGCGCGCTGACGACCTTCAGTCTCGCGAACGAGTACGGGTGGAACCACGCGCCGTGCCAGGGGTCGAGTCGATTGGCGATGATGTCGTCGGGCTCGCACTTGCCGACGAGGGTGACCACTCCGGCGATGGCAGTCGAGGCCGGCGGGCGGATCGGGACCACGGGGACGGGCGTCGGCTCCTCACCGCCGAGCTCGTCGAGGCGGACCCACACCAGAACCCCGTCGTCGAATGCGGGAACCGGACGCCAACCGGGCTTGCCCTTCGGCCCGAGCGCAAGACCGTGCCAGCGGCAGACCAATGTGTCGCATTCGATCTTCGCGGTGTCCAACGCGGCACCGAGATGCGGACATGCGCCCGGCCCGATGTGCACCTTGCCTGCCGAGTCACGCCACGCGACCAGTTCGGTGGTGCCCACATATCGACCGAACGGCTTGTCGGCCTTGACGTCGCGACTGGCAGCGAACACGAACCAATTGCCCGAGGTCCGCGTCTTCGCACGCTTCAAAGCAGACTCGATGACCTGCGGATTCGCACCCTTCCAGGTGGGCTCCTGCTTGGCCCACGACTCCGACGGCAGCGGCTGCAACGGCATCGTCTTCGGCCAACGTCGTCGTACTGCATCCAGCGCGGTCATTGCTGCTCCCAAAGTCGACAATCGATTCCCGTGTTCTTTCACCATTGTTCCCGTTCGTGGGTACTCAATGTGACATCTGGTGGCCTTTTCGGGGGTCAATGTCACATCGAGTGGACTCGGGGAGCGGTTGCGGGAGGGTGTCGGCGGAGGGAAATGGTGGACGCTCAGGCCGTTGGGTTCGCGGTATCGACCACTTGCCGACGCCATTTGCCGAATGATCGGGGCGAGGACACTGCGAGTACGGCGACCGGGTGATTGTCGTGTCGGTAGAGCGCGACAAAGGGTCCGGTGGCGGGGTCGCCTTCCACGATTTCGGCGACGCAGTGGGGTCCGTGATGTCCGGCGAATTGGATTCGTGCGGCGTATTGGTCCGACCACACGTACGGCAGCCCGGTGAATCTCGTGGACCCACCGGTGAGGAGCGCCTCGACGGCGACGGCCGGTCGGGTGGCGGCGGAGGTCCAGTGTTCGTCGCGTCGAATCACCCCCGCGGCATCTCGCACCGCAGCGCAGTCGCCGACGGCAAGCACAGCCGGGTTCGAGGTGATGCCGCGTTGATCGGTCACCACCCCGCCGCAGATCTCCAGTTCGGCCCCGTCGAGCCAGTCGACGTTGGGCACCGAGCCCACTCCGAGCACGACCACGTCGGACTCGATCGTCGAACCGTCCGCCAATTCCACCGCACGCACCCGCCCCGCCTCGACGACGAATCCGGCCACCGACACCCCGGTGAGGAGCGTCGCACCGGCGTTCCGATGCCAGCCGGCGATGAGTGAACCCAACTCACCACCGAACACGCGGGCAAGCGGGGTCTTCGACGCCTCGACCACCGTCACCGATGCGCCCAATCGAAGTGCCGTCGAGGCCACTTCGCTGCCGATGAATCCGGCACCGACCACCGTGACTCGAACGCCGGGCACCAACGAACTCCGCAGAGCCAGCGCATCGTCGAGGCTGCGGAGCACGTGAATCCCGTCGACACCGATTGTCCCCGGCAGGCGGATGGCGGATGCACCCGTCGCGATCACCACGGCATCCGCCGTCACGTCGCCGGAGACGGTGGATACCGTCGTTCCCGACAGACCCGTCGCCGCGCATCCGAGGCGCCAGTCGAGATCGAGATCGTCGACGTCCAGCGGTACGGCCGATTCGTCGCCGAGCAGAAAAGCCTTGGACAACGGGGGACGGTCGTACGGCTGGTGCACTTCGTCGCCGATCATCGTGATGCGACCGTCGAAACCCTGATCACGCAGGGCCCGGGCCGCGGCGACGCCGGCGAGTGAGGCACCGACCACCGTCACCGACTTCACGGGGTGACCGCGATGCGGATGACCCCGTCCTCGACGTGTACGGCGTGCGTTCGCACCGGAACCTTGGCGGGCGCTCCGAGTGCAGCACCGGTGCGGAGATCGAAACATGCTGTGTGCAAGGGGCATTCGACGGCGCAGCCTTCGACCCAGCCCTCGGACAGTGAGGCGTCCTGGTGGGTGCAGGTGTCGTCGATGGCGAAGAACTCACCCTCGACGTTGAAGATCGCGATCGGCGGTGCCCCGGCCGGGGTGATGCGCAGGGCCTCCCCGTCGGGGAGATCCTCGGCGCGACCGACGTCGAGCAGGACGCGGGTGGAGAACGTTGCGGTCATGGTCGGGCCTCCGGGGACCTGGGGGTGTGCAGTGCTCGTGTTGTACCCAGCGTGAGCTCACCCCGTTGCGGCGATGGAACGCTCGAGTTTCGATCGTGTGAATCTGTTGCGCTATACGAAGTGCAGTTCGTATTGTGCAACTAAATCAACTCGACGTACACCCCCTAGGAGCGTGTCATGTCCTCGAGCATCCCGAGGGTTGTGATCGTCGGTGCCGGAATCGTCGGCTGCAGCCTCGCCGACGAACTCACCGCGCGCGGCTGGACCGACGTCACAGTCCTGGACAAGGGCCCGCTACCGCTCACCGGCGGTTCCACCTCGCATGCGCCGGGCCTGGTGTTCGCCACCAACTCCTCTCGATCGATGTCGCGATTCGCGGCCTACACGGCGTCGAAGTTCAAGAAGCTCGGCTGCTTTCTCGACGTCGGCGGACTGGAAGTGGCCACGACGCCGGAGCGGGTCGACGAGCTGCATCGACGCCACGGCTTCGCGTCGTCCTGGGGCCTGACATCGGAAGTGGTGGACGCCGAGCGATGCCTCGAGCTCTACCCCTTGCTCGACGGCAGCCGAGTGCTCGCCGGTTTGTTCACACCGGACGACGGGTTGGCCAAGGCAGTAGAGGCCAGCAGGGTGCAGGCCGAGCGAGCCACCGCCCTCGGCGCGCGCTTCATCGGCGGCATGGAGGTCACATCGATAGACCAGAGCAACGGCCGAGTGACGGCCGTGCGTGCGGGCGAGCACACGTTCGAGGCCGACATTGTGGTCTGCTGTGCCGGGTTCTGGGGGCCGGAGCTCGGTGACCTCCTCGGCATGCAGATACCCCTGCAGCCGCTGGCGCATCAGTACGCACACACCACGGCACTGGACCTGCCCTCGCGTCGAGCCGGAACCGAGGCCACGCTGCCCATCCTTCGGCACCAGGACGAGCGGTTGTACTACCGCGAGCACGGCGACCATCTCGGAATCGGCTCGTACCACCATCGGCCGATGCCCGTCGATTCGCGCGACCTCGGATCGAGCGAGAACGTGACCGCCGAGAACATGCCGTCGTCGATGCCCTTCACCGAGAACGATTTCGCCGACGCCTGGCAGCGCAGCACCGAGCTGATTCCCGCGCTCGGAGACGCGAAAATTCAGCACGCGTTCAACGGGATCTTCTCCTTCACCCCGGATGGAGCGCCGATCGTCGGCGAATCCCGAGAAGTCCAGGGACTGTGGGTATCCGAGGCGATCTGGGTGACGCATTCTGCCGGCGTGGCGAAATCGCTTGCCGAGCAGATGATCACCGGGCACAGCGAGATCGACATGCACGAGTGTGATCTGTACCGATTCGAGAAGACCGACCTGGTGCCGTCCAACGTTGCACGGACGAGTGCGCAGAACTTCGTCGAGGTCTACGACATCATTCACCCGCTTCAGCCGAAGGTGGAACCACGACCACTGCGCGTGAGCCCGTTCTACGGTCGCCAGCAGGAACTCGGCGCGATGTTTCTCGACGGGGCCGGCTGGGAGCGGCCGCACTGGTACGAATCGAACAGTGTTCTGCTCGAACAACTTCCGGAGCAGTGGCAGTCACCCAAGCGCGAGCCGTGGTCGGCGCAGTTCTGGTCGCCGGTCAGCGCTGTCGAGGCCTGGCGCACTCGTGAAGCCGTCGCGATGTACGACATGACGCCGCTACGACGCCTCGAGGTCGGCGGACCCGGTGCACTCGCGCTGCTGCAGAAGTTGACGACCAACCAGCTCGACAAGAAGGTCGGCAGCGTCACCTATGCCCTGATGCTCGACGCGACCGGCGGAATCCGGAGCGATGTGACCGTGGCGCGAGTGGCTGCGGATCGTTTCCAGGTGGGAGTGAACGGCCCGCTCGACGAGGACTGGATGCTCCGTCATGCCGGGAGCGATGTCTACGTTCGCGACATCACCGGTGCCACAGCCTGTATCGGACTCTGGGGGCCGCTGGCCCGAGAGGTGCTGGCACCCCTCACCTCGGCCGACATCTCGCATACGGGTCTGAAGTATTTCAACGGCCGAGCGATTGCTGTGGGCGGCGTCGACGTTCTGGCGCTGCGACTGTCCTATGTGGGCGAGCTCGGCTGGGAGCTGTACACCGATGCCGATACCGCACTGCGCCTGTGGGACACGCTGTGGGAGGCGGGACAGGCGCACGGCGTCGTGGCAGCGGGACGGAGTGCGTTCAACAGCCTCAGGTTGGAGAAGGGCTACCGATCCTGGGGCACCGACATGACGACCGAACACGACCCGTACCAGGCGGGGCTGGGCTTCGCGGTACGGAAGACCAAGGGCGACTTCATTGGAGCCTCGGCACTGCAGGACGGAGGCAACGGACCGGTGCTGACCTGCCTGACATTGGACGACCCGTCGCACGTGGTGATGGGCAAGGAACCGGTGGTGCACGACGGGACGGTGGTCGGGTACGTGACCAGTGCCGCCTACGGATACACGATCGGCAAGACGGTGGCCTACGCCTGGCTACCGGCAGGGCTGCAACCCGGCGATCACGTTGCAGTGCAGTACTTCCGTGACCTACTACCCGCGACGGTCATGGCCGAACCGCTGGTGGATCCCGACATGAACAAGATCAGGTGTTGATATGACGTATGACGTGATTGTCCTCGGTATCGGTGGAATGGGCAGTGCCGCCGCCTGTCACCTCGCCCGACGCGGACAGCGGGTGCTGGGTATCGATCAGTTCGGTCCCGCGCATGCGCTGGGATCGAGTCACGGTGGCTCCCGCATCTACCGGCAGTCGTACTTCGAGGACCCGGCCTACGTACCGTTGCTCCTGCGCGCGTACGAACTGTGGCACGACCTCGCCTCGGACAGTGGGCGGGACGTGTTCACCGAAACCGGTGGTCTCTACGTGGGAAGGCCGGACGGGCTCACGTTCGGCGGCAGCCTGCGTGCCTCGGAGCAGTGGGGCCTGAAGCATGATGTTCTCGACCCCACCGAGGCACAGCGGCGCTTCCCGACGGTCCGACTGCAGCCCGACGAGTTCGCCCTCTTCGAGGAGAAGGCGGGCATCGCGCGACCCGAGACGACGGTGGCCGCGCATCTCGATCTCGCCGAAGCTGCGGGTGCCGAACTGCGCTACGACGAGAAGGTGCTCGGTTGGGAATCCACCGACTCCTCGGTGACCGTGACAACAGTGGCCGGCACGTACACCGCTGGTGCACTGGTCATTTCACCGGGAGCGTGGGCACCGAAGCTGCTGGCCGAGATCGGCGTACCGATGGTGGTCGAACGGCAGGTGATGCACTGGATCACCCCGGAGTCGGGCGAAGCGGCCTTCGACAGCTCGCACCACCCCGTGTACATCTGCGGGGACGGGCCCGATCAGATCTACGGCTTTCCGGCCATCGACGGGGAGGGCGGTGGCGTGAAGATCTCGTTCTTCCGCGCCGGAACGCCGTGCGATCCCGACACCATCGATCGCACAGTGCATCCCGAGGAGATCGCTCGGCTGCAGCAGCGCATCGTCACCACGTTTCCGGCGCTGTCCGGACCGCATCAGGATGCGAAGACCTGCATGTACACCACGACGCCGGACGAGCACTTCGTTGTCGCCAAGCACCCGGATCACGCGAATGTGACAGTGGCGTGCGGCTTCTCGGGGCACGGCTTCAAGTTCGTCCCCGTCATCGGCGAAGTCCTCGCCGACCTCGCGATCGACGGCGCGACGAAGCATCCCATCGCACTCTTCGACCCGGCGAGATGCGCGGTGTCGGCATGACCATGGTCGATCCCGAACTGCAGCCGACTCTGCTTCCGACGCTGGGAGGTGAAACCTACGTCGATCCCGCATATTTCGTCCGCGAGCAGGATCGGATATTCGAGCAGATGTGGTTCTGCGCCATCAGGTCGGACGACATCGTCGAGCCGGGCAACTTCCGGACGGTTCAGATCGGGCGAGAGTCGGTTCTGATCAGTCGCAATCGAAAGGGCGGTGTGACCGCGTTCTTCAACATCTGCCGTCATCGCGGCGCGACACTGTGCACCGAGGCGTCGGGAACGGTGCGTCGAAACTTCCAATGTCCCTATCACGCATGGACGTACGATCTCGACGGGAAGCTGATCGCAGCTCCAAACCTGATCGATATGCCGATGATCGACCGGGTGGAGTACGGGCTGCGGAAGGTGCACGTTCGGGAATGGCTCGGCTACGTCTGGGTGTGCGTCGCCGAGGATGCGCCGTCGTTCGAGGACACGGTGCAGGGTGATGTTCGCGAACGGCTCGGCGGTGTGGGTGCCATCGACTCGTACGACATGGACTCGCTCGCCCTGGGGCGTCGGATCGTCTACGACGTCAAGGCCAACTGGAAGCTCATCGTCGAGAACTTCATGGAGTGCTATCACTGCGCAACGATTCACCCCGAGCTCACCGAGGTGCTGCCGGAGTTCGCGGACGGCATGGCAGCGCAGACGTACGTGGGCCACGGTGCCGAGTTCGGCAGCGACATAGCCGGTTTCACGGTCGACGGCTCCCACGGGTTCGACGCCCTCGACGGTGTGAGCGAGGACCGTGATCGACGGTACTACGCGATCACGATTCGGCCGACGGTGTTCGTCAACCTCGTCCCCGATCACGTGATCATCCATCGCATGTTCCCGATGGCCGTGGATCGCACTGTCGTCGAATGCGATTGGCTGTATGCGCCCGGGGTGGTCGCCGATCCGACCAATGCGGCAACGATGGACAAGTCGGTGGAGCTGTTCCATCGCGTCAACGAGCAGGATTTCGAGGCGTGCGAGCGGTGTCAGCCGGCGATGTCGTCACGGATGTATCGCGACGGCGGGGTCCTGGTGCCGGCCGAGCATCACATCAGGGTGTTTCACGACTGGGTCGGATCACGCGTGGCCGGACCAACCCAATAACGTCGAGACACGCTGTGCTGCTTCGAGAACCGAGGATCCAGCAGCGGTGAGACGGTCCTCGTCGAGGCGGTAGGCGGGACCGGAGACAGTGATGGCACCCACTGCTGTTCCGTCGTAGCTGATGATGGTGGCTGCTGTCGCGTTGAGTCCTATCTCCAACTCTTCACGGGCGTAGGCAATCCCGGTGGCACGGACCGTCTCGATCTCGTCGAGCAGATCGGCCTTGGTGGTGATGGTGTTCGCAGTGAACAGCTCGAGATGACCGTCGACGCCGGCTTTGAGGAGCGAGTCGTCGTACGCCATCAGGGCTTTCCCACTGGACGTCGCGTGCAGAGCCGATCTCTCGCCGAGCCAGTTGTGACTGATGATCGACGAGCCGCCTCGCACCTGATCGATGTTGACGGTCACGTTGCCGTCGGGCACAGCGATGTTGACGGTCTCGCCGATGGTGTCGGCGAGTTCCTGCAGGATCGGTCGGGCGATGCGGGTGATGTCGAGTTGAGCGGATACGGACGTGGCGAGGCGGATCAGGCCGATGCCCAGGCGATACTTGCCGCGCTCGCCGGGTTGTTCGACGAGTCGGCGAAATTCCAGTGCGCTGAGCAGGCGAAAGGCCGTGGACTTGTGTACCTCGAGGTGCGCCGCAACGTCTTGAACCCCAGATTCGCCGTGGTCGGCCAGGTATTCGAGCACCTCGATCGCACGGTCGACGGACTGGACAGGGGACTCGGACACCAACCCAGTCTTGCAGACTCAGCTGACGCCGACCCATCGAAGTCCCGCAGTAGTGGCAGCCGCGGCGAGAACGATGACGACGAACGGCGCTCGTTGCCAGGCAAGTACGGCGGCAACGGCGACTCCTGCGGGCAACGCGAATCCGGCGAAGTCCTTGCCCACGAGGAGGGTCGATGTGGCGACCAGTGCCACGAAGATGACGGCGACGGCAGTGGTCATGACCCTGTCGATCCGGGGTGAGATGGCGACTCGGGTTCTCAGTGCCGGGCCGGCGATGCGGAGCGCGTACGTGCCGATGACCAGTGCGAGCAGGGGAATCGTGAGGTTCATGCGGATTCCTTCTGTGCAACAGGAGCATTGGAGAGCATGACCGGTACGACGGCGACCAGTGCCAAGAGCACGGGTAGTCCGCTGGGCAGGAACATCGAGGCGACGAGCGCAATGCATGCTCCGACGAGGGCTGCGTTGCGGGTGGCCCGGTCTCGGAGCGCGGGCATGATCAGTCCCAGCAGGATCGCAGGGAATGCGGCATCGAGACCGAGTGCGGCGGTATCGGTGATCGCACCGCCGCCGAGCGTGCCGATCACGACGCCGATGTTCCAGGTGACGAACAGTCCGATCCCGCACAGCCAGAACGCTGTTCGACGGCTGCCCTCGTCCTTTTCGGCAACGCTGAAGGCCACTGCCTCGTCGGTGATGAGGTGAGTTCCGATTAGTCGCTTCAACGGAGAGACGTTGCGAAACACCTCACCGATGGAGAAGCCGAGCGGCACCAGTCGGATGTTGGCGAGCAACGCGCTGGCGACGGCGGCAACGGGATTGCCGCCTGCAGCCAGAATGCCGACGAAAATGAATTGGGACGACCCGGCGAAGACCACCAGTGACATCACGACCGGCAGCCACAGGGGCAGACCCGCTGCCACCGAGATAGCACCGAACGATGCCCCGACCAGAGCGTCGGCCAGGCAGACCAACGCGATGTCGCGGATGTTGACCCCGGGCAGGGTTCGCCATGTCGAACGCATGGTCGTTATAGTGGACGATGTTAGGCTGTTCGTCAAATCAAACGATCGTACCGATGGAGTGAACGAATGGCGGATACCGGTCCACCGATCGCGGCAATAGCTGCCGCTCTCCAGCAGGAACGGCGGCGCGTGGGACTGTCTCTCGCCGAAGTGTCCCGCCGAGCAGGTATTGCCAAATCGACGCTGTCGCAGCTTGAATCGGGTACCGGGAACCCGAGCCTCGAAACTCTCTGGGCGCTCAGCGTCACCCTGGACGTGCCGTTCTCCAGGTTGGTCGAGCCCGCGAAGCAGTCGGTCCGCCTGATTCGTGCGGGGGAGGGTCCGAGATTCGCGTCGGACAGGGCGGACTACACGGCGACGCTGCTGGCGTCGTCTCCACCGAACGCTCGGCGGGACATCTATCTGATCAGCGCCGACGTCGGTGAACCGAGGCGCTCGGACCCACACTCGCCGAATGTCGTCGAGCATGTGGTGCTCAGCGCGGGACGGGCGATGGTGGGCCCGATGGGGGAGGCCGTCGAACTGGTGCCGGGCGACTACGTTGCCTACCCCGGCGACGTGCCGCACATCTTCGAGGCCCTGGAGCCGAACACCATGGCAGTGATGATCACGGAACACAGCTGACGTAGGGGGAATAGTCGGCGGGCATGCCTCGTTGGACTCTTTTGACGGCGTTCGCTTGGCAAGCCCCGGGCCTCACCCCATTTGTCGCTTCGAGCGACCACTCGCCGAGAGGCGTTTGCAGCGGACGTCGTCCCTACTTTTGTCCGCTGATCGAAAGGGACAGGATTCATGGCAGCGAAGACGTGGTTCATCACCGGCACATCCAAGGGATTCGGACGCGAGTGGGCCATCGCGGCCCTCGAACGCGGCGACCGGGTGGCAGCGACCGCTCGCAACACCGACACGCTGAAGGACCTCGTCGAGCAGTACGGCGACGCGATTCTGCCGATCGAGCTCGACGTGAACGACCGGGCGGCCGACTTCGCGGCCGTGCAGCAGGCTCACGAGACGTTCGGCTCACTCGACATCGTTATCAACAACGCCGGCTACGGCCAATTCGGCATGATCGAGGAACTGTCCGAAGAGGACGCCCGGGCGCAGATCGAGACCAACGTCTTCGGTGCGCTGTGGGTGACCCAGGCCGCACTGCCGTTCATGCGTGCGCAGGGCAGCGGCCACATTCTGCAGGTGTCGTCCATCGGCGGTATCTCCGCGTTCCCGAACGTCGGTGCGTACCACGCCTCCAAATGGGCCCTGGAAGGATTCAGCCAGGCATTGGCGCAGGAGGTCGAAGACTTCGGTATTCACGTGACGCTGATCGAGCCGGGCGGGTTCTCCACCGACTGGTCCGGCCCGTCTGCGAAGAAGTCCACCGACATCGCCGCATACGACCCGATTCGGGACAAGGCCACGAAGCTGCGCAGCGCCCGGCAGGCGACTCCTGGTGATCCGAGTGCAACGCGGTCGGCTCTGCTGAAGGTCGTCGACGTCGAGAAGCCGCCGCTGCGAGTCTTTTTCGGCGAGGCTCCGCTGGAGATCGCGACGAAGGACTACGAATCGCGACTCGCGAGCTGGCGCGAATGGCAGCCCGTGGCCGTCGAGGCACACGGAGGCTGATCAGGCCGCACCTGAACCGTCTGGTTCGGTTGGAGCCACCCCTTTCGCGTTGCGTTGCGGTCGATCAGTTCTCCGGAGTCAGCGCACTGATGTTCGCCGACGTTCGCTCATCGGTGTCGGACGTCTCGTGAAAGTAGCGACGGAAAAGCATCCGCATCGATTCGATGACGTCGATGTGCTGCTGAAGAACGATGTCGAGAGAGCGATCTGTGCCGGTGGCCAGGCTGAGAAACTTGGCTTGCAAATCCTGAGCGGACTTGAGGTCGCCCCAGGACTTGACTTCGGTGAGCGCAAGCGCGTCTACCTGCATCTTCTTGAGGTGAGCGAGGTAGGCGACACAGGCACCGTCGCATTTGGCGGCGACATCGGCTGGAATGGTGATCGTGCCGGCGTCGGCTTTGGCGTTCAGCTCCTGCCAGTGCGCAATCAGGTTTGCTCGAGAATCAACCACGGTTGCCCGTCCTTCCTGTCCGTACCACTATTTGGGTAGTTCGGGTTCGAGTCGGGCCACGACGACATTGAGTTCGGTGCATGGGTCGTAAGGTGGGCTGCCAGTCAGTTGACCTGTAATCAAAGTTGCTCTGATCAATTGAGCTCCAGCCATGAATGCGATGCCGCAGGTGCGGGATGCATCGGCCGCAATCTGCTGATACTGGGTGGCATCCCGGGTGCCTACTCGGACAGGTTGAAGTCGGTCGAAGTAGGCAGGGTCGTCGATGTAGTCCAAGCTCTGAAGCCCAACGAAAATGCGTACGAAATACCCGTCGGCAGGCGAGCGACTTACCCAGCCGCAGATCTTGAATCCGTTTTGATCGCGTCCGAATATCCCCGATTCCTTGGTCTCGGCGTTCAATCCCGCTCGCACGATGGCCTCGTCGGGGATGGTGCAGGGATCCCATGGCGTCGTGGGTGTTGCGAGGGTGGTGCTGGCCGCGGTCGGAGTCGCGTCATCTTCTGTAGCGCTCGCACAGCCCGTGAGCAGCAGAAGTATCGCCATTGCCGGGAGCCATCGACGTGCCCTGTGCATCGCTTCGTCCATTCCTCGAGAACACCTATGTTCTTGGACGCAGTTCCGCCTCGTCCGGTTCCCGAGACGGTCGAATTCACGCCCCTCGTCGGAATTCACACCGCGTCCAGGGGGTGCGGATTCCCACGAGGGGCGTAGATCGGCGGTACTCGAGCGCGATCGCCCGATGGGTTGCCATCGTAGGTGCGTCACTGTGCGGCGTCGGTGAAACAGCCTCGATGACTGCACGATCGAACGGACGCCACCGACGATTCGACTCCATGATCCCTGCGTCGGGCTGTGTCACAGTCGCTTTCGCGCTTGCAGACGCTCCACGAGTCCGAGGTTGAATCTTTCGATGTCCTCGACGGTGAAGGTGTCGTCGCCGACAAGTGCGAGAGAGGGGCGTCGCAGGAAGTGCTCACCGCCCACGGGGATGCTCACCAATTCGACCAGGCGCTGGAGCCATCGAACGACCCGCAGGGACGAGGGGACGTGGTCGGCCAGCAGAAGGGTTCCGCCGGGCCGCAGCACTCGTGTCATTTCCGCGAGAGCGACGTCGGGTGAGGGGATCGCGCACAGGGAGAAGGTGCAGACGACGGTGTCGAACGATGCGTCGGGGAACTCCAGTCCATGCGCATTGCCGAGCATCAGATTGGCATCGGGCATCACCGACTCTGCACGAGTTCGACCGCGCGCCAGCATGTCCGGGCTCAGTTCGATCCCGGTCAAGGCCGTCCGCTCCGGGTAGTGGTCGAGGTTGAGGCCGGTTCCCACCGCGATCTCGAGTACCTCGCCGGTGGCTCGAGAGCAGATCCAGGATCGGGTGTCTCGAAACAGAACGCGGTCGAGAAAGTTCATGTGCTTGTCGTAGTGGACCGACTGTTGGTCCCAGTATCGCTGCCACCTGTCATGCCGATCGGTCGGATGTGACGGCATAGGTCAGGCCTCCAGGTAGGCGTCGTGTCGCGCCTGTCATGTATACCCCGTGGGGTACGTAAAACTCAATCATTGATACCCCCGGGGGTACCGTGCTACCGTTCGGTCACCGCCCCCGACCTTTAAGGACACACAGTGAGTTCTACGGACGTTCGAACCGACGAGAGTTCTGCAGACAGCTCGCCGCCAGGGATCACCGGGGGGCCGTTGGCGCGCTTCGGTGCGCGCATGGCAGGCAATTTCAAGTGGGTGGTCACCGCGTGGCTCGTGGTCATCATCGGATTGGGAGCGTTTGCCCCGTCGGTGTTCGGCTCTCTCGCCGGTGCCGGTTGGCAATCCAACGGATCGGAGTCGGTCCAGGTTCGCGAACTCGCACAGGAGCACTTCGGCGGCAACTCTTCTGCCGCGATACAGGTGGTCGTGCACTCGGACACCGAGCAGGTGACGGATCCCGCTGTCGCGGCAGTCATTTCCGAGGTCACCGACATTCTGGCCGCTGACTCGCGGATTTCCGAGGTGATCTCCCCGCAACCGGGGATGTCGATCAGTCCCGACGGGCACACCGGAATCCTCATCGGTGGAGCGAACGGGACGACCGACGAGATGGTGAAGGCCGTCGACGATCTGAAGGGCGACTTGACCGCAGCCTCCACGGACTCGATCGAGGTCTACCCGACCGGAGCATCGGCGCTGTGGAGTGACTTCAACAAGGCCAACCACGACGCGATGATCAAGGCCGAGATCATCTCCTGGCCCGTCACATTGGCGATCATGGTGCTCGCGTTCGGATCCCTCGTCGCGGCAGGCCTGCCCCTGCTGTTGACGCTGGCCGGTCTGGTCGCATCCGCGGGTGGCTTGGTTCTGCTGAACGAAATCACGCCGATTTCGGTGTGGGCCATGAACTTTGCGATGATGTTCGCGCTGGCGCTCGGTATCGACTACGCGCTCTTCCTCGTCGTTCGATTCCGGGATGCGCTCCGAAAGACCATCGACGCCGGACGGATCGACCCGCAGCGTGCAGTGGCAGAAACCATGGACACGGCAGGCAAAGCCGTGTTGCTGTCCGGTCTGACCGTGCTGATCAGCTTGTCTGCCGTGCTTCTGGTGCCAGCACCTGCGGTTCGCACGATGGCCGTGGGCATCATGCTCGCGGTGGTGTTCGTGCTCGCGGCCACCCTGACACTGCTCCCCGCAGTTCTGGGCAAGCTCGGACCCAAGGTCAATGCCGGCTCCCTCCCGTACGCGAAGCGGCAGGTGCACCGTTCGCCGAAATTCGCGTCCTGGGGTCAGTTGCTTCACAAGCATCCGTGGCCGTTCGCCATCGGCTCGCTGCTGATTCTGGTGGCGCTGTCGATTCCGGCACTGGGTCTCAAGGTCGCCATGCCGTCCATTTCGGTTGTGCCCGAGGACGCTCCGGTTCGGCAGGGCTACGAACTGGTTCAGGCACAGATGGGTGAAGGTGCACCAGGAATGCTGCAGATCATCGCCCCCACATCGGAGGCGGAGCAGACCGCGCAGATCGCAGCGAGCGTCGACGGCGTATCGATGGTGACGCCGCCCATGCCCGCCATGGACGGATCCGGCTTCGTCATGCTGCAGGCCATCCCGAACGTGGACCCGTCGGACCCCGTACTCGAGACCACACTCGACGCCTTGCGCGCCGAGCTGCCCGAGGGAGCGATCGTCGGCGGTGCACCCGCGGAGAACCTGGACCTGCAGACCGCGTTGAACGAGTATCTGCCGATCGTGGTGTCGGTGATCCTCGTGCTCGGATTCCTGCTGCTGCTGATCGCGCTGCAGGCACCGCTGATCGCCCTGCTGGGGACCGTGGTCAGCCTGCTGTCCACCGGAGCGGCATTCGGTGTTGCGAAGCTGATCTTCCAGGACGGTCACGGCTCGTCGCTGCTCGGATTCACGCCGCAGGGATTCCTGAACGGTTGGGGCCCGGTGTTCTTCTTCGCGATGATCTTCGCAATCGCGATGGACTACACGGTGTTTCTGCTGTCGAGCGTCAAGGAACACTACGAGAACACCGGTGATCCGCACGGTTCTCAGATCGACGGAATGGCGCATTCGGGACGCGTGATCTTCGCGGCGGCAGCGGTGATGATCGCGGTGTTCTTCTCGTTCGCGCTTGCCGAACCACTGCCACCCAAGGAGATGGGAATCATTCTGGGTGTCGCCGTATTGCTGGACGCGATTCTCATCCGCTTGGTGCTGCTGCCGGTGTTGTTGCGCTTGACCGGCCACGCCGCATGGTGGTCACCCGCGTGGTTGCGTTCGGTACTCCCCAAGATCGGCTTCTCGCACAGCTGAGTCGTCACCGATCCAGAGCAACACAGTGGTGGCCGAGGCCGTCCGGCTTCGGCCACCACGACCACTCTTA
Source organism: Rhodococcus cercidiphylli (assembly GCF_033042225.1). Taxonomy (NCBI): domain Bacteria; kingdom Bacillati; phylum Actinomycetota; class Actinomycetes; order Mycobacteriales; family Nocardiaceae; genus Rhodococcus; species Rhodococcus cercidiphylli. The sequence goes on from NZ_JAWLKE010000006.1 coordinate 51,929, forward strand.
CCCCTAGGGGTAAACTGGAGTTTCATCGAACGAAGGACTGAACGACATGACCGGTGACACCGAAAGCATCGCATTGGTATTGAACCGTCTGCGGCGTGCGCAGGGTCAGCTTGCAGGGGTGATCGCCATGATCGAGAGCGGTCGTGACTGCAAGGATGTCGTCACCCAGCTGGCCGCGGTGTCGAAGGCTCTCGACCGGGCAGGCTTCAAGATCGTCGCCACCGGACTCCGTGAGTGCATCACGGGAGCGGAGACAGGCGAGAAAATGAGCGAAGCGGAACTCGAGAAGTTGTTTCTCGCCCTCGCCTGAGATTCTCCTGCCCACCCCGCAATGGAACGGGGTGGGCAGGACTATTTTCTGGAGAACATGCGGGACAGAAACCCTGGAGACGGCGGATCGGCGTCGTGACCCTTGCATCGATTCGACGAGGGAACGCCCCGCATCACCTGGTCGATGTGCTGGCCGCACCCTGCCCACGTCGTCTTTCCGCACTTCTTGCACGTGACGGCTCTACACATGATTTCTCCTCTGTCACTCGAACACCTGACTCCCACTATACCCAAGGGGGTATAGCGGTCAGGTCGAGTGGTGGTTCACACGACGGCGCTGTCGCCGCCCAACGTCATGATTGCCGCCTGCAGCAGCGCAGTGGCCTCATCGGCCACGTCGGCAAGCCCGGAGGCATCGGACAATCCGACCATGACCTGCGGATTCATCGCCTCCACGATCGTGCTGCCTCCGTCGGCTCGGACGACGACGTTGCAGGGCAGCAGCAACCCGACCTGCCGATCCGTATCGATCGCTCCCTTCGCCAATCGCGGATTGCAGGCACCGAGGATGACATAGCGTTCGATGTCGGCGTCGATCTTCGACTTCAACGTGGCCTGCATGTCGATTTCGGTGAGGATGCCGAAACCTTGTTCGGACAGCGCTTTTCGAGTGGCGTCCACAGTGTCCTCGAACGTGGTGTTCACTCGCGTGCTGATGGCCAATTCGGTCATGATGTTCCGATCCTTCGGTTGTCGAGGCTGACAATGCCGAGCATACCCGCATGGGTATCGCACAGCCGGTGAGATGTCGCGTATCCCGCTGACAGACCGGCGTCGATTTGGCATGGTGGAGGTATGCAGCGGCGCGCGGGCGAGAGTTGGTCCGCGGGACCGGTCTCAGGGGTAACCCCTGGGTACATCACGAGAAGCGAGCACTGCGTCCGAAGCAGCTCGGCACGCTTCGCGTGCTTGACTGCTCCGAGGACGAAAGATTTCGGTCGCCCCGCGCCGTTGCATGTCACAGCGTTGCATCTGATCGACAGCCGTCCATGACCGAACGCGAATTGTCCCCACGGGCCGCTGCGACACTGGCTCGGTTGGCGGCTGATGCCGAGTGGACGCGATCAGGCCTCGAGGTCGCGTTCGCGCGTCTCACGCCTGAGAAGGCGTCGTGGTTGGCCGATCGCATCATCAATCTGTATCCGAGCCCGCCGTTCGACGAGGCATCGATATTCGTTCTGCTGCGCGATCTCCCGTTCATCTCGGAGCCTTCGAGGTCTTCGCAGCGACCGCAAGTGCGTACCGGCCGCAAACCCTGGCGATTCGAGGTGCCGCGCTACGAAACGACCGGTCAGCTCGCTCGTTCCCTCGACCTGACGATTTCCGAAATAGAATGGTTCGCCGATCTGCAGGGCAGACTCCGAACCGCACCGTTCCCGTTGCAGCACTATCGGTCTGCGCGACTCGACAAGCGGCAGGGAATCCGCCTGCTGGAGGTTCCGAAACCACGACTGCGCGAGATCCAGCGAAAGATATTGCGCCGCATCCTCGATCCAATACCGGCACATCCGGCGGCGCACGGCTTCCGAAAGGCGCGCAGCCCGCGAACATTTGCGATGCCCCACGCCGAACGCGACGTGGTGATCTCCGTGGATCTCCGACGCTTCTTCCCGTCGATCGGCTTCGATCGAGTGGTCGCGATCTTCGAGGCGGTCGGCTACCCACGGAGGGTCGCGGCAAATCTCGCAGCGCTGTGTACGACGGTCACCCCGGCCGGCGAGTTGATCGGGATGGACCGCCCCACCGCAGCGAGGCTTCGTGCCACCCATCTGCCGCAGGGTGCGCCCACGTCTCCTGCGTTGGCGAATCTCGCTGCACGACAACTCGATATCCGAGCGAGCGGACTGGCCCGATCTGTTGGAGCCCGCTACAGCCGATACGCAGACGACCTGGCGTTCTCCGGCGGTGCGGACGTCGACGTCGACAGACTGCTCTGGCTGATCTCCCAGATCGCTCACGACGAAGGCTTCACGATCCATCCGGACAAGACCAGGGTCCGACGCGCGCATCAGAGACAACAGCTCACCGGACTCGTGGTCAACTCGTGGCCGGCAGTGCCGCGAGAAGAGTACGACAATCTCAGGGCGCTGCTGCACAACTGCATCACCGCCGGCGTTGCCGAACAGAACCGAAACGACCACAACGACTTTCGGGCCCATGTCTACGGACGCATCGCCCGCATCGGCGAGACCAACGAGACGCGACGAGCAAAGCTGCTGAGTATGGCGTCGCAGGTGAACTGGGACTGAGCCGCGAATCAGCTCCTCTGATTCGGATTCCAGCCTCCGATCGCAGGCGGGAATACAGAACTGAGGAGCCGATCCGCCTCAGAGGGCTCGCACTCGCAGAAGCACTCCGGTCTGCGGGAACAACACCGGGAGTGCCACACCGGCCTGCGCGAGCATCGCACCCGACAGTTCCAGTACACCACCGTCGGCGATCCACGGTGGCAGCGCAATGCCGTTGCCGAGATCGCTGAGCTCACGTACGAATTCGACGCGATACCTGAGGGAGGGATCGAGACCCGGGAGGCGCACGCGATCCGTGCGGTCCTCGGCCGAGGTGTCCATCCGCACCACCGCATACGCAGCCTCCGATGCATCGGCTGCCACGACGCCGTGCACCCAGACGCTCGGGTCGGGGTGGTCGGAGCGCACCACGTCGCCGGTGTGCAGTAGCCCGCGCAGTTCCTTGTACAACGTGGTCCAGGTTGCCAGGTACTCGTGATCCTCGGACGATAGTTCCGTGACGTCCATCTCCAACCCTGCGTGACCGAACAGGGCTGTCAAACAGCGGAATTGGAGAGTGGACCACCGTCCGGACGTGTGCGCGATCTGCGGCCCGACATGGGATCCGATCAGCTCCGGCGGCAGCAACTGCGTCGTCCACCGCTGCAGCCGTTGACGTTCGAGCGGATCGTTGGTGTCCGACGCCCAGACCCGGTCGGTATGTTCGAGGACCTCGAGGTCGATGCGGGCTCCGCCCGATGCGCAGGACTCGAACTCGACCTCCGGATGCCGGGACCGCAAGGCGTCGAGTAACCGATAGAACGCCGAGGTCTGGGCATGCACCGCAGCGCGACCCTCGGAGTCGACGGCGAGCATCAGGTCCCGGTTGTGATCCCACTTCACGTACTCGGGCCGCTCGGTTGTGAGCACCTGGTCGATGGCCGAAAGCAGGTAGTCGAATACGTCGTCGCGGGTCAGATCCAAGACGTGCTGGTGACGCCACTCCAGCGGAATGCGACCTGGTGCTGCGAGCAGCCAATCCGGATGCGCCCGAGCGATATCGGAGTCGAGGTTCACCATCTCCGGCTCGAACCACAGGCCGGGGCTCATGCCGAGCTCTCGGACGTGATCGAACAGCGGAGCCAGCCCATCGGGCCAGACGCCCTCGTCCACCTGCCAGTCGCCGAGGCCTGCCTTGTCGTCGCGGCGGTGGCGGAACCAGCCGTCGTCGAGCACGAACCGTTCGACGCCCACTCGTGCGGCGACGTCCGCGATGCCGCGCAGCCGGGTGAGATCGTGGTCGAAGTAGACGCCCTCCCACACGTTGAGCACCACTGGGCGCGGGGATGTGGGGTGTGCTGGGCGGGAGCGCATCCAGCGATGCAGAGACTGCGCCGAACCGTCCAGTCCAGCAGCGGAGTACACGAAGTGCACCCACGGAGTCGAGTAGGTTTCACCGACCTGCAGAATTACCTCGCCGGGGGCGAGCAGCTCACCGCCACCCAGGACGCCCGAGGCCTGACCGGCCCGCTCGGGCAGACGTTCGGCCAGATGTAGGTGATCGCCGCTCCACGCGACGTGAGTGCCCCACACCTCGCCGTTACGAAAGCCGAAGCCCTCGCTGCCTGCAGTGAGTACCAGGGTGGCGTCGTGCCCGGTTCTTCCGCGACGCGAGGCCCGCGCCACCGTGCCGTGATCGAACCGTCGACGCTGCGGGGTGCGTTCGCGGCAGTGCCGGCCCGTCAGATCGAGCAGTTCGGTTGCAGTGTCCGGCAACGGCATCAGGGTCACGACGCCGTCGACAGTAAGGGTTCCGCCCGAGACGTTCCGGACACCCTGACGGACCCGCAGTGATCCACCGACCTCGAGCGACAGTTCGATCGACCACGAGATGCCGAGCTTGCTGTCGGAAGCGTCCACAGTGCAACCGAATTCGGTAGCGGAGACGGTCACATCTGCCCACCGCGGGTACTGCACCGAACCGTCGCGATGCATTGCCAGAGCGGGGGTGCCCTGCCAGGCGTCGTCGCCATGAGGTGCCAGGGTGAGCCACCGAGGTACGTCCACACTCGAGTGCGGAACCGCGGGTATTGCGGCCCGGCGCAGTTCGGTGAGGTCGTGATCGGAGAGTTCACCGAGATCGGTACCCCAGTGCAGCACGGCCGGAACCGCAGTGGAGGACGGGCCGAGGATCACCATGACTCCGTCACGGCGCAGGACGGTGAAACTCACTTGTTGGCACCCATCGTCAGACCGGAGACGAAATGTCGTTGCAGCGCAATGAAAACCAACACCGTCGGCAGGGCCACCAGCACCGAACCGGCGGCGAGGAGGTTGGTGTCAGTGAAGAAGCTGCCCTGCAGATTCTGCAGCGCCGTCGTCACCGGGAGCTTGTCGCCGCTGACCATCAGGGCCAGGGCCCAGAAGAAGTCGTTGTAGATCCACGTCACCATGAGTGTCGCGAGGGCAGCCAACGCAGGCCGACACAGCGGCATGACGACCTGCCAGTACTGCCGGAACAGTCCGGCTCCGTCGACGGTCGCCGCCTCGAGCAATTCGTGGGGCACGGTCTTCATGTAGTTGCTGAGGACGAAGACACAGAACCCGGTCTGGAATGCGACGTGCACGATGATCAGTCCCCAGTAACTGTCGTACAGCGAGCCCGAGGAGCTCATCCAGTACGGAACCGGAATTGCGTTGTACAGCCGGAACAGTGGGGTCAGCAGAGTCTGCTGGGGTAGCAGGTTGCCGGCGATGAACACCGCCAACATGAAGATGTTGAACTTCCAGCTGAACCGCGCCAGGATGAACGCCGCCATCGAGCCGAAGAACAGGATGAGCAGCACCGACGGAACGGTGATGATCAGCGAGTTGAGGAAGTAGTGCGGGATGCCGCCGATCTGCCACGAGTCGATGTAGTTGTCGAACGTGAAGCCGCCCACCGACAGGTACCCGTTGAGCAGCACGTAGTCGTAGCTGCGGAACGAGTTGTACACCGCCCACGCCAGTGGAAACAGCCAGGCCAGTGCCATGACCGTCAGCAGCACGTAGATCGCGATCTGCGCAGTGCCCGCGCGTCGACGATTGGCGACGGCCGTACGGTTGCGGGTCAACGGATCGCGCTCGGGAGGTGCTGTGCGCGTGAGTGAAGTGGTCATCAGTCTTTGCTCCGAAGAACGATGGCGAGGTACAGGGCGATGAAGACGAGTGAGATGCCGAGCATGATGGTGGCCAGTGCCGAACCGAAGCCGATGCGGCTCGCCTCACCGACGACGTTCGCCGTCACGAGCGCCGAGATCAGCTCGAGTCCGTTGCGGCCCTTGTTGATCACCCACACCAGGTCGAACGCGCGTAGCGCCTCGATGACGGTGATGACGATGATCAGCAGGTTGGTGTTCTTCATCAGCGGGAAGATGACGCTGAAGAACGTGCGAATCGGTCCGGCTCCGTCCATCACCGCGGCCTCGCGGACGGACGGGTCGATGGCCTTGAGGCCGGCCAAGTACAACAGCATGATGTAGCCGGTGTGACGCCAGCCTGCTGCGACCATGACGGCCCAGATGTTGATGTCCGGATCGCCGAGCCAGTCGACGTCGGTACCGAGCAGGCTGTTGAGGACGCCGCCCTCGGTGGAGTAGATGAGCTGCCAGATGAAGCCGATGAGGGCCATCGACAGCACCACGGGGATGTAGAAGATGCTCTGGTAGAGCCGAGATCCCTTGAGGTTCTTGTCCAGCAGGATCGCCAGCAGGATGCCGATGACGGTGGGGACGAGGAACAGGAACACCAGCCACAGCACGTTGTTCTGCAACGCCTGCTGGAACGGTGGATACGCCTGGACCGCGTCGACGTAGTTCTGGGTACCGATCCACTCGATACTCGACGTGCCGCCGATGCCGTCCCATCGTGCGAACGACAGGATCACCGTGAAGACCGTGGGGATCCAGACGAGTCCGATGACGATCATCGCGGGAACGCCGAGCATCATCGCGATGGTCCACTTCTCGCGAACACTGCGCCTGATCTTCGGCGACTTGACCCGTTCGGGTGCGGTCATGGCATTACCTGATCTCGACGTGGGTGAATGGTTTGGGGGCGAACGGGATTCATGTTCCGAACACCGCCGACTTCTGACGCTCGATGCTGCGGACCAATCCGTCGACGTCGTTGGGGTTGCCGATGAACTGTTGCAGGGCCGGGATCATGACGATCGACGCGAAATCGGGGCGAGTGTCGCGGTCGAAGAACTGCGTGATCTCTCCGGCGTTCTGGACGAGGTCTGCCGACTTGCGCACCAGCGCAGGGAAATCCGACAGGTCGGCGTCGCGGTGTGCGGGGATGGCCTGCGGATCCTGCTTCGCGTAGGCGACGGCAGGTTCGGGGCCGGTGAGGAAGGTCAACAGCTTCTCGGCGCCGGGGCGATTGCGTGGATCTGCGCGCATCATGAAGCCGTCCATCGGGGCTTCCACTGCGGAACTGCCGATGGCGGAGTCGAGTTCGGGGAAGGGAAAGAAATCGAGGTCGTCCCGGTCGGGCCCGGCGGGAAAACTCTGCGCGACGAACATGCCGGCGACCAGGGACCCGACGCTCTTGTTGAGCAACGCCGTCTGAGCGTCGGCGATCTTTCGACCCAGCGGTTGTGGCTGATGGAACGGCAGAAGCTCGCGCCACGTGTCGAATACGGTGCGGACTCGATTGTCGGTCCAGCTGACGTCACCGGCCAGCAGGGTGCGGTGGAAGTCGACTCCGTTGAGGCGCAGGTTCAGGTAGTCGAACGTCCCCATCGGCGGCCAGCCGTCACGCGCACCGAAGCCGATCGGGGTGACGCCGTCGGCCTGCATCTGCTTGCTCAGGGTGACCCACTGGTCGTAGGTCTTGGGTGGTTCGTACCCACGCTCGGCCCACAGGCTCGGCCGGTAGAACACTGCCCACGGGTAGTAGAAGAACGGAATCAGATACTGATTGCCGTCGGATCCGGTCGAGTTCTCCTTGAAGGAGTCGCTGTATCCGCCGCCGTTGCTCGCCCACACGCTCGAGACGTCCTCCACCAGACCCTTGTCTGCGAAGTACTTCATTCGATAGCCGCCCATCCAGGTGAACACGTCGTCGGGCGTGCCCTGGAGGTAGTTGTTGACGTTCTCCTGGAACGACGTCGAGTCGACGGTGTTGACGCGGATGTCGCCACCGGTCTGCTGCCGATACATGGCGACGACGTCCTCGACGCCGACCTTGGAGTTCTTGTCCGACAGCCGTGAGCCGAGCGTGATCGTGTTGGGATCGAGACTGCTCGAGCACGACGACAGCACGCCACCTGCGGTGATCGCACCCGCGGCGACGAGCGCAGACCTGAGGAAGTCGCGCCGAGACGGCTGCCAGGTACGCGGCCACTCGTGTGGGTTCATGAGAGTCCTTCGACGGAAAATATCGATAACGATCAGAAGTGAACATTCCGCTGTGCGTTCCGCGGTACTCGACTGATCGTTCGGGGTGATGCAGGTTACAGAAACACGACGCCACGGCGTATGTCAAGCTCTTCGAGGCCCGCTCACCAGCATCAGTAAGAAAATGTTCATTCATGTTGACATCTGAGAACGTCTCGTTCATATTGTGAGCATGGACACAGCGCGACGCAGCACCTGGCCGACCCAGGGAATCTCCTTCGGGGGCGACTACAACCCCGAGCAGTGGCCCGAGGACGTCTGGCGACGCGACGTAGAACTCATGCACGAGGCCGGCGTCGACTTCGTGACCGTCGGTGTCTTCTCCTGGGCTCGTCTGCAGCCGACCGCCACGACGTGGGACTTCGAGTGGCTCGATCGCGTCATGGATCTGATGCACGAGGGCGATATTCGCGTCGACCTGGCCACGGCCACCGCGTCGCCGCCGCCGTGGTTGGCCACTGCGTACCCGCAGATGCGGCCGGTCGACGAGCGCGGCTACCGCTACGCCATCGGCAGCCGTCAGACCTGGAGCCCCAGTTCCGCTGTTTATAGGGAACATTCACTGGTACTGGTCGAGAAGATGGCGCACCGCTACGGTGAGCACCCCGCGCTGGCGATGTGGCACGTCTCCAACGAACTCGGTTGCCACAACGCCCTGTGCTACTCCGACGACAGCGCGCACGCGTTCCGGGAATGGCTCAGCGCCAAGTACATCGACCTCGAAACCCTCAACACCGCGTGGGGCACCGACTTCTGGAGCCAGCGGTACAGCGACTGGGACGAGATCGTTCCCCCGTCGGTGAGCACCACGTTCGGTAATCCCACGCACCAACTCGACTGGCGCCGTTTCTGCTCCGACGCACTCCTCGAGCAGTACCGCGCCGAGAAGGCCGTGCTGAACCGCATCACCCCCGACGTCCCCGTCACCACGAACTTCATGGTGGGCATGGGCCAAGGCCCCGCACTCGCCGGCAACATGGACTACGCGTCCTGGGCTCCCGAGCAGGACATCGTCTCCACCGACCACTACCTCGTCGGACCCGAAACCGGTGATGGCGCAGCGCATCACAAGCTGTCGTTCTCGGCCGACCTCACCCGCGGCGTCGTGGGGCGTCGACCCTGGTTGTTGATGGAACATTCCACCAGCGCCGTCAACTGGCAGCACATCAACCGCGCCAAGGTGCCCGGCGAGATGATGCGGAACTCCCTGGCACACATGGCACGTGGAGCAGACGGCATCGCCTACTTCCAGTTCCGCGCCTCCAAGGCCGGAGCAGAAAAATTCCACTCCGCACTGGTGCCGCACGCAGGCGAGGACTCCGCCCGGTGGCGTGAGGTCGTCGAACTCGGTGCGGCACTGCGTCGCATGGCCCCGGTGGCAGGCAGCACCGTCGACGCTCGGGTCGCCGTGCTCTTCGACTGGGCCTCCCAGTGGGCGTGCGAGCAGGAAGGTCATCCGTCGATGGCGATGCAGCCCAAGGAGATTGCCCGCCGCGCCCATCACGGCTTCACCTCCGCAGGCGTGACCTGCGACGTCGTCCCGTCGTCGACGGACCTGAGCGATTACGACGTGATCGTCGTCCCGGCCCTCTACCTGTGCAGTGACGAGACCGCTGCGCGGATTGCCGACGCGGCCGAGGCGGGTGCGCAGGTGCTCGTCACTGCTTTCTCGGGAATCGCCGACGAGGACGACCACGTGCGACTCGGCGGCTACCCGGGGGCCTTCCGAGAGTTGCTCGGAGTCCGCGTCGAAGAGTTCTTCCCGCTCGCCGAGGGCGAGACCCTGTCCCTCGACGACGAGACCGTCGGTGAGATCTGGAGTGAATATCTCACCGCATCCGAGGATGTCGATGTGCTGGCGCGCCACACCAGGGGCCATCTGCGCGGTGTTCCTGCGCTGACCAAGCGGACCGTCGGCACCGGCGCTGCCTGGTATGCGGCCACCGTTCCCGACGCGGCCGGCTGGGCCACGCTGGCCGACAAGCTCTGCGCTGGAGCCGGTATCGAGACTCGACGAGATCTGGGATCCGATGTGGAGATCGTGCGGCGCTCGGCGGGGGAGCAGTCCTGGCTGTTCGTGCTCAATCACGGAAGTGACAAGGTGAGCGTGCCGGCCACCGGTACCGACCTGGTCAGCGGCGCACACGTCGACGGTGAGCTGATCGTGGCTGCGGGCGGTAGTGCAGTGATTGCCGAGAACAGCTGATGCTCGCCCATCAGCGTCAGCAGAAGATCCTCGACCAGGTGACCGCGCAGGGTGCGGTCAAGGTCGCCGACCTGGGTACTGCACTGTCGGTGTCGGACATGACCATTCGACGCGACATCAACGAATTGGTGGCTCGCGGTCTGGTCGAGCGGGTGCACGGCGGTGTCACGCTGCCACGATCGGCGAGTGTGTTCGAGCCGGGCTTCTCCGCGAAGTCCGAACTGGATCGAGATGCCAAGGCGGACATAGCCAAGGCCGCAGCGAGGTTCGTGCGACCGGGGACCTCCATCGGCATCTCCGGCGGTACCACGACTCACGCGCTCGCTCAGGAACTACTCGACATCCCGGACATCACCGTCGTCACCAATTCGCTTCCCGTCGCCGAGGTCTTCCACACCGGTGGCCGAACGGATCAGACCGTCCTGCTCACCGGCGGACAACGCACGCCCTCCTATGCGCTGGTCGGACCACTCACCGTCAGCGCATTGCAGAGCATCCACCTGGACATGCTGTTCCTCGGAACGCACGGAGTGGACATCGAATCCGGGCTCACCTGCCCCAATCTGATGGAAGCACAGACCAATCAGGCGCTGGTGGCATCGTCTCGACGCGTCATCGTGCTGGCCGACCACACCAAATGGGGCGTCCGCGCGCTCGCCAACACCATCCCGCTCTCCCGCGTCGACGTGTTCGTCACCGATGCCGGGCTCGACCTCGGCGTGCAGGACGCGTTGTCCGAGGTGGTCGACGACGTGGTGATCGCCGGAGGACCCGTCGACACGAACGAGGAACGAGTACTCGATGACCGCGCATGACGCCACGACGCACGCACTGCGCAAGACGTCGACCACTTTGGCCGACGGCCGCGAGTTGATTTACTACGACGACACCGAGCCGTACGTCTCCGGCGGAGCCACCCGGGACCTGGTCGATACCCGCGCTCTCTCACCGTCGATGTCGCAGTCGCAGATGCGATTCGACGTCCTCACGGGCGAATGGATCGTCATCGCGGCGCAGCGAATGGACCGCACGTTCCTGCCCCCGGCCGACGCGTCGCCGTTGGCACCGAGCCGGCCGGGCCGCCCGGCCACCGAGATCCCGGCGTCGGACTACGACGTGGTGGTGTTCGAGAACCGGTTCCCATCACTGTCCGAAACTGCTGCACAACAGACGCTTCCGACAGAGGTGGACGGCGAGGCGCTGTGGCCGCTCGCGCCCGGCACCGGACGCTGCGAGGTGATCTGTTTCGCCAGTGATCCCGACGCATCTTTCGTGTCGTTGGAACTCTCTCGCGTCCGCACCATCATCGACGTCTGGGCCGATCGCACAGCGGCTCTGTCGGCAATACCGGGCGTACAGCAGGTGTTCTGCTTCGAGAACCGTGGCAAGGAAATCGGCGTCACGCTGACGCACCCGCACGGTCAGATCTACGCCTACCCCTACCTTCCGCCCCGCACCGACGCCATGATGCGACAGTCGCGCACACACTTCGAGCGCACCGGTCGAGTGCTGCTGGCCGATGTACTCGCCGCCGAGCTGCGTTCGGGTCGACGCATCGTGGTCGACGCCGAGCACTGGGTCGCGTACGTCCCGGCGGCTTCGCGCTGGCCCGTCGAGGTTCACCTCGCTCCTCGTCGCGGCGTCGCGGACCTCGCCGAGTTGAACAGTCCCGAGCGGGACGAACTGGCCGGGGTCTATCGCGATCTGCTGCGCGCCGTCGATGCATTCTTCGAAGGCGTCGACGAAGTGCCGTACATCTCGGCGTGGCATCAGGCCCCCGTCGGAGCCGATCGCGAGCTGGGAAGACTTCACCTGCAACTGTTTTCGATGATGCGTTCACCGGGTCGGATGAAGTTCCTGGCCGGATCCGAATCGGCGATGGGTGCGTGGGTCAACGACACCACACCTGAGCGGATCGCCGATCGACTGCGCGAGGTACTGACGTGAACTGGCTCGAGGTGGTGCCCGAGGAGGATCTCGCCGACGGTGCAGCAGCGTTGTTCCGCAGCGCATTCGGTGGCGAACCCGACGGCGTCTGGATTGCTCCGGGTCGCGTCAATCTCATCGGTGAACACATCGATTACGCAGGCGGACTGGTGTTGCCGTTCGCGCTGCCGTACGCAACCGCAGTCGCTGTACGGCGCCGCGAGGACACCACGATGCGTGCCGTGTCCACACACACCGACGAGTCGTGGACGGGTGAGCTCGCGGAGATCGGTCCGGGTACGCCGTCGGGTTGGGCCGCCTACGTGGCGGGCGTGTCCTGGGCATTGCGGGAACACGGGGTTCGCGGAGTCGATGTTGCCGTGCACTCCTCGGTACCGGTGGGCTCGGGGTTGTCCAGCTCGGCGGCCCTCGAATGCTCGTTCGCGCTGGCGCTCGATGACCTCTTCGATCTGCAGGTCGATCGGAAAACGCTGATCGAGGCCAGCATTCGGGCCGAGAACGAGATCGCCGGTGCGTCGACCGGCGGCATGGATCAGAACATCGCGATGTCGGCCCAGTCGGGACGTGCGCTGCTACTCGACTGTCTCGACGGTTCGACGCGTCAGATACCCCTCGATCTCGCCGCGTCGGGAACTCGGTTGCTGGTGATCGACACCAACGCGCCGCATCGGTTGGTCGACGGTCAGTACGGAGAACGGCGGAAGGCGCTGGACACCGCGTACGCCGAATTGGGGGTGACGACGCTGCGCGGTCTCGATCTGGACAAGGCGGTGTCGGGACTCGTCGACGACACCCTGATCACGCGAGTTCGCCACGTGATCAGTGAAATTCGCCGAGTGGAGGAGGCCGCCGAATTGCTCGACCGCGGCGCCGCAGGAGCCGAACTCGGTGAGTTGATGACGGCCTCGCACGCGTCCTTGCGAGACGACTACGAGGTCAGCTCACCGGAGCTGGACAGTGCGGTCGATGCGGCGCTGCGCGCGGGTGCATACGGGGCCCGGATGACCGGCGGGGGATTCGGCGGCTCTGCCATTGCGCTGGTTCCCTCGGAGCTGGTCCAGGCTGTGGCGGACGAGATCGCTACCGGTGCAGCACGATCCGGACTGCCGGAACCCACTTTTCTGACTGCCGAGCCCTCCGGCTCCGCGCATCGATTCTTCTAACCTCTACAAAGGAGCACTCCCATGGCACAGGTCACGTACGAAGGAGCGACCAAGCTCTACCCGGGGTCGGATGTCGCGGCGGTCGAATCGTTGGACCTCGCCATCGAGGACGGCGAGTTTCTGGTTCTCGTCGGTCCGTCCGGCTGCGGAAAGTCCACCTCGTTGCGCATGCTCGCCGGGCTCGAGGACGTCGACTACGGTGCCATCAAGATCGGCGATCGCGACGTCACCTCGCTGGCACCCAAGGAACGCGACATCGCGATGGTGTTCCAGAACTACGCGCTGTACCCGCACATGACCGTCGCCAAGAACATGGGCTTCGCACTGCAGATCGCCGGGATGGACAAGGCCGAAGTGGGCCGACGCGTCGAGGAAGCGGCGAAGATTCTCGACCTCACCGACTACCTGGGCCGTAAACCCAAGGCGCTCTCCGGCGGTCAGCGTCAGCGCGTCGCGATGGGCCGCGCGATCGTGCGGAACCCGCAGGTGTTCCTCATGGACGAGCCGCTGTCCAACCTCGACGCCAAGCTCCGCGTCCAGACTCGCACGCAGATTTCGTTGCTGCAGCGCAGGCTCGGCACCACCACGGTCTACGTCACCCACGATCAGGTCGAGGCCATGACGATGGGTGATCGTGTGGCGATCATGAAAGCCGGTGTGCTGCAGCAGTGTGCCAGCCCGAAGGAGCTGTACGAGCGCCCGGTCAACGCATTCGTCGCCGGGTTCATCGGCTCTCCCGCGATGAATCTGTTCGAGGTGGACGTGGTCGCCGGAGCCGCGAAGCTGGGCTCGCTGTCGGTCCCCATCGAGCGCGCCATCGCCGACCGGATCGACGGCAGCCGCGTCACGATGGGCGTGCGACCGGAAGCGTGGACGCTCTCCGAGTCCGGAACCGACATCGTCGTCGACGTCGTCGAGGAACTCGGTGCGGACGCCTACATCTACGGCCGGACCGTCGAGGACGCGTCGAACCTCGGCACCGTCGGGGCACAGATCATCGCGCGCATCCCCGATATCGCAACCCCGTCGCAGGGCGATGTCCTCCGACTCGCCCCACGCGCCGAGTCCGCTCACTACTTCTCGACGACAACAGGATTGAACCTGCGCCCCTAGGGCCACCTCTCGCTTCTCAACGGCTGTTGCGTTAGTCTCCTCGGCGGGGTGAGTCCGATCTGCACCAATTGCGGATCCAACATTTTTCCGGGGGATACGAAGTGTCGAAGAAGTGGTTGCGCGGCGTCGTGGTGTCTGCAGTGGCGGTCGCGTTGTGTCCGATTGCTACGGTCTCGGCGGATCCTGCGCCGAGTCCGGCACCAGCGACCATCATGGGGTCCATCGACAACGGGCCGGGTCACTTCAGCGTTTTCCGTACCGTCGACAGCGGCCAGCGTCCGACCGCGGAGGACAACGCGGCGTGCAACGACTACTTCGGCTCCCCGCGATCTCTGTCGGTGGTGGAGCGCCTCGACGCGCGGATGTACACCTTCACCAACGACCCGTCGACGGGCTTCTTGCAGAACCCGACGGCTCAGAACGTCGGACCGATCTACGTGTGCGCCGGGCCGATCATCGGCGGCCAGGCCTTCCTCGACCAGTGGGGCGCACTGACAGCCCCCGGACTGGGCGAGTTGTCGATGTATGGGCCGTGCGGGATCGAGTTCATGATCGGGTTGCCCGGTCGCGCGGCCGTCGATTGTGTTCTGCGAGTGAACCCCAACGATTCCGGGGTCATCGACGGTGTCGCGACCAGCAACTCGATCGCCAACCCGCTTCGCCTGCCGGACGGACGCACCGGCTCGCTGTGGACGCTCTACACACTCGGTGAAGGGACCGCTCCCGTTCCGGAACCCGTTGTGGGAACACCGCAACCGACCGGTTCGGTGAAGTACAGCGTCGGGCGCGAGGTGAACTCGGTCTCGACCGGAAGCACTCCCGCATGCCCGGGTGGAGTGCGCACGACGGAGATTCACGCGGTGTCGGTGGACGCCGCCACCGGCGCGGCATCGACCGAGCCCTCCGCAGACGTCGCAGCCACCGCATCGATCTGCTATCAGAACCCGTCGTCTCCGGATTTCGGCGCATCGTTGAGCATCACGAGCCACGGTGTCACGCCTGCGCTCACGGCCACGTCCACCGGACAGTGCCGTCGTATCGATCTGCCGATCGAGCTGGGCACCGTGCAGCAGTCCTGCGGTTTCACCTTGCCGCCGCAGCCTGCTCTCGGCCTGACGGGCGGACAGGTGACGCTCAACGGTCTGGTTCCGACGAACGATGCTGCAGGATCGGCGAATTCGGCCATCTGGACCACCTCGTTCCTCGGTTCCATCACCCCTCGATGAACGGACGTCGGATCGGGGCGCGCCTCGATCCGGTGCTACCGTAGGCCGGTGCACCTCGTCGTTCCCTCCGATGACTTCGCCGCCGCCTGGGAGGCTTACGCTGGAGCGAGCCGGAGGCGTACGTGTCGACTTCATCGGGTCGGCGGTTCGCTTCTCGATTTCCGTGCCCTGAAGAATCGGGTGCAGCTGACCGCGCTCACCGCGGTCCAGTGCACCCGATTTTGTTCTCTTGACCCTCACACTGTGTGAGACGAGAACCTCGGAGGGTCATGTTCAGCATTGGAGAGTTCGCATCGATCGGCCGGGTGTCGGTTCGGATGCTTCGGCATTACGACGAGATCGGGCTGTTGACGCCGGCACGGGTGGATCCGTTCACGGGCTATCGCTCGTACGACGGTTCACAGTTCGAGGTTCTGGGACGCATTCTCATGTTCAAGGACCTCGGGTTCAGGCTCGACGAGGTGACGCAGATCGTGCACGGCCAGGTCGATGATGATCGGCTACGCGAGATGCTCGCCGCGAAGCGTGATGATGTCGCGCGTCGACTCGATCTCGATGCCGCTCGTCTGCGTCGCATCGATGCGCGTCTCTCCCACACCGAAGGGATTTCGATGATCACCGTGGACACCAAGTCGTTGCCACCCACCCGTGTTGCCCTCGTCACCGATACCGCCGCCGGGTTCGGGCCCGAGAACATCGGCCCGGTCATCGGCCCGATGTACGCCCGACTCGCCCAGACGCTCGCTGGGCACGGCGTGACGTTCGGGCCGTCGTCGATCGCCATGTACGAGGCCGTCGACGACGGGGACGGCAGCGGCATCACCGTGCATGCCGCATTCGAGGTGACACCTGAGGTCGTTTCGGGTGAGGGCTTCGAGGTTCGTGAGCTTCCGCCCGTCGAACTCGCGGTGACCACCGTTCACCACGGTTCGATGGCCACGATCGGTGAGACGTGGGAACAGTTCATGGCGTGGATCGAGGCCAACGGCTACGAACTCTCGGGTGTCTGCCGCGAGTACTACCTGGTATCGGAGCCGCAGCCGCAGGAGAACTGGGTCACCGAGCTGCAGCAGCCGGTGGTTCGACGTCAGGACGCCTGAGCGAACTCCACGAGGGCGGTGCACTGGCAGCCGCCGGTGACCTCCTCGCATTCGAGCACCAGGAAGTGGCGGACGTACTCGAGGTCCACGCAGTCCGGCTCCGTGCACTCCGCACCGCCGACCGCGTGGATCACGAGTGTGCCGTGGCAGGTATCGAAGCGTGCGGACATGCGAATCCCTTTCTGTCGTATCTCTCTACATCCTTGATATCACCGGGCTCTGACAAGTTCGGGAGAAGACGAGCGTGTTCGACGCTTGAGCTGGGTCGCGATCATGATCG
The DNA here is from genome assembly GCF_033042225.1 of Rhodococcus cercidiphylli. Taxonomy (NCBI): domain Bacteria; kingdom Bacillati; phylum Actinomycetota; class Actinomycetes; order Mycobacteriales; family Nocardiaceae; genus Rhodococcus; species Rhodococcus cercidiphylli. The sequence goes on from NZ_JAWLKE010000006.1 coordinate 68,963, forward strand.
TCAGAGCCGGAATCCAGGCGTATCCCAGGGCGGTCCTGATGATGGTCCGGTCGCCCAGCCACGCTCCGGCCGACACCAGTACACCTGCCCACACGACAGCGGCCAGCAGGCTGAGCACCATGTATTCGCGATGCCGCAGTGAGGAGGTCGCCACGAGTCGGGGCGTGATGGTGCGGACACCCCCGATGAGGTGACCGGCAGTGGCGACAGTGCGTGGTCGTGATCGTGCGTGTGTGGCCAGCCCGTGGACAACCCTGATCACCGCGGCAGGCAGCGCCGACTCCGCGCGCCCGAGACCCAACACCGTGCCGGTGCGGCGACCGTGCCAGAACGCCCACTGCGCCCCCAGGCTTGACGCGACCGCGGCGGTGACGACGGCAGGGAGCCACGGTACGACGCCGATCGACGTCAGCACCCCGAGCGTGATCGGGACGCTGTTTCCTGGTGTGAAAAGACCGAGCAACGACGCGGACTCGAACGCCAGCAGCACGAATACGATAGCGAAGACGACCCATACGGGCACGGACGACAATCGGTCCACATCGAGGATGTTCAGGTTCATACCTGTCGAATCTGGTCGACCGTGGCACGGAAAACACCACGATCGACCCACGGATCGACGGTAGGGCCAGCCCTACCTCGGGCCGTGGGTTCACACTGCGGACAAGCCGACGACACCCGACTTAGGCTGATCCGCATGAACGAGGCTCTACCGATTCCCCTGAATCCACTCAGGGCGTGGATATCGCCGCACTGGTGGCTTGCGGTGGCGTCGTTGCTGGCATCGACGGTCGCCGGGCTGGGCGGTTGGATGATCCTGGGCCTGCTGATACTGGCGGTGTGCGCACTGCCGTTTGCGCTCAGCGGGGTGCTCGTCTTCGCGCTGACGATAGTGGCGCTCAAGTGGATGGACCGTGCAGCGCGTGCCGGAATCGGTTTCACCGGTGGAATTGCCATCGAGGGCCCCGAAGTGACCGTGTACCCGACCAGTTGGCGCAAGTTCGTCTGGTGCCTCCGCGACATCGGATTGTGGAAGTCGTTGTGCTACTGGCTCATCCGCATTCCGGTATCGACTGTTCTGCTGTTCTTGCTGCCGGCGCTCTTCGTGGCCCTGCCGGTTCTCGCCCTGGCCCCGGTCGCCTGGATCGTGACGAATCCGGTCGCCAACCAGCTCGAAATCGGCGAGCGGGTGGGCTATCCGCTCGTCGCGTTGGTCGGCTTCGCATCCTTGGTGACTTTCGTTGCGGGGGTGCCACTGCTGCTCACCGCCCTGGCGCGACTCGACTGGTGGAGTGCCGCAGCCCTTCTGGGTCGATCGGAGTCCAGTAGGAGAGTGGACGAATTGACGGTGAGTCGAGCTCGTGTCGTCGACGCTGCGGATGCCGAACGCCGTCGTATCGAACGCGATCTGCACGACGGGGCCCAGCAGCGTCTCGTCTCGGTGGCAATGTCACTGGGGCAGGCGAAGTCGCGCGTCTCTGCGAGCGAGGACGCGGTGTTGAAGGAACTGCTGGACGACGCACATCGAGAAGCAAAGAACGCGATCGGCGAGATCCGCACCCTCACCCGCGGTCTGCATCCGCCGATCCTGACCGACCGTGGCCTCGACGCCGCATTGTCGTCCGTGGCGGCGTTGTGCACGGTACCGGTGACGTTCCGGATAGACCCGGCCCTCTCCGGTGATCGACGTCCGGACGCCACCGTCGAGTCGACGGTCTACTTCGTCGTCTCGGAGGCTCTGACCAACGTCAGCAAGCACGCGAAGGCAAACCACGTCCGTGTGGACGTCGCGAGAGTCGAGTCCGCAGTGCGGGTGACGGTGGTCGACGACGGATGTGGCGGAGCGCATCCGGCACCGGGAGGCGGCCTGGCCGGGCTCGAGGACAGGCTCAGCGGAATCGACGGAACCCTGTCCATCACGTCGCCGTCCGGTGGCCCGACGCGGCTCGAGGTGAGCATCCCGTGCGAGTGATCATCGCCGACGATTCGGTTCTGTTGCGAGAGGGAGTCGCTCGCCTGCTGACCGATGCCGGAGCCGACGTGATCGGCAAGGTGGCCGACGCGTCGGAACTGCTCGCGGCCATGTCCGCTGCCGATCCGCTTCCCGATGTCTGCGTGATCGACGTACGCATGCCTCCCACCTTCCTGGACGAAGGTCTGCGCGCAGCGCTGGTCATTCGCCACCGGTGGCCCGCTGTAGGGGTTCTCGTGCTCTCGCAGTACGTGGAGGAACGGTACGCAGCCGAGCTCATTCGGCAGAGCACGGACGGCGTCGGCTACCTGTTGAAGGACCGTGTAGCCGACGTGGACGAATTCGCCGATGCCGTGCGGACCGTGGCCACCGGTGGAACGGTCATCGATCCGGAAGTGGTGCAGCAGATCCTGGCTCGGGCCCCACGATCGGATCCACTCGATTCGCTGACCCCGCGCGAGCGGGACGTGTTGACCGCCATGGCCGAAGGCAAGTCGAACGCCGGAATTGCGGCTGCTCTGGTGGTCGGTCAAGCAGCCGTGGAGAAGCACATCGGAAACATCTTCGCCAAGCTCGGGCTGCTCGGCGACAGTGCCGATCACCGCCGTGTCATGGCCGTCCTGCGATATCTGGGAGCGATCCAGTGAAAAAAGTTCTGTGGCGCACTGTTGTCGCCGTGTCGGTTGCCGTCGTAGTGGTGGGTACCGCAGGAGCGGCCACGACGGCCACCCTCGCCGTCGGCTTCACCACTCCGAAGATGCAGTCCTTCGATTACTCCGCCGATACGACGATCGCCGGTAACAATCTTTCCGTGACAACGAGATTCGCCAAGGTGTCGGTGTCCATGAGCCCCGACTCGGAGTTGCACGTACGGGCCGACGGCTCGTACCGAGGAGATACTCCGACAGTCGACATCAGCGAGGACGGCTCGACGATCGCTGTGGAGTGTTCCTACCGTAAGCGAGGCAGCTGCGACATCGGCCTCGAACTACGGGTACCCGCCGGCTCGATTCTCGACATCGACGCAGCAGCAGGCGACGTGGAGCTCTCCGACGTGGACGCGCAGGCATCGGTGTCCACGTCCGCGGGATCCGTGACCGCTCGGGGATCTGCCGGAAGACTGGACATCACCACCGGATTCGGTGACGTCGACATCACCGACGCGGCTGTGTCGACAGTCGAGGTGGACACGACTTTCGGTCGGGTCGCCCTGGATTCGAGGGTGCCACCGGACTCGGTCCGTGTACAGAACATGCAGGGCGACAGCACGATCGAACTGCCGGCAGCCGATTTCTACGACGTCGAGGCGACGTCGGAGAAGGGAGATGTCGACATCGACGTCGTCGACGATCCGAATTCACTGAGGTCGGTGTCGATCACCAGTGAAGAAGGCCAGATTTCGGTGCAGCGGAGATAGTTTCGGTCGGTGACTTACCTGTTCAATGACTCCGACGCCACGCGCTGAACGATCTGACCGAGGACGTGGTGGGACGCACCAGCCACGGCCACGGATGCAACTCGACCGGGGCCACGGCGTCGGCGATGCGGGAGAAGCCGGGAACGGGCGCCCAGGTGGTGGCCAAGGCGCGCCCGGAGAGTTCGTCGGCCACTCGACCGCGGCGCACCTCCAACGGACGGGTCGACGCGATCTCACCGAGCGTCTCGGTGAGAAACACCAGCCGCTTGCCGGAGAGCCTCAGTTTCCGCAGCAGCGGTTCGTCGAACACGAACACGGCAGGTCGATCGGGCTGCGCCGCCAGGGCCGGGTCCGCGGTGCCGAGCGACTCTGCGGTGATCCACACTTGTTCTGCGCCAGTGCCTTCGACGTGGACAGGGCCGGCGGGAATCGGAGCCTTGTTCAGATCCGGGCCGTCGACCGCGGGGCCGAGATCGTCGTCGGGCCAATTCTCGATGGGGCACGCATCTTTCAGTGCGCAGTTGCGGCACAGGGACTGTGCTCGCTTGTTCACCTGCCACCGACTGAAGCCGTAGACCTTCCCGCTTCCGGTACCGACGGTCCACTGCCAGCCGAGGCGATTGGCGGCGCGTGAGCCGTCGAGCAGGTGGGCGAACATCTCGTCCTCACCATCGCGCCACGTCGCACCGGCGCGGACTGCCCACTGGGACGCCAGCCACATGCGAGTTTGATTGACGAGCCAACCGTCCTCGTGCAATTCACCGACCACCGAGGACATGCAGTTCATCTCCTCGGGCCACGGCTGCGCGGTCCAGCCCTGCGGACGCGGCTGCTCACGGCGGAGCGAACGGCCGAGATCCGTTCCGACCCGTGCATAGAGGTGGCGAGCATATTCCTGCCACATCAACTCGTCGCGGTAGCGGGAACGGTCGCGGGAGGGAGCGTCGGCGACCGCGTCCCACACTTCGCGCAGCGTCAGCAGTCCGTGGCGGATGTACGGCGACATGCGGCTCGCGCCTCGGCGATTCACCGGGAGGACCGTGCTTCTATCGCGGGCATAGCCGGTGATGTCGAGTCCGGCCAGCGCGGTATCGGCAGCGGACTGTCCACCTCGAATGGCACCGGCAGTAACCCCGTCCGCCCCCTCGCGAGTCAGATCGCCCAGGTGCTCGGCAACCCAGGCGACGACGTCATCGGTGGCGGCGCCGTCGGCGATGGATGGGGGAGGAGGTAGCTCGGACATGCCGTCGGACTTCCCCGTCGGGCGGAAAGGGAAACGCGGGGGTCAGGGTCGCGGTAGGCGTCGATGAAGCGGGTTCGATGTCGTTCTTGTCGCCGCCCTCCCCTGGTGAGGCACGGACGAGACGACGGCGGGCGTGTCCGCAGTGGCGCGGGCGGCATCGTGCGCTTGCATCGCGGCGCTGTTTCCTCTACCGAGAACGGGTGAGGAGATCTTTCGGGCTGCCGCCTGCCCGCATGCCGGACACGGCACCTCCGAGGGCACGTCGGCCATGGAGAATCGCTGCTCGACGGGGGCGCAACGCTGTGCGCAGCGGAAGCTGTAGGTGGGCACGTATCCGAGGGTAGCGTTAGATGTCGCATCAGCGACGTTCCGGCACAACGTCATACAAGATTTACATGCCATATGCGGCCGGATGCACCGCGACGGTGCAATGATCGAGGCAGGGGAATCCGCGCAACCGGAGGTGTTCAGTGCCCGAACTGCTGTTTCCGCTCGACTCGACGAAGAGTTTCACCGAACAGGAGATCGTCGGCCACAACCGATGGCATCCCGACATTCCGGCGGCGGTCACGGTCAAACCCGGCACATCTTTTCGAGCCCACTGCCGCGAATGGTTCGACGGGGCCATCCACAACGACGATTCCGCCGAGGACATTCTGAATGCGCCGCTCAACAACGTGCACACACTGTCCGGGCCGTTCCACATCGAGGGAGCCGAGCCCGGCGACCTGTTGATCGTCGACATCCTCGACGTAGGGCCGATCCCGCAGGAGGATTCGGGTCCGCTGGCCGGTCAGGGCTGGGGTTACACGGGAATCTTCGCCAAGGAGAACGGCGGCGGGTTCCTCACCGATCGATTCCCCGACGCGTACAAGGCAATCTGGGATTTCTCGGGGCAGACCACCACATCTCGTCACGTTCCGCACGTGAAGTACACCGGCATCACCCATCCCGGCCTCATGGGGACCGCGCCATCGGCGCAGTTGTTGGCGAAGTGGAACGCCCGTGAAGGTGCCTTGATCGCCACCGACCCCAATCGTGTTCCGCCACTGGCGCTTGCCCCAGAACTCGACGGGGCGATTCTCGGATCACTGAGCGGCGACGAATTCTCCCGTGTCGCAGGTGAAGCCGCGCGCACGGCACCGCCCCGCGAGAACGGCGGAAATCAGGACATCAAGAACCTCACCAAGGGCACTCGCGTCTTCTATCCGGTGTTCGTGCCGGGGGCGAAGTTGTCCTTCGGCGACCTGCACTTCTCGCAGGGAGACGGAGAGATCACGTTCTGTGGAGCCATCGAGATGGGCGGCTTCATGGACCTGCATGTCGACCTCATCAAGGGTGGCATGGAGACCTACGGGGTGAGCGAGAACGCGATCTTCATGCCCGGTAACACGGCACCGCAGTACTCGGAATGGATTGCGTTCTCGGGTATTTCGGTGACCCTCGACGGTGAGCAGAAGTATCTGGACTCCGACCTGTCGTATCAGAACGCATGCATGCACGCGATCGACTACCTCACCAAGTTCGGCTACAGCCCCGAGCAGGCGTACCTGTTGCTGGGTTCGGCCCCGATCGAAGGACGCCTGTCCGGGGTGGTGGACATCCCCAATTCCTGTGCCACCGTGTACATCCCCACCGCGATCTTCGACTTCCCGATAGCACCTTCTGCCAGCGGACCATTCCAAATAGACCCGGGAACGGGAGCGCCGAGGGCGCAGTTCTGACGCAGCGGGGTGGTCGAGATTTGTCGCCGAATGGCTAGTGGGCCTAGCCGTAGCCGGCAGTGATGTTCTGATTGACGCGGACCACCCGGGACTCGACTTCGGCGAGCGCAAGGATGTCCGAGACAGTCTCCGTGCTGCCACCGAGATACGCGCAGGGGAAGTCGAAGTGCTGAGCCACGCACCATGTGTGATCGCTGGGCCACCACAGATTCGGTGACAATCCTTCGAGTGTGTCCGCTGCGCGTGAGACCGGTCCCTTCAACAGGAAATAGTCGTAGCCGGCGATGGCTGCGGTCGGTGCCGTCGCGCGAATGTCGTCGAGTGCTGTGTTGCCTTCCCAGACGGCGAACCAGCACTCATCCGGTGTTGTCGTGCTTCGAGCGAGTACTTCGATGATGGATTCCAGCTGATCACGCCAGGGTGCAACGGTTTTCGACGACGCATGCTGGGTCGTGCTGGCACGTACGGGATACAGGACACGGGCATAGGCGTCGAACACAGTGGGGACCAGCGAGCCCACTGTGGTTGTGGCGAGGCCGTCGAGGTTGTAGTCCACCCACTGCGCTTCCGAGACATTCTGCTGCAGATCGTCGTTCGACCATTCCGGGCGATACGTGCTCGATGCCATAGCCCTCACGCTACCGACATCGAGTGCGCCCGCTGACAGGTTGAGCCACCACCCGCCAGGCGAATTGTTCAAGCCAGGATCGTTCAGCTCCGAATGCCGATCATGCGGTTCGGATGGCTCACGTCAGTCCCTACCACCGTGACTGCGTAGATGGTGGGCGGAGCCGTCGACAGCCTTCTCGCCCTGTTCGTAAATCTGTTCGAAACTTGTCGGTGGGTCGCGGTAGATTTTGTTCATGCTTTCGGGGGACGGCGGATCAGGGGTGGACGGCATCGATACGGTGCCGCCTACCCCTGACGTGTCCGATCCCGACTTGTCGGCATTCGTGGAGCGGGTCGAGGCCGCGGTTGCCGAGTTGGCGGAACAGGCGTCGGCGTCGTGGACGAACGCCGACCGGCGTGCGGTGATCCAACGCATGGAGACGGTGACCCGATCCTTGTCGGCGTACTCGTACACCTGGCTGAACGAGCTGATCGCGCAGCACGGCCTCGACGTGTATCCGGGCTCGGTCCCGTCCTCGGTGGCGTGGATGCTGCGGATCACCCCTCGAGCAGCAGGAGCACGAGTCCGTCTGGCCGCGGAATTGGGTGACCGGACTGCGTTCTCCGGAGAAGTACTGACCCCGTTGCTGCCGCGGACAGCGCAAGCACTGCGGGCGGGGTTGCTCGATGCCAAGCATGTGCAGATGATCCGCGAATTCTTCCGCCATCTGCCCTCGAGTATCGATCCGCAGACCCGCGATCTCGCCGAACGACAGTTGGTGGAACAGGCAGTGAAATTGCGGCCGGACGATTTCGCGCCGGTGGTGGCGTGCCTCGACGCGATGGTGAACCCGGACGGCGACCACGATGATGACGATGACGACGGAAACCCGCCGAAGCCACGGAAGCGGAGGGATGCGTTCTTCTACCTCGGCGAGCAAGGGGTCGACGGGATGTCGGAAGGAAAATTCTGCGTCGACCCCGAACTACGCGCCTACCTCGAAGCCCTGTTCTCCAAAGCCGCGAAACCCGGCATGTACAACCCCGCCGACGGCAAACCGATCACCGACGACGACACCGGAAGCGACGAGGACGACCACACCTCGGGCGAGGATGCCCACGCACGACCGCAGCCCGGGACCACGCCCCGCGAAGCAGGGGCGAATGATGCAGGATCGGGGGACTCCAATCCCGAAACACCACCGCTACCTGAGCGGGAAAACCGGTGGCGACGTGATGCGGGACTCTGGAACGACGGTCCATGCGGTGACGGCCCTTGCGGTGACGGCCCTTGCGGTCACGACGAATGCGGTCACGACGAATGCGGAGGCGGCATCGAATGCGGTTGCGGTACAGGCTCTGACGACGCCTACTCCGACGCCTCTGCTGCCGGTCGTACCGCTGCCGGGCACGGCGATACTGAGAGCAGTCAGGCACGGGCCGAGGCAGCGGCGTCAACGCGCGAGGCCGCAGCCCAGCGTGACATCCGCACCCAGAACGAACGTCGTCACGACGCCCTGAAACTGGCGCTCCGGCACACCCTCGCCTCCGGGACTCTCGGCACACACCGAGGCCTGCCCGTCACCGCGATCGTCACCATGACCCTGAAGGATCTCGAAGCCGGCTGCGGTTACGCGAAGACCGCTACCGGATCCCGCGTGTCGATCCGCGACGCGATCCGCATGGCTTCCCATGCCCACCACTACCTGACGATCTTCGACGACGACGGCAGAGCCCTGTATCTGGGTCGTTCCAAACGCATCGCCTCCGCAGACCAACGCATCGTGCTCATCGCCCGAGACCGCGGCTGCAGCTTCCCCTCCTGCACCCGCCCCGCAACCTGGTGCCAAGCCCACCACCTCACCGATTGGATAGACGGCGGCAACACCGACATCGACGGATTGACCTTCGGCTGCGACATGCACCACGCACTCGTCGGCACCGGACCAGGAAAGTGGTCGACCACCAAAACCACAGCAGCACATCGCTACCCAGGCCGGACCCTGTGGCATCCACCGGCCGGGATGGACCCGCGTAGGCGTGGGCTGATCAATCACGCACACCACCCCGAAGAGGTGCTGTACCCGCCGGACCAGCATGACGACACCGGGGACGAGGAACCACGACAACCCGCCTGACCACCAACACCAGTCTCAGGGCACAGCCCTGCCTGTAATCAGCACAACCTGCCTGCCCGAGGGACGGACTCGGAGGTCGGCCGTTGCGTACGGTGGGTCGATGATGGTTCTCGGGAGCGGCACGGCTTCGTTGTCGCCGCCTGCGCGCTTCGTGTGGAATGCGCTGATGCATCCCGATCTGCACCCGCACAATCGAGGCTTCGCCTGGCCGGTGATGTTCCAGGACGCGCCGCCGCCTCGGGTGGTCGAGAGCAGTGAGTTCGACCGTGTCGTGTGGAGCTCACCGTGGCCTACCGTTCCGGAAGTGCTGGTGCAGTTCGATTTACGACCGAATACCCAGCTCCGATGGGCGCTGCTGGCTCACGCACCTGCGCCGAGTCTGCAGACGATCGAATGGTTGCGCGCTCAGGCAGGCCATCTGGTGAATGTCGATCTCAGGAGAGCTCTCGGTCACTAGCGGCGGCTAACTGTTGCCGCCGCTCGGCCCGTAGGAATACCGCTTACCGATTGTGAACCACAGGATCGGCCCGATGATGGGCAGAACGAACGCAACGAGAATCCATGCCAACTTGGCAAAGAATCCCATGTAGCGGTCACGGACGATCGAGAAAACAGCCATGGCGAACAGGGCAAGCGCGATAGCGACACCGGTAGAGGTGATCTGTCGAGACGCAACTCAGTCGGTTCCGCGCAGAGAATCGCGACGTACCGCGACTCGCCGACCACGGTCCACCGGATCCCCTGGGTGCAACGATTCCTGTAACTCGAAGATTGCAGCGTCGTCCAACTCCGTGTCGGACGCCCCGGCCGCCCAGTCCCAGTCCTGCGTGGACCACACATAGTGCGTCACCCTCCACTTCGGTGCCCATCCCTCGTCACTGCGGGGACGGCGGCCCAGGAACGTTCTGCGAGAACCGGTATCGAAGCCCCCGTCACCGGCGATGCGAACGTCCTCGGGAGTGAAATCCAAAGGTGCGCGAACGGTCAGCGGCGTCGATGTCACCTGGTCTGTGAACCACTGGACGTGCTCGCGGCGCGACGCCCTCGACTCGTCCTCGAGCAGTTGGTGGTACTCCTCGGTGGTGTATGCGGGCCCGTCCCAGACGAACAACGCCTCGTCGATCGGTTCGCCCACTGCGAGTTCGACGAACTGCGAACCGATTCCGACTTCGTCGATGCGGTCACCCAGGATGAAGCCGGACTCGACGTCGACCCAGATTCGGAGCGGATACGGCTTGCCCTCCGGCGGAGCCAACCGAACCGTCCAACACTTGCGCCCCGCGAACTCGACCGTCTCCACCGGCCCGGTGGGTTGGGCGAACTCGTTGCCGGCCCATTCGGCGGTACTGCGTTGCTGCAACAAGAATTGGCTGGGCCCCAGGTAGATCACTCTGCCGAGTGGGCCGACGCGAGGCCGGTCGGCCGGGCCCGTGAAGTCCCAGGCGCGCGTGCCGTCGCTGATGAAGATGGGACTGCCGTCGATGCGTTCCAGGCGAGTCTTTCGCCCGGATCGCCATACCCGACAGCTGTCTTCGGGCGCGATCAGAACCGGCGGCGTTCCGCTGTAGGCGAATCCGTGACGAAAGGACTCGGGGCTGCCCGCTTCGTGGACTTCCTCGATAGTGCCGCGCAACGGTATGTTCGATTCACTTGTCATAGCCGTGAGCACTTCGATCCACGCGGTCATGGCCGCAGCCTAATGCGATCGAACTCGACAAGGTGGAGTTCGGAGTCGAAGGGAGTCGGGTGAAAATCAGCGCCGAGGTCAATCCCACACTTCCGCTGGCGTTCGACCTTGCCTGGATGTCCGTGGTCGTGTTGTGGCTGGTGCTCGTCGTTGTTGCGTGGGTGTCGATATTTCGCAGCACTCAGTCGCGTAGGGGCACGAAATTCTGGTGGTGCGTATTTGTATTGCTGATGCCGATAACCGGTGCACTGATCTGGTTCGTCGCTCGCCCGCGTAACTCCGACAACGATCAGCGAACGAGTTCGTAGCGAGCCAGCCACAGTCCCGGCAGTACTTCTTGATCTTCGGTGTGTACGAAGCCGAGTGACTCGTACAACCTGCGGGCCGGCGCATTGTCTCGTCCGTTAGCAACCTGAACTCGTTGTCCCACAATCGAATCCAACATCACGTCGACCAAACCGCGTCCGATTCCTCGTCGATGTGCGTGTGGAGCCACCACCACGCGATCGATCTCCGCCTCGGACCATGCAGCGGCACCGAGGATTTCGTCACCTTCTCGCGCGACGAGCCAGTGGACTTGTGCGGCGCACAGATCGTCCACCGACTCGTGCAGCAACGGAATCCTGCTGTCGCCGATCAGTCCTGCTTCGACTGCATACGAACTCTTCTGCACTGCGAGAATCTTCTCGGCGAGGCCCAGGTCGGCGGCAGGGTCGACACCGACGATCTCAATAGCGACCACCAGCGGGAGCCGGCAAAGCGTCGAGTGCAGCGAGGTGATCGGCGCTCAGGGTCAACTCGGCCGCTCCCGCGTTCTCGTCCAGACGCGACGTGCGCCGGGTGCCGGGAATCGGGACCACATGTTCACCCTGCGCCAGAACCCACGCCAAGGCCACCTGCGCAGGCGTCGCACCGAGCTCGTCGGCGACCGCCGCGATGGCGTCGACGATCACGAGGTTGGCATCGAGGTTGTCCTGGCTGAAGCGCGGCAATCGTGAACGGAAATCGTCTGCGGCAGGCGTGGTTCCGCGAAAGTTCCCGGTCAGAAAGCCGCGGCCCAGCGGTGAGAACGGGACGAATGCCGCACCGTTGTCTTGCGTCCACTTCAGGGAGGTCGCCAGGTGGTCGCGCGTCCACAGTGACAGTTCGGACTGCACGGCCGAGATCGGATGCACCTGCTGGGCCCGATCGAGCTGCTCGACGGTGAACTCCGAGACGCCCAGTGCACGAACCTTTCCGGCCTGCACGGCCTCGGCCATCGCGCCGATGCTGTCTTCGACGTCCACCTCGGGATCCGGGCGATGCAGGTAGTACAGATCGATGTGGTCGACGCCCAGGCGACGGAGTGAATCGTCGATCGCCGAGCGCAGGTGCTCGGGCTTGCCGTTGGGGCCCGAAATGACCGGCTCTCCGGCGTCGCCGATATGAGATTCGAGACCGCCCTTGGTCGCGAGGATCACCTCGTCGCGTCGGCTACCGATGGCCGTGCCGACGACCTCCTCGTTGGTGAACGGTCCGTACACATCGGCCGTGTCGATGAAATTCACACCCAGGTCCAGGGCGTGCCCGATGACGTGATCGGGGCTCTCCGTCCGGTCGTCGGCCTTGTATGCCCAGGTCATTCCCATGCATCCCAGGCCGATGGCACCCACCTCGGGGCCGTCGTTCCACAGGGTGCGGGTCTGTACTGTTCGTGCGCTCATGGACTCGACCATACGACGAGAAATGTGTTGTCGCTCGGACTTGCCGGGCGACTAGCATCGCCGCATGGCTCTTCCACACTCGAAGGTGTATTTCGGCGACCGTTTGGTCGAGGCGCAGGATGCGACGCTCGGAGTAGCGACCTCGGCCGTTCTGTACGGGCTCAGCGTCTACACCGTCTTCCCCGTGCAGGTGGACGGCGATCGGCGTACCGCGTTCCGGTTGCTCGATCACTACCAGCGACTGGTCGAGTCCTGCAAGATCATCGGCATCGACACGTTCGCGTCGCAGTGGACGTTCGAGCGGTTCGTACAGGCGACACGCGACGTGGTCGACGCCAACGCCCCGACGGCCGAGGTCTACGTTCGAGCTACCGTCCACGTGGACGAATCGATTCCCGGAACTCGGGTGCGCGGGCTGCACACCACGGTGTCGATCTTTCTGTACGACGCCAATCCCATTGTCCCGCAGGACGGCATGCGGTTGAAGACGAGTGTGTGGCGTCGAATCCCCGACAACGCCATTCCATCGCGCGCCAAAGTCAACGGTGCGTACGTCAATTCTGTTCTCGCCAAACAGGATGCGATCGACAGCGGTTTCGACGACTGCATCTTCCTCGACATCAACGGCCACGTGTGCGAACTCAGTGCCGCGAACATCTTCCTCGTCCGGAACGGCGTGCTCGTGACCCCGGACGTCACCAGCGACATTCTCGACGGCATCAACCGTCGGACCATTCTGACCCTGGCGCGTGAGGAAGGGCTGACGGTTCAGGAGCGGACGGTCGATCTCACAGAGCTGTACATCGCCGACGAGGTGTTCGTCTGCGGCACCTCGGCCGGAGTTGCTCCGGTGTACGAAATCGACGGTCGCGCACTAGGAACCAAGGAAACCGGCCCGGTGACGCTGACTCTGCGTAAGCGACACCAGGCCGCGCTCACCAGCGACGAGGTGCACGGCTGGGTGAGCGTGCTGTGAGTTCTACGCCGGGCAGGTCGAGGTGAGTCCGGCGATCAACGCTTCGGCGGCCGGCTGCTCGAGTGGATCGGCGGCCGGGTTCGGACCGGCCGTGGTCCAGGCCAGCGATACCTGACGTTGACCGTCCGGGCTCGAGAACGCGTAGGTGCGGTAGCCGAAGCCGTTGCCGCGGTTGCCGAATACGAGCTCGCCCGAGCCGGGGTTGCACGCGTCTCCGCCGAGCAGCAGGCCGAGTCCGTACGTGGACGGCGTCACGACCTGCATTTCGTCGATCAGGTTCTGCGGGATCAGCGTGCCGTCGAACAGCCCTCTGAAGAAGGTGTTCATGTCGGCCACGGTGGAGACCACTGCCGCCCCCGCCGACCAGATGCTGGCGTCGTACTCGGTGACGTCGGTGTACGTCCCGTTGTCCAGAACGTAACCGTGCAGGGCATCGGCGTCGAGCGTCGAATCGGTGGGGTACGCCGTGTCGGTCATCTCCAGGGGATCGAAGATCCTGTCCTGCAACGACTGTCCGATGGACTTGCCGTCCAGATCGGCGATGATCTTCCCGAGCAGGACGTAGTTGGTGTTGGCGTAGCTGAACTCCTGCCCGGGCTCGCTCGTCCAGGGCGTGGCCACAGCCTGGGCGAGCAACTCGTCGTCGGTGACGGCATCGTTCGCGCGGGCGGCGATCTGCTCCGCTGAGTCGAAACCGGTGAAGTAGTCGGGAACGCCGCTGGTGTGGTCGAGTAGCTGGCGAACGGTCACCGCCCTCGGGAGCAGGCCGGGAAGCAACTCGTCGACCTGCTGATCGAGCTCGAGCTTCCCCTCGTCCACCAGCTGAAGCACGACGGCAGCAACCATTGCCTTGGTGACGCTGGCAATGCGGACCGGGTCGTCGGCGGACGCGGCCTCGGTGCCGTCGCGTTCGACGAGGCCTGCGGCTCCCGACCATGAATCCTCGCCGTCACGTACCTGCGCGACAGCGGCGACGGACCCGGCGTCGACCATCGCGTCCAAGGCCGCCTGGACATCGTCGGTTCTGATGGTTCCGGTCGAGGGCGTGGTGGTGGTCGACTCGACGGCTGACGGCTCGTCGGATGTGGAGCATCCACTGACCAGCAGGGACGTCGACACGGTGAGGGCGGCGAGGATTCGTAGCTTGCTCATGCCTTCGACGCTAACGCCGCCCCGCGAAGGATTTCAGTGTCAAATGTCAGTGATTCTCGATGGGAGAGGTCAGCGATCGACCTGCCCCGCGCTCGAATCCAGCAGAACCTCGGCCGCAGTCTTTGCCGCAGCGGCAGATTCGGCCAGTTCGGTGATGGCCGCCGTGGTTTGAGCGCCCTCGGCGAGCAACGCGATCTGCAGCCCGACGGTCGGTGCGCAGCCGGCTTCGACGGCCAATCGGGTGACGTACTCGATGAAGTTCTTCTTGTGCTGATGCGCGGCGTCGGCGACCTCGGGCATGGTTGCGCCCAATTCGCCGAAGGAGTTGATGAACGCACAACCGCGAAAGTCGTCCTCGCGAAACCAGTGGTCCAGGAAGTCGAAGATCGACAGCAGTTTCTCGCGGGGAGACTGGTGAACGGCGGCTTCGGCATGGATGCCGTCGTTCCACTGGCGGGTGCGACCGCGAAGAACCTCGGCCACGATGGCGGTCTTCGACGGGAACAGGGAGTACATGCGTTTGAGAGAGATGCCAGCCGCAGTGCGCAGTTCGTCCATGCCGACGGCCTGAATTCCGCGGGCGTAGAACAGCGCGTCCGCTGCTCGGATCACGTCGTCCCGCCCGAGTTCCGTATTCGTCATCGTCTACCCCTTGCCGAGAGAACCAACGTTCTCTACAGTAGTCCACATGCGGAGAGAACGACCGTTCTCCTGCTCGGCTCAGGACCACAGGAAGGCAGGATCATGGCGCACATCAACGTCGGAACCGAGAACTCCACACCCGTCGAGGTCTACTACGAGGATCACGGCACCGGTCAGCCCGTCGTGCTCATCCACGGCTACCCGCTCGACGGCAACTCCTGGGAACGTCAGTCGCGGGCGTTGCTCGACGCCGGCTACCGCGTCATCACCTACGACCGCCGCGGATTCGGTCAGTCGAGCAAGCCGACCGTCGGATACGACTACGACACCTTCGCCTCGGACCTGGACAAGGTGCTGACCGAGCTCGATCTGAACGATGTCATCCTGGTCGGATTCTCCATGGGCACAGGTGAACTCGCGCGCTACGCCGCGAAGTACGGCACGGATCGCGTCGCGAAGTTCGCGTTCCTCGCCTCGCTCGAGCCGTTCCTGCTGCAGACCGACGACAACCCCACCGGCGTTCCTCAGTCGGTGTTCGACGGCATCGACAGTGCTGCTCGCGAGGACCGCTTCGCCTGGTTCGACAATTTCTACAAGGACTTCTACAACCTCGACGAGAACCTCGGGACCCGCATCAGCGAGGCCGCGGTCCGGGCGAGCTGGAACACCGCGACCGGCAGCGCTCCCGTGGCTGCTTACGCCGTCGTGCCCACCTGGCTCGAGGATTTCCGCGGCGATGTGGAGAAGGTCCGCGAATCGGGCAAGCCGACGCTGATCCTGCACGGCACGGCCGACAACATCCTGCCGATCGATTCGACGGGCCGGCAGTTCCACAAGGTGTTCCCGGAGGCGACGTACGTCGAGGTCGAGGGCGCACCGCACGGGCTGCTGTGGACGCACTTCCAGGAAGTGAACGACGCGCTGCTCGCGTTCGTGAAGTAAGAACATTGCGGCGGCAGGCATTCTGGCCTGCCGCCGTACATGGGCTAGACCGCGACGACGCCGTCGTGGTCGCTGTAGACGATCTCGCCCGGGTTGAAGGTCACTCCGCCGAAGCTCACCGGGACGTTCTTCTCGCCCGAGCCGGTCTGAGTGCTCTTGCGCGGGTTGGTGCCCAGTGCCTTGACGCCGATCTCGAGCGTGCGCAGAATCGCGGAGTCGCGCACCGCACCGTTGACGATGACACCCGCCCAACCGTTGGTGACGCCGCGTCCGGCGATGATGTCTCCGACCAGCGCGGTATGCACGCTGGCATCGCCGTCGACCACCAGTACGCCACCGTTGCCGGGTTCGCTCAGGGTCTGCTTGACCAGCAGATTGTCCTGGAAGCAGCGAATGGTGGTGATGGGGCCCACGAACTCCGTGTGCTTGCCGAACTGGATGAACTGGGTGTCGCAACTGCGGATATCGGGACCGATCTCGTCGGCCAGATCAGCTGTTGCCTTGAATTCCACAGGTGACGTCATGCGGCACAGACTATCGCTGGAACATCAACCGCGGCCGTGACGCCGTTCGTAGTCGTCACGAGTGCGGTCGACCCGGCTCTGGGCCTTGGCGTTGATCATCTGCGGGTCGAGGCCGTGGATCAGCAGACGATGCCGCCGATAGACGTTCATCAGCGCGATCGAGAAGTAGACCAGCGGAATGAACAGCAGCGACATCATCGCCAGGGACATCCACAGCGGGCCAGGGATCAGCAGGAACAGCAGCAGTAGCGGAACGATCGGAAGAACGAAGCGCGCGATGTAGCGAACCTGGGCACCATTACCCACCAGATCGTTTCGAACCCAGTCTTGCATCGACGCGGGCAGGACGCGTCCGAACGTGTACCCGAGGAACTGCATGGGGCTCGGGGTAGAGCGATCGGTTGTCATCGCGCAATGCTAGTCCGACCTGTCTTGGTATATGTCACCGTTGACTGCGGTTTATCTCATATGTGACGCTAACGTCAGTTTGTGACGGCGGACCGAAGGACTTCGACAGTGATCGATCGCAGAACCCTGCTCAGCGCACGTGCCGCGGACGGCGGACTCGGGAACTGGCGCGCAGTCACATCCGGCAACACCCGCCGAATACTGAATCTCTGATCGAAAGGGGTGGATGCTGCCGATGAGAACGCAAGCAATGCAACCGATCTCCGAGCACTGGGATTGGCAGATGAACGCTGCCTGCCGCTCGATGCCGGTCTCGATGTTCTACCCGCCCCTGGGACTGCGGGGATACTCGCTGAGAAACCTCGAGCGACAGGCGAAGCTCGTGTGCGATCGATGCCCCGTGATCGCGCGCTGCCTACAACACGCACTCGACTCGGACGAAAAGTACGGAGTCTGGGGTGGATCGACCGCACACGAGCGGTCCCTGATGGCTCGCGTCAACCCTGGCGAGCGGCGTTCGCAACGATGACGTCGCGAAGATACTGCGCCAAGCCGGACGCAATCCCGTTGTAGTGCTTGGCAAATCGCTCGTCGGCGATGTACATCTCCGCCAGGTTCACCTGCATCTCGTAACCGCAGTCGTAGTACCGTTCGATCGATGCCCGATGACGCTCGGCCAGTACCCCGGCCTCGGCGGAATCCGGTGACACACCCCGCTGCATCGCGGCTGCGAGATCCGCTTCGAGGAGATCGGCCTCGTCCTTGATGGCCTTCCAGTCGTCCTTGGTGAACGACGCCGTCCGCTCCTGCGACTGCTTCCACTCGTCGGTTTCGCCCCAGCGTTGCTCGGCTTCCTCTGCGTACTCTTCGCCGGTCCAGTTGTCACCGAAGATCTCGCGCTGCTCCTCGGGAGTCAGTTGCATACCCATCTTTTTCGCCTCCATCATCTTGTCCACGGCCGCAGCCATTGCGTGCAAGTGATCGATTCGCTCGTTCAACAACTCTCGCTGCCGACGCAGATGCGCCATGGCGTCGACCGCGGGATCGTCGAGCAACGCCGCGATGACGTCGAGCGCGAACCCGAGCTCGCGATAGGTCAACACCTGATGCAGCCGCTCCACATCGGCCGACGAGTACGTCCGATAGCCCTTCGGAGTTCTGCCCGACGGCACCACCAACGCGATCTCGTCGTAATGATGCAGCGTCCGGACGCTGACACCCACCAACCGTGCGACAGTACCGACCTGCATGCTGTCCTGGTCGCTGCCGAACGTCTCGTTGCCGACGAAGGAAGAATCACTCACGAAAGACACTGTGCTGCCTCCCGTGGCGTGAGGGTCAAGCGCTGCTGGCCTTCATGGTCGTTCCGCAGGCTCCACTGCTGACGAGCTTCCATGGTCGTTCCGCAGGCTCCACTGCTGACGAGCTTCCATGGTCGTTCCGCAGGCTCCACTCCTACCGGGTCACGCGTTCGCACCCGGAGGTGGACTCTCCGGCGAGCCGCTGCCCGAGCCAGTCGTACGCACCGGGACGGCCGTTGGTCTGCGCCACCGAATGATCCCCGGGGACCAATTCGAGGCGAACCGACGCTCCCGCCGCGCACCACTGGTCCTGCACGGCCTCGGCACCTTCCTTGGGAATGAGGAAGTCCTGCATGCCCTGGTAGATGTAGATCGGTGCGTCCGGAGTCGTCTGGCCCATCCGGTTCTCTTCGACGACGGCCTTGGTGATCGGGTGGTCGAAGACATCAGGCACGTTGGAGAGATTTCGCTGGTCCAGCAACAACAGTCCCGAATACGACAACACATCGACGCATTGATCCTTCTGCGCCAAAGCCAGTCGCTTCCCGTTGTCGTTGGCGAGCTCCCGCATCTCCGGGTACTCCCTGGACAATCCGATGGTCGCCGCAGTGAACAGACCGGAACCGATCTGGCCGTTCAGAGAGGTCTGCAGAATCTTGTAGTCGGTCGGCGGGCCACCGAACGCGACACCGGAGATGTTCAACTCGGGCGCGTACTCGGGAGCCAACTGGGCGGCCCAACCCGAGGCGATGGCACCGCCGGAGTAGCCGGTGATGCCGATCGGCGCGTCCGCAGCCACTCCTGCACTCTGGGATGCGCGTAAGCCGTCGAGCACGGTGTGTCCGGAGACGAGACCGGCCGAATAGGCCTGCCGAGGACCCTGGTAGTCGGTGACGACGACCGTGTAGCCGCGGTCGAGCAGAATCCGGACCTGATCGACTTCCTTGTTGTTGCCGCGCGGCAGCGTGTACGACGGCGCGCACTGATTACCGAGCGAGTCCGTTGCCTCGTTGTACGCGATGACCGGACGATCTCCGGCTCCGGTCCACGGCGCGGTGGGCGTCAGGACCGTCGTCGCCGCGGCGATGGGTCGGTTCTTCGAATCGGTGGAGCGGAATAGCAACTGCACGGACGACGCCTCGGGGGTGACCGCGACGTCGCGACGGTTCAGCACCGTGCCGGGCTGCAGGTTCTCGTACCCGGCAGGCGGGTCGAACCATGGATCACCGAGTGAGGTGGGGAGATACGCATCCGGATCGCTCGGCGGAGCGATGAAATCCTGCAGTGGATCGGCCTGGGCCGACCCTGCGAACGACAGCATCAGTGCCGCGGCTCCGGCCAGAACGAATGCCTTGCGCATATATTTCCCACCCTGTAGCTCCGTACGCCCCGACGTCCGGTAGACCACTGACCATCGTGCCACAGGATTCGGTAATTTCGGCCCTGTGAAGTGAGCCGAAGACCAGGTAGGTTGTCTGTTACTCAAAACACTACTCACCAGTAGGGACCAGTCCATGCCAGCACCGTCCGCCTCGACCTTCTCCCGGCTCGCCGATCTCATCGCCATCCCCGACGCCGAATCGCGGCCGACGAAAACCATCACCGAGGTGTTCACCGGCAAGGAGCTGGCGACCATCCCGGTGGGCACCGCCGCCGACGCGACCGCTGCGATCGCACGCGTTCGCGCAGCTCAGGTGGCCTGGGCCAAGCGCCCCGTGTCCGAGCGCGCCGAGATCTTCCACCGCTACCGCGACCTGGTGCTCGCCCACCGCGACGAGCTGATGGACATGGCGCAGGCCGAGACCGGCAAGTCCCGCGCCGCTGCCCTCGAAGAGGTTCTCGACATTTCGATGACCGCTCGGCACTACGCGCGCACCGCCGCGAAGCTGTTGGCCCCGAAGAAGGTCACCGGCATGCTGCCCGTGCTGACCAAGACTCGGATCCGGTACCAGCCGAAGGGCGTCGTCGGAATCATCTCCCCGTGGAACTACCCGATGACCCTCGCGGTGTCCGACGCCATCCCGGCACTGCTGGCAGGCAACGGAGTGGTGCTCAAGCCGGACAGCCAGACGCCGTACTGCGCGCTCGCCTGCGTCGAACTGCTCTACAAGGCCGGTCTGCCCCGTGACCTGTTCGCCGTGGTTCCCGGCCCGGGTTCGGTGGTGGGAACCGCCATCGTCGAGAACACCGAGTACGTCATGTTCACCGGCTCCACCGCCACCGGTCAGCTGCTGGCCGAGCAGGCCGGGCGTCGACTCATCGGATTCTCCGCCGAGCTCGGCGGCAAGAACGCGATGATCGTCGCCAAGGGTGCCAACCTGCGGGAAGTGTCCGACGCGGCCGTGCGGGCCTGCTTCTCCAACTCCGGCCAGCTCTGCATCTCCATCGAACGTATCTACGTCGAGAAGTCGATCGCCGCGGAGTTCACCGAGAAGTTCGGTCAGCGGGTGCGCAACATGAGCCTCGGAGCCGACTACGAATTCGGCATCGAGATGGGCAGCCTCATCTCCGAGGATCAGATCAAGACGGTCTCGGCCCACGTCGACGACGCCAAGGTCAAGGGCGCGACCGTCGTCGCAGGCGGCAATGCACGCCCCGACATCGGCCCGCTGTTCTACGAGCCGACGCTGCTGACGAACGTCACCGAGGACATGGAATGCGCGGCAACCGAGACCTTCGGGCCGCTGGTGTCGATCTACCCCGTCGCCGACGTCGACGAGGCCATCGAGAAGGCCAACGACACCGAGTACGGACTCAACGCCAGCGTGTGGGCCAAGACCAAGGCGCAGGGCGAAGCCATTGCGGCGCGGCTGCATTCGGGCACCGTCAACGTCGATGAGGGCTACGCGCCGACGTGGGGCACCACCGGCGCTCCGATGGGCGGCATGGGCGTGTCCGGTGTCGGACGCAGGCACGGTACCGAGGGGCTGCTCAAGTACACGGAGTCGCAGACCATCGCGACGACGCGTCTGCTCAACCTCGGTGGGCCGCGCGGACTTCCGCCGAAGCTGTGGGCAAAGATCATGCCGCCCTTCGTCAAGGCGCTGAAGTACATTCCGGGTCGGTAAGCAGCGTCGACGACGGGGGAAGATCTATCTCGCTCGTAGCAGCGAGATGCTCAGTGCCCTGCTGTAGATCGAGTCGGTGTCGATCGAGTCGCTGTCGACTCGATCGAACATCGGCCACGACTGTCGATCGATTCCCTCGTCGTCGAACGTCGCCACGGGGATGTCCCATACCGTGGATCCGGTTCTGACGTCGATCCCGCGCAGCACTTCCGGTCCGAACAGCGTGGCGACGTCGCCGTCGAGGGCACCGACCTCCGCGAAAGCCCCCGATTCTCGACTCCACAGCGTGGTCCCGGTGTCGAGGTCGATCGCGGACTCGGTGGCCGTGTCGGTGTTGCGCAGCAGTGCAACCGAACCCGTGACCGCGTAGGCCAGTCCGTTGGTGGACAGGAACGCCGCGGCGGGGCCGGTGATGTCCGACGGAACGGCCCAGACCAGACTCTCGTCGGTCCACACGGGGTCGGGATTCGACGGCCGATAGCCTCCCGTTCCGAGCAGTAGCGGACTCGACTCGGCGGGGGAATCGAACGTCGGTTGCTGCAGGGTCACGGAATCCGTTGCAGCGAGAACGGTTCCGTCGGTGTCGACGATTTCCGAACCCACGATCGCATTCGGGTCCGAGCAGTCGGCCCGCGCCACCCGCACTGCGCCGTCGCGCGAGGCGACGCCCGATCGGGCGCAGTCGGGAACCGTTCTGGACCAGAGGTTGTCGCCGGTGTCGAGGTCGAAGGCGAACACTCCTCGGCCGTCGTCGAACAACCCGATTCCGTTCTCGGTGTGCAGCGTGGACGCGAACGGTGCGTCAGGCGAGGCCGTGGAATCGAACTGCACCGACCAGTCCGCGTCGAGGGCGTCCGCAGTGCCGCGAGACACCGTCGCCCTCGCACCATCGCGCACCGCCCGGGAGGTGTACACGTGGCCGTCTGCGGTGGTCAGACTCGTGATCGGAAAGGCCGTGTCCCGAGTGCTCGATTCTCCGGATTCGGTGTCGACAGTGAGGATCTCGGATGTCGTGCCGGTGTTGCCGCGGTAGCAGACGACCTGCCCGTCGACGAATTTCTCACCGCAGCCGACGATATCGTCCGCGGGTGCACGCCAGCGCACCGAGCCGTCTGTGATGCTCGCGCCCACCAGGGTCGCGTCGACGAACTCCCTGCCGTCCAGGCGGCCGACGAGCGTGACGACCGTCGACCCGTCGGAGATGGAACCCGAGTGCATCGAATCGGTGTCACTGCCATGGACGGGATTGCGGAACTGGCCGCCCTCGATACCCGCATCCGAGGGAGTGAGAGTCCACCCGAGTCCGGGAGCGGACCCCGTTGCACCGTCGATGGGGGCGCCGGGCGTCCGCTCTTCGGTTGCGCACGATGCGCAGACGAGCGCTGCTACCAGGACCGCGGCGGCGGAGATCTGGAGGCGACGTGTCATGAGCGATTCTCCCGCCTGTGCAGAACCGAAAGAAGGTGGCCGGTCCGTTCTTGGAGCATAGAGAACGAAAATTCCCCGCACTCCCGGTGGGGGTGCGGGGAACTGCCGTAACGCTTGGCCTGGTCGGCGCTGGACCTAGTTGACGCTGTGTCCGTTCAATCCTGCGTGTGCGTAGTGATTGCGACTGTCGGGAATGTGGTTGTCTCCCAACACTCGGGCGATCTGCTGCTCGCTGAGTCCGAGGCGACGGAGCCGCTCGCACACTGCATCGAAATCGAGCATCTTCGCGTCGAGTTCCTGCTGCAGTTCGATCACTTCGGCGCGGATGGTCTCGGCCTCGTCCAGTGCGGCCAACGTGTCCTTCGGCTCGGGTAGCAGCAGTGCGAGCAGTCGATCACGTGCGTCGGTGCTCAGACCCTCGAAGGGGCGCTGTCCCGGCTGAGCCTCGTGCCGACCCTCGACGCGACGATGGGCGTCGTACTCGGCCTCGCGCTCGGCGGAGACGTACTTTTGCGTGTCACCGAAGGACGGAATCTCCGCGAGCTGGTCCTGCGGCTCGTCCTTGGGTCCCTGCGCAGGGGTCGTCGCGATGTCGATCGTCTGGCGCAGAGGGCGATTCGGAATGAAGATCACCGCGATCAGCGTGACGATCGCAACGAAGCCGGCGATCATGAAGATGCGTCCGGTCGCGTCACCGTAGGCGGTGCGGACGACTTCGAGGACCGGCGCGGGCAGTGCGGTGAGATCGAGTGATCCACCGCCACCCGACGAGCTGTCGACGCCGAGCTGGGCCAGGCCTGCTGCGGACTTCTCGGCAACCCGAGTTGCCAGGAGCGAGCCGAGAACCGAGACGCCGATCGCGCCGCCGAAGGTACGGAAGAACGCCACCGTCGACGATGCCGCACCGACGTTCTGCACACTGACCGTGTTCTGCACTGCGAGAACGAGATTCTGCATCAGCATGCCGGTACCGAGGCCGACGATGGTGATGAAGATTCCGACGGTGACCAGGCTGGTGGCGTGATCGATGGTGCCCAGGAGCAGGAATCCGACGACCAACAGAACGGATCCGGTGACGATGAACGGCTTCCACTTACCGAACTTGGTGATGAGCTGACCCGAGCCGACGGAGGCGACGAGCATGCCGAACACCAGTGGGATGGACAGCAATCCGGCTTCGGTGGGGGTGTAGCCGCGAGCGGTCTGGAAGTACTGGCCGAGGAAGGTGGTGGCTCCGAAGAGGCCGACACCGACGGCGATGGACGCGACGATGGCCAAGCCGGTGGTGCGCTCGGTGACGATCTTGAGCGGGATGATCGGCGACTTGTGACGCGCCTCGACGATGATCGTCAGGATGAGCAGCAGCACTCCGCCGCCGACCAGGTAGGCCGTCTCACGGGAGAGCCAGGCGTAGTAGTCGGCCTTGCCTGCGAACGAGACCCACACGAGGAGAACGGAAACACCTGCGGTGAGCAGAAGTGCACCGAGCCAGTCGATGGAGACGTTGTCCTTGCGGATGGTCTTGATGTGCAGGGTCTTCTGCAGCAGACCGAGGGCGACGACGGCCAGCGGTACGCAGACGAAGAAGCACCAGCGCCAGCCGAGCGGGCTGTCCACGATGACGCCGCCCAGGATCGGGCCACCGGACATCGACACGGCCATGACGGCACCGGTGTAGCCGGAGTAGCGGCCGCGATCACGCGGGGAGACGATGGTGCCGATGATGGCGATGACGAGAGCCGTCAGACCACCCATGCCGATGCCCTGCACCACGCGTGCGGCCAGCAGGACCGGCACGTTGTGCGCGAAGCCGGCGATCAGTGAGCCTGCGACGAAGATGAGAATCGCGCTCTGGACCAGCACCTTCTTGTTGAACAGGTCGGCCAGCTTGCCCCAGATGGGCGTCGATGCGGCGTTGGCCAGCAGTGCGGTGGTGATGACCCAGGCGTACGCGGTCTGCGAACCCTTCAGATCACCGATGATGGTGGGCAGTGCCGTCGAGACGATGGTGGTGCTCAGCAGCGCGGTGAACAGCGCGGCGAGCAGGCCGGTGAGGGCTTCGAGGATCTGGCGATGCGACATCGCGTCGGGATCGACGACTGCCTGATTGGGCGGAGTATCCGCAGATGTGGTCATGTCTTATCTCGCAATCGATTCAATACGTGCCACGTCCTGATGCTGGGCGTGGGCGTCTTCGGTGAAGGTGTCGTTCAGTTTGCGGATCGAGTCGAGTGCATCGAGTGCCTCGTCCTCGCTCCAGCCGCTCAACATTTCTGCCAGGCGGCGTGCGCGTCTGTTCCAGATTTGTGTCAGTCGAACCTGACCGATGTCCGACACACAGACCCGCGACGCCCTTCGGTCGTCGGGATCGGGATGTCGATCGATATAGCCGAGGTCGACGAGGTCCGCGATCTGCCGGCTGAGGGCGGACTGACTGACGCACAGCCTGCTGGCGAGGTCGGTCTGCCTGCATTCACCCTCGGTCGCCAGGATGGCCAGAACTCCGGTCAGGGCCTGCGGCAGCGGTGAATCCTCGACTCCGGTGGTCACGGCCCGCTTCAGCGTGCGCCCGAAGAGGAAGACCTCTTCGACCAACGACTCCGCTGTCGTGGATTGAACTGCCATGAGTACTCCAACGCCGATGTCCATTTACTTGCTGTCTGCAACCATATATATACATACATGCGCTAAGCAAATAATATTCCTGTCTGGTGGATCACAGTGCTGGGTCCGCTGCTGATCGGGGGGATCCGGACGGATCGCGACGGGGATCGGCTCCCCGGATATGGATTTGTGCCTCCGATCGCGGTCGGAAATCCGAAACTGGGGAGCCGATCCGCGGTCGAGGGTGGCTACCGCGGGTAGAAGAACGACCGCCGGACCTCGAGCGCGACCGTGTCACCCGCCTCGGGACGCGGTCCGCGTACCGAGCAGCGGAAGTCCACATCGCCGGAGCGCACCAGAACATCGCTGGCGTCGCGGCCGAACAGCGACGAGGTGACGGTTCCCTCTATGGTGCTCTCGCGCTCGCCGTCGGTCACGAGCTCGATATCGGTCGGCAGGATTGCAACCGTCCCGGGGCCGGAGCCGTCCGCCGCGAGTGTGAGGGAGCCCGAGGTGAAGGTGCCATGGGCGACCGTGCCGTCGACGAGGGTGGCGTCGGACAGGAAGCGGGCGACGAACGCCGAGTTCGGGGCGCGCACCACGTCCTCGGGTGTACCGATCTGCGCGATGCTGCTCCGATCGAGGACGACCACCCGGTCGGCGAGGGCGAGGGCCTCGGTGCGATCGTGCGTGACGTGTACGACGGTCAGACCAGCTGCTCGCGTCAGAGATCTCAGCTCGAGGCGAAGCCGATCTCGCAGTGGCTCGTCCAGTGCCGACAGCGCCTCGTCGAGTAGTAGTGCCCGTGGCGAGCCGACCAGAGCGCGAGCGAGGGCGACGCGTTGCCGCTGGCCACCGGACAGCGTCGACGGGTCCCGGTTCTCGAGCCCGGGCAGCCCGACTAGCTCGAGCACGTCGGCGACCTTCTTCGTGCGCTCCGGCTTGGAGACCTTGGCCAGTTCGAGTGGGTAGGAGACGTTGCGCCCGACGCTGCGGTGCGGCCACAGGGCATGCTGCTGGAATACCATGCCGAGCTTGCGCGACTCGGGCGGCGTCGAGAGTTGTTCGCTGGCAACCACATCCGGGCCGATGGAGATCGAACCGGCAGTCGGGGTCAGGAAGCCGGCGACGGTTCGCAGCAGCGTTGTCTTGCCGGAGCCCGACGGCCCGACGAGTGCGACGAACTCTCCGTCGGCAATCTCCAGGTCGATGCCCTCCACGCCGACCGTGCCGTCGTGGTATCGGAGGCCGAGACGTTCGATCGTGATGGTGGACATCGGTTCTCTCTTCTCAGCGTTGGATCTACGGTCGCCCGGCTCGGGTGGACGCCACGAGGCCGAGGCCCGCGAATCCGACGAGCGCGACGAGTAGGGACAGGGCGGAGGCGGCGTTGTAGTCGCCGGCCTGCTGCAGGTTGAATATGGAGACGCCGAGGGTCTGTGTGCCCGGAGCGACGAGGAGCACCGACATGGTCAGCTCGCGCACCGCAGTGAGAGCAACGAGCACCGCACCGGTGACTGCAGCGGGGATCGCCATCTTCCACGGCACGTCCCACAGCGATCGAAGATGTGTCGCGCCGGAGGATCTGGCGACTTCTTCGAGTGCTGTCGGAGTGGAACTCAGCGGTGCTCGAACGGCCTGGACGACGATCGCGAGGAACGCCATCACGTAGGCGCACAGGATGACCCACTTCGTGTCGAACAGTCCGGTGTAGCGGCCGATGATCAACCAGCCCACCGCGATGACCAGACCCGGAATCGCCTGCGGCAGCATCGCCGCGAGATCCAGGCCGACGTTGTCGCGAGACCTGGTGCGGGTGGTCAGTACCCCGATGGCCAGGCCCAGGAATCCGCAGACGACAGCGGCTCCCAACGCCAGCGTCACCGAATTCTGAATTCCCACCAGGGTTCCCGGTGCGGTGACCGCGCTCTCGATACTCTGCAGCGTGAGGTTGCCCCAGGTGAGCGGCACGCCGGGAGCCGGAAGCAGGGCCTGCGTCGCCAACGCCAGGATCGGCAGGACCGTCAGAACGAGGCCGATGATCCACGCAGCGAGGCCCGCTGGAATTCGGCTGCGGCCCAAAGGAAGTAGCTGCGGGGCCGTGACCGCACCGTCGAGCTGAACGGAGCGACGCCCCAGAACGCGGTCGAGTGCGACCGCAACCACGGCCAGTGCGAGGAGCCCGATGCCGATGGTGGAGACCACCTCCAGTGGTCGATCCACGGTGCCCGACTGGACGTATCGGTACACCATCGTCGACAGGGTGACGTAGCGCTCGGGCAGTCCGACCAGCGCCGGGATGCCGAAATCGGCCAGATTGGACACGGCCGTCAACGTCAGCGACGCCAGGAGAGCAGGACGCAGCAGTGGCAGCGTCACATCGCGCATGGCTCGCCAGGGAGATGCCCCGGCGATCCGAGCCGCCTGCTCCAGATCGCCCGGTACGCGTCGGAGCGCCGCCGAAATGATCAGGTACGCAAGCGGGTACGAGTGCACGGTGAGCAGGAAGATGACGCCGTCGCCGCCGTAGATGTTCCACAGCGGTCCGCCGCCGAAGGCGTCGTTCCAGTACGAGTTGATCATCCCGCTCGGGCCCAGCAGGCCCGTCCAAGCGATCGCGCCGACGAACGGCGGAATCAGCAACGGGCTGAGCAGGATCAGGCGCAGCACCGATCGGCCCGGCAGATCGGTGCGATCGAGAACGAGGGCCATGATGGTCGCGATCACCACCGCCGCGGCTGCCGACACACCGGCCGACACGACGCTGTTGGTCGCGGCCGACGCGATTCCGCCGTCGAGCAGCTCCTGTATGTGGTTGCCGCCCAATCCGATCGAGACCACGGCCGCCAGCGGAGCGCCGATCAGGGCCAGTACGGCCAACCACAGGCAGGCGCGTACCCAGGTGACGCGGTCAGCCAAGAAGATCGTTGAACGTGGCGACGGCATCGGGCTGGGACGCGGTGATGGTGTCGAGGTCCGGGTTCAGTAGCTCGATGTCGTCGAGAGCGGGCGCGCCTTCCGGCGTGCCCACGTCGGACCGAACCGGCAGGTACTGCTGCTCGACGGCGATCTCCTGACCGCGCTTGCTGACCAGGAAGTCCACGTACTTCTGCGCGGCCTCCTGATTGGCCGAGTCCTTGAAGATTCCGGCCGGTTCGGAGATGTACGGGACGCCGTCGGTCGGGTACGACGCGGCGATGGGCGAGCCTTTCTCGGCCAACTCGCGCACCAGGTAGTCGACGACTATCCCGACCGGCTGGGTGCCGGCCGCGACGGCCTGAGCGACGGGGCCGTTGCTCTCGGCGACCACGGGTTCGTTGGCGACGAGATCGGTGAGCCACGGAAGGCCGAGGTCTTCCTGACCCAACCAGACGGCGGTGTTGAACGCTGCCGCGCCGGACACATCGGGATTGGGCAGCGTGATCCGGCCCTTGTACTGGGGGTCCGCCAGGTCCTTCCACGACGTCGGGGGCTGCGAGACGGTCCCGGTGTTGTACGCGATGACCGTCGGGATGATGCGGGTTCCGACGTAGAAGCCGTCGGGATCGACGACGTTCGGGTCGAGGGCGTCGACGTCGGCCGGGGTGTACTGCAGCAGCAGGTCGTCGGCCTTGTACTTCTCGAACGTGGGGGCGTCCGCGGCGAGCAGAACGTCGGCACCGATGGAGCCGGTCTGCCGCTCCGACGCGATGCGCGCGTTGAGATCGCCGGTGCCCGCGCGGAACACCTGCACATCGATCCCGGGGTTCTCTGCGGTGAACTCGGCATTGAGTGCGTCGATCTTCGCCTGCGGCTCCGAGGTGTACACCGTGAGAGTGCCGCCGGCCCCGTCGCCGTCTCCACCGGCTTCGGGAGCCGCAGGCTCGGAGCAGGACGCGAGGGTGAGAGCGGCTGCGAGACCGAGGATTCCACCGGTGGCAACGCGACGAACAGTGTTCACTTGGTACATCTCCTGGAAGCATCGAGCACGGAAGTTGCTCATGCTTCCGACCTGAATCGACACGCAGACATGTGTTGTGGGAACTGCACGTGTCGCCGGGGTGAACGACTCGATGGCTTCAGGGGCTGTGGATCTCGACCAGTTCTTCGATGCCTCGAAGATCCTCGGCATTGCGGGTCATCAGTCGAGCACCGTGAGCGTGTGCGGTCGCCGCGATCATCAAGTCGAGCGCTCTCGCTTGTGGGTGGCGGCCGCCTTCTCGAACCGCTGCTGCCAGCCGACCGTAGCTTCGGGCAACATTGGCATCCACTGCAAGAGGTTCGAAGCGGCGCTCGACCGCAACCAATCGCTGAAGTCTCAGCGCGCGCTGTTCGGATGTGGAAGCAACCAGAACTCCGAAGTGAAGTTCTGCCAGGCTGATGGCGCTGATCGCGACTTCCCCTGCGACGCGATCGAGCGAGTCTCCTATCAGGACGCTGGTGTCGAGCACCGTCCTCATCGCTGCCATGGGTCCTGCATCACGTCGTCGATGTCGATCAAATCGTCGGCAAGGGTCGGGTCGCGTTCCGAGTCGAAAACATCGGCGACGTCGTCGAACGTGTTCCATTGCTTTCGCTCTGCCGGCCCCAACAAGGCGCTGGGCCGTCCGGCGACCGTGATGAGCATCGACTCGCCTGCCTCCGCGCGCTTGACATAGTCGGACGCGTGCTGCCGAAGCTCTTTCAATCCGATGGACTCCATATCGAAAGGGTAGCACTTGTGCTACTCGCAGTTCGGGGTTGTCGTACCCCTCGCCTACTCTCTCGACCACACACATCCGGGGGGACATCATGAGCAACCGCAGATCGCGCAGCAGAAAGACCAGTCGCAAGGCCTACATACAGGCTCCGCGTGAAAGGGAAGCCCTTTTCTGGCCGACCATCCTTCTCCAATTCTCCGATTGGCTGATCGAGAATAGCTGGGCCACAGACCAGTTGACGGCTTTGGCGGCAGCGATGACAATCGATCGATCGGTCCGCGAGCGGAACGTGAGCGTGTACGGCGCAGATTTTCCGATCGACATGTTCTGTCTCGATGATCACGAGTACTTCGACTTCGATGAATATGAACAGTCGCCGAGAGAGCGTGACGAGATCCGCCGCGCCGTCCATCTGTTCGGTAGGTTCGTCATCGCTGAGCGATTGTCGCCATCTCAGAACGAGGAGATCTCGAGGGAGATCGGGTCCTCGACTGCAGTCGCGCCGGTGCCCAGTTCCTCGGTATCGCCAGGGCGCGCAAGCCCACTGAGTACACCGATAGTCGTCTCGCTCCTGCAGCGTTTGTCAACGTGGGCTGCGACCGAGCGCTGCGCGACATCGGCCCGCATCGACTACTGGAACGACTCGGCCGAGATCGTTGCTGCGCTTGGGATTCCTGGTTTCGACAGTGTCGCTACACAACCGGACTTCATGGCGATGGTGAATTATCGATCGGTGTTGGATACCGCCCGTAGGGTCGGTGTTCTCGAGAACGCGGGCCAGAATTACACCCGCGGACCCGAAGCCGGTGCTTGGGTGGTGTCTCCGAGTGCAGACCGAACTCGCGCCGCCGTGGTCGAGGCGTACGGATCCTGCTTGACGCCTGTGTACGACTCCGGCGATGATTCCGTGCAGTCCGAGCTCGTGGCAGGCTCGGCTTTGGCGACCACCGTGCTCGCGCGCAGCCTCGTCGGTGATCCGGTCGGGGAGTCGGAGGGTGTCGTCCTGGGGACGATGTCCGACCGCAAGTTGATCCAGACCGTCACGACACTCCGGTTCATGTCGATGTTCGACCTCGGATTGCTCGTCAAGGTGAACGACAAGTTCTGCGTACCTGACCCTCTGGCACCCCTGTTGCTCGAGGCGCTCGATCGGGATCGTCTGCGGCGCACAGGGCGCGCCTCATGACCTGATACGCGGCCGGTAGCCCATTCTGGTTCATGAGCCGAGTGCGTGTACCGCGAACTGCCGTCCCCAATCCGGTCCGGCCCCTTCACGACCCAGGGTCGACGGCACAGCGCCGATCAGAGTCAGGAAGTCCAATGTCGGTCGAGCGAGGTATTGGGCGTACGGTCTTTCCCTCTCGGGGATCCTCCATCCGAGCGCCTCGAGGCTTCGGAAGACGAGCGAATTGCGTTCGTCTACAGAGCAACTCGCCGCGACCGACACCAGGAGCAGAACGCCCGCGTCTTTCTCGTACTGCTCGCGCCCAACGGGCATCCGAGCCGCGGCGTGTGACCACAGGCGGACCGGGTCGGTAGCGAGGGTGTTGCCCAAACGGGTGCGAAGAAGCTGCCCCTTCAGCACGCGAACGAGTCCGAGTTGCGTCACAGCAGCCCGAAGCCAGTGCACCTGTTGATGGTCCACCTCGCGGTTGGAGTTTCCGAACCATCTGGTACCCCACTCGAGCTCGGTACGCATCGCACCGACGTCCTTGGGCGGCAAGTAACCCGCAGCAGTCAGAGTGATTCCGTCTTCGCCCACGCGCGCCAGCATCCACATCAGCTTCTCCATCGCCGACGCCGCCACTGCGGGGTCCACCTGTGCCACATCCACATCGACGCGTGCGAGAACATCGGGAAGATCGGGGTGATACTCGAGGGGCCCGCGTTCGAGAAGCGAGCCGAGTTTGGGTAGCCGTTCCCGTACGCGACCGGCCAACTCCGTCACCGCGCGCCGCAACGCGATTCTGTCGTTCGCGTCGGCCACCGCGAAGCGCTCGTCGAAGTCGCCCGCCCAGAGCTTCATGTGGTCGTGTTCAGGATGATCGGTATCAGCGAGAACCTTCAGCAGTTCGTCGTAGCCCGACGAGCCGCCGCAGTCTTCGGGTGGGCAGGCGCGGCCCCCGTCCAGACAAGCGGCAGTACCGGCAGCAGTCGATATTTCTTCGACGACCAGGTGGTGTGTCCATCCGTCACCGAAGTCGTACTCGTACCCGAGACGATCCCCGACGGCACCGAGGACGTCGTCGACTCGAACGCCGTCCTCGGGCGTCCCGGTGCCGTCGTCCCACTCCTCGAGCGAGGACTTCATCTCGTAGCGTCGAGTGCTTCGAAGAGGATCGTCGCCGACGAAGAACATGTGCAGATGTCTGTCTTCCCAACCCA
The DNA here is from genome assembly GCF_033042225.1 of Rhodococcus cercidiphylli. Classification (NCBI taxonomy): domain Bacteria; kingdom Bacillati; phylum Actinomycetota; class Actinomycetes; order Mycobacteriales; family Nocardiaceae; genus Rhodococcus; species Rhodococcus cercidiphylli. The sequence goes on from NZ_JAWLKE010000006.1 coordinate 101,565, forward strand.
TGACGTCCTGAATGACGTCGTGGAGCTCGGGCAGTGTGGCGTCGGAGGCGATAGTGAATCGCCGTCACACCACCGGCTCGACGTCGGCCAGAGTCACCCTGATCGTCAGCATCGTCAGGATCGTCCATCATGTGCGAGATGTTCGTCGAGCACGTCCCCGCGGGGACGTTGTCGGCGATACAGTCCGGGCATGGATGTTCTGCGCGCGATGCCATTGCTCACAGTCACCGATCTCGATGCGGCGCTGGACAAGTACGTCCAGGTCACCGGCATGGAGGTGGTGATGAATCACGGTTGGATCGCCACGCTCGCTCCGTCGGGCGACAGTGCGGCGCAGCTCAGTCTGATCACCGCCGACCCCACCGGGCCGGTCAATCCGTCGGCATCGATCGAAGTGGACGACGTGGACGCGGCGTACCGGGCAGCGATGGACGCCGAACTCGAGATCGTCTACGAGATCACCAACGAGGAATGGGGAGTCCGCCGATTCTTCTTTCGCGATGCTGGCGGCAACGTCGTGAACGTGCTGTCTCACCTGTGATCGGGATGCAGCAGTTCTCCGTGCCGGATTCCGCGAACGGTGCGGGTGGCCACGGTGAGCCAGGCGGCGAGCAGTAGGACGTACAGGGCGACGGCCAGAGCCTGCACCGCACCGAAGTTCAGCGCATGACCCAGGGCAGTCGCTCCGGTGACGCAGGTCCCGATGGGGAACGTGAACGACCACCACGTCAGCGAGAACCCCAAGTTCCTGCGTGCCGCGTGCACGGTCAGAGCTGTCGCGAGCGCGAACATCAGCATTCCGAAGCCGCCCATGATCAGTCCGTAGCCGATACCGAAGACGTGTAGCCCGACGGCGATCGACGACTGTGCACCGGTGAACACCATCGATGCGTCGGTGCCCAGCAGGTTGGCCGCCGTGATCGACTGACCGATCAACCCCAACGTGATCCACACGGTCGGCGCGGCGTCGACGGGCGGCAGACCGCCGTGCAGCAGGCGCCCGTAGATCAGAGTCAGCGTGATCATCCCGACGATCAGCGACAGCCCGAACATCGCATAGCAGGCGCACAGCAGCGCCAGCCGCCACTGGCCCTCGGGCAGATGCGGAAGCAGCAACGCCCCTGTCGACGCCGACACCATCGGCGGAACGACGGGCATCAGCCACGCCGGCAGGGCTGCGACGTCGCGATGATCGGACGCGGTGATCATTCGATACGGAACGACGACGCTCGTGAGCAGACCGGCGATCGTCCCGGCGATCCACAGGCCGGCGAACAGCGTGGTGGCTGTGGTGGGGCCGAGCACGTCCGCGCCGAGCAGTCCCGCTCCCGCGCCGACGGTGAGCATCGCCATGGGCGGAGCGCCGTAGAACTGCACCATCACCGGGTGTCGGGCGTACTCGACGGCCCGGTCGCGGTGCCCGATCCAATGCCGCGCGAAGGCTCCACCGATCACGACCAGCGCCGTAGCGGCGATCACCCATGCCGCAACGGCAAAGACGTGCAGTGCGGGAAACTGCACGGGCAGAGTTGAGGCCGCACTGGCGACGATCCCGGTACCCATCACCGCGGCGAACCAATTGGGGGTGATGTGCTCGAAAGTCCTGGGACGCACAGCGGGGGTGAGGGCAGTGACGGTCATGACTTCAGCCTGCCCGTAGCCGATCACGTCCGGTAGGTGCCGAAATGTTCGTTACCCATAACTGAAAGTTATGACTGAGTCTTCGCTGCAACGGACAATAATTCTGCGGCGGGTCCGGTGGGGGTGCGGCCGGACGGCCAGATCGCCCTCAACTCACGACGGAGAGTCAGTCCTGGGATCGGTACGCGGACCAGGGTTCCCGCGGCCAACTCGGGGGCGACGGCCAACGAGCTCAGCACGGCTCCGCCGATTCCCGCACCGACGGCGGACTTGATCGCCGTCGTCGAGGAGACCTCGAGAAGCGGCGACATCGGCTGCCCGAGACCCGCTGCAGCCACAGCGCTTTCGTAGGCCGAGCGCGTTCCCGACCCCGCCTCCCGCGTCACCAGTGCGGTGGCGACGATCTCGGCGGCCGACGGCGCGGTGACTGCCCAGGCGTGATCAGGTGCCACCACCAGTACCAGCTCGTCGGTGGCAACGGTCCGATGATCCAGATCCGCAGGTACAGTCGGACTTTCGATGAAGCCGAGGTCGGCGGCTCCCGCAAGCACTCTCTCGGCGACCACTGTGGAATTGCCCGACGTGAGGCTCGGCACGATGTGCGGAAGATGCGTGTGGAGCGTGACCAGCCATCGGGGCAGAAGATATTCTGCGACAGTCTGACTCGCGGCGATCTGCACATGGCCGACGCGTTCGGCGTGCAACGTGGCGATGGCCGTCGCCAGGTCCTCGGCGGACCGCACGACCGGCGCTGCCCAACTCGCGACCAGCTCGCCGAACTCGGTCAGCACCGTTCCGCGTGCGCCTCGTTTCAGTAAAGGAGCGCCGACCCGTCGTTCCAGCGCACGGATACGCGCGCTGGCCGCGGGCTGCGACATGCCGTGCGCTCGACCCGCTCGCCCGATGCTGCCGAGCTCGGCGACCGACAGCAGCAGGTCGATGCTGGTGAGATCGGCAACGTGAGGGGGGAGCGGCACAGGGCGAGCGTACGACGACCCGAGTCAGAACTCGCTGAACAGGTCCAACTCGCCTTCGGGGTCGGTGGCCCCTTCGATGTCTTCGGGCTCGTCGTCCGAGTCCGGGGCGCGCTCGTGCAGCACCGAACCCACCAGCGCGGTGACGTCGATCGCGGCGGGATCGGGAATGGGGTGCCCCTCGACGAAGGCGAGTCGCTCGGCCGACAGGTAGGCCAGGCGCACGGCCTGGACCACGAGGACGCGTCGTAGACCCTCGGAGACCTCGCCGCGTTCGCGAGTGACGGCAGCCAGCCGTGAGATGGTCTCGGCGCGGCGCGCGATGCGGATGTCGGGGTGCCCGCGCTCGCGGCGGGTCTGCTCGGAGATGAGCGACCGACGCAGCGACGCGGGGAGTGCAATGGGCTCCGAGACCGGCGGAATCTTCTCGTTGAGGATCGCCTTGTGTCGCGACTTGTCGATGGCCTCGAGGTACGCGGTGTACTCGTGCGCATTCAGATCACGCTCGGCCGCGCGGAATTGCTCTGCGCCGTCGGACTTCTTGAGATCCTCGTACTGCCACAGCGGCCAAATCTCGATCTCCGCGACCTCGAAGACGTCGAGTACCCGCATCGCGACGGCGTCGGTTCGCTGGTTGGTCAGATGGCGCTGCACCCGGACGCTGAGCTTCTCCTTGGTCTGCCCCACGTAGATCGGCTCACCGTCGTAATCGTAGAACGCGTACACGCCCCATTTGGCGGCTGACCACACTCGGCCCTGATCGTCCTTCTCGGTCAGCACTTCTCGCAGTGCGGTGCGAAAGGACTGTACGTCGTCCGCGGGAAGGGTGCTCTTGCGCGGCGCGACGGCGGACGACCGCAGCGAGGACTTACCGTGACTGGACATGTGCCGCAGTCGAACTCAGGGTCCCGCTGACCAGCGGCATCAGATAGTGCTCGGCCAGCCAGGCGACCACGGGAACGCACACCGCATCACCGAAACCGAAGAGCGCCTGGTTGTTTCGCAGCCCGTCGAGTGAGTACTCGCCGGCACCCATCAGGCGGGCGTATTCGAGTGGCGTCATCCACCGCACCTGCAACCGGCCGTTGCCCATCTTGACCACCGCTTGCTTGGACGAACCGCCGCGGGCGGTGCGGAGGCAACCGGAAATGTCGTCGGGGCGAGCTTCCCAGACGGCGACGCCGTTACGGGTGCGTCGGTAGGCGGTGCGGTAGCTGACCTTGCGGGCCTTCTTCAGAATCTCGATGCGCTGCAACTGAATCGGCGACAAGGACTGCACGAATGCTGCGGTACGGTCTGCATCCCACCACCGCTCGTCGCGGTAGTCCATGCGCTCGACCAGATCACCGAGGCCACTGGTCAACGGAATCGGCGGACTCGGCAAGGGTGCCCGATGGGTCAGCAACGTCGAATCGCCGTACACCGCCTGCAGCCAATCCGGCCGAAGCTCACTGTTGGGATCGCGTGCATCCTCCGGGGGATTCTGCGCACCGACCAGGAAGAGACGCGGACGCGACTGCGGAACGAAGCGTCGGGCATCGATGGTCAGGACATCCACGGAGTAGCCGAGTTCGTTGAGCTCCCGGACCGCTGCGGCCAGATCGTCTCCACCGTGGCTGGTCGCCAGCCCGACGACGTTCTCGAGCGTCACCACCTCGGGTCGAGCATCACCGAGCTCGCTCAGTACCCGCGTGAAATGCCGAAAGGTCGAGGAGTTCTTGCCCGCGAGCCCGGCCCGGCCGCCGGCCAACGACAGATCGGTGCACGGAAACGATGCCCACGCCAACGACAGACCCTCGGGCAGATCGTCTCCTCGAGTGCGTGCGACATCGCCGAGCTGAAAATGGCCGGCATCGTCACCGAAGTGCTGGCGGTACATGTGATGCTTGTCGCGCTCGATGTCGTTGGCCCACGAGACCTCGAAACCGGCCTGCTCCAAGCCCATTCGCACCAGGCCGATACCGGCGAAGAACTCCGCGACAGTGTGGATCCGACCGAGCGCAGGTGCCGAAGAACCACCCGGCACCACAGTCAACTTCGGCATGCACCCAGGCTAGTACAGAGCTCCGACAAGCTTGGTTATGCAGTGGTCGCCAGCGCCGCAGCCAAGCCGAACGCCACCGCCAGCAGGCAGATGTGCGCTGCGGCTCGGCCCACCGAGTGCTCGACGGTGGATCGGTGCGCGGCGACGGTGGGTAACCACGTCCGACGGATTCGGTGAGCGGACGCGATCAGGATCACCGTGACGAGAACCTTCGCGAGAACGATTCGGCCGTAACCGGTCTCGACCACGGCAGCAAGACTGTCCAGTTTCAGGACTGCGTCCAGCACCCCGGTGGTGGCAACCCCGACGACGCACCAGAACGCGACTCGCGAATAGACCGGCAACAGCGTCGCCCACGCGGATTTGCTCCGTAGGCTCAGCGCCATCGCACCCAGGACGCCGAGCCACACGGACGCGCACACCACATGCACGGCGACGGCAAAAGACCCGAACGTGAACTGAGACATGTGCCCGGTGATCGGCCGAGCGACCAGCGCAAGGGATGCCAGCACGACCACCGGAATCGGTGACCAGCTCGCCCTCAGCCTATACCCGGCCACCCCGATGGCGCACAGGGCGAGCGTCAGGATCACCGTCGCAGAACCCAGACGGCCCACCGAGATCGAGGTGGCGAACGTGGCGAAAGCGCTGGGCGACAACGTCAGCGGCGTGCGACCGGCAGAATCGGCTGCCGCGGCGGCCAGCAGAACGAACTCGGCCACCGCCCACAGTCCCGACAGGTAGCCGATCGCGCGCCACATCACCGGCGGGTCCACGGCGGGGCGTCGGGAATCGGAACTGGCGTCCAGGACGGCGAGAACCCCGAACCCCAACACCACCGAACCCGACGCCACCGCGATCACCCGCAGCCACGAGGACCCACCGGGAAAGGTGGAGAACGCCAGCGCGAACGCTGCCGCGACCCCCACCAGCGCCGCAGCTGCGGCGGCGAGTACCAGCCGAACGCTTCTCTCGCCCACCGCAGCCACGTCGGTGCTACTTCCGCGTCTTGGGCTTACGGAGTGCGAACCCCAATGCCCCGGCGAAGGCCAGAACCGCCACGGCGATCAGCGCGATGCGACCGTAGCCGCCGAGGAACGAGCTCTCGGACTCCTCTGCGCTTCCCGACGCGTCGGCGGGTGCCCCTGGTGTCCCTGACCCCTCCTGCGTCAGCGTGAACGACGCTGTGCCGCTGACCGGATGGCCATCGGCCGAGGTGATGCGATACGCGAGGGTGTACTCGCCGACCGGCCCCAGTTCGCCGACGTCGACGACGACGCTCTGGCCCTCGATGCGCGCATCGCCCTTCGACCAGATGTTGCCGTCGGGCCCGACGACGTTGAGTGTGGCGAACTGCGACTGCGGCACCTCGTTGAAGGACACGGATGCCGTCGCCGGAGACGCGTCCAGGGAGGAGCCGTCGGCCGGGCTGTACCCGGTGACCTGCGAGTGCGCCGAGGCGATCGGTGCGGCGATCAACAGCATCAGCAGTGCTGCGACCGAGACGACCAGCGCCCTCGTGGACAGGACCAGTGATCTCATGAGCGCCGCGCCCTGATCGTTGCACCGATGCCAAGACCTGCGCCGACGGCACCGAGCACGAGCCCGACACCGGCGAGCCAGCGGGCGGTGTTGTCCTCCGACGACGCTTCGGAGGTGGCGGTGGTCTCGGTGTGGGCGCTGCCGTGCGCATCCCCACTGCCGGCCGCGGCGAGAGTCAGGGTGGGAGCGGGCAATTCGGGCTCGCTACCGTCCTCGGTCATCGGCTCGTTCCAGTCGACGACCTCACCGTCGGTGTAAGTCTGGGTGGCCGGGAACGAGACGGTCTCCTGCTCGGGCAGCGGGCCCGCCGAGAGCAGGAACTGCTGGAACTGGCCCGGCCCGACCTCGGAACCGGGGTTCGCGGTCCACGTCACCGATACCGCGAGATCGGCGGAGTCCTTCTCGACGGTGGACGTCCAGCCCGGAACGGGCTGTGTGCGAGCGGAATTGAGGCCGGGGAGGGTCACCTTGACCGAACTGGTCGAGGCGGTATCGGACTCGGTGGGAACGCGGAACGTCAGCACCGAGTAGCCGCCCTGCGCGGCGTCGGGAGCGGAGACGACGACGTGCGCGGACGCCGCGCCTGCGCCGATCAGCAGTGCGCCGACGGTGGCTCCCGAGACGAACAGGGCACGGGAAAGAGAGCTCTTCATGGGTTGGGTCATTTCTGTGCAGAGAAGCGGAAAAGGATGTCGGTCAGAACGCCGACCGCGAGTGGAGCCCGCGGAACGAGCAAGACGACATCGGGGGACCGCGACGAGAAATGGCCCAGTCCAGAGCGGCACCGTCTACCGACGGAACCGCAACGGACGTGGACACGCGACCGACGGCGGAACCGTCGGGCAGGGGAGTGAGGAGCGCGAGAATCGCTCGGACGATGGACGTGATCGGGCCGTAGAGGCGCTCGGCCGTGGCGATCATCAGGCCGGTGACGACCGAGGCGGCCGCGTGAAAGGCGATCATCGCTGTGCTGGGAAGTAGAGAGTGGTTGTGCATGTCGGCCGTACCGCCGAGGCTCAGCGCGATGTGGGCGACGAGTTGTCCGCCCAGCAGAGCGGGAAGCAGCAGGACGGTCGAACGTCTGGGCAGGGCCGTCATGGCACCCACCCCGATGCTGACGACGACAAGCAGAGCCAGTGCGGAACCGTCGGGCCAACCGCCGCCTGCCATGCCGTGAGCGGCCACCGCGAGCGCCGCGGTGACGATACCGACAGCTCCGCCGCGAAGCGGGGCGGCAGAGCTGTCGGTCATCGGTTGTGCAGGGTTCAGCGCACGCCGAGGCGGGCGAGCAGATCGGCCTCGATGCCGTCGAGCTCTGCGGAGATCGCGGCGTGCGCGGTCTTGCGGCGAGCGGGCGGCATCTGCTCGGATGCGCGGACGGCGGTGGTCAGATCGTCCAGACGCTCGCTGATCGCGGCACCGAAGCTCTTGGTCTCGGGATCGGAGTGGCGCGCACCGATGGTGTCGAGCGACTTCTCGGCACCGGCGATGCGGGCACTGAGCTTTCCGCCGTGGCCGGTGTATTCGCTGAGCTGGTCGGGAGCGACACCGAGCTGCTGTGCCTTGCGGCTGTCCAGCTGCGCGCGAACGACCGTCGCACCGCGGTAGAGGATGGGAGCCAGCACCGGAATCAGCAGTCGAGCGATGCCGAGGTACTTGCGGATCTGAGCCACGCTGAGCGTTCCCTGTACCGCGGCCTTCTGCTGCGCCTTGAGAGCGGAGACCTGGGCCTTCTCGACGTTCTTCTGCGACTTCGCCTCCACCGCGCTGAGCTTGCGCTGTGCCTTGGCGATCGACTTCAACTGCTTGCGCTCGTTCTTCGCGCCCAGCTTCGCTTCGAGTGTTGCCTTGTGCTTGAGCGCCTTGGCCTCTGCCTTGCGAGTGGCTCGACCCTTACGCTTGCGGAACAAACCCATCGAAAAGGCTCCTGACGTGTGCTGCTAGGCGGGACAGTGCGTTACCCACACCCTATCGGGCGCTGATCTGTGCAGGCTGTCGGAGGGCTGACCTAGTGTCTAACAGTGTGAACGGTCAACGAGGCGCGGCAGCCACATCACCTGTGCCCGTGCTGCTCGATGCCGGATCGTTGACGCGGTGCAGGCATCGGCTCTATCTCGACACCGCGTATGGATCGTTGCTGCGCGGTGAACCCGAGAACCCAGGGGTGCGGCAGCGTCGAGAAGCAGCTCAGGCGCACCGCGAGAACGTCCGCGCGCAGCTGGCCGTGGACGATTCGATGCGGTGGATCGAGATCGACGAACCCACCGCCCGAGGGGCCGCCGACGCGACCGTCGCCGCCTGCCGGGCCGGCGTGGAACGCATCTGGAACGCGGTACTGCCCCTCGAACGCGATACCGGTCGACGCGGGCGGAGCGAATTGCTCATCCGTGACGCGGCGGGCGGATACATCCCGGTGATCGTGGTCAACCACAAGGTCACCGACCCCGGCCGTGGGGCGCGCACCACCCCGCTCGACCAGTGGTCTCCGGCGATCGACGAGACTCGAAAGGTGCGCAGTCAGCTGCGCGATCAACTCCGGCTCGCGCACCTGTATCGGATGCTCGCGCACGAGGGCCTGGCCACGGCCACACCCGTCGGCGGCGCAGTGGGCTACAAGGGTGAATGCATGCTGGTGCACGATCTCACGACGGTCCTCGACGAGTACGACACCCGCTTCGCGGACCGGCTCGCGGTGGCCCAGGGCGTCGCGTTCACCGTGCCCTCCCAGGTGAGCGAATGTCGTTCGTGTGCATGGTGGTTCGACTGCAAGCCGCAACTCGAAGCCGTTCGGGACGTGTCGCTTGTCGCCTCCGGGTCCCGCGCCGAGGTGTTGCGCAGCGCGGGCGTGCGCACCATCGACGAGTTGGCGCAGTGGACCGGCCCGGCCCCCGAGGAGTGGCCGTTCGGAAACTTCGACGACGCCGTGTCCGCCGCGCTGGCCTGGCGAGCGGACGTGCCGCTGCTCCGGCGCTCGGAGACCGTCTCGGTGCATCGCGCCGACGTCGAGGTGGACGTGGACATGGAGAGCTACCAGGAACACGGCGCGTATCTGTGGGGCACGCTGCTCACCGAGGCAGGCGGCCCGCCGCCGTCGTATCGGGGTTTCGTCACCTGGGATCCGCTACCGACCGTCGACGAGGGTCGCTCGTTCGCGGTGTTCTGGAACTGGTTGATGGATACCAGGGCCGACGCGGCTGCGCGCGGCAAAACCTTTGCCGCGTACTGCTATTCGCGGCAGGCGGAAGACAAGTGGCTGCTCGACTCGGCACGCCGTTTCGCGGACGTTCCCGGGGTTCCCACCGAGGCGCAGATTCGCGAGTTCATCGACAGCGAGCAGTGGGTGGACATCTACCAGGCCGTGAGCGATCAGTTCATCTGCCCGAACGGCAAGGGACTGAAGAAGATTGCGCCGGTCGCAGGATTCGCTTGGCGTGACGACGAAGCCGGCGGCGAGGCGTCGATGGGGTGGTACCGGGAAGCCGTCGGATACGACGCCGAGCCCGACCACACGCAGCGCGAGCGACTGCTCGTCTACAACGAGGACGACGTTCTGGCGACGAAAGTGTTGCGCGAGTGGATGTCCGACCGCGCCGAGAAGGAAATCCCGACGGTAGCGGATCTGCGCGCTCGCGCGTGACCCCGCCTCGATCGGCGGGGCCACGCGCCGGTGGTCAGAGGTTAACGCGGAGCCATGCGGATCGCGCCGTCCATGCGGATGGTCTCACCGTTGAGGTAGTCGTGCTCGGCGATCATCTGGACCAGCTGCGCGTACTCGCTGGGCTGAGCCAGGCGCGACGGGAACGGCACCGAGGCCTCGAGGCCCTGACGGTATTCCTCGGTGACGCCTGCCAGCATCGGGGTGTCGACGATGCCGGGGGCGATGGTGTTGACTCGAATGCCCACCTGGGCCAGGTCGCGAGCGGCGGTGATGGTCATCGCGTGTACTCCGCCCTTGGAAGCGGTGTAGGCGATCTGGCCGATCTGGCCCTCGAACGCCGCGACCGAGGCGGTGTTGATGACGACGCCGCGCTGGCCCGCATCGTCGACGGTCGACTGCGACTGCATCCGGTTCGCGGCCAGGCGCATCACGTTGAACGTGCCGAGCAGGTTGATGGTGATGACGGTGCGGAACAGCTCGAGATCGTGCGGCCCCTTCTTGGACAGAATGCGGCCCGCCCAGCCCACGCCCGCGCAGTTGACGACGATGCGCAGCGGCACACCGGATTCGACGATGGTGTCCAGTGCCGCCTCGACCTCGGCCTCGCTGGTGACGTCTGCCGGAATGAGAGTCACCCCGGCCGGGACGCTGTCTCCGGCCCGCTCGATGGACTGCGGCAGATCGAGACCGAAGACGGTGACGCCCGCGGCGGCCAGACGTGCGGCCGTTGCGGCTCCGAGGCCGGATGCCCCGCCGGTGACAAGTGCTGCTGTTCCTGAAATCTCCACGTCGTACGATCCCCTTCGCTCACGGTGGCGGGCCGCGGCACAGGCTGCGACCTCGTAGTCGCTTGCACCATAACCGGCGGGGCACCTCACCCGCCCTCAGGCACCCTGGAGTGGGGCCTACTTGATTCCGCTGCGCGCGAATCCGGCGATGAAGTATTTCTGGAAGAACAGAAACAGCAACGCCATCGGCACGACGTTGATCAGCGCGAACGCCATCGTGGCACCGTAATCGCTGTTGGCCTGGCCCTGCAGGTACAGCAGGCCGATGGGGAGGGTGAACAACTCGTTCTCCCGCAGTGCGATCAGCGGCCACGCGAAGTCGTTCCACGATTGCAGCAGGCTCATGAAGGCGAGGACGGCGATCAGTGGCCCGGACAGCGGCAGCACGACGCGTCGGAAGATCTGCCAATGCCCGGCACCGTCGAGTCGGGCCGCCTCGAGCAGCTCACGGGGAATGCCGAGCATGAACTGACGCGCGAGGAACAGCCCGAACGCCGTCGCCGAACTCGGCAGGATCACCGCCCAGTACGTGCCGTACAGACCGAGTCCGACGACGATGCGGAACAGCGCCACCATGATCACCTGCACGGGCAGTACCAACGTTGCCAGCGCGATGAAGAACAGCGGCGTCGAGAATCGGAACTTCAAGTGCGCGAACGCATATCCCGCGAGCAGACTTGTCACCACGGTGATGATCGTGACCACGACGGCAATGGCGATCGAGTTGCCCAGCCACGTCGCGACCGGGAACGAGTCGAACACGCGGGTGACGTTCTCCCACGTCACCTGGCGCGGCCACAGCCGTAGCTCACCCCCGCCCAGCAACTCCCCGCGAGTCGAGAACGCCACGGCCAGCATCCAATACAGCGGTGCGACGGTGATCAGGCCGATGACGGCGATGATCACGGTGCGCAGCACCAGTGCGCGGCGAGCCGACGCGTTTCTGGGCCCGCTCATTCGACCAGATCCTTCGTTCGGCTCGCGCGCCACTGCGCGGCGGCGAAGGTGAGGGCGAACAGGAACAGCACCATGCCGATCGATGCGGCATAGCCCTGATCGCGGGTGACGAAGCCCGTCTCGTAGGCGTAGGTGACAAGCACCGACGTCGCCCCGCCCGGTCCGCCGCCGGTGAGGACGAAGACCAGATCGAACACCTGGAACGAGTAGATGACGTTGAGCACCAGCAGGAAGAACGACGTGGGACCCAGCAGCGGCACCGTCACGTTGCGGAAGCGCTGAAATGCGTTCGCGCCGTCCAGCCGGGCCGCCTCGTACAGATCGGGACCGAGACCTTGGAGCCCGGCCAGGTAGATCAGCATGTTCAACCCGGTGCGCCACCACACCGTGGCGATGACGATCGACGCGAAAGCGGGCCCGGGAGAAGACTGCCAATCGATGGCAGGCAGCCCGAGGAAACCGATCAGATTGTTCAGCACGCCCGAGTTCTGGTCGAACACCAGAATGCCGATCAGGCCGGTCGCCACGCCCGAGACGGCCATCGGCAGGATCACCAGTGAGCGCCACAGCGGCCGCGCCGGCAACGCGGAGTTGAGGAGGACGGCCGCGATCAGACCGAACAGCATCGACAGCGGAGTGACCAACGCCGTGAACAGCAGGGTGTTGATCAGCGCCCGCCAGAACAGCGGATCATCCACCAGGCGTGCGTAATTGGCTGCCCCGACGAACTCACCTGCACCGAAGCCGTCTGTCTGCTGCAGGCTGACGACAAACGCGGCGACGAGAGGAACGAGGACGAACACGGCCAACAGTGCGTAACTGGGGGCCAGGAATCCGGCGGCCGCGAACGCTTCCTTCCTGGCCCCGGCGCGTTTGGTCTTCGCTCGTACTACAGCCGTCATGCGCCGGTGACCCCGGCGATTCCGCTCTGCAACGCCGAGACGGTGGCAGCGGCATCCTGCGAACCGGCGAACGCAAGATCGAGTTGTTCCTTCAGAACCGGAATGATCGCCGACATCGACGGCGACGCCACCTGAGCGGCATCCTGCGGCTGCACCGTAGTGGCCTGAGCTGCGAAGATCGGTGCCAGCTCCGACCGGATATCGAACTCGAGGTCGGAGTTGAGCAGATCGGTACGCGTCGGCAGCAACGAGGCGGCCCTGCAGAAGTTGCGCATCTGTTCCTGCTGGGTGACGAACTCGAGGAACGACGCCGCCAGTTCCGGCTGCGAGGTCTGCGACGTCGCGACAAGTGCGTTGCCGCCGAAGTCTCCGCCGCCCCGGCGATCTCGGGGAGCGTAGGTGGCCGTCCAATCGAAACTGGCCGTCGCATCGGCGTCGGGCAATTGGAACGCACCCGACCACACCATCGCCACCGATTGCGAGAACCACGCCTCGCTGGCGTAACTCGACGACGCGATGGTGTTGTTCGCCGGCACGTAGCCGTTCGAGAAGAAGGACGACGAGAATTCGACGGCTCGGCGCGCCTCGTCGGAGTCGATCAGTGGAGTCTTCTGGTCCTCGGCCAGGAAGGACCCGCCGGCCTGGAACAGCAGACTCAACCAGCGGGTGACACCGTTGCCCTGCCAGTTGTAGGCCCACGGGTACTTGTCGGCCGGCAGCGAGGAACGCAGTCGGTCGCCGATCGACGCCAGCTCGTCCCACGTCCAGGCGTCGTCCAGGCTTGTCGGAACCGAGTCGATACCGGCCTGCGACAACAGGTTTCGGTTCACCAGAATTGCCGAGGTGTCGGTGTGGTGCGGTAGGCCGTAGGGGATTCCGCCGTTCTGCACTGCGGCCCACGCTGTGGGCGTGAACTGATCCCGCGTGTCCGACGCCAACAGCGGCGACAGATCCAGCAGTTGGCCTCGGCCGGCATATGCACCGAACGTGTAATACGGGACGCGGAAGATGTCGGGTGGATTGCCCGCCTGCAGCTGGGCGTCGATGTTGGTGAACATCTGCTCGTACGGCACCGCGTTGAGTGTGATCGTCGACCCGGGATTGGCCGCCTCGAACGCGCTGATCGAGTCTCGGAAGCCGGCCAGCTCGGCATCGGTACCCCAGGTGGTGAACGTGAGTGTGCCCTCGGTCTGCTGCGACGGGCTGGATCTGACGAAGCCGCATCCGGCCAACAGCAACGGTACTGCGGCAGCACCGGATCCGATCAGAAACGAGCGACGATCGAGTGCCATGAAAGATCTCCGTTCACCGGCTGCAGCTGTACAGACCGACTGGTCCGCCGCAGAGTAGCCAGGGGAGCAGCGGTCCAAACCACTGTTCAGCGCCGGACGTGACCGGCTTCGTCGTACTCGACGCGGTGCGCACCGTCGCCCAGGTCGTCGAGCAGAATCGTCGCCGCCGCCGTCCGACCGGGCGGTAGAAGGCGGACCGTGACCGCGCCCGCCTCGGCGGCATCGAGAGCACCCGACGCGGCGGCCACGATGCGTTCACGCGCGTCGTCGTCGAGTACGTCCGGGGATCGGTCGTCGAGCATCATCACCTCCACCCCGCGGGCCCGAGCGGACCTGGCGGCGCGAGCGAGATCGGGTCGCACCAGACCTCGGGCGCGGAGGGAATCGCGGAGCTCGGCTTCGAGGAGTCGACACGCGAGGACTTCCTCCTCGGTGGGATCGGGGCCGTCGGCGATGCGCTGCAGCAGCGGCCGGGCCAACGCGTCGAGACTGGCCAGGCGAGCGTCGCGTTCCTCGAGCACGGCCGCCGCCGCGGCCTGGGACGCGATACGCACCGTCGACTGCTTGCGCAGCTCGAAAATTGCGGCGGCCAAGGGACGAATGGTGAAGGCGAAGAACGTCGCCATCAACAGCGGCGCGATGTTGATCGCGCTGAACGAGAGCCCGTACAGAAATCCCTGACCCGTCACCACCGCCCACCCGATGGCCACCGACATGGTCAGTGCCAGCCCGAGCCACGCGGCGAGTGTGCGACCGCGCACACACATGAAGGTGTAGATCACCAGCGGCATGCCCAAGGGCCACGTTTGCAGGCTTCCGGCAAGCGGTACCGGCACCACTGCGAAGACCAGCGCGGCTGCCACCGGACCCGATGCGGCCATCAGTGCGGTCGACCGCACGCTCGGCGGGTCACCCGGCGCTCGGAGCAACAGGATGACCGCAGCGGAGAGCACGAGCACCGCTACGTACTCGGGCCACACCGCGGACACCCCGGTCAGGGTCGAGGTTGCGCACACCAGGCACGCGAGGACGAAGAAACCGGCAACCCCGTACGATGCCGTCGACTTCATCGACAGCAAATCGCGAACGTCCTCGCCGTTCATCGCTTCCACCCCAATCGCACGGTGGTGCCTGCGGTGGAGGATTCGATCTCGGCCGACCCGCCGTCGAGTTGACGCATCCGGCCTTCGATGCTGACGGCGACGCCGAGTCGGTGGGGCGGCACCGAACGTCGATCGAAGCCGACGCCGTTGTCCTGAACGGTGACCTGCAACGTCGACGGTGCCAGCCGGGCGGAGACCGACCGTTCCGATGCCTGTGCGTGAATCAGACTGTTGCGCAGCGCTTCTGCCAGTGCCGCGGCGATGGCGCGTACCGTCTCGGCCGGATATTGCTCTGTCCGCTCGAGCGCGCCCTCGTGCACGGTGAAGTCGATCGACTCGTCGACTGTCGTTGCGGCAGAACGAAGCTGAGCCAAAGCCTCGTCGGCCGAGAACGTTTCCGAGACGGTGCCGGTGGTCAGGTCATCGAGATGCCGCAGAGCCGAGCGGGCTTGACGCGCCAGACTGGGCGTGCGGCCATGGCGGGCAACAGCGAGGAGAGAAGACATGACCTCGTCGTGGATCAACGCGTCGAACCGCTCGCGCTCGACCTCACGCGCGGTGGCCGCAGCCGCCCGGGCGGCGTCGTTCTGAGCCGAGGAGATCGTGGCGTCGAGAATGCGTCCGGTGCGCACCGCGGCGAGTGTCGCGGCAACGAACACCGTGCAGAACATCATCGCGAAGACTATGTCCGCGAACACATTGCTGCGGGGGAACGGTTCTCGCACAGCCTGATTGGTCAACTGCACGATGACGACAGATGTGGTCATGTGCGCGAACGCCGGAACTGAATGCCACACCGTCGCAGCGGCGAGTGCCGCCAGGCCGGGAAATGCCGCAAGAAATGTCCCGGCTTGATCGAACGTCTCGCCGTCCCAGGCAATCCACCACAGCACCGCCATGATCGGGAACGCCAACGCGGCGACGGAACCGGCAATGCGGATGACCCCGATGCTCGGGTGAAAGGTGGAGGCCGCGAACGCGAAACCGGTGCCGAACACGATGGCAACGGTGACCGGAGTCCACCATCCGGGAACGACGTTGCTGGTGCGTGCGATATCGGGGATCAACAGCAGCAGGTACGCCCCGTAGCCGACACCGACGAATCGGCCGATGATTCTGATCAGCCGGTCGGTCGAGTGGTGCGCCGCGTCGGTCGTACTCACCTGCTGCTCGTTGTTCATGCACCCCTCCCGGGAGAGGAGTGTAAACCAAGGTCAGGCGTGTTCGGTGCTGCTCTGCTGCGCCGATTCCCGCGCTGCCCTGATGCGGGAGCGTCGAACGAACACGGCGACGACGACGGCAGAGATCGCGACGACTGCTCCGGCAGCAATGTAGGGAGCTGCGGTGCCGGGCATCAGGCCCTCGAAGAACAGGACGGCACCGAAGACGAAGAACAGGATGGCCGCGCCATACTGGATCATGCGCTCCGGCAGGTGCTTTCCGAGTACCGCGCCGACCACGATGGCGAGAGCATCGGCCGCGACCATGCCGATGGTAGAGCCGATCCACACGCCCACCCAGTCGTTGTCGGCGGCGAGAGTGACGGTGGCCAGCATCGTCTTGTCGCCGAGCTCGGCCAGGAAGAACGCCGACGCGATCGCGAGGAATGCGGATTTGGTGACCCGGGAGGCCTTCGCGCCCTCGTCGTCGGACAGGGAGTCGCCGCGTAGCGTCCAGAGGCCGAAGATGACGAACGCGATACCGCCGACGATGGAGATCGCCTCGGTGGGGATCGATACACCGAGGAAGTGGCCGACCGCGACCGAGACCAGGTGCACCACGGTGGTGGCAACGGTGATGCCGCCGATGACGACGTACCACTTGTAGCGCAGGGCGAACGTCATGGCCATGAGCTGGGACTTGTCACCCAGCTCGGCGACGAAAATGACAGCGAAACTCAACAGTAATGCGGACAGCACAGCGGACTCCTCGGTCGTCGATAGGACCGAAGGTCTCGCCCACCGGAACTGGCCGGTTCAGGTGCCGGGTTGCATTCGAGCAACCAGTATGTCGACACGGTGATTGGGGGCTACTCCCCTTCGCTGCACACGACTGTAAGGGTGTCGTCGCGAAATGTCCAATGCGACAATAAGTTTGGGTTCCCGAAAATTCGTGTGCGGACAGCGGTCAGGATGCGAGGAGCATCGCCAAAACTGCGGTGTCGGGATCGCTGATGGGATCGAGACCGACCCGGCTGACCATCGAGGTCACGGTGCCGTCGGATTCGGCCTCCACCCAGGCCGCCCGATGGTCGAGTCCGAGATGCGGAAGGCCGGGGAGCAGAACGCAGCCGGACGCCGCGCCGACGCATTCCGGGAGCGTCGGTGTCGTCTCCGACGGTGGATGCAGCATCAGCAAGGCGGCAGGTTGATGCGCGGCGAACCGTCCGGGAGCCAACGCGAAGTCACCGATCACCGGACCCTCGGCGACGACCAAGCCGACCGTCCCCGGGGCGGGGTCGTCGGGCAATTCCTCACGCACCCCGAACACCGTCGACGTCGCCAACAGGCCCGGCATCGAGGCCACCCGCACAGCGAGGGCCAGAAACTGGGCCCATTCCTTGGTGGTGTCCGGCCAGCGGCCGGAAACAACGAATCCGCGCAGCAGACCGGCGGCATGAAACGGTGAAACACCGATGAGATCTCGCTCGTCCATCTCGATCGTTCCTCCCAGACAGGTACAGGGCTCGAAGCCGGGTACACGACGTTGGGTAGGAAGAGAATGACGCGAAAACGGCTGGCACACAAGATGGGGAGAGTGCCAGCGAACTCCCTTCGAAGCGTGAATGGACCACTGCACCCGTCTGAGCGGGGCAGTGGTCCATCGACGCTGTCGGTGAAGCGGGTGGTGCGAGGACCTACGGGAAGATCAGACCCGGGGTCTTCGACGTCGCGGCCTCGAAACGAGCCTGGACGTCGGCCCAGTTGACGACGTTCCAGAACGCCTTCACGTAATCGGCCTTGACGTTCTTGTACTGCAGGTAGAAGGCGTGCTCCCACATGTCGACCTGGAGCAGCGGGATGATGCCGAGCGGCACGTTGGCCTGCTGATCGTAGAGCTGGAAGGTGAGCAGCTTCTTGCCCAGCGAGTCGTAGCCCAGAACTGCCCAGCCGGAGCCCTGCAGGCCGTTGGCGGCAGCGGTGAACTGCGCGCGGAACTTGTCGAACGAACCGAACTGGTCGTCGATTGCGGCAGCGAGCTCACCCTCGGGCTTGTCGCCACCGTTGGGCGAGAGGTTCTTCCACCAGATGGAGTGGTTGACGTGGCCACCGAGGTGGAACGCGAGGTTCTTCTCCAGCAGGAAAATGGCTGCATGATCGTCGTTGTCACGCGCGGCGGCGAGCTTTTCGACCGCGGTGTTCGCGCCTGCGACGTAGGTCGCGTGATGCTTGGAATGGTGAAGCTCGTTGATCTCGCCCGAGATGTGCGGCTCGAGGGCGGAGTAATCGAAATCAAGGTCGGGCAAGGTGTACTCGGACACGTGGTTCCCTTCTCTAACGACGCCGTACCCATCGTGTGATGCGGGCACGTTCGTCCTACTGCGGATCTTTCGTAGGGTTCAACCCAATCTCATTCCTACCCCCAGTGCAACAGTTGTAACCGAGATGCTTTTCTCGGAATAAATTCGTGTGAACGAGACAAGCAAATAATTCGGCTGTGAATCTGCTCCGAATATCACGAATCAGTTGCGGAGCGGCGGCGGATTGGTCCTACAGATGAACGGAACCTAAACTCGCGGGTGTGGAAGGGGACCGACCGAGCCAGAATACGGTCGACAAGTCCGCCGCCACGCAGCCGGTCGACGCGCCCCGAGTCCAGATGGACGGTGCCGACCTCCTCCGCGTCATCGCCGTCCTCGCGGTGCTGTACTCACACATCTCGTTCTATCTGCTCGACGACATCGGCGGTGGCTGGTGGATGATCGACGTCGTCAACACCGTCCTCATCGAGGACGCGGGCCTCAACATGCACCTCTCGTTCGTCGGAGTCAGCATCTTCATGCTGCTCACCGGCCTGCTGATCACCCGATCCGCCATGCGGCAATCGCGTCGGGACTTCATGGTCGCGCGCCTCGCCCGCCTCGTCCCGGCGCTCTGGTTCGCCGTCGCCATGGCCGTCATCCTGGTCAAACTCGGCCTCAACGGAATGTTCAGCGGTCAACCCGGCATCACCAACGGCGAAGCGTTCCTCAGCTTCTTCCTCGGCGGCTTCTTCCTGCGACCGGAAGTCGCCGTTCTCGGCGTCACCTGGACCCTCGTCGTTCAGATCGTGTTCTATCTCTACTGCATCTCGATGCGCGGAACGTTGAACACCAGACCCATCGTGGTGCCACTCGTCGGAGCTGCACTGTGCGCCCTGGTGATCGTCTACAACCTCTACCTACCGCAGCCCTACACAGTCCCGTTCCTGACCAAGGTCGCGGGCGTACTCCCCACGCTGTTCCTCGGCCAGATCGCCTACCTCGGATGGGCGCGACTGATCACCTGGCGATGGGTCGTCGTCGGCGTCATCGCCCAGATCGAAGTGATTCGACTCGCCATCGAAGTCCACACCTTCTGGATGGGCGACACCTACCTCTGGACACTGCTCGTCGTCACCGGAACGGTCCTGATACTCGCCCGATACAACGGACCCATCACCCGCTGGCCCGTCATCCGATGGATCGGCACCCGGAGCTACGCGATCTACCTGATCCACACCCTCGTGCTCTACCGCATCTACGCAACAGTCGAACCGCACCTGGGCCCCAGCGCCGCCGTCCTGGCATTCCTGGCCGGCACCGCCGCACTCGCCGAAATCATGTACCGATGGATCGAACTGCCCGCGGCACGACATATCAGCACTCACTACGCCCGCCTGCGCGCCCGATCCGCCACCTGACCGAGCCCCCCTGGGTACTCAATGTGACATTCAGTGGACTTTTGGGCAGTCAATGTCACGTTGAGTGGACTCGGGGGGCGGGATTCGGCGGGGGTCAGAGCTGTGGGAGAACTTCGGATGCGACGAGTTCGAGGTGATCGAGGTCGGTGAGGTCCATGGTCTGCAGGTACACGCGGGTGGCTCCGACAGCTCCGAAGCGACCGATTTTGTCGACGAGTTCGGCGGGGCTTCCTGCGGCACCGTTCTCGCGTAGTTCGGATACCTCGCGGCCGATGGCGGCGGCGCGGCGTGCGATTTCTTCTTCGGTGCGGCCGCAGCAGAGGACGAGGGCGTTGGAGTAGACGAGGGAGTCCGGATCGCGATCGGCTGCTGTGCAGGCTGCGCGGACGCGACCGAACTGTGTCTCGGTGTCGGCCAGCGAGGCGAAGGGATTGTTGAACTCGTCGGCGTATTTCGCGGCGAGTGCCGGGGTGCGCTTCTTGCCTCCGCCGCCGATGACGATGGGCGGGTGAGGCGTCTGCACCGGCTTGGGGAGCGCGGGGGAGTCGCTGACGGGGTAGTGCGCGCCTGCGTGCGAGAAGGTCTCGCCGACGGGGGTGTCCCAGAGTCCGGTGATGACGGCGAGTTGCTCTTCGAGCCGGTCGAAACGCTCACCGAGCGGAGGAAAGGGGATGCCGTAGGCCTTGTGCTCGTCCTCGAACCAGCCGGCACCGAGGCCGAGGTCGACGCGACCGCCGCTCATGGCGTCGACCTGGGCGACGCTGATGGCCAGGGGCCCCGGGTAGCGGAAGGTCGCGGAGGTGACGAGGGTGCCGAGCCGAATGGTCGAGGTCTCGCGGGCCAGCCCGGCCAGGGTGATCCACGCGTCGGTGGGCCCTGGGCCGCCGTCACCGCTCATCGCGAGGTAGTGGTCGGATCGGAAGAATGCGCCGTAGCCGAACTCCTCGGCAGCTTTCGCGACGCGGAGCAGTTCGTCGTACGTGGCACCCTGTTGCGGTTCGGTGAAGACGCGTAGCTCGATGGACGGGAGGGGAGCCTGCGGAACGACCTGCGGTGGGTTAGTCATGTTCGCCAGCCTAAACAGCGGCTTCACGGCACCGCAGACGATGGCTGTGTCAAATCACCATCGATCCACAGGCCGAGTTGGTACTCGATACACCGGGGGACCGACTCGACGCTCTGACCTGTGGATAGAAACCGGCACAGACCCCGATTCTGTGGATCGATCTGTGGATACTGTGGATAACTTCTGTGACTGCAGTGACGTAGGTCATAGCGCGGTGGCGCTTCGGTCGCGAGGACACGGGTGGCAGCCCCGCGCGGACGCGTGACAAGATCGAGGTGTGTCGCATCCCGAGCAGTCGCCTGCCGTCACCGTCGATCGCCTGCCGGTGCCGTTCCCTACGACGGCCATCCTGCTCGACGTACGCGAAGACGACGAGTGGCAGGCCGGACACGCTCCGGGCGCCGTACACATCCCGATGGGCGACATTCCGTCCCGCGCCGGTGAGGTCGACAACCAATCCGAGGTGTACGTGGTCTGCAAAGCCGGTGGTCGCTCGGCTCGCGTCGTCGAATATCTCAACCGCGTGGGCTACGACGCGATCAACGTCGACGGTGGGATGCTCGCCTGGCAGGCCGCTGGTCGACCGATCCAGAGCGAGAACGACGCCCACGAAGCGAGAATCATCTAGATGTCGGCACCGCAGGGGCGCGCTCAGGCGTTCCAGGTCTGTGCCCGCTGCAGCACTCGCTGGGCTGTCGGCGCGCGGCCGGGCACCTGGTGCCCCCGCTGCCATGGCGTGCTGCTCTCGCCGGTCTCCACCAGGGCACCCGCGCAGGGCACCCGAAACTTCCGATGGGTAGCCCGTCCGGCGACCTCGTCGACGAAAGCCGCACGCCGCGGCCGATCCGCAACACCGACCCCGACGCCGCACTACGCCTCGACGCCCACCTGGGGATTGCGCGACATCCCGCGCGATCCCGAGGCCGATCGCCGCGTCGGTCGCGTCGAGCGGTACGCCGCGAACGCGCAGAACCTGGTCCTCGTCACCGCGATGTTGCTGGCGCTCGCCGCGTTCGCCGAAGTGTTCCGGTACGGCATCCTGCTGCACAACCGCGTGCGACTGATCTCGCCGATCACCCTCGCCGTGTCCGACGCGTTGGTCTATTTCGCCCAGGTCGGCGCGCTCGTCATCGGTCTGGCCGCGCTGATCACCTCGTCCTGCTGGCTGATCGACCAGCGCAGACTAGCCTTCACTGCCGCCGGCTCCACCGACCCGCGATCGGTGCGCCCGATGCTGCTGTTGTCGATGCTGCCTCTGGTCCGCATAGTGATGCCGGGGGTCTACCTCACCGAGGTGGTCCGTCTCCGCGGCGGTGCCGATGCCGACGTGCACCGCGAACTGACACTGGTTCGCATCTGGTGGGCTGTCTGGGCAGCGAGCAATGCACTGGTCATCGTCCAATTGCTGTGGAACCTGCGCGATTCACTTCAGGCCCGCGCCGACGGAGTTCTGCTGTCGGCATTCGTGGCCCTGGTGGCCGCGGTCTCGGCCGTCCTGACCCTGGCCGTGATGCGCCGACTCGAAGGCCGCACACTGCGCGGCTCCGCAATGTCGCGTCCGACCCGCTGGGTGATCGCCACCGGCACCGCGCCGAAGTCGAACCAGCCCGAGCAAAACCAGCCCGAACAGAAGCAGCCCGAAGAGAAGCAGCCCGAACACGAATCCGAGACGGTGACGGCGTCGTGAGTCCCGATCGCCGTGGGCCACTGGTCGTCGCGCATCGAGGTGCGTCGGCGGCGAAGAAGGAACACACTCTCGCGGCCTACGACCTCGCGCTGCGCGAGGGAGCGGACGGCGTCGAATGCGATGTGCGGCTCACCAGGGACGGCCACATCGTGTGCGTGCACGATCGCCGCGTCGATCGCACCTCGAACGGCACCGGCATCGTCAGCGAGATGGACTTCGCCGATCTGGCCCGACTGAACTACGGCGACGACGACGAACCCGCCGAACTTCTGACGTTGCACGACCTCATTGCTCTCGTCCTGGACTGGACCAGCAAGCCGGTCAAACTCTTCATCGAAACCAAGCATCCCGTGCGATACGGCTCGCTGATCGAAAGCACGGTGCTCGCCGAGCTGCACAAGTTCGGCATCGGCGCGCCCGCGTCGGCCGACCACTCGCGGGCGGTCATCATGTCGTTCGCGCCCTCGGCCGTCTGGCGCGTACGGCGGTCGGCTCCGATGCTTCCGACGGTGCTCCTCGGCGACAGCTCGCACTACCTCGGTGGGGGAGCGGCGACGACCGTCGGTGCCACTGCCGTCGGCCCGTCGATTCGTGCGCTACGCGAGCACCCGGCCATCATCGACCGCGCAGCCGCGTCCGGCCGGGCCAGCTACGTGTGGACCGTCGACGAGAAAGAGGACGTGGACCTGTGCCGCGAGCTCGGTGTCGGGTGGATCGCCACCAACCACCCCGGCCGAACGCGAGCCTGGCTGGAATCGAAGAACGTGTAGGTTTTCGGGCGTGGGTAAGAGCAAAAGAAACAGTGGACCGAAGCAGGACAGCAACCGAGCAGCGAAGCTCGCGCAGCGAGAAGCGGAACGCGCGAGCATCGAATCGGCGTCGGCTCGCCCGTTCGAAGGCCTCGCCGCCGAATGCGACCTGGTAGCGCTGCGCGAGTTCGTCCCGTCGGCGACGGCCACCGCGCCGATCACCGTGGACGGTCGCACCATCACGCTGGCCACGGTGCTACCCGGTGCCGTCGCGGCCCTGGTGCGCGAAGATGCCGATACCGTCGAGGGATTCGTCGGCCTTCAGGTGCAGAATCAGTCGAAAGACGTTGCGGCAGATATCAGTAGCGCGCTCGGCTGGGCATCCACCGCGTCCGCGGGCGAGTCGCTCGAAGCCGCGAAGATCACCGACAGCACGCCCGCGTTGACCGATGTGCTCGACGCCTCCGCGCTGCTCGAGATCACCGTTCATCAGGACTTCAACTGGTGGATTCCCGAAAGTGCCACTCCCGCAGCCGATGTGACTGCAACCGTGGAAAGCGCGAACCAGGCGATCATGCCCTCGGCGCGGATCGAGGCCGACGGCGTCGTCGCGGCCTGGTGGGTGGATGCAGGCGACAAGGCGCACATCCGCTGGGTTCGTCCGGAGAACGAAGACGATGTGATGCTCGCGTTGGCGCGCCTGCACGCCGCGGGTGATCTGAACTTGGGTGAGGGTTCGCGCTACGCCGGTTCGTTCCGCACGCACGGGGTGCTGGTGCCGGTGTTCGATCTCGATCCCGAGATGCACCCCACCGAATGGGCAGAGCCCACAAAGGAATTCGGCGAGAAACTGAGCGAGGCACTGGCTGTCGACGCTCCGCTCACGGCGGCTCAGTTGCGTTCGCGCGACGGCCTACGCGGCCGCCAGGTCACTCTGCGCTAGAACGCGAAACGGGTGGCCACTCGAGCAAGGAATCCTCGTTCGAGTGGCCACCCGTATGAGCGCGTCATCCGCGCAGAATTGCGGTGCGAATTTACAGCGATCCGCCGGCGACGGTGGGTGCGCCCGAGTCGGCGGTCACGCTGGTGTTCATCTCACGGGCGACGAACTGCTCGAGGTCGAACAGGTTGTGGCCCGCGCGATCGGCGATGTTGAGCAGCGTCTTCATGCTGGCAACTTCCTCGACCTGCTCCTTGAGGAACCACTGCATGAACTGCTCGCCGAGGTAGTCGCCCTCTTCGCGTGCGGTGCTCGCCAGAGCGATGATCTGCTCGGTGACGGTCTCCTCCTGTGCCAGCGCCAGGGCGATGGCCTCACGCGGATCGGTGAAGACGGATTTCGACGCGTCGACGCCGGTCAGCTCGACCGTGATGTCGCGATCGAGGAAGTACTGCACGATCATCATCGCGTGGTTGCGCTCTTCGACCGACTGCGCATAGAAGTGCTTGGCCAGCTGCGGCAGATCGACATTCGCGAAGTAGACCGCGGTGGCGATGTACTGCTGCGAGGCGTTGAACTCGTTGCGAATCTGGTCGCGGAGAAGTGCGTGGAACTTGGTGTGGCTGGTTTCTTTGATGTCTACGCTCATGCTCAGGACGATATGCCTGGTCAGAGGCGTTGTCATCCAAGTCGATCCTTATTGAGGCGAACGTTGCCTAATACAGTCGATCCTAAATGTCCGCTCTGAGCAGGGCTGCAAACTACGCTCTTCCGGCTTCTTTGGGGGCATTGGTGGCGCGGATCACCGTGGAACCGATCTCGCGAGCGACTTACTGCTCGATGTCGAACAGGTTCGATCCAGCTCGGCGGACGATGTTGAGCAGGCTCTGCATCGCCGCCACCTCCTCGACCTGCTCGGTGAGGAACCAGTGGGTGAACTGCTCGCCGATGTAGTCGCCCTCGGCCCGGGCAGCACGCGCCAACGCGCTGATCTGCTCGGTCACCGTCGACTCCTGGGCCAACGCCAGTTCCACCGGTTCGACGACCGACTGGAATCCCGTCACCACGTCGTCGATGCCCGACGCATCGACCTCGAGCCGATTGTCGATGAGGAAGCGGATCATCATCATCGCGTGCCGACGCTCTTCGGCGGACTGAGCGTAGAAACGCGTGGCCAGCTGCGGCAGATCGTTGCGGTCGAACCACACGGCGATCGCGACGTACTGCTGCGATGCAGTGAACTCGTGCCGCACCTGGGCGCGCAGCAGATCGTGGAACGACGTACCGGGTGTTGCGGCGGGCTGGGCAGACGGCGGTGTCATGGTCCACAACCTACAACCCAGGGTCGTTCCGCAGGCTCCACTCCCTCCTACCGGCCCAGGTTCGTCAGGGCCCGCCGGTCAGCAGTTCCGGAGGTATTTCGCGATCCTGCGCGATGGCGTCGAAGAACGCCGGAGCGCGAGTGTCGTCCCACAGCAGTACGTTTCCGACGTCGGAGTCCTGGAATCCGCCGACGGGAACCGTCGTGGTCACCGGACCGCTGCGCATCGCCCAGGCGAGTGCGGCGAGGTTCCAGATGTGATCTCCCTCGTCGACGCTCAACGACGACGCGGTATCGGACACCAGCGGCCACAACTTGAACGGGTTGAGGAAAGTCGAAGCGCTGGTTGCCTTTTCCAGGAGGGCGGACATGAACGCGCGTTGATTGTTCATCCGGTCGATGTCGGCCAATGCCGTCGCGCGGGATCGCACGAATCCGAGCGCCTCGGCTCCGGTGAGATCCTGGCAGCCGGCGGCGATGTTGATGCCCGCCAACGGATCGTCGATCGCATTCTGCACGCACACGTTGACTCCACCGACCGCGTCGACGATCCCGGCGAAGCCGCCGAATCCGATCTCCGCGTAATGATCGATGTGCACACCGGTTGCACCCTCGACCGTCTGGACCAGCAGCGGCGGCCCGCCGAATGCGAAGGCCGCGTTGAGCTTGTCCTGGCCGTTGCCCGGAATCGACACGTACGAATCGCGCGGCAGGCTGACCATCGTGGGCGCGCCGCTGCCCTCGGGGATGTGGATGAGAATGATTGTGTCGGTGCGGCTCGGGCCCACCTCGCCGCCGGTCGCGAGCGCGGCTTCCTGCTCCGGCGTCAGGCCGGCTCGCGAATCCGACCCGACGAGAAGCCAGTTGGTGCCGGGGGTGTCGCCGATGCGCCCGGGATACGAGGTGAGGGCGTCCACGCGCGTCAACGAGCTGTCGACGTAGTAGACGACGCCGCCGATTCCCAGCACCAGGACCAGCAACACGATCAGGAAGCGTCGACCCCAGCGTCTGCGCTTGCGCGGCTTCGCGACCTTCGGTGGCCGAGAGTCACGTTGCGGCCGAACGGGTTCGGGTCGACGCAGAGCCCGCTGCGCCGGTGCTGCCGGTTTCCTGCGCTCCTCGGTGAACGGCTCCGGTTGCTGACGCGGGGCGTACCCGGTGCGGCCCGGTGGAACTTCCTGGGAACGCGAGTACTGACGCGTCGATTCGGATGGCGAAGGTGTGTCGGACTTCGCCGATCCGGGTTCGGGAGCCTGCGACCACGCCTGCTGTGCGGCGGCCGAGCACGCCGGACCGGCAGTGGGCCTGCCGTCGCGGCGGATGAACTCGGTGCCCTCCGGCGGCGGACCCTGTGGGCTGGGACGGTGTTGTGCCAGACGCTCGGGCGGAGGTCCCGGACGACGCGGGGGCCCGGGTTCGTACTGACGTGGGCCCCGATCCGGTGGAGGCTGACCGGGACGATATCCGCGTGGGGGTGGCGGCTGTCGGCCGGGCGGCACCTGGCCTGGGGGCGGCTGCGGTGGTCGCGATTGGCTCGGCGGTTGCGGGCCTCGTGGTTGTTGGCCGGGTGGTTGCCGGCCGGGTGGTGGTTGACGAGGCGGTGGTTGAGAAGGCGGTGGTTGGCGCGGCGGTTGGCCACCGGTCGGGCGAGGTGCGGGTCCTGGCGCTGGGTCCGGTCGACTGTGACGACTCCGTTCTGATCGGTCGGGCGGCGTTCGCCGTTCCGGCGCGCCGTGCCGTCCGTAGCGATCGTCGTCGTTCACGGGTCGACTGTAACCGTCGCCACGGAAACACCCGGGTTCTTCGCGTGCCGATTCACGGGAGCCACGACAGATGTTCGCGCAGGAGGGCGTACCCGACGAAGGCCACGATGTCGATCAGAGCGTGTGCGATCAGCAGTGGCCACAGTCTGCCGGTGCGCTGCCAGTAGCGGCCGAACACCAGACCCATGA
Source organism: Rhodococcus cercidiphylli (assembly GCF_033042225.1). Taxonomy (NCBI): domain Bacteria; kingdom Bacillati; phylum Actinomycetota; class Actinomycetes; order Mycobacteriales; family Nocardiaceae; genus Rhodococcus; species Rhodococcus cercidiphylli. Next base: position 129,062 of record NZ_JAWLKE010000006.1, read on the forward strand.
GGAAGTTTCCGACCCCACCGCCCACGCCCTGATAGAAGTGATAGCTGCCGCGCAGCAGCGACGAGCACAGCAAGGACGCGTTCTCGCTGAGGCCGAGTCGGCGCAGACGAGAGATCAGGTATGCCACGACGATGATCTCCTCGGCACCGGAGTTGGCCAGCGCGTACAGAATCAGTGCCGGGACGCGCCACCAGTGATCGTCGAGGGCGCTGGGAACGACGTTGAGGTTGAATCCGAGGGCGTTGCCAACGAGGTACAGCGCCAGGCCGGGCAATCCGATCAGTGCGGCCAATCCGACGCCGTGACCGAGGTCGATCTTCAGCCGCGGCCTGGCCAACCCGATCGCTCGGGGTGCCAGATCGGCTCGCCACAGCAGGTACAACCCCAGAGCTCCCCAGGCGCACAGACGCAGAATGCTCAGCAGCTGGAACAGCAGATCGATGAGGCTGAAGCTCGATCGCGACGAGTTCAGCGCCACGGTCTGATCGGACAGGGCAGCGGTCTGCAGCGCGTCCTCGACGAGCGAGAGGATGCTGCTCATACCGCTCAGCCCGAATGTGACCAGCAGGACGATCGCGATCTCGACCTTGATGGTGGTGCGTTCGCGAGCATCGGGCGGTGGAGCCGTGCTCGCGGGCGGCGGTGGCGTCAACCAGCTCTTGAAGTCGATCACCGCACGAGTCTGCCCTGTTTCGTCGGATGGGGTGTCAGCCCCGGGCGCGTAGTCCGTTCAGAAACGGGCAACCGGCGAGAACGCGCAGCGCGCGACTGAGCGAGAGGACGTCCTGGACGGGCTGGGCGAATCCCAGCCGGACGTCGTTGTCGCCGCATTCTCCTTCGATCCGCAGCCGAATGCCGTATCGATCGATGCCGAGCGGCCGGATTCGGCCCTGCCGCATCGACGGCGGGAGGCGTCGGGCCAATTGGGCGAGCAGGTCCGGGTGGTCGGAGTCGAGGTGCTCGAGCCAGCTGGTCTCCATCTCCCAGAAGGGATCGGGTTCGGCTGCCAGCAGCGTGTCGACGTCGACGGGCTCTGCTCCGGTGCTGTCGGCGACCACGGCGGAGGTGACGATCAGCCGCATCAGCGAGGTGGTATGCCCGACGTCGAGGAGAGCGGGATGCGGATGTTCGGCGGCCACCGCTCCGGCCATCGGGCGCATCAGCGAGTCCGGGACCGGGCGTAGATCGCCGCGAAGCCACACCAGCGAACGCACCGGTTCACGCAGCGCGAGCGGCGCGTGATCGGTGAGTTCGAGGACGGCGGGGATGCCGGCACGGGAGGACTGCCAGGTGTGCGCGCCGTCGAGGGAGTCGGTGCGGACGGCCAGGATCATCTCGCCGTTGGGTCGCAGGTGATGCAGGGACGTGATCACCGGGTCGCTGCCGTCGATGGCCAGGGCGGCGCCCTCGGCGCGCATGCAGGCACTGCGTACGCGTTCGGCGGTGGTCGGTCCGGTGGTGGTGGTTGCGCCGAGCATGGGCTCCTCCGATGCGATCGGTCAGGCGAGTAGGTGAGGCAAACCTAAGTTAGCGTGGTGTGGCGAGGATCGCAAGAGCATCCGCGGGAGTGGAGCCCGCGGAACGACCCAGACTCGGGTCTACCGTGAAGGCGTGCCGATTCCGCTGACCCTCGGTGTGCCCCACCGACCCGACCCGAACGCGCTCGTCCACGAGCTGCTGCAGCCGATATGCGCCGACGCCCCCTCGCTGGCCGCAGCTCCGCGTGGAGCCGAGTACGGACCGCCCGTCGTCCGGGCATCGACCCTGCTCGCGCTGTCCGACTCGGACGACCACGGACGCATCGTGGTGCACCTCGACATCGACCCCGACGAGCTCCGAGCAGGGAGGACCTGCGGCTACGAGGCCGTCCGGTTCGACGTCGACGCCCCGGCCGAGCACCTCGCCGACGCGCTCGGGCTGCGATTGCCCTCGCCGCTGGTCGTCTTCCCGATGTTCGACGCGATCGACGTGGCCGAAACCGCGGAGGCCGTCGTCCTCGCCCACCGGACCCCGGGCATCCGCGTCGGCGACACCCCTCGGCGCATAGCAGACGTACTCGCCGTGGTCTCGCACGCCGATGTGGGCCTCGTCGCCCGCGCCGACTCCGGCGACGAGGTGCTCGCGATTCTCGCCGCGACGGTGGCGTCACTGCGCGGGGACGACATCGCCGCGGCGCTTGCTGCCCCGAACGTCGCCGCACTGCGGGCCCTCATCCCCGAAGCCGCCGAGGCGGTGCGCGAGGTGCTGCTCGGAATCGAGATCGCCGACGCCGCCGGTGCCCGCGCCCGGCTCGTCGACGTCGGTTTGATCGCTTCGTAGACGTCGACAACGTAACCTCGAGGCGTGCCTCGCATCGCTTACTTCGGCCCATCGGGAACGTTCACGGAGATGGCGCTGGCGCAGTTCGAAAGGCTCGGGACCTTCGGCGCGGTCGGTCTTGACGGTGCGGTGGAGCGGGTGTCGGCGTCGAACCCGCCCGCTGCGCTCGAGGCCGTGCGATCGGGTGCGGCCGACGCGGCCGTGGTCCCCATCGAAAGCTCCATCGAGGGAGCGGTCCCACCGACGCTCGACGCACTGTCGGAGGGCCGCCGGTTGCAGATCGTCGCCGAGACGGAAATCGAGGTGGCCTTCACCATTCTCGGTGGTCCCGGTGTCACCCTCGACTCGGCCCGCACGATCAGCGCCTATCCGATCGCGCTCAATCAGGTGCGCCAGTGGCTGCAGACCGCCATGCCCGACGCCGTGGTGCAGTCCGCGTCGTCCAATGCCGGTGCGGCAGAGGATGTTGCGGCCGGAATGGTCGATGCTGCGGTGTCGACGCGGCTCGCCGGTGAGCGCTTGAAGTTGTCGCAGTTGGCCGACGGGGTCATCGATGTGGAGGGGGCGCGGACTCGCTTCGTGCTGGTGACGGCGCCGCAGTCGGTGCCTGCGCGCACCGGTGCGGACCGAACGTCGGTGGTCCTCGAGCCGCCGAACGATCCGGGTACGCTGCCGGCAGCGTTGGCCGAGTTCGGAATTCGCAACATCGACCTGACCTTCATCGAATCACGGCCCACCCGTTCACGATTCGGAACGTACCGGTTCTTCATCGACTGTGCCGGGCACATCGACGACCCGCTCGTCGCGGAGATGTTGGCCGCATTCCACCGCAAGATGCCCCTCCGCTTCCTCGGATCCTGGCCCACCGCAACAGGAACGGGCGGTTCGGTGCCGCCGCCGATCGACGAACACGTGCAGTGGGTCGCAGACATTCGTGCCGGACGCGGTGATCTGTGATGGGCAAATTGATTCTGGTTCGGCACGGTCAGACGACAGCGAACGTCGCAAAGATACTGGACACCTCGCCGCCGGGAGCCGAGCTCACCGAGCTGGGGCACCAGCAGGCCGACGCCTATGCGCAGACCTGGATCGGACGCCCGCCCGCGGTGCTGGTGTCCTCGGTTGCGTTGCGTGCCAAGCAGACTGCGGGGTACATCGAACGAGCGACCGGGGTTCCCCTGGTGGTGACCGAGGGAATTCAGGAGACCTTCGCCGGAGATCTGGAGGACCGCGACGATGCGGATGCGCACCGGGAGTTCACCGATATCTTCAGTCGCTGGCACGCCGGAGATCTGGCGGCGACCGTGCCCGGCGGCGACAGCGGACATTCGGTGTTGGATCGTTACGTCCCGGTGCTCGAGGGCCTCCGCGCGCAGTATCTGAGTGACGAGACAGCGGGCGACGTCGTTGTCGTCAGCCACGGTGCCGCAATCCGACTGGTTGCAGCGGTACTGGCAGGCGTCGAGGGCACGTTCGCTGCCGACAATCACCTCGACAACACGCACACCGTCGAGCTGCTGCCGCTGCCCGACGGAGGATGGTCCTGCGCCAGGTGGGGCACGTTCCTGCCGCCGTTCGAGGGCAAGGGCAGCAACAAGGCGGACAACCCGATCAGCTAGTTCAGATGCTCACCGGCCGATGCGATCAGCCCGGTCAGGGCAGCGGTCACTCTGCGATCCGTCGCCCCGGTCAGTGAGCTCCACGACGTGCCGTCGGCGGCGAGGGTCGAGGTGGCGAGAATGCGTCCGGCTCTGGTGTCGAACAGGGCCACGGGTCTCCCGGCCACGTGACGGGTGCCGTGCCTGCGGGCGACGGCGGTGATCTCGGTTCTGCCGGCGCAGGTGGCCATCGCCGACGCCAGAGCCGCGGCGCGCTCGTGCGCTATGCCGATACCGCGCAGCCGAGACGCGGTTGCTCCGACGTCGGTCGGTGCCGCGTCGAGAGCTTCGGCCAGCAGATCGGTTGGCGCGTTGATGCTGCCCGGGTCGAACGACGCGGCCGAGTCGATCGACGACGCGAGGTCCCGGGCCGGATCCCCGTGGATGGCGCGGATGGTGACCACGTCGTCTCGCCGCACCGCCGACACCGTCAGCCGATCGTCGGATGCAACGCAGATCCGAGCGGTCGGAACGGGCTCTAGGTTCTCGACGTCGAAGACACGAGCCGAGACGTACCAGTCAGGTTGTTCGAGAACTCGCATCCACTGCTCGAGATCTTCGTGTATGTGGCCGTCGGTGATCAGGCCGGCGTTGTTCAGTGCGGTGCGCCCGTGCTCGAGCGCGCGATCTCGGGCACCGACGTCGTCGAAGCGCGGGAACACGTCCAGGACCACGGGTAGTTCGGCGATCGACAGTTCCTCGACGAGGAAGTCCATCTCGTCCACGCCGAGTGAGGCGATCGGCAGTGTGTGGCCCACCGGCACGGTTCCCAAGTCGATCAACGGCCGTTCCTGCTGGTGTCCGTGTGGGGCAGGGTCGGGTCCGCGCCGATGACGGACGGCGCGACGGTCCGGCCGTCGGAGAAGTGCTCGAATTGCTTGAGGTAGTCCGGGGTCTCGTGTTCGTCGTCCTCGGCCTGCCCGCGCGTGCCGGAGGCAGGAGCGCCTGCCGCGCCCGTTCCGCGCTGAGCGAGGCCGGCATCGGCCGAGGTGGGTGCGCCGAACGCGGACGGACCGCTCTGGCCTGCACCGGCCTGCATCGAGCCACCACCGGCGGGACCCAACGCGGAACCGGGCATTCCGACGCCACCGCCGATGCCACCGAGCCCGGCAGCTCCACCTGCCCCGCCGAACGACACCGGACGCGTGGACGCCGGACCGACAGCGGGAGATGTCGAACCACCGGGTGCGAATCCACCACCGGCCCCGACGCCACCGGACAACGCACTCGACCCGATGGTGGACGCAGCGGTGGCGACGGTCGAGACGCCGGTACTGGCGATGGAGGTGGCAGCACTACCGATCTGACCGGCCGCCGCCGCGACGCCGGGGTTCTGGGTCGCGGCCATCAGGCCGCCGATCGCGGCCTGGACCGGGGATGTCATCAGCGCGCCGTTGGCGAACTTGCCGAGGCCGCTCCCGGAATCGGAGACGATGGCCGGCGGCTGATCGAACGTGGTCTGGACTATGCGGTGCGAGGAGACCAGCTCGAAGCCCTCCATCACCAGCGCCGCGCGGATGTCGAGCAGTCGATCGGCCACCTCGGCAGCCTCGTAGCTGCCGTTCATCACGCCGCCCGTCGAGGCGGCGGTGACCTTGGCGGCCTGCACGGCTCCGATTTCGACGAGCGAGGGCATGGTCGCCAACGCGACACCGTACGAGGTTCCTGCGGCCGGGGCCTCGACCGAGAGCGCCGCCGCCTTGACTGCCGTGGCGGCGGTCCAGGTCGCGAAACGGCCGAGCGCAGCCTGAGCCAGCAGTGCCGACTCGCCCTCCCAGCCTGCGGTCAGAGCCGCGGTGACAGCGGCAATGCTCGCCGATGCCTCGGTGAACGCCGCAGCGACCGAACCCCACGCGCCGCCGGCGACGTGCAACGGCACCGGTCCCGGCCCGAGCAATCGCGTCGAGTTTCCCGTCGCCGTGCGTGGCAGCCACACCACACCTGTCACTCCGAGCGTCATCCTCTGGCCCCCATGATGTTCGAGCTTCGTGTCGTTTCGAGCGTTGTGTCTTGGCGTTGCGGTCGAGTGCGGTGCGTCAGATTCCGGGTAGGCCGGGTAGGCCCCCGGCCGTGTCGTCGTCGGTGGCCACGTAGTCCGCAGCCTGTTTCCGCAGTTCCTCGGCCGCTCGGTGCAACTCCGAAATACCCTGCGCTGCAGCAGGTCCGAAGGTATCGGCCGCGGTGCCGAAGAATCGTTCGGTGAGCAGCGAGACCTCGTCGGTACCGGGCGGCAGTGGCCGCACGGGGATTGCCGTTGCAGTGACAGCAGCCTGCAAGCGAGCGGCGACCGCATCGAGTTCGGAGGCAGCGAGCTGCAGGGCCACCGGATCCACCTTGATGACGGTCATGAGCCACGCTCCCTGATCGAAGAACTTTGCGCTGTCGGTAGGTAAGACGCCGCCGTGTTCGGTTCGGTTCCCTCCACGCGAGAAAAATTCAGACGAACTTCTGGGCCACCGCGCCGACAGTCCAGACGCCGCCTCGATGGCTGACGGACGTGCGCGTGAGCGGGGAAACGTCGACCCGCCAAAACGAGCGGATCGGGGCGTCCAACACCAGCACCACCACGGCTCGGACGACGGCAGGAGAGGTCACCGCCAGAGTGCGTCCGGGCGTCGATCCAACATCGCTCAGCCACGTCTCGACGCGAGAGAACAACGCGTCGAGGGATTCTCCGCCCGGAGGAACGAACGCCGGATCGCTCGGCCAGGCCATCGCGTCGGCGTCGGGCAGATCGGTCATCTCGAGACCGGACCACCGGCCGTAGTCGATGTCGGCCAACGCGGGCTCGACGGAGATCTCTGTTCCGAACACCTGCGCGGTCGAGATCGAGCGGGCTTCCGGGCCGGACAGGACACGGTTGGCGCGGGGAAAATCGGTCACCGCGGCGAGATCGCGCAGGCCCGCGTCGTCGAGTGGTTCGTCGCCGGGAAACCGGCCGGTGCGCATCGCGTCGGTTCGCGCGTGAGCGACCAACATCAGTCGGGTCACGGACGCGGTCACTGCGTCATTGTGGCACCGCAGCTTTGTGGCATCGAGCTGCAGTCGGACGGGACAGCGATTGACACACAGTCCGGAGCGATGCCACAGTTCGCTGGTAATACGCGATGTACGCAGGTAATCCGGTGAAAATCCGGAGCGGTTGCGCCACTGTGATCGACGTCGGCGAAATGCCCGAATTCGAGAGTCAGAAAACTCGTTCATCGCATGGCCGTCCCCGTTTTCGAGCGGGGACTACGGGACGCACAATCCCAGGAGGACACCATGGCAATCATTCACGCTCCCAGTAATACGACGGAGTCGGCTGCTCTTGCCGTCATCGTCGCCGCAACGATTCTGCTCGCTTTCGTCGTGCTCTACCTCGTCGGTTTCGATCAGGGCGCGATCTCCCGCAGTGGCATGTACATGCACGAGTTGATGCACGACGGCCGCCATCTGCTGGGCCTGCCATGCCACTGACCGACACCCACGGCCCGACGCTGCAGGGCACATTCGTCCAACTACTGGTGCGAGGTCTGCTCGCCGGACTTCTCGCAGGCCTGCTCGCCGGAGCAGTCGCCTACGTTGTCGGTGAACCGCACATCGACTCGGCCATCGCCATCGAGGAAGCGGCCGGAGCCGACGCTCATCACGCCGAGACCGATGCGGCCGCGCACTCCCACGGCGAGGACGCACTGGTCAGTCGAGACGGACAACGCGTCGGACTGTTCCTCGCTACCGGACTCGCCGGCCTGGCGCTCGGCGCGATCTTCGCCTCGGCGCTGCACTACGGGCGACGCTTCACCGCACTGCCGGGTTCGATTCTCGCGCTCGTCGGAGCCGGTGCCGGATGGTTGGCCATCGAAGCGGTGCCCTTCTTCAAGTACCCGGCCAACCCACCGGCCGTCGGAGATCCCGAGACCATCACCCAACGCACCTGGCTGTGGTTGGCGTCGGTGATTCTCGGTCTGCTGGCGGTCGCGGTGGCCGTCTACGCGGCGAAGGCGGTGGCATCGCAGCATTCGGTGGCGATTCGCGTCGGAGCGCCGTTGCTGGCGTTCCTGGTTGTGGTCGGCATCGGTTATGCGCTGCTGCCCACCGTCAACGAGGTGGGCGCGGACTTCCCGGCAACCCTGCTGTGGGAATTCCGACTGTCTTCCCTGGCCACCCAGGCAACCCTGTGGCTGGCCTTGGGATTGGGATTCGCATTCCTCACCGATCGCGCTGCTCGACCCACTCGCCGAGAGACAGTCGCGGCGTAGCCCGGCTCCGCGTCAATGGACCATTGCACGGCTGAGACGTATGCAAAGTGCCATCGACGCGGGGTGGTCGGGTCACGCCGGGGCGGGTGGATGGACCCTTGCACTGCCCAGACGTATGCAAGGGTCCATTCACGCGTTCGGGGGGGCGGGCGACGAGTGAGTGCCGTCAGCCGAATCCCAGTTGATGCAGTCGCTCGTCGTCGATGCCGAAGTGATGTCCGATTTCGTGGGCGACGGTGATCGCAATTTCCCGTCGCGCCTCGTTTTCGTCGTCGACCATCTCGAGGATCGGTTTGCGGTAGATCGTGATGACGTCCGGTAGGTGCCCGCTGTACTCGTAGCGTTCGGTGAGCGCGATGCCCTCGTACAGTCCGAGGATGTCCTCGGTCGGGTGCTCTTCCTCGACGAGAACGACCACGTTGTTCATGAAGTCGGTGAGCTCACGCGGCAGAGTGTCGAGGGCGTCGGACACTGCTTCCTCGAAGTCGACGCGCGTCATGTGCGTGGGAATGTCACCCTCCGGTGGTGATCGGTGCGGCACCGGGCAGCGGTGTCGGCAGTGCGCGGCCGTCGGGAGCGGAGGGCGGCGGGACGGGGGCTGCACCGTTGATGAGAATGTCGCCCTTGGCGGTGCCGACGATGGTCGCGAAACCGCCGGAATCGAGTTCGGCACCCACCGAGCACGTCACCTGGCGACTTCCGGCCAGCCAACTCGCGACGTCGATGGTGTCCCAGAACAGGGTCAGCGTCTTGTCGCGCAACGCGGTGTCCGAGCCGAGGTAACCGTTGACCGCGTCGGTGCACGTCCGCTCGAGGTACGCATCCTGGTCGCCCTCCGACGGGTGCCCGCCGGGGAACTGCTGCGTCAGGTTGATCACCGACGCCACCTCGTACGCGTGCGGAGCGGAGCAGTCCACCGGATCGGCCGGCACGTTCTGGTTGATGCCGATGCAGGTTCCGGTAGGCCAGACCTTCGACTGGTCCTGATCGAGAATCGACCCGGTCATCTCCATCAACGCGCCGGTGTTCGACGGCATCTGCACACCACAGCGCAGCGTCCGCTCACCCTTGGCCCATCCGGCCTGGCTGGGGAACATCAGCCCAACGCCGAAGCGTCCGTTCGGATCGAATTCGGCACCGACGTAGTCGTCGACGGCGGCCGCGCAGTGTTCGTCGCGCAACTCGCTGAACCGGATGGAACCGGGATACGCCGCGGCAGGGCCGAACTCGACGCCGGGGTAGACGCTCATGTCGATGTCACGAGCCACCTCGAAGCGATGGGGATCGGCGCACGAGACCTCGGCGAGGTCCTGCCGATCGGTCTCGGGATCGTCGGTGGGCGTCCACTGCAGGCAGGCACCAGGGTCGGCGGCACCGAAGGAGGACGCCGAAACGGGCCCGTCGGTCGCAGGCCCACTGGCCGTCGCGTGGGTGGTGATCTTCTCGGGTGTCGAGAACCCGTCGGAGAGAAAAACCGTCGCCCCGGCGGCCAGCACCGCACCGACCGCAACCATGGCGAGTCCACGTCGAGCTGTGGTTGCAGACAGTGTTCGCCGAGACTTCTCGCTCGTCGGGGGGTCTGTTTCGTATCCGGACATCGCCCTCCATCATGCCCGAGTATGTTCGGTCCTCATGAGCGACCCAACGGGTGACGACGACCTCAGCGAGCTCGCCGGCCGACTGTTCGCGATGGCCCGCACCGGTGACGGCTCCGCTCTGGCGAGTTACGTGGACGCGGGCGTCCCGGTGAATCTGCACAACGAATCAGGCGACACGCTGGTCATGCTCGCCGCGTATCACGGGCACGCCGACGCCGTGCGTGCGCTGGTCGAGCGTGGTGCCGATGTGAACAAGCCCAACGACAAAGGGCAGACCCCACTCGCGGGCGCGGTCTTCAAAGGTGAGGACGAGGTGGTGCGCGTGCTCGTCGACGGTGGAGCCGATCCGCACGGCGGCCACCCGTCGGCCATCGATGCCGCCACGATGTTCGGACGCGAGGACTATCTGGGGTTGCTCGGCAAGTAAGGTTCGTTCTCGTGATCGACCTGAAATTCCTTCGCGAGAATCCCGACGCAGTGCGCGCCTCGCAGCGCACCCGAGGCGAGGACCCCGCTCTCGTCGACGCACTTCTGGGTGCCGACGCATCCCGCCGGGCCGCGGTGCTTGCCGGCGATCAGCTGCGTGCCGAGCAGAAGGCGCTGGGAAAGCAGGTCGGTAAGGCCTCCGCCGAGGACCGTCCTGCTCTGCTCGCCGGGGCATCGGAACTCGCCGCCAAGGTCAAGGCCGCCCAGGCCGCCGAAGCCGAGGCCGACGCAGCCCTCGACGCGGCCCATCGCGCGATCTCCAACATCGTTCAGGACGGCACGCCCGCAGGCGGCGAGGACGACTTCGTGCTGCTCGAGACCGTCGGGCAGATCCCGGAGTTCGATTTCGAGCCGAAGGATCACCTCGAACTCGGCGAGTCGCTGAACCTGATCGACATGGAGCGCGGTGCCAAGGTCTCGGGCTCGCGCTTCTACTTCATGACCGGTTACGGCGCGCTGCTCCAGCAGGGTCTGCTGCAGCTGGCCGCGCAGAAGGCCGTCAAGAACGGCTTCACGATGATGATCCCGCCGGTGCTGGTGCGGCCGGAGATCATGTCGGGAACCGGGTTCCTCGGCGCGCACGCAGACGAGATCTATCGCCTCGAAGCCGACGACCTCTACCTCGTCGGAACCTCGGAAGTCGCTCTCGCGGGCTATCACTCGGGCGAGATCATCGATCTCGCCGACGGCCCGAAGCGGTACGCCGGTTGGTCGTCGTGCTTCCGCCGCGAAGCGGGCAGTTATGGCAAGGACACCCGCGGCATCATCCGAGTCCATCAGTTCGACAAGATCGAGATGTTCTCCTACATCAAGCCCGAGGATGCAGCGGCCGAACACCTGAAGCTGCTCGAGTACGAAAAGGAGATGCTCGCCGCGGTCGAGTTGCCCTACCGCGTCATCGACACCGCAGGCGGCGACCTCGGCTCCTCGGCCGCTCGCAAATTCGACTGCGAGGCATGGGTTCCCACCCAGAAGGCCTACCGTGAGCTGACCTCGACCTCGAACTGCACGACGTTCCAGGCCCGACGCCTCGGCGTGCGGTACCGCGACGAGAACGGCAAGCCCCAGACCGCAGCGACGCTCAACGGCACCCTCGCCACGACCCGCTGGATCGTCGCGATCCTCGAGAACCACCAGCAGGCCGACGGCACCGTCCGCGTCCCGGAAGCCTTGGTGCCTTTCGTCGGGACGGATGTCTTGAAGTAGAACCGGTTCAGGCGATGTCGCCGATGCAGTAACCCTCGCCGCCGACGGCCAGCACGAACGTGCGGTTCTGGTACGCCCCGGACGCGTCGATGATGTCTGCGTTGACCTGGGTGTAGATGCCGTTCTGCCCGGTGACGAACACGCTGTCGGGATCGAACGAGGTGATGCCGGGCAGGATGTTCGGATTCTGCACCAGCGGCGGGGCAGTGGGAACGCCGGTGCCGAGGGCATCCCAGGTCTGACGGCCGTCGCACACGAGTGGGTAAGTCTCTTCCACGTCGCTGGGGTTCACCGGAATCCCGGCCAGACGCCCCAGGTAGCGATCGACGGTGTAGACGGCGTCGGCCGCGTCGAACACGGGGGCGGTGCCGGTGGGGTAGACGGTGGGGCACGCATAGCCGGATGCGATCTCGCTGCGCTTGACGCTGACCGTGGCGATGGGCCCGGTCCATGTGACGGCGTACTGGCCGTCGACGCCGCGGGTGGCAACGGCAGCGAGGATGGCCTCGGTGTCGACGTACATCGCCGGGATCTCGGTGGGCGGAACCGTCCAGCACCGCGCCGTGACGACGCCGATTCCGCCGCCGATGAGATCGCCCACGAACGGTCGCAACGCCATCGCGGCGTCCGGGTTTCCGGGAACCTCGCCGACGGGTGGGCCGGGCGGGATCGGTGGGGTCGTGGTGGTGGTCGGGGCTGCCGTGGTCGGAGTTGCCGCCTGTGAGTCGTCGCTCGGTGTCTCGGTGGTGCTGCTGGCCGAGCCGGGTTGCTCCGCCGGGATTCCGACTGCCGAATCGCAGGCTCCGACCAGAGCGAGTATTGCGATCAGCGGCAACGCGGTTCGGGTCACTCGCTTCCGTCGCAGTGGTGCCGCTCTGTTCTTCACTCGATCTCTCCCCGTTGATCTACCGGACCGCAATCGTGCGGACCTTCTCTCCTACCCCGTCCACCGACTACGCTAACGGACTGTGGAACCCGTCTACCGATCAGTCATCGGCATCGCTCGTGCAGTGTTCGCGTTCGAGGGCCTGAAATTCGATGTCAAGGGCGAGGAACACATCCCTGCCACCGGCGGAGCCGTCATCGCCGTCAACCACACCGGATACATGGACTTCACCTACGCCGGGCTGCCGCCGCGACGGGTGAAGCGCTACATCCGGTTCATGGCGAAGAAGGAAGTCTTCGACAACAAGATCTCCGGCCCGATCATGCGCTCGCTACGGCACATCCCAGTCGATCGTGGAGCCGGCGCCGAGTCGTACAAGTCGGCCGTGGAGAGCCTGCGCAACGGCGAGCTCGTGGGCGTGTATCCCGAGGCGACCATCAGCCGCAGCTTCGAGATCAAGGAATTCAAGTCCGGCGCTGCACGCATGGCCATCGAGGCAGGCGTGCCGATCATCCCGACGGTGATCTGGGGCGCGCAGCGCGTGTGGACCAAGGGATACCCGAAGCGGTTGGGCCGCACCAACACTCCTATCTCGATCGCTGTCGGTGAGCCGCTGCCTCCGGTCGGTCCGCCGAACGAGCTGACCGAGAAACTGCGTACGGTGATGCAGAAGATGCTGCTGGAACTGCAGGAGAACTACCACCACGAGCCGGGCGCGTACTGGGTTCCGGCACGATTGGGCGGCAGCGCACCGACTCTCGAAGAAGCGGACAAGCTCGACGCCCAAGACCTCGCGGCCCGTGCCGCGAAGCGGGCCGAGTAGAACTGTGCGATGAACCTCCGCGGTGAACGGGTCGTGTTGCGGCCCGTCACCACCGAGGATGTGCCGGAGCTCCGCCGAATACTGCACACCCCCGAGGTGCACGCGCGGTGGGGCGACGAGGACGCCGACGAGAACTGGCCGTTCGACAACCCCGAAGAGCATCGATTGGTCGTCGAAATCGACCGCGCGACAGTGGGATTGATCCAGTACGGTGAAGAGACCGATCCGATGTACCGGCATGCGTCGATCGACATCTTCCTGGACCCGGCGGTGCACGGTCGCGGCGTCGGAAAGGACGCCGTGGGCACGCTGGTGCGATACCTGACAGTCGACCTGGGTCATCACCGCTTGGTGATAGATCCGGCCGCCGACAACGCGGTAGCGATTGCCTGTTACAGCGCAGTCGGTTTCGAGCCCGTCGGGATCATGCGGAAGTACGAGAAGGGCCCGACCGGCTGGCACGACAGCCTGCTGATGGACCTGATCGTCGAGTAGCTACCGATCTACTCTCGGCAGTGTCAGGCGGAATCTCGCGCCTGTAGGCCCTGCGGCACAGACGAGTTCGCCTCCGTGTGCTCGCGCCAACGTGCGCGCGATCGACAACCCGAGCCCGACGCCGCCGGAGGAACGGTCACGCGCGGAGTTGAGTCGAACGAGCCGCTCGAAGATGCGCTCACGGTCCGCCTCGTCGACCCCGGGACCGTCGTCGTCGACGGTGACGAACGCCTGTGAGTCGGCCCCTGTCTGCACTCGGATTCTCCCGCCGGGCGGAGTGAACCGAGCGGCGTTGTCGAGGACGTTCGACAGAATTTGCTCGACGCGGCCCACGTCCACCCTGACCGGTACCGATTGCGATGCGTCCACCTCGAACCGGACCTCCGGCGACAGCAGTGCCGCGCGCTCGACGGTGCGTCGGACCACATCGGTGAGGTCTGCATCGGTCAGCTCGAGCTCCGAAGTGTTCTCTGCGCGAACGGAATCGAGCATGTCACCCACCAGGCGCGACGCTCTGACAGATTCGCCGACGAGGAGTTCGCTCCACCTGCCGACCCGATCGGGGCGGTGCTCGGCGTCGCGTTGCAACGACTGAGCCAGCGCCGAGATCCCGGCCACCGGGGTGCGCAATTCATGGGCCGCGTCGGCCAGGAATCGGCGCATGTCCTCCTCTGCTCGACGCGCCGACTGCGCTGCAGCAGCCTCTTTGCTCTCGGCGTTCTCGAGGGCGTCGAGCATCTCGTCGACGGCCGATGCAGTTTGCCCCAGGTCGGTGTTCGGCTTGGATGGAAGCAGCCGTCTACCTCTGTCGCCGTTGGTGATTCGGCGCGCAACCGATGTCATCGAGTCGAGGGGTGACAGTGCGCGCCGCACCGCATAGGTGAGCGCGGCCGCGGCCAACAACAGCGTCACGGCTCCGGCGACCACCATGAGAAGTCGCAGTTGCTGCCGAACATCGGCGATGGCCGTGGTGTCACCCAGCAGCGAGAGCGTTGATCCGTCCGGTAGTGGCTCGGTGATCTCCAGTGAATCCGAGGGTGGGGCAGGGGGATTGGGCGGACCAGGGGGAGCGGGAGCGTCGGAGGGGCCAGGAGGCGGTGTGGCCGGCCCGGGTCTGTCGTCCCGAGATCGGGCCTCGCCGCCCGGCACACCGTAGACCGTGCCGTCGGACGTGGTGACCCGAACTCGAATGGCATCGCCCTGCAACGCCTGCACCAGATCCTCGGAGCCGACGCCGCTCTCGACCAGTTCGACTGCGCGGTCCGCTCGATCGGTCAGTCGCGCATCGAGATCACGGCGGAGCTGCTGTCCCAGAACGACATCCACCGAAAAACCCACCACGACGAGCAGAACCGCGAACAGTACGACGACGGTGGCGACCACGCGCTTGCGCAACGAGGGCGTCGGCGTGTGATTCACTGCGGCGCTCGCAGTGCATAACCGAGGCCACGGACAGTGTGAATCAACCGCGGGCCATGGGTCTCCATCTTGCGACGCAACGCACTGATGTGGACTTCCACCAGGTTGGCGTCGTACGCGCCGTAGCCCCACACCGATTCGAGGATGGACGTTTTCGAGACCGTGCGACCACGTTGCGCGACGAGGAAGGTCGCCAGCCGGAGTTCGGTCGCCGTCAGGTCGAGCACCTGACCGGCGCGAGTGACGACGCCGGCGGATTCGTCGACCAGTAGATCGCCCACTTGAATCGCGTCCGAGGATCTGCCGCGTCTACGCAGCACCGATCGCGCTCGGGCAACCACCTCGTCGAGTTGAAACGGCTTGACCACGTAGTCGTCGGCACCGTCGCTCAAACCGCGCAGTCGGTCCTGCAGCTGGTCCTTCGCGGTGACCATGATGATCCCCGCATCACTGCTCTGGCGGACGACGTCGATGAGCGCGAACCCGTCCCGCGCACCGGGCAGCATGACGTCGAGGATCACCACGTCCGGGCGGAAGCCTGCCATCGTGGTTTCGAAGCCGTCGCCGTCGGGCAAGGACGCGGCGGTGAATCCCGCGTCCTCGAATGCGGCCACCAGCGCTTCCCGGATGGGCAGCGAGTCCTCCACCACCATCACCCGGGGAGCGGAACTGTATGTCATTCCTCGATTGTCACTCACCAGCTGAAGTGATCCTGAAGATACGCGCGGCTTCAGGGTGACTTCAGCTAGCGGCGGCAGGGTCGGTGACAGAACGAAACGAACGAGACAGTCCGAACAAGGAGTGAACGTGAACGATCAGACCCAGCCGATCCCGGCGGCATCGAACCCGGCCGAGCCCGCTGCTCCCCAGCAGAACAAGCCGAAGCGATGGAAGGGCCGTGTGCCACTGGTGGCAACAGCGGCCGCGGGACTCGCAGTAGGGGCGCTTGTCGCATCGGCAGTCTTTGCTGCCACCGGGCCGGACGTCTCGCCCGGAGTGTCCACGGTCGCGTCGTCGTCGACGCTCGGGGAGCGGACCGACGGCGGTGGCGGGTCGGATGTACCTTCGGTGCCGGCCGCTCCGGACTCCGCTGACGGATCGACGGTTCCCAGCCCGTCCGACGGTGCTACCCCGCCTGCTCCGGGTAATGGCGAAACCCCGCCTGCTCCGCCCGCGGGTGGTCCGGGCAAGGGTGGACCGGGAGAGGGCGGCCCCGGTCCGGGTGGTCCGGGTAAGGGTGGACCGGGTGCCCTGTGCGCACCGGAAGACGGTGCGACGCCGCCTGCTCCGCCGACTCCGGGTGCTGAGGGGGACGATGCGACTGCGCCTGCACCCCCGGCTCCGGCCGATGGCGCTACTCCTCCCGCACCACCTGTCGCTCCTTCTGGTTCCTGATCCAATCTCGTCCAGCCCCGCACCGTGTACTCGGTGCGGGGCTGGTGTTGTTGTGTGGACGGTGTGCTCGGTTCAGGCGATGTGGGGGCCTGCTCGGGCGTGGGATGGTCTGGGTTGTCGATACGGATCCACAGTTGCTGGTGGGATGATCCCCCGCAAGCGGGAGGTGCCCCCACAGGGGTGGTTGTCGGTGCCTATGAACACTTCCCAATCGGAGTGGTGCATGAGGCGGTGGTGGAATCCGCAGAGTAGGACGAGGTTGTTCATGTCGGTGGGGCCGCCGTCGCCCCAGTGCCGGATGTGGTGTCCTTCGGTCCAGGCGGCGGGTTTTCCGCAGCCGGGGAAGGCGCAGCCGTGATCGCGGGCGGTGAGGGCTTTTCGTTGTTTGGCGGTGACGGTGCGGGCGGTGCGGGCGAGGTTGAGTGGGTTGCCGTTCTCGTCCATCACGATCGCGGTCAGGACACAATCACACGCCAACTGGCGGGAGGTGTTGCGGGAGAGCGGCCCCATCCACGGCAGCCACCCCACCGAAGCGCCGTCGCCGAACAAGTCGCGATACGCGCCGCGATCAGCTGCGACTCCGCCTTCACCGCGACCGCCACTGCCACTGCCGTTTTCGTTGTCCGGTTCGGTTGCTGCGTCAGTGTCGATGGGGCCACCGGTGTTGATGTCGACGGGGTCTGCTGTGTCGGTGTCGGATTCTGTTGCTGCGCGTGAGGTTTCGTCATCGGTGATGTCGTCTTCGCCGCCGCAGTTCTGGAGGTCGGCGAGATCGCGCAGAGTGATGTTCAGGTTCAGGTGCTGGCGTTCACCGCCTTCGATGGGGCGATCACTGGAGGCGAGGTATTGGTCGAGGATGTGGCCGAAGGCGTCGGCTCTGCGCTTGGCGGGACTGCGATCGTCTGTGATTTTGAGTGTCCCGGTTCCGTCGGCGGCGGGGCGGGGTTCGGTCAACGGGGAGAGGGCAATGAGCAGCTTCTCGCCGGTGATCGCATCGAAGTCTCCTTTGAGCACCAGCCGCCCGTTGAGGGTTGTGGAGGCGAAGAGTTCGTTGCGGTCGGTGTTCTCGGCGGGTGGTTTCTTGGTGCCGAAGCTGTCTTCGAGTCTGGTGATCGCTGCTCGGATGCGGCCGGTGCGTGCGTCGGGTCCTGTCGCAGATTTGATCAAGGCGGCGCGGGCCATATTGCGACCCTCTTCCGGGAGGTTTTCCGGTGGGGTTTCGGCGAAGGTGAGGATCAGGGCGGCGTGATCGACGGTCATGACACCGGTGTTGACGGCGGCGGCGATGTCGGGAAATGCAGCAATGCCGCGGGCGAGAGCGACGATCTTGGTGGCTTTGGACGGTGAGAGCAGGGTGGTGGAGGTCAGCCATCCGGCGGGTCCGGGGAATCCGAGTTTCTCCCGGCTGACGCGGGTGTCGATCTCGGCGACGAGAGCGATCCGGCGGGCTTCCAACAGCTGGATTCGGTGGGAGACCGCGGCAGATTCGGCGAGCAGTTCGCTCTCGCTCAGTTGCCAGATCTCCGTGGTCATGGAAGCCAGTGTATCGAACGCGCGTTCGACTGACAACCGTAGTGCAATCGAAAACTATTGCCCTGCATAAGGATTCGAGATCCGGAACCTGTCGGAGGCGTGTGATAGGCGTTGGTGGAACCTGACGTCAGGCGATGCGCTCAGTCAGCTTCTTTGGCAACGGTTTCCAGCTCGGCTCGATATGCGGCCCACCAGGCTTCGTTGCCGTCGGTCATGTTCTCGTTGCCGAGTCGTAGGCCTACGGAGTTGTCGATGAGTTCGCGCACTATGTCCGCATGCCCAGCGTGCCGGTTGGTTTCGGCCACGAGGTGCACGAGCACGCGGTGCAGGGTTACTTCCTGCTTCTCGACGGGCCAGTGCAGGACGCGTCCGACGGTGTCGAGGTCGTTCGTCTCGATGGTCCTGTCTGCGTGCTTCCAGGCCTCGCGGTACAGGGCGACAATGGATTCGGTCGATTCGTCGGCAGCGGCCCACATGTCGGAGTTCAGGCGGGCCATGGCCGCTGCCTCCAATTCCGCGAACCGAGCTGGAAACTCACGTCCGAAGGTGGGGCCGAAATAGCCGTATTCGACGATCGACAGGTGCTTGATCAAACCCAACAGGTTCGTACCGGTCGGCGTCATCGGCCGTCGTCTCTGGTATTCGGTGAGGCCGTCGAGCTTCCACAGCATGTTCTCGCGGGCGATTTGCAGGTACTGGTGCAGCTCGTCCTTCATGCCGTTCAGCTCACCGACGCGTGCCAGACGAGTGCTGCGGCGAGTGCGCCGAGTCCGTTCAGCGACCAGTGCAGGGCGATGGGCGCGATCAAACTGCCGCTACGACTACGCAGCCACGTGAACACGACACCCGCCGCCGCAGTCGCCACCACGGCCAGCGCTATGCCGACGATCTGCCCGAACAGCCCGCCGCCGAGAAATCCGCTCAGCCCCACGTTGCCCGCCGTCAGTCCCAGCGACGATGCGATGTGCCACAGACCGAACAGCAGAGACCCTGCAGCGAACACACCCCGAGCCCCATAGATGCGGCCCAAGGTGCCGTGCAGCACCCCGCGGAACGCGAGCTCCTCCGGGATGACGGTCTGCAGCGGAATGACGATCATCGATGCGACGATGGCGGCGGAGACGGTTGCGTATCGATCGGCCATGAAGAACGGGCGGGTCAGTGGCAGCAACGCGCCGATCGCGACGACAGTGAGGACGACCCCGACGGCTCCGACTGCGTACAGGGATCCGGTCCTCCACTGCTTCGGAGACAGTCCCAGTTCGGCCCATCCCAGACCGCGTCGGTTCGCCAGGACGACCAGCAGGACAGCGGCGATCGGAACCGTCGCGATACTGGCCCACACCGTGGTGAAGTGCGCGATGAGGTTGGTGCCCACGAGTACGAGGACGACGATGGCGACGTCGAGGTAGGCGTGGAAGGCACGTCGGGGTTCAACGCTCCCGGCTGGATTCACAGCAAGCATTGGATCGAGTGTACTGGCGTCAGCTGTGAGCACCCGATGAATCGAGGCTTCGGTCGAGGCCTCTGCCGTCGTAGATGCGGGTGAACACCACGCCGAACACGAGTCCGATGAGCAGCCCGAGAGACGTCATGCCCACCGAGTGCAGCAGCCCTGCGTCGAGTGAGGCATTGAAATACAGGATCGAGCGGGTGCCGAGGAAGATCTGATGCATCGGCTCGAACTGCGCGAGCCAGGTGAAGATCGGCGGACTCGCTTCGAGGGGGATGGTGCCGCCCGATGACGGCAACGCCAGGATGATGAACACGATCAGATTGATCAGCAATCCGGCCGTGCCGAACGCAGACATCACCGCCAACGCCGTGATGCCCACCGCGGTGATCGCGAATGCGCCGTACGTCCACAGGGTCCATGCATGGGTGATCGGCATGCCGAGCAGATGGCTGATCAGCAGATACAGGGCAGACACCAGCATGGCGAGAACGACCATCACGAGCCATTTCACGAGCAGCGTCTGGAAGCGGTTGATCAGGGTCGGTCCGCGGTGGATGTACTTGGGACCGATCTCTGTGGGTGTGAACCCGAGTAGTCCGTCGACGAGTGCGCTGACGATGGTCGCTCCGGTGAAGCCGGCCAGGACGAGCAAGAGCGCGTAGTAGAAGGCGGACAAGCCACCGCCGGTGCCGTCGGGCAGAGGATCGTATTGGGCAACGATCACATCGATCGGTTGTGCGAGGGTGAGGGCACTCGCACCGGCGAGCTGAGTATCGCCGAGCTGCTGGCGCACCTGTTCGGTGATCTGTTGTCCCACAGTTTCATTGACCGACTCGAATGCCGGTGACGCCACTCCGGTCACGAGCGACGTCCCGAAACTGCCGGCACGTGGGTTGGTATAGACCGTGATGATCGGCTTCTCGACGTCCCCGGGAATCACACTCGCCTGAGCGAGGATTCCCATCCTCTTGGTGAAATCGCTCGGGATGACGATGGAACCGTAGGCCTCGGCCGTCGACAGCAGTGATTGTGCCTGCGCCGGACCGACTTCCCGGAAGTCGACCTTCTCCGAATCGACGTTCTGCAGCAGACCGTCGACGATGTCGTTGCCGATGTTGCGCTGCTCGCCTGCGAGGGTGTCGCCCTCGTCCTGGTTCACGATCGCAATGGGGAGGTCGTGCAGATTGTTCCTGGGGTCGAGCACACCGCCCAGGTACAGCGCGGCGAGGAACGACATCAGTGCCGACACCACCAGGATGGGCGCGAGCCAGAAACGCGGCGAACGAAGGACGTCGGCCATCGACCGAGGAGTTCTGTCGGAGGTCACCGGATCAGTGTCGCAAGTCCGGCCCCCACGTGCGCGTTTATTCGTAGCAGGCTACGAGTAAACGCGCACGTGCGGCGCAGCCGCTCCTAGGCGTTGGCCCGACGCGGCAGCTTCCACTCCGGACGCACCCAGTGGCAGGTGTAGCCCTCGGGATACTTCTGCAGGTAGTCCTGGTGCTCGGGCTCGGCCTCCCAGAAATCTCCGGCCGGGGTCACCTCGGTGACGACCTTGCCGGGCCACAGTCCCGACGCGTCGACGTCGGCGATGGTGTCCTCGGCGACGCGCTTCTGCTCGTCGTTCAGGTAGAAGATCGCCGAGCGGTAGCTGGCTCCGATGTCGTTGCCCTGACGGTTCTTGGTGGTGGGGTCGTGGATCTGGAAGAAGAACTCCAGCAGATCGCGGTATGTCGTCTGGGTGGGGTCGTAGACGACCTCGAGGCCCTCGGCGTGATTGCCGTGGTTGCGGTACGTCGCATTGGGGACCTCGCCGCCGGTGTAGCCGACGCGGGTCGAGATCACTCCAGGGAGCTTGCGGACGAGCTCTTCGGCTCCCCAGAAGCATCCTCCGGCGAGAATGGCGGTTTCGGTGGCTGCAGACATCGTTGCTCTCCTAGTTCTTTATCGGTCGATACGTGGGGTTCAACGAACGAGGCGGCGTCATAATTCCGAGTCGTGGGTGCGTTCACCGACCTCGAGAACCAGCTTGCCGGTGTTCGCCCCGTCGAACAGCAGGTTCAGGGTCGATCCGAAAGCGGGGATGCCGCCGATCTCGATCTGCTCGCGTGCGGTCATCTTACCGCTGGTGAGCAGTTCGGACAGCGCGTCGATGCCCTCCTGGTAGCGATCGAGGTAGTCGAAGATGATGAACCCCGTCATCGATGCCCGATTGATCAGTAGCGACAGGTAATGCGCCGGGCCGGGCTGCGGGTCCGTCGCGTTGTAGCCGGAGATGGCTCCGCACAACACCACTCGCGCTCCCTTGCGCAGTCGGGAGAGTGCCGCGTCGAGAATTTCGCCGCCGACGTTGTCGAAATACACGTCGATGCCCTTGGGCGCAGCCGCCTTCAGGCCCTTGTACACCGACTCGTTCTTGTAATCGATCGCCGCGTCGAAGCCCAGTTCTTCGGTGAGCCACGCGCACTTCTCGGGTCCACCGGCAATGCCGATCACAGTGGCTCCCTTGGCTTTCGCGATCTGCCCCGCGATACTGCCCACGGCACCGGCGGCTCCGGAGATCACCACGGTATCGCCTTCGGCGAGCTTGCCGACGTCCATCAGACCGAAATAGGCCGTGAGCCCGGGGAATCCGAGTGCCCCGAGCCAGGTGGGAGCAGGCGCGATGGATTCGTCGACCTTCTGCACCCCCGTGCCGTCCGACAGGGCATGCTCGGTGACGCCGAACGAACCCGAAACGATCTCTCCGACTGCATAATCGGGATGGTGGGATTCCAGCACCCGGCCCACGGCGTGCGCCCGCATCACCTCGCCGATGCCGACGGGCGGCACGTACGAGCGCGCATCGTTGAGCCAGCCGCGCATGGCCGGGTCGAGAGAGACATAGTCGACGGTGACGACGAATTCTCCGTCACCGGGGGTGGGAATCGGTTCCTCGGTGAGGTTCCACGTCGATTCGTCGGGACGTCCCACCGGGCGCTGGGCCAGCCGGATCTGACGGTTCACAGATGTCATCTACCGTTCCTTCCACATCGAAGACGTGCATGTCGAAAACAGGGCACTTCGACACTAGGGCAGAATGACGTCACGATGACCAACGCGCCGAACACCACCCGCCTCGCCCCCCGACTCGTCGCAAGCGACGTCGACGGCACCTTGCTCGACCAGCACGAACGTGTCACCGAGCGCACCAAGCGCGCCGTCTCGGCCGTCGTGGCCGACGGAGTTCCGTTCGTGCTGTCCACCGGCAGGCCGCCGCGGTGGATCCACCCCGTCGTCGATCAGCTGGGATACGCGCCGATGTCGGTGTGCGCCAACGGTGCGGTGATCTACGACGCCGCCAACGATCGCGTGCTCAGCGCCGAGACGCTGTCGGTCGAGACGCTGCAGTGGTTGGCCGACGTCGCGTATCGCGCGCTGCCCGGCTGCGGACTGGCCGCCGAGCGAGTGGGCCGGACGGCGCACGACTCGGCGACGCCGCAGTTCGTCAGCTCCCCGGGATACGAGCACGCCTGGCTGAACCCGGACAACGTCGAGATGACCGAGGACGACGTGGTCGACGTTCCGGCCGTCAAACTGCTGATCCGGTTGTCCGGTTCCACCAGCGGACACATGGCCGACATCCTGTCCCCGCTGATTTCAGGTCGAGCAGACCTGACGTTCTCCACCGACAACGGACTCATCGAGCTGTCGGCACCGGGCATCACCAAGGCATCGGGCCTGGCCAAGGTCGCCGAGACGCTGTCGGTGGACGTGCAGGACATCGTGGCCTTCGGCGATATGCCCAACGACGTGCCGATGCTGTCGATGGTGGGTCTGGGCGTCGCGATGGGCAACGCGCATCCCGCTGCCGTCGCGGCGGCGAACGAAGTGACCGTCACCAACGCAGAAGATGGAGTGGCACAGGTTCTCGAACGCTGGTGGTGACCCTCAGGTCTCCCGGTGTATCCGAACACGACAAGGGCCGAGTCACCACGGTGACTCGGCCCTTGTCGACTGTCGGAACTCAGCCCGCGGGTGCGGGCTCCGGTGCGGGAGCAGGCTCAGGTGCAGGAGCCGGTTCCACCGGTGCTGCGACGGGGTTCTGCATCTCCGCGTTGTAGGTGTCGTTGTACGTCTTGATCACCGTGGTGACGATTCCGGTGAGCTCGTTGAAGATCAGCGAACCGTTCTCGAAGTCGGTACGGAAGCCCTCCGGCACCCGGAACTCGTCCGTGATCGGCAGGCCGAGGATGCCGTCCACGCCACCCTGCTGCACGTACTGCTGGAAGATCTTGCCGATCACGGCCACGGCCTGACCGGCCATGTTGGTGATGATCTCGCCGTTGGCGAACTGCGCCTTCTCACGGCCGCCGCTCACCTGCACCAGACCGCTCACCGGAACGCCGAGCGAGCCGGTTTCTCCGCCCGAAGCCAACCACTTCTGTGCGACGGGACTGGTGGCCGCCAGTCGCTGCAGTTCGGCGACCAGAGCCGGGATGTTCTCGCCCAGAGTGGAACTGGCGTCGGTGCCCGGGCGTGACGGTGCCGGGTCGGTCACCGCGGTATCGGGAGCGTCGGGTGATGCCGGAGTGGCATCTCCGCCACCGCCGAGGTTTGCCGCAGCGATGTCGCGGATCTCCCCGAGTCGTGCGTATCCGGCGTCACCGGGGCATTCGGTGTTGCCGACATCGCGGTGACCGAAGATCACCGGCAGGTCGACGCTCTGGCCGCGGCCGACGAACGTGAAATCCGTTCCCTCCGAGGTCATCGTGGTGGTGCCCTTCGGGTCGAGACCGGCCTTGCCGAGTCGCCATCCGAGGAACTTGCCGACCGAATCGATGGTCTCCTGCGAGGGGTCCTCGTTGGAGTAGTCGCCCATCATGGCGATGCCCATCGTGTTCTCGTTGAACCCGCCCGAGTGTGCGCCCTGGACCGGCTTGTCCAAGCCGCCCGCGCGGCCCTCGAAGATCTGGCCGTACTTGTCGACGAGGACGTTGTAGCCGATGTCGCACCAGCCGAGTGTCTGCGCGTGGTACGCGTAGATGGCGCGGACGATCTCGGCCGATTCGGACTTGGAGTAGTCGTTGCTGCCTGCGGTGTGGTGCACGGTGGCACCGCCGAGGAAGTCGTCGACAGTCGGTGTGGCGCAACGGATCGACTCGTCGGCACCCCACTGAGCGCGGGTGATGACCTTGGGACCTGCGTCACCGGCGACGGGCGTGGCGATGTCGTTCAATGCCGAGTCGACCGGCGACGTCCCGGGGGTGATGAGCACGGCACTGATGTCATTGACGGCCGCCGCCAACTGATCCGCCGTGCCTTCCGGCGCGGCCTCGGGCTGGGCGGGATCTGCTGCAGGTGCCGGGGCTGCAGGTGCCGGCGCCGCGGGATCGACCGGTGCCGGATCCTGTTGACGCAGAGGCGTGCTCGACGACGCCGGGGTGTAGCCCAACGGTTGTTCCGCAGCAGCGGGCGCCTCGGCCGGAGCGTCGGCAGCAGGCAGCTCGACGACCGGAACCTCGGGAACCGGTGCAGTCGCGAAGCTTTCGGGAGCGGCACTGCTCGTCAGCGGCGTCAGCAGCACCTGCACTGCATTGGTCAGTCCGACGAAGATCGGCTCGGTGCCCTGCTTTTCCGCAGCGGGAACGGCGTCGCTCGCAGTGGTATCCACCGGCGCAGTCTCGAGCCACGGGCCCCAGGATCCGTCCTCTAGCTGGCGGCGAACCTGAGCGGTCGCACCGTCGAGCTGCTCGGAGGTCAGGGCCACCATGCTGAAGGGAGTGTCCTGCTTGATCTCCTTGACGGCGGCACCGAGCGGCGGGCCGGTCGGATCGGCAGCTTCCGGATTCACGGGCAGGGGACTGACCGGCGCGGATGCATCGACCCGGGGAACGGGTGCCTGTGCTGTCGCGTTGCCCGGCGCGGGCGTGGTCAGGCCCGGGATGTCGGGGATCTCGATCGGCGGGATCACGATGGAATCCGGCAGCGGTAGGTACTTCAGATCGGAGAGCCGCAGATCCGGCAACGGCAGTCCGGTGAGTTCCTGCAACGGAATGACGATGTCCGGTGCGGAGCTCAGCGCGGTCTCGACGATCTTGGTCGGCACGGTGACCGGGGTTGTCTCGTTGGCCGGTCGAACTCCGGTTGTCGTGCTGTCGGTGAGGCCTGCGACCGCAAAGGGGGTTGCGACGGCCAGTAGTGCGACAGCACCGAGAACGATCGACGGCTTCGTTCGACGGTTCGGCAAGGCGGTACTCCCTGGTTGTTGGTAGGTACGCGTCGTAGGATCCAGCTACTGAACAACATGAATCACATCAGCAACATGAGTCCCATCAGACACAAGGCTAAACCTTAGCTTGACAGTTAGCCATCGGCGGGAAGTTCGAGTGGCGCGGCGCGTCGGACGCGTCACCTACGCTTTCCGCTGTGACTGTGCACTTCATCGGAGCCGGACCGGGCGCTGCCGACCTGCTCACGCTGCGAGCGGTCGAGCTCTTGCGATCGAGCCCGGTCTGCGTCTACGCCGGCACCTACATCGACGACGCGATCCTCGAACATTGCTCCGCAGGCACCCGGCTGGTCGACACCGCGAAACTCGACCTCGACGCCATCACGGACGAGCTGGTCGCCGCCCACGAGCGCGGGGAGGATGTCGCGCGGCTGTGCTCGGGGGACCCGTCCCTCTACTCCGCGCTGGCGGAGATGTCCGCTCGACTCGACGCCGCAGGCGTGCCCTGGGACGTCACCCCTGGCGTTCCGGCCTACGCGGCCGCAGCCGCCGCATTGGGCGTCGAGCTGACGGTTCCGGAAGTGACGCAGTCGGTGGTGCTCACGCGCGCACAGGCCCGCTCGACGGCGATGCCCGATACCGAGGCGCTGAAGAACTTCGCCGCCACCAGGGCGACGCTCGCGCTGCACCTGGCGATCACCCGCACCCGCATCATCGCCGACGAACTGACCGAGTTCTACGGTCCCGAGTGCCCCGCCACGGTCGTCTTCCACGCCAGCAAGCCGGACGAGCTGATCCTGCGCGGCACTTTGGCCGACATCGCCGACCAGGTCGAGGCCGCCGACCTGCGACAGGCGGCGGTGATTCTGGTGGGGCCAGCCCTGGCTCGACGCGTCGTCACCGAATCCCACCTGTACGACGCGTGCCGGGACCGCTCGTGAGAATCCATCTGATCGGCATCGGCGGTGGCCACCCGGATCAGGTGACCGTCCAGGCCGTCGAGAAACTGCGGGCCGTGGACGTGTTCGTCGTCGCGGACAAGGGTGCATCCGTCGGCGATCTCGCAACAGCCAGGCAGGAGATCCTCGAACGCCACCACGGCGGCAGCTACCGGGTGATCGAGGTGCCCGACCCGCCACGCGATCGATCGCCCCGGCAGTACGAGACCGCTGTCCTCGATTGGCACGACGCCCGCGCCCGCGCCTACGCCGATGTGCTCGACGCCCTCGCCGAAGGCACCGTCGTCGGATTCCTCGTCTGGGGAGACCCCGCGCTCTACGACAGCACGATCCGCGTCGTCGAGCGGCTGGCCGCGTTGCGCGGCGACATCGAGTTCGATGTCACACCCGGTATCTCCAGCGTGTCGATGCTGGCGGCGAGTCACCGCCTCGTGCTCAACCGCATCGGCGGGCCGATCGTCATCACCACCGGCCGCAACCTGGCAGGCGATGTCGCCACCGGCCTCGACAACCTCGTGGTCATGCTCGACGGCAATCTGGCCTGCAGCGCGCTGACCGGCGCAGGGTGGGGCATCCACTGGGGTGCCAACCTGGGGACGGCGGACGAGAAGCTGGTGGCGGGTCCGCTCGACGACGTGCTGGGCGAGATCCGCCGCGCCCGCGAGGAGGTCAAGTCCCGGCACGGCTGGGTGATGGACACCTACCTGCTTCGACGCCTGCCCGGTTGACCTCCGACCGGCCGACCGACGCCTGGCGGGGCAGAGCGGTCACGATCGTCGGATACCCTGGTTGCCCGTGACTGCTGTAAGCCCCGAGACCACCTCTTCCGACGCCTCCGTGACCGGCCGATACGACCTCATCGTCGTCGGATCCGGGTTCTTCGGACTGACCGTGGCGGAGCGGGCGGCGTCCCAGTTGGGCAAGCGTGTCCTCGTGCTGGATCGGCGGCACCACCTGGGCGGCAACGCGTACTCCGAGGCCGAGCCCGAGACGGGTATCGAGATCCACAAGTACGGCGCGCATCTGTTCCACACCTCGAACAAGCGGGTCTGGGACTACGTCAACCAGTTCACCGATTTCACGAGCTACCAGCACCGTGTCTTCGCCCTGCACAAGGGCCAGTCGTATCAGTTCCCGATGGGCCTGGGCCTGATCTCGCAGTTCTTCGGCAAGTACTTCTCGCCGGCCGAGGCGCGGGCACTCATCGAAGAGCAGTCCGACGAGTTCGACTCGAAGGACGCGCAGAACTTCGAGGAGAAGGCGATCTCGTTGATCGGGCGCCCGCTGTACGAGGCGTTCATCAAGGATTACACCGCCAAGCAGTGGCAGACCGATCCGAAGAATCTGCCCGCGGGCAACATCACCCGGTTGCCGGTGCGGTACACGTTCGACAACCGCTACTTCAACGACACCTACGAGGGACTGCCGGTCGACGGCTACACCGCGTGGCTCGAGAAGATGGCCGCCGACGAGAAGATCGAGGTCCGGCTGAACACGGACTGGTTCGACGTCAAGGCCGAGCTCGTGACCGAGAGCCCCGACGCTCCCATCGTCTACACCGGCCCGCTGGACCGCTACTTCGACTACTCCGAGGGCGAACTGGGCTGGCGGACAATCGATTTCGAGACCGAGGTGCTCCCGACGGGTGACTTCCAGGGCACCCCGGTGATGAACTACAACGACGGCGACGTGCCGTTCATCCGGATCCACGAGTTCCGTCACTTCCACCCCGAGCGCCAGTACCCGACCGACAAGACGGTCATCATGCGCGAGTTCTCCCGCTTCGCCGAGAGCGGCGACGAGCCGTACTACCCGATCAACACTCCCGACGATCGGCAGAAGCTCGAGGCCTACCGCGACCGCGCCAAGGCCGAGGCCGCCGCGAACGGAGTGCTGTTCGGTGGCCGACTCGGCACCTACCAGTACCTGGACATGCACATGGCCATCGCGAGCGCGCTGAACATGTACGAGAACACCCTGGCCCCGCACTTCGAGACCGGTGCACCCCTGGCAGGCGACAAGTGACCGCCAAGCACCTCCTCGAGGACGGCATCGCCGACGCCGCGCCGGTTCTCGGCAAGTCACTGTTGCAGCGAGTATTGCTGCCGCGCTCGGGTGAACCGCTCGACGTGCGCACGCTGTACCTCGAAGAAGCGCTCACCAACGCCAAACGGGCACACTCGCTCTCGCGGACCTCGGTCACGATCGGCTCCGAGTCCGAGGTGTCGTTCTGTACCTACTTCAACGCGTTCCCGGCCAGCTACTGGCGGCGCTACAGCGTCCTGAAGTCCGTGGTGCTGCGCGTCGAGGTCTCCGGACACTGCCGAATCGACGTCTACCGGTCCAAGGCCGATGCGTCGCGCATCCACGTCGAGGGCCGCGAGGCCGTGGACGGCGATGCAGCACAGGAGTTCCTGATCGACCTCGGTCCGTTCGAGGACGGCGGCTGGATCTGGTTCGACATCACCTCCGATTCCGAGGTGGTGCTCGAGAGCGCGGGTTGGTACGCGCCGATCGACGCGCCGGGCGAGGCCACCGTCGCGGTCGGCATCCCCACGTTCAATCGCCCGACCGACGCCGTCAAAGCCCTTGTGGCTCTTGGCTCGGATCCGTTGGTTCTCGACGTGATCGAGGCCGTCATCATGCCCGATCAGGGCACCCGCAAGGCCAAGGACGAGCCCGGATTCGACGAGGCCGCAGCTGCCCTCGGCGGCCGACTCGCCATCCACGATCAGGCCAACCTCGGCGGGTCCGGCGGATACAGCCGCATCATGTACGAGGCACTGAACAACACTGCCTGCCAACACATCCTGTTCATGGACGACGACATCGAGATCGAGCCAGACTCGATCCTGCGGGCGCTGGCCATGTCGCGATTCGCCAAGGTCCCCACGCTCGTCGGTGGCCAGATGCTCAACCTGCAGGCGCGCAGCCACCTGCACGTCATGGGCGAAGTGATCGATCGCGGCAACTTCATGTGGACCGGCGCACAGAACGTGGAGTACGACCACGACTTCTCCGAGGACCCGCTGCGCACCAGCAAGCTGCTGCACCGCCGCATCGACGTCGACTACAACGGCTGGTGGATGTGCATGATTCCGCGCGTCGTCGCCGAGGAACTGGGGCAGCCGCTACCGCTGTTCATCAAGTGGGACGACGCCGAATACGGCTTGCGCGCACGGGAAGCCGGCTACCCGACGGTGACACTGCCGGGTGCGGCCATCTGGCACATGGCGTGGAGCGACAAGGACGACGCCATCGACTGGCAGGCGTACTTCCATCTGCGCAATCGCCTCGTGGTCGCATCGCTGCACATGCCGGGCGACGGCAAGGGCCTGGTGCTCGACACGATCAAGGCCACGGTCAAGCATCTGCTGTGTCTCGAATACTCGACGGTCGCCATTCAGAACCTCGCGATCCGCGACTTCCTGGCCGGCCCCGAGCACATCCTCGAGATCCTGCCCACCGCGCTGCCGACCGTGCACGCGCTGCGCAAGGAATTTCCCGACGCCGTCGTCGTCGGCAGTTCCACGGAGCTGCCCCTCGCGTCCGGTGAGGAAGTGGGATCCGTCGGGCTGCCGACCAACCCGCTCGCCAAGATCAGCCGGTTGGCAAAAGGCTTGCTGCACAACGCAAAGCCCGCGCACACCCAGCATCACGACCGCCCACAGCTCAACGTCCCGACTCTCGACGCGCGCTGGTTCCTGCTCTCTCAGGTCGACGGCGTCACCGTCACCACCGCCGACGGCCGGGGCGTCGTCTACCGCAAGCGAGACCGCGCTCAGGCCGCGGCGTTGCTCAAGGAAGCACTGTCGCTGCGCAAGCAGTTGGCGGCCGAATTCCCCGCCCTCAAGGCTCGGTATCGCGATGCCGTGCCGCACCTGACCAGTAAGGAAACGTGGGAACGTGTCTTTCGTTACCAGGCGTAAGGGCCAGACCGAGGCCCCGACGGAAGTCAGGATCCTCGAGAAGGTGCAGAGCACCGTCGGCAGTGCCCCCGGCGCGATCACCGTCGCCCGTGGCATGTCGCACTTCGGCGAACACGCACTCGGCTGGGTCGCGATCGCCGGTATCGGTGCTGCGCTGGACAAGCCGCGTCGGCGTCAGTGGGCCTCGGTGGCAGTCGGGGCAGTGGGCTCCCACGCCGCGTCGATCGTCATCAAGCGAATCGTGCGTCGGCCACGTCCCCACGATCCGGCCGTGCGCATCAACGTCTCGACGCCCAGCAAGCTGAGCTTTCCGTCCTCGCATGCGACATCCACCACAGCCGCCGCGGTTCTCCTCGGCCGGGTGACCGGGCTACCGTTACCGGCGGTCCTCGTCCCACCCATGCTGCTCTCGCGCTTGGTGCTCGGAGTCCATTACCCCACCGATGTGCTGGCAGGATCGGCACTCGGCGCGTTGACGGCTGCGGCCGTCGTGAAGTTCGAAGGAGACAAATGAGCGAGGATGCCGCACCCGTAGGCGCGCCGCCGAAGAACCTGGCGGACGGCATCGTCAAGGCGCTTCGTCCGCGTCAGTGGGTCAAGAACGTCCTGGTGCTCGCTGCACCGCTGGCCGCGGGCTCGGTCACCGACCCCGACGTGCTGCTGTCCGTCGCGCTCGCATTCGTCGTGTTCTGCTTCGCCGCATCCGGGGTCTACCTTGTCAACGACGCCCTCGATGTCGAGGCCGACCGCGCACACCCCACCAAGCGGTTCCGGCCGATCGCCGCGGGCGTGCTGCCCGTCAACATCGCCTACGCGATGGCCGTGGTGTCCTTCGCCCTCGCCATCGGTCTTTCGTTCCTCGCGAACTGGAAGCTGGCGCTGGTCATCGGCGTCTACATCGTGATCCAGCTGGCCTACTGCTTCGGTCTCAAGCACCAGGCCGTGCTCGACATCTGCATCGTGTCCTCGGGCTTCCTGTTGCGCGCGATCGCCGGTGGCGTCGCCGCCTCGATCCCGCTGTCGCAGTGGTTCCTGTTGATCATGGCGTTCGGATCGCTCTTCATGGCTGCCGGTAAGCGCTACGCCGAGCTGCAGCTCGCCGAACGCACCGGAGCGAAGATCCGCAAATCGCTCGAGAACTACACCACCACGTACCTGCGATTCGTCTGGACGCTGTCGGCAACGGCCGTCGTCATCTGTTACGGCCTGTGGGCGTTCCAGGAAGACGCGGGCACGGACGCCAACTGGTTCGCGATCTCGATGATTCCGTTTACCATCGCAATCCTGCGATACGCAGTGGATGTCGATGGCGGCGAGGCAGGCGAACCCGAAGAGATCGCGTTGGGAGACAGGGTTCTGCAGCTACTCGCCATAGCGTGGATCGGAGTGGTTGGTGTCGCTGTCTACCTCGCCTGACCAGCGAGACGCGCGAGAAGAGAACTCCGCTCGGGCATCGATCACCCGGCCCGTCTTCTGGATCGGGACCGTGGTCACCGGGGCGTTGTTCCTCTGGGGTGCGTGGGAGCGCCGCTGGATCGCCGACGACGGGCTGATCGTGCTGCGCACCGTCCGCAACCTGCTGGCCGGCAACGGACCGGTGTTCAACGCGGGCGAACGAGTCGAGACCAACACCAGCACCATCTGGACATACCTCGTCTACGCAGGCAGTTGGCTGAGCGAGGGACGCCTCGAGTACGTCGTCCTGACGATCGCGCTCGTACTGTCCACGGCGGCCGTCGTCATCGCGATGATCGGCACGTTCGCGCTGCGAGGGCGTACTGCATCGAAGACCCTGTTCCTGCCCGCAGGCGTCCTGGTCTACATCGCGGTTCCTCCTGCCCGCGACTTCGCGACGTCCGGCCTCGAGACCTGCCTGGTCATCTTCTGGCTGGCGATGCTGTGGCTGCTGATGGTTCGCTGGGGCCAGCGCCGGAGCGGTGGCGTCGAGCTGTTGCTGCTGGCGTTCTTTGCCGGCCTCGGCCCGCTGGTGCGTCCGGAACTGTCCATCGTGGCGGTGCTCGCGCTGGCGATGATCTTCCTGGCCCCGCAGAGTTGGTTGTCCAGGCTCCGAGTGTTCG
This sequence comes from Rhodococcus cercidiphylli, assembly GCF_033042225.1. Taxonomy (NCBI): domain Bacteria; kingdom Bacillati; phylum Actinomycetota; class Actinomycetes; order Mycobacteriales; family Nocardiaceae; genus Rhodococcus; species Rhodococcus cercidiphylli. The sequence continues at coordinate 161,754 of NZ_JAWLKE010000006.1, forward strand.
TATTCGCCGGAGCCGTGCCGGTGCTCTACCAGATCTGGCGCATGGGCTACTACGGCCTGCCTTACCCCAACACCGCGGTGTCGAAGGATGCCGGTGGAGCCAAGTGGTCGCAGGGGTTCGAGTACCTGTCCAACCTCGTGGGCCCGTACCTGCTGTGGCTGCCACTCGTACTGCTCGTCGTCGGTGCCGTTCTGTCGGCCTCCCGTGTGCGGTTGTCCCTGCCCCGCACCGTCGGCGGCTGGCTCGCAGCGCTACGGACGCCGACCGCCGTGGTCGTCTTCGTGGTGATCAGTGGCCTTCTGCTGGCTTTGTACGCGATTCGCGTCGGCGGCGATTTCATGCACGGCCGGACATTGTTGCCGGCATTGTTCACGCTTTTGTTGCCGATTTCGGTGCTGCCGGTCGCCCTTCCGAAACGATGGTCTGCAGACCGCGCCACCGCGATATTTTTCGCCGATCTTTTCGTCTGGGGCGGCATCGTGGTCTGGGCCGTCGTGGCCGCCAATACGACGGGTATGCCGCAGGGTTCGATCGTCGGCCGCAATGGAATCGTCGACGAGCGGGCGTTCTACTCGCTCAACACCGGGCACGCCCACCCGATCCTGGCCTCGGACTACCTCGACTACCCGCGGATGCGTGGGATGGTCGAGGCGATCGAGGACACTCCGGACGGCGGCCTGCTGTTGCCGTCGGCGCAGTTCACCTACTGGGATGTCGTTCCCCCGCCGCTCCCCATCCCGGAGGGTGGCTTCGGTCACACCGTCTTCTTCCTGAACCTCGGAATGACCAGCATGAACGTCGGCCTCGACGTGCGGGTCATCGACCAGATGGGGCTGGCGTACCCGTTGGCGTCGCACACCGAGCGGCTCGAGAACGGCCGGATCGGACACGACAAGAACCTGTATCCGGACTGGGTGGTGGCCGATCTCGGCCTCGTCGCCGTCCATCCGTACCTGCCCTGGTACATGGACGAGGACTGGGTCACCGAGGCTCAGGTTGCGCTGACCTGCCCCGACACCCAGGAACTGCTCACCTCGTATCGAGCTCCGTTGACGAAGGAATTGTTCGTCCGGAATGTCAAGCGTTCGCTCTTCTACGCCGGATATCGGTTCGATCGGGTGCCGAAGTACGAAATACAACGATGTGATCTTCCGGCCCCGAAATTGAAGGCGGACAATTAGGTGTCCGAACACGAAAAGGTCACCGGGTTGCGCCGAATTGGTGTCGACGCCAAGATGAGCTATCTCGATCATGTAACGGGGGTCGTCCTTCGCGCGATAAGTGCGGAGGATGTGTATGCGTCCGACCTGTGTGGTCGGGCGGCAAACATGATGGACTTGCGAGATCAAGCGTTGATTGCGTAACCGATGTGACGACGAAGCAGCTGAGAGGTCGAGTGCATGCTGGGTAGAAGGAAGAGCCGGTCCGAGGACAAGCGGGGTGGGTCCTGGGGACGCCGCGCCGCCACGTCCATGCTGATGGCAGTGGTCCTACCACTGGGATTGGCTGTAGCCGGCGGTGGCGCGACTGCAAACGCGGCCTTCGACGGCAATGCCATCGACGTATGGACGGACTCGTCGATGGGTCCGATCAAGAGTCGCGTCTGGCGCGCCGCGGACGGTAACACCGACCGCGTCGTCTACCTCCTCGACGGGCTGCGGGCCACCACCGACATCTCCGGTTGGGAGCACGAGACCGACGCCGGTGCCGTATTGGCCGGGTACAACATCAACGTCGTCCAGCCGGTCGGCGGGCAGTCGAGCTTCTACTCCGACTGGTACGCACCGTCGAACTTCAACGGCCAGCAGACCACGTACAAGTGGGAGACCTTCCTGACGCAGAACCTGCGTGAGAACCTGCGCGCCAACTGGGGCTTCAACCCCAACCGCAACGGTGTCATCGGTATCTCGATGGGCGGATCGGCTGCTCTGACGCTCGCCGCCTACCACCCGGACCAGTTCAGCTACGCGGGCTCGCTGTCCGGCTACCTGAACATCTCTGCTCCCGGCATGCGTGAAGCGATGCGTCTGGCGTTGCTCGACTCGGGCCGCTACAACATCGACGCGATGTGGGGACCGCCGTGGGATCCGGCGTGGCTGCGCAACGACCCGTTCGTCTTCGCGCCTCGTCTGCGCGACAACGGAACCCGCGTGTGGGTGTTCGCAGGTAGCGGTCTGCCCGGCGGACTCGATCGCCCGCAGAGCTTCATCGACTACTACAACACCGCCAACGGCATGGGCCTCGAGGCCATCGCGTTGGCGAACAGCCGGGCGTTCCAGATCCGGATGGCGAGCATCGGCGCCAACAACGTCACGTATGCGTTCCCGGCCGTCGGTACCCACCAGTGGGGTTACTGGGGCGAGCAGATCCGCATCATGGCACCGGACCTGAGCGCCAACATCGGTGGCTGACCGGTCACACTTCGTTTCGGTCGTTTCGGTCGTTTCGCCCGCTTTTCGGCCCTTCGTGAAACTTCACGACTTTTCAGGCCTGTTCAGCGGGGGCCGAGCAGGATAGTCTCCTGTTTCAAGGAAACGTCGAGGTGAAACTGGGACGCTGATCACAGTTTTGCCTTGGAACCGCTCGATGGAATAACCTCCATCGAGCGGTTCGCCTGTTTTCACAGCAGAACCTCAGTTTTTCGGGACCACATCGTCCCTGGCCTCGAGGGGCCACCCAGAAAGCCCTGTTCGATTGCCGGGGGCCGCATGTCGCGGAGACCGCGTAGATGAGAGAGAGCACGATTCATGCGATTTGCCGGCCTCAGCAGAACCCCGAAGGCGTCTTCACGCTGGCGTCAGCGCCTGCTCGGCGTCGGTGCTGCCGCGCTCGTCCTTCCCATCGCAGCCGGTGTCGTCGGTGGAGCGGTAGCTGTTGCAGCGCCTGCTCCCGTCGTGCACCAGACGCCTGCCGGTGGCCGTGAGGACCTGATCGTTCCGTCCGAGATGGGCCCCATCAAGGTTCAGGTCCAGTGGGCGGCCCGCGGTGGCAACGCTGCTCTCTACCTGCTCGACGGACTGCGCGCCCGCGACGATCGCAACGCCTGGACGTTCGAGACCAACGCGCAGGATCAGTTCGCCAACGACAACGTGACCCTGGTCATGCCCGTCGGCGGTCAGTCGAGCTTCTACAGCGACTGGTACACCTCGTCGAACTTCAACGGCCAGGAAGTCACCTACAAGTGGGAGACGTTCCTCACCCAGGAGCTGCCCGCGTTCCTCGAGAACTACGGTGTCTCGCGCAGCAACAACGGTGTACTCGGACTGTCCATGGGTGGTTCGGCCGCTCTGACGCTCGCCGCGTACCACCGCGATCAGTTCAAGTTCGCCGGTTCGCTCTCGGGCTACCTCAACATCTCCGCGCCCGGCATGCGTGAGGCCATCCGCGTCGCCATGCTCGATGCCGGACGCTTCAACGTCGACTCCATGTGGGGACCGCCCTGGAACCCGGCGTGGCTGCGTAACGACCCGTTCGTCTTCGCACCGAGGCTCGAGGGCATGTCCCTGTACATCTCGGCCGCCAGTGGTCTGCCCGGCGAGTTCGATCGACCGGCCGCGCCGATCGATTTCTACAACACCGCCAACGGCATGGCTCTCGAGGCCCTCTCGCTCGCCAACACCCGTGCATTCCAGATCCGCATGAACACCCTCGGCATCCCGGCCACCTACAGCTTCCCGTCCAACGGCATTCACGCATGGCCGTACTGGGGAGCCGAGCTGTGGAAGGCTCGCGGCCAGATCCTGGAAGCCCTGAACGCCTGACGTTCACCATCTTCATGTTCTCCGGAAGTGCCGCCCGCGTCCCTACGCCGGGCGGCATTTCCGTTCCACCGGATCGTTAGCGGCACCTCTGTTCACAATTGCACCACCAGTCACAGCGCGTCTGCTTCTCGTCGGCAGCGGGCACGTGTAGAAAGACATACGAAGCATGTCTCGATAGGAGACCTTCGAATGTCACGTCGAAAGAGAGTCACCATCATGCGCACTGAGCTTGTTCGGTTCGGTCGGACTACATCGGCCGGTACACGGGCTCGGCGAGCGGCAGCAGCATTGACCGTCGCTTCCGCGCTGATGATCCCCTTCGCGACGACGACCGTTGCCTCCGCTGCCCCCGTCGCCAGGACGGCCCCTGTTGCGCTGGCCGGCCCCGCCTACACACAGACATCCGGTGCCACCGTCACTTCGGTGGACTGGCTCTCCGATCGTCGCGTCGCGCTGTGGATCCAGTCGCCCTCGATGGGAACGCCCATCCAGGTTCAGCTGCTGCTCGCGCGTGACTGGAACATCAACCCTCAGGCGACGTTCCCGCAGGTGTACATGCTCGACGGCCTGCGCGCGACCGACCAGGAGAACGGCTGGACGGCCGAGACCGACGCCGAGTCGTACTTCGCCGACAAGAACGTCAACGTGGTCCTGCCCATCGGCGGCCAATCCAGCTTCTACTCCGACTGGGTCGATCAGGACAACGGCAAGAACTACCAGTGGGAGACGTTCCTGACCGAGGAGCTCCCGCCGATTCTCGAGCGCGACTGGCGCAGCACCGACAACCGCGGCGTCGTCGGACTGTCGATGGGCGGCACGTCCGCGATGTTCCTTGCCGCGCGCAACCCCGGCTTCTTCAAGTTCGCCGGATCGCTCTCGGGCATCCTGAGCACCACCTCGCTCGGCATGCCGCAGGCCATTCAGTACGCGATGACCGACGCCGGTGGGTTCAACTCCAGCGCCATGTGGGGACCGCCGTCGAACTCGCTGTGGGCTCAGCACGATCCGTACGTGCTGGCCGACAAGCTCGAAGGTGTCAGTCTCTACATCTCGAGCGGCAACGGCTCGGCCGGACCCTACGATCAGCCGTCGCCCATTCCTGGTGTGAGCACCAACTACGCAGGCATGGGTCTCGAGATTCTGTCGCGACTGACCTCGCAGACGTTCGCCACCAAGCTCAACCAGCTCGGGATCCCCGCTCAGGTCAACTACCGGCCGTCGGGCACGCACTCGTGGCCGTACTGGCAGTTCGAGTTGCATCAGCTGTGGCCGCAGCTCGCCACCGCACTCGGCGTCGAGGTGGACAAGCCCGCGTGTAGCGCCGCCGGTCTGATCGGCAACGCGAGCGGTGCCAATTCGTGGCTCGGCCCGTGCTTGACCGCCGAATACAACGTGGCCGGTGGACGCGCACAGGACTTCACCTTCGGTCGGGTCTTCTTCACCCCCGACACCGGTGCGCAGGTCGTCGCCGGTGCCATCGGTGGCATCTACCAGGGCAACAGGGGCCCCGAGGGTGCTCTCGGTTTCCCGACGACCGGCGAGATCGGTACTCCCGACGGTCGCGGACGGTTCAACGCCTTCCAGAACGGCATGGTCTACTTCACGCCGCAGACCGGCGCGCACGCGGTCAAGGGCGCTGTGCTCGACGAGTGGGCCGCCCAGGGTTACGAGGGCGGGCCGCTCGGCTACCCGGTGCTCGACGAGGTCGAAACGCCGACCAAGCCCGGATCGGTGCAGGGCTTCGAGATCGGTGCCATCTACACCTCGCCCGAGGCCGGTGTGCACTCGGTGCAGGGCATGATTCTGGGCAAGTACGGCGAATTGGGTTGGGAGGGTGGACCTCTCGGGTTCCCCAAGTCCAACGAGCTCGGTCCGATCAGGGACGGCGGACGCTTCAACCAGTTCGAGACGGGCAACATCTACTGGAGCCCTCTGAGCGGTGCCTGGTCCACTCCGTACGGTCCGATCTTCGACGCGTGGGGATCGGTCGGCTACGAGGGCGGCCGGCTCGGCTACCCCACCAGCGATCAGTTCGACATCGACGGTGGCGGCAAGCAGCAGAACTTCCAGTTCGGCATCATCACGCTGAAGGACGGCGTTGCCACGATCGCGCCGTAGAACCTGCCAATAGCAGCTCAGAGTTCTCACAGAGCGCGGCGGTACTCTCGCCTGCGAACCCGACGACCGAAGGATTTCGATCGATGACGCGTAATTCCCTCACCAGGACTCTGTCGCTCGGTGTGTTCGCCGTTGCGGCGAGTTCGATGCTGGTGGCCTGCGGGAGTGACGACTCGACGGCGACCGGAGCGCCGACGAGCACCACCTCGGCCGTCGAGACGACGACCGAGGCGAGTTCGACGACGTCGGCTGCAGAGAGCACCACCACCGCTGCGCCGACCACGAGTCCGGGGGAGGCGGCCACCGCGCCGCCCGAGCAGCCTCAGCCCGTCCCGGACGATTTCCCGGGGCCGACGGAAAGTCAGATCGACGACCGCGGTCAGAGTTTCCTGGACGAGTTGAGGAAGCAGGGCATCACCCCGGCGGGCAACGGCGACATCGCGGTCTCGACGGCCAATTACATCTGTGCCGCGCAGGCGCAGGGCGTCACGGCCGAGGAGATCTCGACCTTCGTCACGGCGAACGTCGGCGTCGAGGCCAGCGCTTCCGGAACCCAGATGAACGAGACGCAGGCTCAGCAGGCGGCTCAGACCTACATCGCCGCCGCGCAGGCGACCTACTGCAGGCCGTAGAGATCCACGGTGATGGCCAAGCGTAAGCGCAGAATCCTTCCGGTGATCGCCGTTGCGGCGATCATCGGTCTGATCATCGTCGCCCTCTGGTACCTGCTTGCCGGAAGGCTGCCGAAGGAACCGGGAATTCCGGTGCCTCCGGGCCCCGAGGAGCCGACGTCGCAGCCGGCCGATTGCCCCGACGTTCAGGTCATCGCCATCCCCGGCACCTGGGAGTCGTCTGCCACCGACGATCCGTACAACCCGACGGCCAACCCGGTGTCGTTGATGCTCAACGTCACTCGTCCGTTGCAGGAGCAGTTCCCCGGCTCGCGAGCGGACGTCTACACCGTGCCGTACGTGGCGCAGTTCTCGAATCCCATCGCGCTGCCGCCGGACGGCCAGGAGTCCTACAACAACAGCCGCACCCAGGGCAAAGCCGTCGCCGTGCAGAAGATGACCGATGTCAGCGCGCGTTGCCCGTTGACCAATTTCGTCCTCGCAGGCTTCTCGCAGGGCGCGGTCATCTCCGGCGACATCGCAGCGGACATCGGAGCGGGCAACGGTCCCATTTCGGCCGATCGTGTTCTGGGCGTCACCCTCATCGCCGACGGTCGACGCGACGGCGTCTCCGGCACCGATGTTCCGGCCCCGCTCGACGGCGTCGGTGCCGAGGTGGCGCTCGGCGGACTCGACCTGCCCGGTATCACGATGACGGGGCGTCGGGAAGGTGGCTTCGGTGCTCTCGACGACCGGACCAATCAGATCTGCGCTCCCGGCGATCTGATCTGCTCGTCGCCGTCGGATGGATTGTCGCTCCGCAACATTCCGCAGAGCATCCAGATTCTGATCGGTGCTGCAGGCAACCCCGTTCATGCGTCGTACAACAGTTTCGTCGTCGACGAATCCGGTACGACGGCTACTCAGTGGACCGCTTCGTGGGCCGCCGGACTGATCGAGAACGCCCCGACGCCCCCGCATTCGTGAGCGCTGACGCTTTCATAACGGAAACGTCACAACGCGACGTGTGGCGATCTATTGCCGGGCACAAACCTGGGTCGTGAAACCCCCAGCCGGTGTGATCGCGTCGGGCCAGCGGCTAGAGTGGCGCCTTGGACCTGCGCAGATCGGCCCCGGCCGGGCTGCTCTCGCCACCCGAAACAAGACCGCTCCACACTCCGAGGAGAGCAATAGATGAGTTCCGCCGAGGCCGCGACCCCAGGGCCGCGTAAATTCCGATTCGCTGCGGGCGGAGAGGGAAACGCCGAGGAGGGCGGGGCTCGGAAGTTCATCAAGCTGGCGCAGCAGGCCGAGGAACTGGGCTACGACAGCTTCATGATTCCCGATCACCTGGGCAACCAGGTCGGTCCCATCGCAGCACTCGGCGCGCTCGCCGTCGCCACCGACAAGATTCGGCTCGGCACCGCTGTGTTGGCCAACGGCTTCCGGCATCCGGCTGTGCTGGCCAAGGATGCGGCCACCATCGATGTGCTGTCGGGCGGGCGGCTCGAACTCGGTCTCGGCGCCGGTTGGATGCGTGAGGAGTACGACAAGGCGGGCATCACGTACGACCGCCCGGGCGTGCGCATCGAGAAGTTGGAAGAGACGCTCGAAATTCTCGACGTGCTGCTGCGCGGTCAGGAATGCAACTTCGAGGGCAAGCACTACACGATCACCGGTCTCAAGGGCAGTCCTCGGCCGCGGCAGGGACCGCGTCCGCCGATCTGCATCGGCGGTGGCGGTCCGAAGATGCTCGCGTTGGCGGCCAAGCATGCCGACATCATCTCCGTGGTGCCGAGCACCTCGAAGGAGGGCAAGCTGTTGCTCTCGGGCATGACCATCGAGAAGACCCTCGAGCGAGTCGAGCTCATTCGCGGCGCCGCGGGCGATCGGTTCGACGACATCGAACTGAACTGGGCCATCACCACGATCGTGGTCACCGACGACCGTGAACAGATGGCCGAGATGGCGCTGGCGGCACTCGACAACGGCTATCCGCCGAACGTGGACGTCGACGTCAAGCTCACCGTCGAGGACATCCTGTCGTCTCCGTACCTCGCATTCGGGACATACGAGGAAATTGCCGATCAGATCCGTAACGTTCGCGCGCGGACGACGATGTCCTATGTCGGGGTTTTCCCTACTCAAATGGAAGCATTCGCGCCGGTTGTCGACTTGCTGAAAGGCGAGTGACGCAGGCGCGTGTCGGTACCATGTAGCTGGCCTTTCAAACCAGGTGCCAAACCGACACCGTAAGAGCTACTAGTCAGTAACATAAAACGCTGTTCGGTGTCTGCATGCACGCAGCCGGTGGTGCGGGCCCAGGTCACGCAGGCTGTGTGGCAGCGGATTCGTGTCGGAGGAGATTGAAGTAATGAGCCACACGTTCGATGATTTCATCGATGAGAACGGCCACATCACCATCGGTGAAGGGCAGACGCTCGTCCGCCACGTCGAGGTGAACGTGCAGGAGAATTCCGACACGCTCGCGTACCGGTTCGTCGACTACTCCCGGGAACGTGACGGTGAGGCTCACGAGCTGACCTGGGCCGAGTTCGGTACTCGTCTCAAAGCGGTCGCGGCTCGCCTGCAGCAGGTCACCCAGCCCGGTGATCGAGTGGCGATCCTGGCACCGCAGGGCCTCGAGTACGTCATCGCCTTCTTCGGTGCGATCTACGCGGGCACCATCGCGGTGCCGCTGTTCGATCCCGACGAGCCCGGTCACACCGACCGCCTGCACGCGGTCCTCGGTGACTGCAAGCCGAGCGCCATCCTCACCGCGAGCAACTCGGCCGCAGGCGTGCGCGCGTTCTTCCGCGCCCTGCCCGCAGCGGAGCGTCCCCGGATTATCGCCGTCGACGCCGTCCCGGACAGCGTCGGCGAGACGTGGGTCGAGCCCAAGGCCGGGCTCGACGACATCGCCTACCTGCAGTACACCTCCGGTTCGACGCGGACGCCGGCCGGCGTCGAGATCACGCACCGCGCAGTGGGCGTCAACGCGCTGCAGATGGTCGACAGCATGGAGATCAACCACGACTCCCGCGGCGTCACCTGGCTGCCGATGTTCCACGACATGGGCCTGCTGACCGTCATCCTCCCGGCGCTCGGCGGCAAGTACATCACCATCATGAGCCCGCGCGCCTTCGTGCAGCGGCCCTGGCGCTGGATCAAGGAACTCGCCGCTGTCTCCGACGGCGCAGGCACCTTCGCGGCAGCACCGAACTTCGCGTTCGAGCATGCCGCCCAGCGTGGATTGCCGAAGAACGGCGAACCCCTCGACCTGTCCAACGTCATCGGCCTGATCAACGGCAGTGAGCCCGTCACCACGTCGTCGATGAAGAAGTTCAACGAGGCGTTCGGCCCCTACGGACTGCCCAAGTCCGCGATCAAGCCGTCCTACGGCATGGCGGAGGCGACCCTGTTCGTCTCGACCAGCAAGCACGCCGACGAGGCCAAGGTCGTCTACGTCGACCGCGTAGAGCTCAACGCAGGCAACTTCGTCGTCGTCGCCCCCGACTCCCCCGGTGCCATCCCGCAGGTGTCCACCGGAACCGTCGCACGCAGCCAGTGGGCTGCCATCGTCGACTCCGAGACCGCCACCGAGGTTGCCGACGAGCACGTCGGCGAGATCTGGTTGCACGGCGAGAACATCGGCAAGGGCTACTGGGGTCGCGAGACCGAGACCACGGAGACCTTCCACAACAAGCTCGTCCACCGCAACTCCGAGGGCTCGCACGCAGAGGGTGCCCCGGAGGGTGGCAACTGGATGCGCACCGGCGACTTCGGCGTCTACCACGACGGCGAGCTCTACATCACCGGTCGCGTCAAGGACCTCGTCATCGTCGACGGCCGCAATCACTACCCGCAGGACCTCGAGTTCTCGGCTCAGGAAGCCAGCAAGGCACTGCGTCCCGGCTTCGTCGCGGCGTTCGCCGTCCCGCTCAACCAGCTCCCGGACATCGTGTTCGAGTTCAGCGGCGCAGCCCTGACCAAGGACTCCGATGACAGCTCCGAGCAGCTCGTCATCGTCGCCGAGCGCGCGCCCGGCTCGGGCAAGGCAGACCCGGCTCCGATCGCCGACGAGGTGCGTACCGCGGTATCGGCACGGCACGGCGTCACCGTGCGCGACGTCCTGCTCGTCCCGGCCGGTTCCATTCCGCGTACGTCCAGCGGCAAGATCGCTCGACGCGCCTGCAAGGCCGCGTACATCGAGGGCACGCTGCGTGGCGGTTACCAGCAGACGGCCTTCCCGGATGCAGAACTGCCCGACTGACGGACGCATCCTCCGTTCTTCCTCCGATACGACTTGGTGAGTAATGGCTGAACAAGAGACAGACAAAATCGAGCGCGTGGACGGCGGAGACCTCACGGTTGCGCAGCTGCGGGACTGGCTGCGCAACTGGGTTGCGGACGCGACCGGGCAGCCGGCGTCGGCCATCTCCGACGACCGCCCGATGGAGGAATTCGGTCTGTCCTCTCGCGATGCCGTCGCACTGAGCGGCGAGATCGAGGAGTTGGTGGGGGTCACGCTGACCGCTACCGTCGTCTATCAGCACCCCACCATTGCCTCGCTGGCCAAGATCATCATCGAAGGCGAGCCGGACGAGCCCGTCGGCACCGTGGACGACGCGTTCTACACCAGCGGCGGACAGTCGGGCGACGCGCACGACGTCGCGATCGTCGGCCTGTCCTCCCGGTTCCCGGGTACCGGACAGACTCCCGAAGAGATGTGGTCGCTGCTGATCGAGGGCCGCGACGGCATCACCGATCTGCCCGACGGCCGCTGGCAGGAATTCACCTCCGATCCCGTCATCGCTGCCGCGGTGGCCGCGACGGTGACCAAGGGCGGTTACCTCGACGACGTCAAGACCTTCGACGCCGAGTTCTTCGCGATGTCGCCCAACGAGGTCGTCAACGTCGATCCGCAGCAGCGGCTCGCGCTGGAACTGACCTGGGAAGCGTTGGAGCACGCGCACATTCCGGCCAGCTCGATCAAGGGCAGCCAGGTGGGCGTCTTCATCGGCAGCTCCTCCAACGACTACCAGCTCATCGCCGTCAGCGACCCGGCCGTGCACCCGTATGCCCTCACCGGCACGTCCACCGCCATCGTCGCCAACCGAGTGTCGTACTTCTACGACTTCCGCGGGCCGTCGATCGCCGTCGACACCGCGTGCTCGTCGTCGCTCGTCGCCGTGCACCAGGCGGTACGCAGTCTGCGTACCGGCGAATCCGATCTTGCCGTTGCCGGTGGCGTCAACATGCTGCTCGCACCGCCCATCACCGTCGGATTCGGTCAGACAGGTGTGCTCGCGCCGGACGGTCGAATCAAGGCCTTCTCCTCCGACGCGAACGGCATGATCCGCTCCGAAGGCGGCGGACTCGTCGTGCTCAAGCGACTCGAGGACGCCGAGCGCGACGGTGACCAGGTGCTTGCCGTCATCGCCGGCTCCGCGATCAATCAGGACGGTCGCTCCAACGGTCTGCTGGCACCGAACCCGGACGCACAGGCCGACGCGTTGCGGTTCGCCTACCGCGACGCCGGTATCAACCCGTCGGGCGTGGACTACATCGAAGCGCACGGCACCGGAACCATTCTGGGCGATCCGATCGAGGCCGACGCTCTCGGTCGTGTGGTCGGCCGTGGCCGCGACGCCGACAAGCCTGCCCTGCTGGGATCGGCGAAGACCAACTTCGGACACCTCGAATCTGCCGCAGGCGCAGCAGGTTTGATCAAGGTCGTCCTGGCGATGCAGCAGAACAAGCTTCCCGCCTCGCTCAACTACGTGGGCCCCAACCCGTACATCGACTTCGACAAGGCGCACCTGAAGGTGATCCCGGAGGCCACCGACTGGCCGCGGTACACCGGCAAGGCCGTCGCAGGCGTCTCCGGCTTCGGATTCGGTGGCACCAACGCGCACGTCGTCGTCCGCGAGTACGTCCCGGGCGAGACCGCAGACGCATTCGATCCGGCGGCTGTGGACCCGGAAGCCGTTCTTGTCGAGGGTGTCACCGACGTTGCCGGTGAGGAACTGCCCATCGTTGCCGAGCCCGAACCCGTCGTGTCGGAGGTCGAGACCACGGATCCGGTGGCCGAGGCCGAGACCATACTGCCCGACGCTGAAACAGGTTCGGAGACAGTGATTCTCGCTGTGTCCGCAGCCCTGCCCTCGCGTCGCAAGCGGGCCGCATCGGAACTGGCCGACTGGCTCGAAACCGAAGAGGGCAGCACGACGCCTCTCGTCGACGTGGGCCGTACCTTGGCCCGCCGGAACCACGGGCGTTCGCGCGCAGTGGTTCTCGCATCCACCACAGCCGAGGCCATCGCCGGATTGCGCGCCATCGCCGCGGGCAAGCCGGGTCCCGGTGTGTTCTCGGCGGATTCGCCCGCGTCCAACGGGGCGGTGTGGGTGTTCTCCGGCTTCGGTTCGCAGCACCGCAAGATGGCATCGAGGCTCTACCGCACCAACGCGGTGTTCGCCGCCGAGGTCGACAAGGTCGACGAGCTGCTCGTCGACGAGGCGGGTTACTCCATCCGCGAGATCATCCTCGACGACTCGCAGACCTACGAGTTCGAGAACTCCCAGGTCGCCATCTTCGTCATCCAGATCGCCTTGGCGGCAACGCTTCGCGCGCACGGTGCCGAGCCGGCGGCCGTCATCGGACACTCGATGGGCGAGGTTGCGGCCGCATACGTTGCCGGTGGCCTGAACCTCGAAGACGCGGTGCGCATCATCTACGCCCGTTCGCGCCTGCTGGCCGAGGGCCAGGACGGGCTCGGAGCCGCATCGCAGGGGGCCATGGCTCTCGTCGAGTACACCCCGGACGAGGTCAAGACCCTCACCGATCAATTCCCCAACGTCGAACCCTGCGTCTATGCAGCACCGACGCACACCACTGTCGGAGGACCACGCGCGGAGGTCGAGGCTCTCGTCGAGATGGCCGAGGCCGCAGGCAAGATGGCCCGCCTGCTCGACGTCAAGGGTGCCGGACACACCGCGGCAGTGGATGTCCTGCTCGGTGAGCTGGCCGCCGAACTCGCCGGAATCGAACCCGGCAAACTCACTGCCGGGGTCTACTCGTCGGTCGATCGCGAGGCCCACTATCGCGTCGGGCATGCGGCTATTCACGGCGTCGAGTACTGGACCAAGGGAATGCGTCATCCGGTCTGGTTCACGCAGGCCGTCAATGTCGCTGTGGGAGACGGTCACACGACGTTCGTCGAGCTTGCTCCCAACCCTGTCGCGCTGATGTCGGTCGCCGCAACGGCCTGGGCTGCAGGCGTCGCCGATTCGACTCTGATCCCGACGCTCAAGCGCAAGGAGGACGAGTCCGAGACCTTCCTCTCCGCTCTGGCGCAGCTCTACGTCCACGGGCACGCCCTGGAACTGGCCACGCTGTTCGAGTCCGGCCCGTACGCGCCGATCCCGCGTACCGCGTACCTGCGCAAAGAGTTCTGGCTCAATTCGCAGGTCAGCTCCAGCGGCAACGCGCGAGTTCCCGGTGCGCGCGTTGCCTTGCCTGATGGCCGCCACGTCTGGGAAGTTCAGGCCTCGGGCGTCACCTCATTCGATGCATTGGTCACGGCCGCTGCATCGCAGGTGTTCTCCGATGTGGCCCTGGGTGTTTCGGTCTCCCATGCTGCGGTACCGAAGGCGGGCACGGTCGTCACCACGTTGACCTCCCACCTCGGTGGCGCGTCGGTCCAGGTGCACGCCCACGAGGGCTCGGCGTTCACCCTGCTGCACGAGGCCGTCGTCACCTCCGGTGATGCGCGTCCGGAACCCGTTGTGGCGGTGGAGGAGCGATCCTCGTCCCCGATGGAGGAGTTGCCGGAGGTCGTCGAGACGTTCGGTGACCGTTGGGATCCCAACGGCAATCAGAAGCTCGAAGACCGCTTGGCCATCATCGTCGCGGAGTCCATGGGCTATGCGCCCGAGGATCTGCCGCCCGAGGTTCCGCTGATCGAGCTCGGCCTCGATTCACTCAGCGCCGTGCGGATCAAGAACCGGGTGGAGTACGAATTCGACATTCCCACAGTGCAATTGCAGGCCGTGCGTGATGCGAACCTGCGTGAGGTGGAGAAGTACCTGCGCTACGCGATCGAGAACCGCGACGAGGTGCAGGCACTGGCCGACAAGCAGGCGGCGGAGAAGGCAGCCGAACAGGCTGCCGAGAGCGGCGCGGCAGCTCGCGAGGAAGCGCTGGACACCGATGTTGCGGCACCCGACGCTGCGGTACCGAGCGCCGAGTACCAGCCTGCGCCTGCTGTTGCTGCCCCGGCGGTTGTTGCTCCGGCGCAGACCGACCTCGGCGGCAAGGAAGCGTTCGCCGAGGCTGCTGGGTCCGACGTGCCTCCTCGCGACAATGCCGAGCGGATGACCTTCGCGACATGGGCTGTGGTGACGAAGGAATCGGCCAAGGGCATCTTCAACACCCTGCCTATCCTCGACGACGAGACCGCCGAAAAGTTGGCTGCTCGTCTGACCGAGCGGGCAGGCGGCGAGATCACCTTCGACGACGTCCTGGACTCGGAGACCATCGAGCAGCTCGCAGACAAGGTTCGCCCGCACCTCGAGGACGGTGAGATCGACGGCGTCGTACGCAATCTGCGTGCCCGCCCCGAAGGTTCAACCGCCACACCGGTGTTCGCGTTTCACTCGGCCGGTAGCTCCACCGTCGCCTACGAGCCCTTGCTGAGGAAGCTGCCCGCGGGCACTCCGATGTACGGACTCGAGCGCGTCGAAGGACCCATCGCCGTACGAGCCGCGGAGTACGTGCCGCTGATCAAGGCGATCCAGCCCGAAGGGCCGTACGTGTTCGTCGGCTGGTCGCTCGGCGGCATCCTCGCCTACGAGGTGGCGCGGCAGATGGAGGAAGAGGGGATCGAGGTCGCCTACGTCGGGCTGCTCGACACCGTCATGCCCGGCACGCAGATCCCGGACACCAAGGACGAGGTGCGTAAGCGCTGGGAGCGGTACGCGGCGTTCGCGAAGAAGACGTACAACGTCGATTACCCGATTCCGTACGACAAGTTGGTGGACTCGGACGACGAGGGGCAGATCCGCATCATCACCGATCTGGTGAAGCTCAGCGGCGCGAAGATCCCCGGCGGCATCATCGAGCACCAGCGCACGTCGTGGCTCGACAATCGGGCGATCCAGACGGCCGAGCTCAAGAAGTACGGCGGGCACGTGACGCTGTACATGGCCGACAAGTACCACGACGACGCGATCGCCCTCGAGCCCGCGTATGCCACCCGCGAAGAGCACGGTGGCTGGGGACCGGTGGTCGAGGACCTCGAGATCGTGTACGTCGGAGGCGATCACCTCGCCGTCGTCGACGAGCCGTACATTGGAAAAATTGCGGCCCATTTGTCGAAGACGCTCGAGAACATCGAGTCTGCAAGAACCGGAGCGTAGATCTTGAGTGGCACCACTGCGGAGAAGCTGGCCGAACTACGGACGAAGCTCGAACAGGCCAAGGAGCCGGCCGGCGACATCGGCGTAGCGAAGCGCGCGAAGAAGGGCATCCCCAGTGCCCGCGATCGCGTCAACTCGTTGCTCGATCCCGGCAGCTTCGTCGAGATCGGCGCACTGGTGAAGGCCCCGAACGATCCCGGCGCGCTCTACAGTGACGGCGTCGTCACCGGCCACGGAACCGTCGACGGCCGCCCGATCGCGGTGTTCTCGCACGATCAGACCGTGTTCGGCGGAACCGTCGGCGAGATGTTCGGTCGTAAGGTCGCCGGCATCATGGACTTCGCGATCAAGATGGGCTGCCCGGTCGTCGGCATCAACGACTCCGGTGGAGCTCGTGTGCAGGACGCGGTGACGTCCCTGGCCTGGTACGCCGAGCTGGGTCGACGCCACGAGGCGTTGTCCGGTCTGTGCCCGCAGATCTCCCTGATCCTCGGCAAGTGTGCCGGCGGTGCCGTGTACGCGCCGATCAACACCGACATCGTGGTCGCCACCGAAGAGGCGTACATGTTCGTCACCGGCCCGGAGGTCATCAAGTCCGTCACCGGTGAGGACGTCAGCCTCGACGAACTGGGCGGTGCCCGCGTCCAGGCCGTCAACGGCAACGTGCACCACGTGGCAGTGGACGAGAAGGCTGCGTTCGAGTGGATTCGGAACTACCTGAGCTACATGCCGTCGAGCTGCCAGGAAGAGTCGCCGGTGATCAACCCGGGGCTCGAGCCGGAGATCACCGAATCCGATCGCAAGCTCGACTCGTTCATGCCCGACGCCGACAACGCCGGTTACGACATGCACGACATCATCCTGCGCATCTTCGACGACGGTGAATTCCACGAACTCTCGGGACAGACGGCACCGAACGTCATCACCGGATTCGCCCGCGTCGACGGCCGGCCGGTGGGAATCGTCGCCAATCAGCCGATGCACCTGTCCGGGGCACTCGACGCCAAGGCAGCGGACAAATGCGCCCGGTTCATCCGGCTCAGCGATGCCTACAACATTCCGATCATCTTCCTCGTCGACACACCCGGCTTCCTGCCCGGCGTCGACCAGGAGACGCTCGGCGTCATCCATCGTGGTGGCCGCTTCATCTTCTCGTTCGTCGAAGCGACGGTGCCGAAACTGACTGTGGTGATTCGTAAGTCGTACGGCGGCGGATACGCGGTGATGGGCTCCAAGCAGCTCGGATCCGACATCAACCTCGCCTGGCCGACTGCCCGCATCGCCGTCATGGGCGCCGAAGGTGCCATCAACATCATGAGTCGCAAACAACTCGCCGAGGCCGGAGAAAATGCACCGGCACTGCGCAAGCAGCTCATCAATTTCTACAACGAACACGTGGCAACGCCCTGGATCGCCGCCGAGCGTGGCTACATCGACGCGGTCATCGAGCCCTCGCAAACGCGCCTCGAAATTCGTAAGGCCCTGCACATCCTGAAAGACAAGGAAGTGCACAAGAGTCCGCGGAAACACTCGTTGCTTCCGATCTAGCCGGATTGAAGTGGTGCCCCAGCCCTCGCGGGGTCGCTGCGCTCCCGTTCGCGTCAATGGACCACTGCACTGCCCAGACGTATGCAATGGTTCATTAACGTGGGGTGGACTCGGCGTCGATGGACCATTGCACTGCCGAGACGCATGCGATGGTTCATTCACGCGCGGGCACCGGTAGATTCACGCGGCACCATCACCACATCCGGTCGTGGTCTGGCGAGAGCGTGCTGGAAGTTCCTCCGTAAGTCTTCGAGCACCTGTGTCGGCCGATCGCGGATGTCTTGCGGTGAATGGGACACGACGATCAGTCCGTGCGCCTGCATTCGGTTGCGTCGGGCTTGTGTGCGCTGGTAGTCGGCTGGTGACAGATGGTGGGTCACGGAATCGATTTCACGTGCCAGCGCCACGGCGTCGATCCAGCCGTCCGTGTTGGCGATGAACTCTCCGCTTCGAGCGTAAATATCGCAGTTGTGCGTCATCGCTGGCAGCCCGCTGGTTCGGTACAGGCGTTGGTCCTCGAGTTCTGCCACCGAGTGCGCGTTGTCCCGTAACTCCAGAAGTACGCGGCGGGTGAGGGCGCTGTAGCGGCGCGGCCCTTCGGCCAGTTCGGCGGCGATCTCGTCGATGGACACGCCGCCTCGTTGGAGCACCTCGGTCAGCAAGGCGACGCACCGTGCCTCGGACTTCGCGGCCCGTGTGGCGTCGACCAATGAACGCACCAGAGGAGCAACTCGTATGCTGCCCTTGGTGATCGGCTCGGGAATCCGCCACGTCCGCTCTGCTCGGACGAAAGACACCGATGCCCGACGCATCTCTGCGGGTAGCAGCAGATGAACCTCCCCGGCGGATCCGTTGGTCCCGTATCCGAACGAATCGAGTCCGACGCAGCCGGTGATCATGCTCATCGGTCCGCCGTATGCGAGCGCCGCCGCTGAGCGTTCGAGCGTCGACGGATGACCGTTGCGCAGCAGTACGACACCCGGCAGCAATCGCTGCCACGGACCGCCGGGCGCGCATCTGCTGTCGATCGCTGCGTCACTCACGCCCGCCTCGCGAAGCTGCCGACGCGTCACGACGCCGGTCGAGCTGAGGTCGAACATTGAACCTGCGTTCCACAATCGTCTTTTCATGCCCGAAGAGTGGAATCCGGCACCGACACGTTTGTCGCGTTCAGGCGCTGTCGCAGCCTCTCTGTGGATGGTCGACCAGTCTGTGGATGGATTGGCCTTCACCAGTCGCGAGTTGCCAAACATTGTCGGGCTCGGATGTTAGGGCCGGCAGATGGAGTCCTATGAAGCCCGCGGTCCTTACCCCCCACCGGAGGGTGAATGGACCACCTACGCGCTCAGACGTATGCAACGGTCCATTGACCCACTACGGGCCGAAACGTGGATGGACCCTTGCACGGTCGAGACGTGTGCAAGGGTCCATTGACGCGGAGCGAGGGCGGGCGGGGGCGGGCGGGCTATCAGTCCTCGAATACGCGCAGTTGTCCGTCTTGGTACCAACCGGATCGGGTGACGTCGGCGGTGTCGAGTTCAGCGGGTACTGCGCTCGGGTAGTACTGCTCGTAGCGTTCCAACGATCCCCAGTCCCTGGCCCAGTCGTTTTCGAGGTAGGTGGGGACGGTGATGGGCTTGGCGAGTAGTTCGGACCAGCCCAGTGGGCCGCCGTTTTCGCCGGATTGCCAGGTGTCGGTGGAGCTGACGGCGAGTGGGCGGTCGGGGAGGATGCGATATCCGGGCACCTCGGCGACGCCGTTTCGGTGGTCGAAGGGGCGTTGGCACGGGAATTGCAGTCCGACGGCCCAGTCGAGCAGCACGGGTTGTTCGCCGCCGATCATGGTGTTGAGATTCTCCATCACGGGCACCCGCGGCGGGGTGAATGCGAGCCATTGGTCGCCGGTGAGGTTGGGGTCGTTGGCGACGATGCGGACGGCGTCGGCGTCGGGTGCGATGTCCGCCAACGGGATTCGGAGATTACGCCACGAGGGTGCGGGTCCGATGTCGCGTGGCAGGTAGGTGCCCTGGGCCTGGACGCTACCGTCGGGCTGACGCTTACCGTATTCGAGCAGTAGCGACTGTCCGTAGGTGAGGGCTCCGGTGTCGTCGTAGGACCAGATGCGTCCGGCTGCGGAGAAGACGACCAGCGGTGCGTCGTCGCTACGGGCGGGCAGTTGGTACCAGCTCGACGTCGTCTCCGCGGGCTCCTGGACGCCTTCCTGGTAGGAGCCGAGGACGGGGGTGGTGGCCGGGTCGAGGCCGAAGGGCAGGGCGGCGGAGGAGCCGTTGACGCCCACTTCGCCGGTGCCGCCTGCGGTTCCGGAACTCTGGCCTTCCTCGAAGGCTGGCCCGACGGACTGCTGATCGGTATTGCCCTGTCCTGGTTTGACTTCCACGGCGTCGGCGCTGAGGTCGCTGGGCACACCGTTGGCGGTGAAGTTGCGCAGTGTGCTGCTCGATCCGCCGAGGGGGCCTGCGACGGGGTCGAATTCTTCCGGCAGTGGGCTCAGTACACCTGCGTTGGGGTTCGACTCGACGAGGACGTCGTTGGCGAGTCCGCACGAGTTGCCCAGCACCGATTGCACGTTGGAGCGGGCAAGCGAGTAGGCGGGGTACTGAGAGACGGCTCCCTTGACGAGCGAGAGCACCTCGAACAGCACCATGATTCCGGCGATGACGGTCAGCGGCGCGGCGGCGAACTTGCGGATGCGTTGACCGCGCGCAGACGTCGGTTTCGGTTGCGGCGGAGCGTATCCCTCGCGCAAGTACTGAAACGCTGCAATGGCGAGGACCAGTCCGAAGAGGATGAGGAACAGGGTGCCCGATTCGTTGCCGCCCAGCGAGACCGTCTTGTCGAACCACGGCACGCCGTAGCTCGAGACGTACCAGTAGCCGTTGATACCCGAGAACGACAGTGCCAGAACGAACATCAGCCCGGCAGCGAACAGCGATCGGTTGCGTCGCGAGCGCAGGGCACTGGCCGAGACGGCGACGGCCGTCAGCGCCGCCAGTCCACCGGCGATTCCGGCGTAGGAACCGAAGTGGTGAGTCCACTTGGTGGGGTTGAACATCATGAAGAAGATGGTGCCGAGGACGACGCCGAGCAGACGCCATGCCGGCCCGTTCGCAATGCCGGGGATGCGTCGGCGACGAAGCAGCACGAACAGTGTGGTGAACAGGCACAGGATCATCGTCAGGAACGCGAAGCGGCGTGCGACCGAGCCGTCGACGGTTTGGACGAAGAGATAGTAGTACCGCAGGAAGTCCTGGTACCAGGCCTCGTTGGGGCCGATGATGGTGCGGACTCGGGTGGACTCGATCACCGTCGCGTACGTCTGGTCGGCGAAGACGACGACGAGTACCAGCACGCCTGCTGCCGCCAGCGGGGCCAGCATCGCGAGGGTGCCGACCTGACGGTGGCGTCGGACGACGATGCGCGCGATGGGCCGGGCCCCCGCGAGAAGTGCTGCCACACACATCAATCCGGTCGGCGCTGCGGCGAGGGTGAAGGCTCCGATCAAACAGGCTGCGGCGGCGGGCAACAACCTGCCGGTGGCGATGGATCGTTCCACCGAGCACCAGGTCAGGAGTGCGCCGAGGGCGACGATGGGTTCGGGCCGCAGTCCGTTGTTGTAGGGGAGCCAGAAGGCGAGGAACACCAGTCCGCCGGTCCACAGGGCGACGTTGGATTTGCGCACGGCGCGGCCGAGGCGCGGGACGACCTCACGGCTGATCACCATCCAGCACAGGACGCCGGCGATGAGGGCGGGCAGTCGCATCCACGGGCTGGCGGTCGAGATCTTGGCGAACACGGCGAGTACGTCGTAGTACCAGCCGAACGGGGCTTCGGGGACGCCGAACCAGCGGAAGTAGTTGGCCATGTAGCCGGAATGGTCGGCGGCGCGGGCCATCGTGAGGAGATAGCCATCGTCCGAGGTGTTCGCGCCGACGAAATGCCAGCCGACCAGAACGCCGAGGACGGTGACGTCGACTCCGGTGAACCTCCACCAGTGGGAGGGGAAGAAGCGGCGGTGCGCGCGACCGTCGGTGCCGTCGAGCCGTCCGAGTGCGCCGATGGCCAACAGCGTGCAGGCGATCGCGAGGATCATGATCAGAGACTTGAGCAATGTCGGCGACGACGAGAAGCGGGAGTCGACGTCGACGGTGACGGACATGTCGGCCGGGGCCGCGCCGCTGAGGTCGCTGAAGATGCCGACGACCTGGGGGCGTAGATCGCCGTCGAGCCTGCCTTGCAGAGGCTGGCCGTCGTCGTCGGTCAGTCCGGTGAAGGCCGCGGAGGTGTACTCGTCGTTCGAGGTGATCTCGATGGCCGCGCAGCGGGTGCTCTCGACGTCGGCGCGCGGTGCCGTCGCGACGACTACGTTGCGGTCGAGAACGTCCACGTTCGACTCGCCCACGCGCACGAACAGACTGTTCAGTGCCGCGCCTTCGCCCTGAGGGGGCGCAGTCGCCAGCAGCAACCCGCCCGACGCGGGGAGTGCTGCGACGGCAGAGCACGGGAGGGTCGCGGTGAGGCTCAGGGGTGCCTGGGACACCAGCGGGGCGTCCACGTCCTGCAGGAGGCCGTTCTGTGGCCATTCGATGGTGGCCGTTGTCTGCGTGACGGGTGCGAACGGAGTGATCAGCGCGAACAGCACACCGAGCACGCCGGCCACCATGGCGATCAGCCGGGGAACTCGTACCTGAGCACTAAGTTCGTCCGAGGCTCGCAGTGGAGCGGGGACGGGTGGACCAGCTGATGAATCTGTCACGACGTCGGGCACGAGAGTCGATGTTATGCGAGCGTGACGAAGAGGTCACACAGGCACCGTCCCCGGGAATAAATGCAGAACCAGGGAATCAGTCTGTTTTCATCGGTCCGTCGCTGGCCAATCCGGACCGAGACTGCTGCTCGACGGCGATCTCGGCCGTCGTCGCGTCAGGATCGAGTGGCGTGTATCTCTCGATGGATCCCCAGTCTCGGGCGTAGTCGTCGGCGAGGTACGACGGCAGTGTCTCCGCACCGAGGAGCAGTTCGGTCCAGCCGAGCGGGCCGCCGCCGATCGAGTCCTGCCAGGCATTGGTGGATTCGGCACCGGTGCGGTCGGGCAGGATGCGGTACTTCGGTACCTCGGCGACGCCGTCGCGATGATCGAACGGGCGCTGGCACGGAAAGGCGAGTCCGACGGCCCAGTCCAGCATCACCGGATCGGTCGATCCGACCAGTGAGTTCAGCGTCTGCGTCTTCGGGACGCGCGGCGGGGTGACGGCGAGCCATTGATCGCCGGCCAGGTCGTTGTCCTCGGCGACGATGCGCACGACGTCCGCGTCGGCGGGAAGGTCGTTCATCGGCACGCGCAGGTTGCGCCACGACGGCGACGGACCGATGTCGAGCGGGGTGATGCGTCCCAGCGCGATCACGTCACCGCCGTCGAGGCGTCCGTATTCGAGTTCGACGCGTTGGCCTTCGGTGACGATGCCGTCCTGGTCCACCGATCGGATGCGGCCGGCGGCGGCGATGGCGATCAGGTCGCCTTCCCCCGGCAATGCGTACCAACCGGAGGTCAGGGATGCGGGCTCGGTGGCTCCGAAGCTGCCGAGTACCGGTGTGGTGCTCGGATCGAGGCCGAACGGCAGTGCGACTGTGCTGCCGTTGATTCCGACGTTCTCGGTGGTTCCGCCGGAGGTGCCCGCGGAGTTCGACGAGGTGGCCGCAGCGCTCTGTTCGGAGTCCTCGGGGCGGATGGAGTTCGCGCTGCCCTGCGCGGTGTCCTCGGAATCGGCCGTCAGGTCCTGGGCGACGCCGTCGGGGGTGAATCCGGTACTCCCACCGGCACCGAGGGCGTCGGCTGCGGGATCGATCGGTTGCAGGACCGAGCCGTTGACGTCGGTCTCCACCTGTACGTCACCGGCGAGTCCGCACGAGTTTCCGGCGAGGGCAGAGAAGTTCGAGCGGGCGATGGAGTACGCCGGGTATTGCGCCACAGCACCTTTGACGAACGAGAGCACCTCGAAGGCCACGACCCCGCCGGCGACGATGGTCAGCGCGGACGGCGCGAAGCGTCGACGCGTGGTCGGTTCTTCTCTGCGATAAGGCAATCGGACGTGCTGATAGGCCGCGTAGAGCAGCGTCAGCACCGTCAGGCCGAGCAGGATCGTCGAAAAGCCCTTGCCGGCAATGGACGGCGGCTTGTCGAACCACGGTATGCCGTAGCTCGAGACGTACCACCACCCGTTCGAGCTGGTGAACGCCACCGCCGTCAGGAACAGGACAGCGGCGGTGAACAGTGTTCTGTTGCGCGGAGATCGGACGGTCGCAGCGGTGACGGCAACGGCAGCCAGCGCGGCCAACGACGCCGCGAGACCGGCGTACACGCCGAAGTGGTGGGTCCACTTGGTGGGGGTGAACATCATCAAAGCCAGTGCGCCCAGGATGATTCCGAGGATACGACGCGACGGCCCGGTGGCCGTCCCGGGGATGCGTCCGTTCTTGCGGAGCATCACCACGATGCACACGACGATGCACAGCAGCATCGCGAACATGCCGAATCGTCGGGCGAGCGAGCCGTCGGGCGAGATGGTCATCAGCGCGTCCCAGCGGACGCGTTCTTCGAACCACGGCACGTTCGGTCCGATGGCCGAGCGCACCCGGGTGGCTTCGAGGACCGTGGCAAGAGTCTGGTCGGCGAAGATCGCGATCAACACCGCCAGTCCCGACGCGACCAGCGGCGCGAGAACGGCGAGCAGTCCCACCTCGCGAGCTCGCTTGACGACGATCATCACCAGCGGGCGCAGGCCGGCGAGCAGGGCTGCGACGGCGATCAGTCCGGTGGGTCCGGCGGCGAGGGAGAACGCGGCGATCAGGGTGCCGATGGCGGCGGGCAGCAGTCGTCCGGTGGCGATGGCGCGTTCGATCGAGCACCACGTGAGCAGTGCGCCGAGGGCGATGATCGGTTCGGGGCGCAGGCCGTTGTCGTAGGGCAGCCAGAAGGCGAGGAACACGAATCCGGCGGTCCACAGCGCGACCCGGTTGGTGAGAACTGCGCGACCGAGGCGGGGGATGACCTCGCGGCTGATGACGAGCCAGCACAGCAGCGCCGCGATGGTGGCGGGCAGGCGCATCCAGATGCTGGCGGTGCTGACCTTGGCGAGGGCGGCGAGCATGTCGTAGTACGGCATGCCGAACGGCGCTTCGGGGACGCCGAACCAGCGGAAGTAGTTGGCCATGTAGCCGGCGTTTTCGGAGACGCGGGCCATGTTGAGCAGGTAACCGTCGTCGGAGGTGTTCGCGCCGATGAAATGCCACAGCACCAGCACGCCCACCACGACGGCGTCGACGCCGGTGATTGACTTCCAGCGTGACGGGAGGAATCGGCGGTGGCGTCGACCGTCCATGCTGTCGAGGCGATGCAGCGCGAACAGGGACGCGATCACGGCGAGTGCGCCGACGATCATGGCCAGCAACTTGAACGTGGTGGGGCTGGAGGAGTAGCGCGAGTCGATGTCGGCGCGCACGTTCAGGCCGTCGACCGGTGCGGTGAGGTCGGTGTAGACGCCGACGACCTGCGGGCGGACGTCGCCGTCCATCGTGCTCGTGTCGCCGTCGAGGTCGACGACAGTGCTGGTGGCGTTCGACGAAACCGTCACGGCACAATCGGCGGACAGCTCGGACACGGGAGCCTCGGCGAGAACGCGATCACGCAGCAGCACCTGCAGCTGGTCGTCGTCGACCCGCACGATCAGTGCCTTCTGCTCGGTCTTCGCAGCTTCGATGGGTGCGGTGGAGATCAGCGTGCCGCCGTCGGTGAGAGCAGTGGCGGCGCTGCACGGAACGGTTGCCTCGAGGTCGACGGGCGAGTAGCTCACCAGCGGAGCGTTGACGCTGCCGAACGAACTCTGCGGCCACGACAGCGTCGCGACGTCCTGCTGAACCGGCAGCAGGGGTGTCGCGATGGCCAGAACCGCACCGATGATGCCGGTGACGATCGCTATCAGCCGGGCGGTCGCGAAGTTCGGAGCGGTCTCGGGCACGCCGACGATGCTAGGGGACGAGCGTCCGCACGTCCCACACCCATACGCCTCCGGTGTACCGAGGCTCGACGCCGACGAGGTCGGTGACGGTGCTCCGCAGAGCGAGAGTGTTCTTGCCCGGCGGCAGGACGACGACGTCGGCCTCCCAGAAAGCCATGTCCTCGGCGGCGTCGCTGCGCTGATCGGCGGTGATCTCGGGGACGGTGCCCGAGTCGTAGACCGAGCCGAGCAGCAGCGCCGTCGGACGGTCGACGGCCCCGTACTTGGCGACCTTCTCTTCCTTGTCGCTCGGTCCGACGAAGTATCCGGCGGCCAGTTTGAAGCCCATGTCGGCGTCCATCTGCCAGCGCAGCGGGCGCGCGTCCTCGGGCCGCGGAAGGGGAACGGTGACGACGGAACCGTCGTCGACGAAGTTCTCCCACTCGCCGTCGGCGAAGAACTCCGGCGTCGGGGACTTGTCGACGGTCACCAGCGGCGTCGGGATCAGGGGTACGAGTGCGAGCGTGAGTCCGGCGATCCAGAACGCAGGCAATGGGCGAAGTCCGTTGCGGAACGTGCGATCGGTGGCCAGGACGACCAGCAGGGCCAGTGCAGGCACCGCGCCCAACGCGAAGCGGGTTTCGAGCACGGATTCGACGAGGGGGTACTCGGCCAGCTTCGTCCACGGCAGCGTGATGCCGGTGTCGTCCTTGCCGATCACCAATGTCGCGCCGAGTGACAGCACGCTCATGACGATCGCGGTCGCGGCAGCCGCACGGGCGCAGGCGACGCGCCACATCCACACCGCTGCCACCAGGGACAGCACGAGTAGCGGCCAGCCGAAGTATGCGTTCTCCTCGGTGGCGTTGATGCGGACGTTCTGCCCCGGAGTCGCTTCGCCGCCGAGCGACTGCGTCGGGAATTGGAACAGTGCTTTGGCGTCGTTGCCCATGGCACCGTGTTCGAGGAACGAGTACGACTGCGGGCCGAAGAACTGCCACCACAGCGGAAACGCCACGAGCGTCAACGCGATGCCGGCCGAGACCGCGAGTCGGGGCACGGCGTTACGGACGGCAGGCCACAGCGACCGGGGCCTGGACACGTAGTAGACGACGGCGAAGATGGCGAACGACATCGCGAAGATGAGCAGCGGCTCTTCGCCGAGCAGGATCTGCAGCGCGACGATCAACCCGAGTCCGACGGTGTTCTTGGTGGTCCCGCCGCCATGTGCGATGCGGGTGACCAGCATGGCGATCACCGGAAGCAAGAACAGCACCACGAAGTTGGGGTGCCCGTTGGCGTGTGAGATCGCGCCGGGCGCGAAGCCGCACAGCGCGCCGCCCATTGCCGCGGCACCCTTGGACGCGTTGAGCTGGCGGGAGAACAGCCAGAACCACGCGAACGCGGTGCCGGCCAGGCCGACGGTGAGGGCAATTGCCCAGGTCACGGTGGGTCCGAAGAGCAACGTGATCGGTGCCAGGGGGATCGAGACTCCGAACATCGCCGTGTTCGCCATCAGATTCACCCCGAGCGGGTAATTCTGCAGGTCGCTCCACAGTGGATTGTCCAGATGCGCGACCGAATTGGCGGCGACGGAGAAGAACCACTCCCACATCGTCTGATCCTGGCCGCTGTTGTAGAGGTAGCCGCCGCCCAGATTGCGCCACTGGCCTTGCAGGACGTAGACGGCGGCGACAAGAAATCCGACCGCCGCAACGACGTCGCCACGCCCGACGCCGGAGTGTCGAGCCGGTGCCGTTGTCGGCTGCCGCTCGAGAACACTCTGGTCGTGGGTGGTCATCGCGTCGAGGTTACAGAAAGATCACGATGGGCGAAAACTCGAACGACCTGGGTCACACGGTGAGCGAGGTGGTGGTGCGGGGTCGTGAAGTTCCTATCCGATCAATTCCGCGAGTTCGACTGTGGAATGCTCGGCGATTTTCTTCTTGCTGGTCATGAAATCGCGCGGACGGTTGACGCAGTCTGCGGCGATGAGTTGGCCGTCGCGGAGGTAGTAGCAGGTGAAGTCGCGATCGCGCTCCGGGTCGCCGTTGACGACGACCTCGTCGTATCCGGTGCCCAGTCCGGCGATCTGAAGCTTGAGGTCGTACTGGTCGGACCAGAACCATGGCAGCGCGGTGATGGTGGCGGACCCTCCGGTCAAAGTCGATGCCGCCACCTTCGCGTGTTCGTTTGCAGCGCAGACTCCTTCGAGGCGGACGCGCCGCGAGTAGCGGGCAACGTGGTAGGCGGCGCAGTCGCCGGCAGCGACGATATCGGGATCGTCGGTGCGGGTCCGATCGTCGATGACGATTCCGTTGTCGACGGTGATCCCGGCCGCTTCGGCGAGTTCGGTGTTGGGCACGATGCCCACCCCGATGACCACCAGATCTGCCGGGAGCGTGTCTCCGCCGGCCAGCACGACCTCGCGCACACGGCTGTCTCCGCGGAACTCCTCCACGAGCGCACCCGTCCGGATCTCCACGCCCGCCTCGCGGTGGATTCGGGTGAAGAACGTCGAGACCACCGGTGCGGTCACGCGTTCCAGAACACGCTCCGCGGCCTCGACGACGGTGACGTCGAGACCGGATGCCCGGAGGGACGCTGCCGTTTCCAAACCGATGTAACCGCCACCGACGACGACTACCCGTGTGCCCGGCGTCGCGGCCGAGCGTAGCGATGCGGAGTCGGCGGCGGTGCGCAGGTAGTGAATGCCCGCCAAATCTGCTCCGGGAGTTGCCAATCGGCGAGTTCGCGCGCCGGTGCAGAGGGCGAGCTTGCTGTACGACTGCGTGACGCCGGAATCGAACGTGACTGTGCGAGCCTCACGATCGATGCTGCTCACCGAACCATCGACCAGCTCGATGTTCTGCTTGTCGTAGAAGTCCGCTCCGCGGATGGCCATGGCCTCGAGGGTCGAGGTGCCGGCAAGATAGGCCTTCGACAGCGGGGGACGCTGGTAGGGCAGCGTCCCCTCGTCACCGATGAGAACTATCTCCCCGGCCCACTTCTCGCGTCGCAGATGTGCGGCGAGCTGAGCGCCGGCGTGGCTGGCGCCGATGATCACCGCGCGTTCGGCACCCACTCAGGCCTGCTGCTTCGGGGTGAGGGTGACCATCATCTTGGATATACCTCTCACGAAGTTGGATTGCACGTACTCGGGCTTCCCGACCACCTCGATGTTCTCGAACCGGGTCAGCAACTCCTCCCACAGGATTCGCAGTTGCATCTCCGCGAGCCTGTTGCCCATGCACCGGTGCACGCCGAACCCGAACGCGATGTGGTTGCGTGCGTTCTTGCGGTCGATGATGAAGTCGTCCGGCCGATCGAACACGCGCTCGTCGCGGTTGCCGGAGGCGTACCACATGACCACCTTGTCGCCCTTGCGGATGAACTGACCGTTCAGGATCGTGTCTTCCTTCGCGATCCTGCGCATGTAGGCCAGCGGCGTCTGCCAGCGGATGATCTCCGACACCATGCCGGGCACGAGATCGGGATTCGCCTTCAGCTTCTCGAACTGATCGGGAAACTCGTTGAGCGCCAACACTCCACCGCTCATCGAGTTACGCGTGGTGTCGTTGCCGCCGACGATGAGCAGGGTGAGATTTCCCAGGAACTCCAGCGGCCGGTCGATGAGATCCTTCGTGTCGTCATTGGCTTGCAGCAGTGAGATCAGGTCGAAGCCGGGCTCTTCTCCCGCGGCTTTTCGAGCGGCTTTGTCGTGCCACAGAGCGCTCAGGCCCTTGGCTGCGTCGACCATGGCGCCGAACACCTCGTCGTTGTCCGAGGGGCCACCGTTGGTCTGTTCCATTGCCGTCGCCAGGTCCGACCACTCGACGAGCTTGTGTCGCTGCTCGTACGGGAAATCGAGCAACGTCGCCAGCATCCGTGCCGTGAGTTCGACGGACACCGTGCGAACCCAGTCGAACGGCTGGTTCACGGGAAGGTCGTCGAGAACTTCCTGAACCCTGGACCGGATCAGGCCCTCCATCTCGCGGAGATTCTTCGGGGCCACCACCCCTTGGACCGCGGCGCGCTGAGCGTCGTGACGCGGGGGGTCCATCGCGATGAACATCGCGATGTCCATGAAGCGCGGGGGCTTGCCGATGATGATGAAGGGCTCCGCCGAGAACACCTTGTGGTTCTTGTCGACAGCGATGATGTCCGCATGCCGGGTGACCGACCAGAACGGCCCGAACGGGCTGTTCGGCTGGAAGTGCACCGGCGCTTCGTTGCGGACGCGCTCGAAGTACGACGTCCAGAGGCCCTGGCGGTAGAGGAACGGGTTGCTCAGATCGATGTCGGCGAGATCGACCTCGTCGACCGGCGGAATCGGTGTCTCGGTGAACATGACCTGGCCGTCGGTGCGGGTCACGATCCGACGCGTCTTGTCGTAGAGGTGCGCGCCGCGTATTTGCAGTTCCATCAGGATGACGGATCTCGCGGTGGTCGCGACGGTGTCGGCGATACTCATGGCTCTCTCCTCCGGTCCGCAGTTCAGATCTGGAATTCGGGAACGCGGACCGTCAAGCCGTCCCACGACTCGCGCGCGGTCATCTGGCACGACAGCCGAGATGTCGGTTCACGCTCGGGGTTCATGGCGAGCATGTCCTCCTCGACCTCGTCGTTGGTGCCGACGACGTCGCTCCATGCGTTGTCGACGACGACGTGACAGGTTCCGCAGGCTGCTTCGCCGCCGCAGTCTCCGTCGATACCCGGGATGGCGTTGTCGACGGCAATCTGCATCAGGGATGTGCCCTCGGTCAGCGGTGCCTCGTGCTTCTCGCCGTCGTGCGTGACAAAGGTGACGTTGGCCATGGTGTTCTCCTCGCTGAGTAACTGTGTTCCAAGTCTCACTGCGATGGACTTTCCGAACCAGGCTCGAAAGCGTCGATTTGTTGTTAATTTGGCTCACGTGGGATCAACGGAGTCCGGAGTGCCCCCGCTTGCCTTCGCGCAGCTGCTCGGTAGCGGCGCGCTGGGCGAGCGGGCCGAGGCGGCGTTCCGACGCATCCTGGTGCGTGACGGCGTCAGCATGACGGAGCTGGTCACCCGCGACGGACAGGTGCCGCTGCGGTGGTTTCGGGAGGTGTACCCGGACCTCGACCGTCAACAGGGTTTCCGGCTCGGCGCGACGTTCGCGCAATACGTGCAGCCCACGTCGTTCGGCCCTCTCAGTCTTCCGCTGATCAGTGCCGGATCGGTGGCAGAGATGGTCGAGTTGCTGGAGTTTCTCCCGCTGGTCTCGACGGCTCTCGCCGTGCACATCCACCACACCGATCGCGGGTTGACCATCGGACTCGCCGGGCGCACGGGGGACGAGGGGCTCGACAGCATTGCTGTCGCGTACGGCGGTTCGTGCCTTCTTCGTCTGATCGACATGCTCGCCGGCTTCGCGGACGCGGTCGAACTTCACCTCGATATCCCGGCCCCGGAGCGCGATACGCTCGACGACGACGAGATCCGTCGCATCGTGTTCGATGCGCCGTCACCGTTCGTCTTCGTGCCGGCGGCCATCCTCGACGAGGCATGCCGGTTCTCCGATTCGTTGTCGTATCAACTCGGGATCGCGGAACTGAAGAAGGCCGTCGACGGCCGCCGTACGAAGTCGTACACGGAGACCGTGCGCGCGCTGTTCGACACCGACCGCGAGTGCACCAACAGTGCGCACTGTGCCCGGAGAATGGCCGTCTCCACCAGCACCCTCAAACGGAAACTCGGCAACGAGGGAGCCACGTTCCGTGCGCTACGTCAGGCGTTCCTTCAGGAGCGCGCGACCATGCGTCTGCTCGACGGTTCGGTCACGGTAGGGGAGATCGCCGCCGAACTCGGCTACAGCGACGTCGCCAGCTTCTCGCATGCGTTCACGCGATGGACCGGACGCTCACCGAGGGAATTTCGATCTCGCACCGCAGCACCGAGGTAGTGCGTTCGCGGTCGACGACCGTTCAATTCGTGCGCACGACCAGCGCGAAGGGTCCGATGTCGGTGACGGTGAATCGCGGATCCTCGAACAGTGACTGCGGGAAGGTGACGGTGTAGCGGCGCACGTTCGGGTCGTTCGGGTAGACGTCCTCGGCCAGGCGCAGGGTGTAACCGTCGGCACCGCGGCGGAACAGGAACGCATCCGGCGCGCGCCACTGGCTGGTGTCGAGCGCGTCGACCAGCTGATCGGGCGTCTCGAGCTCGGTCCACTGCTCGATGGCGTCGGCTCGCTGATCGAACTGCGCCAGTGGGTTGGCGTAGTGCGAGGTCAGTCCTTGGAAGCCGAAGTACGGGTAGTAGCTGAGGAACGACGTGTCCGCCGTCAGCAGGACGGTTTCGTCGCGCGGACGCTGGGTCTGCTCGGTGAGAGCGGCGTCGACCTCGCGGTAGTACGAGACCGCGCTCGGCGGACGCATGTCGGCGCGGTTGCCGTCACCGTCGGTGTCCGAGTACGCGACGGTGATCTCGGTCTGCAGTACCTGGGGAATGTTCTGCGCGTAGGTCATCGCACCGATGGCTGCTACGACGACAGCGGCGATACGGAACTTCGGTGGCTCGTTGATGGCCTGATAGATCGCGTGGCTGCCTTCGAGGAAGCCGAAAACGCCTGCGCTGCCGAGCAATACGATCAGCACCGCTTCGAGGCGGAACGAAAGCAGGGTGGTGCCCGCGGCCGTGGCGGCCATGGAGAGCAGCGTCCACAGATAGATGGAGACGACGCCGACGCCCAGTGCCTGCGCTCGGCGTGAGGACGAGAACCGCACCGCCACCCACACCGTGCCGATGAGGCACAGCACGCCCATCAGGGAGAACTCGAACATCGGGAAGGGGAGTGTCGCACCGGCTTCGGGCAGATAGTGCAACGCTGTGCCCGACGTGGAGGGTGCACCGCGCAGGAATTCGATCAGGTACGGCAGCCACACGGTCGCGGCGATGAGGCCCGATATCGCGGCGATCGCGGCGACCTTGATCGCGATGGGAACCAGTACGTTCCAGGACTTCTTCTCGCGATAGGCGAGGACGGCGGCGAAGAGCGCCATCAGTACGACGGTGAACGCCGCCAGGCCGAGATACAGCGTGTAGAACGTCGCGGCCAGACCGAGAAAGAGCCCGGTGCCGACCACCGCTCCCCACCCGCCCGAGGCGGGCCGGTGCAACGCTCCCCAGGCGAGGGCCAGCGCGGGTGCGAAGAGCATCACGATCACGGCGCTGTATGCCTCGGGGGAGGCGTGGGCGACGACGAGTGCGGTGGTGACGGCGCTGACGGCGACGGCCCAGTCGGCTCGGATCAGTGCCTTCCACAGCACGAACGACACGACGGCGGTGACGGCGAGCAGCCCGATTGCGTAGGGCTTGAACACTTCCCAGCCGTCCATGCCCAAGATGTTGCCGACGCGTCCGCCGAGCCAGAACCAGCCGGCCGGATAGAAGGGCGGAATGTCGGCGTACGTCATGTCGCGCAACGACGCCGAATCCGTCAGTCGCGTCAGGTATTCGGTACGGAACTCCTGGTCGACGGAGATGCCGAACAGATAGAGCTTGGTTGCAGCCAGCGGCATCCCGAGGGTGACGGTGACGAATCCGCTCAGCCCGATCCACGCCGCGAGCCGAGCGATCCACGGCCACTTGTGAATCCGGTACAGGTAGATCGACGCGGCGAACAGTGCTGCAGCGGTCACCTGCCCGAGCGTCGTGATGGCGCGGGTGACATTGGACGAGTTGAACGCCGGCCACTGAACCAGTGAGAAGGCGTACAACCCGACCGTCGCCACGATTGCTGCGACGAGCACACCGAGAGCGATTTCCCCGACGGCAGAGGCGGTTCTGCGAGCCGGTGCAACCCCGATTGTCATCGAGATCAGATGGGCAGCTTGCGGAAGATCGGCCGCGGCACGTGCCGCAGCACCATCATCACCAGACGCCACGGTGCGGGAGTCCAGATCAAGGGGGTGCCCTTGCGTGACGCGTTCACCGCGAGCTTCGCGATGACCTCCTTGTCGACGGTCATCGGCGCTTCCTTGACGTGCGCGCTGAACTTGGTGCGAACCATGCCCGGGCGAACGACGGTGACCCGAGGTCCGAACTCGCGCAACGCTTCTCCGAGGCCGAGGTAGAAACCGTCGAGTCCGGCCTTGGTGGAGCCGTAGACGAAGTTGGAACGACGCACCCGCTCGCCCGCCACCGAGGACATGACGATGATGCGGCCGTAGGCCTGCGCCTTCATCTTCTCGCCCAGCAGCACACCGACCGAGACGGACGCGGTGTAGTTGATGTTCGCGGCGAGGACGGCCTTGCGCTGGTCCTGCCAGAGCTGCTCGGCATCGAAGTCGACGGCGAAGGCGACGATGGCGACGTCGACGTCACCCTTGGCCCATGCCGCGTCGATGACCTTCGGGTGCGAGGCGGTGTCGAGTGCGTCGAAGTCGATGACGTCGACGGACTTCGCGCCCTTGGCCGTCAGCTGTGCGACGGCGCTGTCACGGAGAGGATCGTTCGGCAGCGCAGCGAGGATGACACGTGCCGGAGACTTCGACAGGTACTCCTCGGTGATCGCGAGACCGATCTCGCTGGTGCCGCCCAGAACGAGAATCGTCTGGGGGTTGCCTACGGCATCAATCGTCACAGCAGTTCCAGCCTTCTAGCCATATCGGAGGCGAAAACGCCTGTGGGGTCAACGGATCGGCGGACCTTGATCCACTCGTCGATCCGCGGGTACATCGAGTGGAAGGTCTCGGCGTCGGTGCGCGAATCCTTCGCGGTGTACAGACGACCACCGAACTCGAGCACCCGCTTGTCGAGCTCGCGAACGAACTCGTTCAATCCCGGCTTGATCGGGAAGTCGACGCAGATGTTCCACCCTGGAATCGGAAAGCTCAGTGGCGCTTTGTTTCCGGGTCCGAACAGCTTGAAGACGTTGAGGAACGAGTAGTGCCCGGACTTCTGGATGTCGACGATGATCTTCTTGAACTCGTCGACGGCCTCCGGCGGCACAACGAACTGATACTGGAGAAAGCCCTTGGAGCCGTAGGCGCGGTTCCACTCACCGAACATGTCCAGTGGGTGATAGAACGCCGTCAGGGACTGGACCTTGTTCCGGTAGTTGCCGGCCTTGCGGTACCAGACCTCGCCGACGGCGGAGAACGTGTACTTGTTGGCCAGGCCGTTGGGGAAGACGTCCGGGAAGGTCACCAGCGGCTTGGCGTTGAACCGCAGCGGGTCCTTCTGGAGTTTGGCCGGCAACTGGTCCAACGTCGCGAGCGATCCGCGGGAGAGGGCCGCGCGGCCGAGCTTGGGCGGCGGGGCGACCGCGTCGAACCAGGCACTCGAGTAGTCGTAGTTGTTCTCGCTGCCGTCGCTGTGCAGGGCGATGGTCTCGTCGAGGGTGGTGGTGACGTCGCCGTCGGCGATGAAGTAGGCCGTCTCCGTCGGCGTCATCTCGATCGTCGCGCGCAGGATGATGCCGGTCAGGCCGTTGCCGCCGACCGTCGCCCAGAAGAGCTTGGCGTTCTTGCCCGACGGCGTCAGGTGGCGGACCTGACCGTCCGCGGTGAGCAGTTCC
Source organism: Rhodococcus cercidiphylli (assembly GCF_033042225.1). Classification (NCBI taxonomy): domain Bacteria; kingdom Bacillati; phylum Actinomycetota; class Actinomycetes; order Mycobacteriales; family Nocardiaceae; genus Rhodococcus; species Rhodococcus cercidiphylli. The sequence goes on from NZ_JAWLKE010000006.1 coordinate 196,767, forward strand.
ATCGAGCGGACGTGGTTGCCGAAGCTGCCCGCGCTGTGATGGTTCTTGCCGTGGATGTCGGTGCCGATGGCCCCGCCGATCGTGACCTGGCGGGTGCCCGGCAGCACCGGTACCCACAGGCCGAACGGCAACGCGGCGCGCATCAGCTGGTCGAGGTTGACGCCACCGTCGACGTCGACGATCCGCGTCGACGCGTCGATGCTGTGAATGCCGTTCAAGGCATTCATGTCGATGACGAGGCCGCCGGAGTTCTGCGCGTTGTCACCGTAGGAGCGGCCGAGGCCGCGGGCGATGACGCCGCGTCGGAGGTGGGCCGGCTTGGAGTCGTTCTGCTCGGCGACCTGCTTGACCGCGTTCGCGATGAGCTCGGGGTCGGAGGTCGAGAGCACCTCTCCGGTGGAGGGAGCGGTACGGCCCCAACCGGTGAGTGTGCGGGTCTGCGTGGGTAGCGGCGCAGTGTTCCCGGCCTGTGGTTCCAGGGGGAAGAGTGCGTCGTCGGCTGTCGTGGACATCGCTCAAGAGGGTACCCGCACCGCAGCAGCGGCTAGTGTCAGTCCTCGTGTCCACCCCCGACCGCTCCGCAGAAGAAGGCTCCACGGGCGACGATTGGTCGCCCGAGAACGACGAGTTGCAGCATCACGTCCCGCTCCCCGTCGAGTTGCCGCTGACCGAGAACATCGCCGACGCGGCCCTCGATCTCAAGACGCAGGTGGTGCGTTTCTTGGCGACCGGTGTGCTGTCGGCCATCGTCGACCAGGGTGTCAACCTGATCCTGCACTTCGTGTTCGGCGTCGGTGTGACCCTCGCCAAGGCCATCGGCTTCGTACTCGGAACGACGACGGCCTACCTGATCAACCGCCGCTGGACGTTCAACGCGGCCCCGTCACGGGCCCGGTTCTTCGCCGTCGTCGCGCTGTACGGAGTCACCTTCGCCGTCCAGGTCGGCATCTACACCTGGCTCTACCAGGCTCTTCCCGACGGCTTCTGGTACGCCAACGTGGCCTTCGTCATCGCGCAGGGTACGGCGACGGTCATCAACTTCCTCGTCCAGCGATTCGTGATCTTCAAAATCCGCTGAGCCTCCGGGTTCGCCGCCGGGGGTTCGCAGGCGCGGGTTCGCCTCCGTGAGGTTCGCCCCGGGGGTTCGCCAGCGCGGGTTCGCCCCGTGAGGTTCGCAAACGCGCGCGCACTTGCCAA